>NZ_JAFGZB010000008.1:0-325197 GCF_017947305.1 Pseudomonas sp. MWU347
GAGCCGCTGCCGAAAACTGCGTAACTCATTGAATCTCAAGGAGTTTTCCGTTTCGACTGCGCCGGAAGTGGGGCGAATTATAGACCTCCTGAATCTGCCGTCAACCGTTAATTTCAGTTTTATTGCAAAACCTGCTTTTTAGCCAATAAACGCGGGATTCGACGGGCAACGGCAGGCACACGCAGCAGTAAAAGCACTGCACCTATAAAGGCATAGATCGCCCACTCCTTGAGATCAGCACGCACGATCCACAACATATGAAGCAATCCCAGCCCCAGAATCACGTAGACCAACCGATGCAGTTTCTTCCAGCGCACACCTAAACGACGCTGGCTGTAGCGATTAGAGGTTACTGCCAACGCCAACAACCCGAGAAAACCCAGTGTGCCGACAATAATGTATGGCCGCTTACACAACTCCACGCCCAACTGCGACCAGTCGAAGCCGAGGATAAACGCCATATAGCTGAACAAATGCAGACCCACATAGGCAAAACACCAAAGTCCCAACTGACGGCGCACAGCAATCCAGCCCGCCCACCCCGTCAATTTCTGCAACGGCGTCATGCTCAAAGTGATCAGCAGCAATACCAGCGTCCCCAGCCCCAATCGATCAACCAAGACTTTGCCAGGATCCGGCCCGAGCAAATCGGCGAACGCCTGATAAAACCAAAGCAATGGCCAAATCGCCGCAGCGATAAAAACGCCTACACGCCAGAACGGATATCGCATCAGTAGTTCTTCCGCAGATCGAGCCCTGTATATAAAGAAGCGACTTCATCCGCATAGCCGTTGAACATCTGTGTATCACGCACATTCGGCTTGAACAGACTGTTCGGCAGACGCCGCTCCCGTGCCTGAGTCCAGCGCGGATGATCAACCGTCGGATTCACGTTGGCATAAAACCCGTATTCATCTGCCGCGATGCTCTGCCAAGTGGTCTTGGGCTGCTCGCTGACCAGACTGATCCGCACAATGGACTTCACACTCTTGAAGCCGTACTTCCACGGCACCACCAGACGCAGCGGCGCACCGTTCTGATTCGGCAACTCGCGGCCATACATGCCTACCGCCAGAATCGCCAAGGGATTCATCGCCTCATCCAGGCGCAAGCCTTCTACATAAGGCCAATCGATCAGGGCGAACCCCGAACGCTGGCCTGGCATGCTTTTGGGATCCTGCAGAGTCTCAAAGCGAATGTACTTGGCGTTGGAGGTGGGTTCGACCTGTTTGAGCAGCGCAGAGATCGGAAAGCCGATCCACGGGATGACCATCGACCACGCCTCAACACAGCGAAGGCGATAGATACGCTCCTCCAACTGGTACGGCTTCATGAAGTCCTCCAGCGCGTAACGCCCTGGCTTACCCACCTCCCCATCGACGACAACGCTCCACGGCTCGGTTTTCAGCGAACCGGCATTGGCCGCCGGATCACCCTTGTCGGTACCGAACTCATAGAAGTTGTTGTAATGGGTCGCGTCTTTATAAGGCGTGATCGCCTCGTCCTTGGCGTTGACGGCGCCCCACTTGGTAGAAGGAAGCTTCTCGGCAAACCAGGCAGGCGTCTTGCCCGGCTCGACATCGGCATAACGCGCCGCATCCCCGGCACTGGCCCAACGCGGCAGGCTGCTCACGGCGATACCGGCCGCGGTAGCTCCGAGCAATTGGCGACGAGAAAGATAAATGGATTCAGGCGTGACATCCGACTCATGGCAGTCGGACGCTTTGGGGATTTTGATCAGCATGGCAACTCCGCAGCTTTGGAGGACAGATGCACCCATAGACTGCGGAGTATGCGGGAAATTACATCATTCGGCGTTTTTGTGACGACGAAGACGCAACAGGTATTGCACAGGACCGGAAGCGGCGTAACCGAGGAACACCAGCAGTAGAATTCGCGGTGGATCGCTGAACACCACGGCGAACACCAGCACCACGGCGAGGATCGCCACGAACGGCACGCGCCCCTTCAAGTCCAGCTCCTTGAAGCTGTTGTACTTGATGTTGCTGACCATCAACATGCCGGCAGCCGCCACCATCAAGGCGACCAGGAACGACATCTTCGAACCCTGAATGCCGTAATCGCTGAACGCCCAGACGATGCCTGCGACCACGCCGGCAGCTGCCGGGCTGGCCAGGCCGATGAAGTATCGCTTGTCAGCCGTACCGACCTGGGTATTGAAACGCGCCAGACGCAATGCCGCGCCGGCTACATAGATGAAGGCGACCATCCAGCCGACCTTGCCCATGTCGCCCAATGCCCAGCCAAAGGCCAGCAGCGCCGGCGCTACACCGAACGCGACCATGTCCGACAACGAGTCATACTCGGCGCCGAAGGCACTTTGCGTATTGGTCATGCGCGCTACACGGCCATCAAGACCATCGAGCACCATGGCCACAAAAATCGCGATCGCGGCGAAGGCGAAATACTTGCTCGCATTCGCAGAGTCACCGGCGCTCAAGGCAGCCTGGGCACTCATCGAGTTGATGATGGAATAAAACCCTGCGAACAGGTTCGCAGTGGTGAACAGATTCGGCAGCAGATAGATACCACGATGCCGGACTTTACGACCTTCTGCGTCGTGCCCTTCCTCGACATGTTCATCGATGGGCAGCAGGCTTTCGGCGTCAGAAGCCTGGTTCGGCTCTTCGGGACGTTCGCTCATGGACATTACCTTGCAACGGTTTGGAAAGTTTCGACAGGTGCCTGTGACGACGGTTCGGCCACAAACGATGCAGCTTTATACCAGAACCATCGGTTTCAAACGAAAAAACGCGGCCGAGGCCGCGTTTTTCGTACAAGGATGACGACTTAGTTTTTGGCTTTGTCGACGATCTTGTTGGCACCGATCCACGGCATCATGGAGCGCAGTTGCTCGCCGATGATTTCGATACCGTGAGCGGCGTTGTTACGACGCTTGGCGGTCATCGAAGGGTAGCCGGTCGCGCCTTCGCTGATGAACATTTTGGCGTATTCGCCGTCCTGAATACGTTTCAGGGCGTTGCGCATGGCCTGACGGGATTCGGCGTTGATCACTTCCGGGCCGGTCACGTACTCGCCGTATTCAGCGTTGTTGGAGATCGAGTAGTTCATGTTGGCGATACCGCCTTCGTACATGAGGTCAACGATCAGCTTCAGTTCGTGCAGGCACTCGAAGTAGGCCATTTCCGGCGCGTAGCCAGCTTCAACCAGAGTTTCGAAACCGGCTTTCACCAGCTCAACGGTACCGCCGCACAGTACGGCTTGCTCGCCGAACAGGTCGGTTTCGGTCTCGTCCTTGAAGGTGGTTTCGATGATGCCGGTACGACCGCCACCCACGCCAGCTGCGTAGGACAGTGCAACGTTTTTGGCGTTGCCCGAAGCGTCTTGGTAGATCGCGATCAGGTCAGGGATACCGCCGCCCTTCACGAACTCGGAACGCACGGTGTGACCCGGCGCTTTAGGCGCGATCATGATCACGTCGAGGTCGGCACGCGGAACAACCTGGTTGTAGTGGATCGCGAAGCCGTGGGAGAAGGCCAGGGTGGCGCCTTTCTTGATGTTCGGCTCGATTTCGTTCTTGTACAGCTGGGACTGGAATTCGTCCGGGGTCAGGATCATGACCAGGTCGGCACCGGCAACAGCGGCGGCCACGTCGGTCACTTTCAGGCCGTGAGCTTCGGCTTTGGCAACGGTAGCCGAACCTTTACGCAGACCGACGGTAACGTCGACACCGGAGTCTTTCAGGTTGCACGCCTGGGCGTGGCCCTGGGAACCGTAACCGATGATGGCAACTTTCTTGCCCTGGATGATCGACAGGTCGCAGTCTTTATCGTAGAAAACTTTCATGAATTTCCCCTATATATCCAGGCCGTTCAGGCCATTCGCTAATTTGGTTTAGATGCTGAGTACTTTGTCGCCGCGGGCAATGCCGGTCACGCCGCTACGGACGGTTTCCAGAATCGATGCGGTG
This sequence comes from Pseudomonas sp. MWU347, assembly GCF_017947305.1. Lineage (NCBI taxonomy): Bacteria > Pseudomonadati > Pseudomonadota > Gammaproteobacteria > Pseudomonadales > Pseudomonadaceae > Pseudomonas > Pseudomonas sp. MWU347. The sequence goes on from NZ_JAFGZB010000008.1 coordinate 3,953, forward strand.
CCGATGGACTGAATGAAGCTGTCGAGCTTGTCGCTGGTACCGGTCAATTGAACGGTATACACGCTGGCGCTGACGTCGACGATCTGTCCACGGTAAATATCGGTGGTGCGTTTGATCTCGGCGCGCTGGGCGCCAGTGGCCTTGACCTTGACCAGCATCAGCTCGCGCTCGATGTGAGCGCTTTCCGACAGGTCCACCAGCTTGACCACTTCGATCAGCTTGTTCAGGTTTTTGGTGATCTGCTCGATGATTTCATCGTGGCCAACAGTGGTCAGCGTCAGACGCGACAGAGTCGGGTCTTCGGTTGGCGCCACCGTCAGGCTTTCAATGTTGTAGTTGCGCTGCGAGAACAGGCCGACTACGCGAGACAAAGCGCCGGGTTCGTTTTCCAGAAGCAGGGAAATAATGTGCCGCATGATTAAGTACGCTCCGTCTTGCTCAGCCACATATCGCGCATGGAGCCGTCTTTGATCTGCATCGGATAGACGTGCTCGCTGGTATCGACCGAAATATCGATCACCACCAGACGATCTTTCATGGCGAACGCCTCTTCCATCTTCGACTTCAAGTCTTTCGAATCGGTGATGCGCACGCCGACGTGACCGTAGGCCTCAGCCAGTTTGACGAAGTCAGGCAGCGACTCCATATAAGAGTGCGAGTGGCGGCTGCCATAGCTCATGTCCTGCCACTGACGAACCATCCCCAGAACACCGTTGTTCAGGATGACGATTTTCACCGGCAAGCCATATTGCAGGCAGGTCGACAGCTCCTGGATGTTCATCTGGATGCTGCCTTCACCGGTGACGCAGGCAACGTCGTCATCCGGGAAGCTCAACTTGATGCCCATGGCCGCCGGGAAACCGAAGCCCATGGTGCCCAGACCACCGGAGTTGATCCAGCGGTTCGGCTTGTTGAACGTGTAGTACTGCGCCGCGAACATCTGGTGCTGGCCCACGTCGGAAGTGATGAAGGCATCGCCTTTGGTCACTTCGCACAGGGTCTCGATCACGGTCTGTGGCTTGATCAGGCTGCCGTCGCCCTTTTCATATGGGAACAGGCCGCGATCACCGCGCCACTCATCGACTTGCTTCCACCAACTGGCAACGGACTCCTTGTTCGGGGTCTCGCCGATTTCCTTGAGGATCGCGACCATTTCGGTCAGGACGCTCTCCACCGGGCCAACGATTGGCACGTCGGCCTTGATGGTCTTGGAGATCGAAGCCGGGTCGATGTCGATGTGGATGATCTTGGCGTTCGGGCAGAACTTCGCCGCGCCGTTGATCACACGGTCATCGAAACGCGCGCCGACAGCCAGGATCACGTCGGCATGGTGCATCGCCAGGTTGGCGGTGTAGCTGCCGTGCATGCCGAGCATGCCGATGAACTGCCGGTCGGTGCCAGGGAAACCGCCCAGGCCCATCAAGGTGTTGGTCACTGGCAGGTTGAGCATTTTCGCCAGTTCGGTCAGCGGTGCGGAACCGTTGCCGAGGATCACGCCGCCACCGGAATAGAGCACTGGGCGTTTGGCTGCCAGGAGCATTTCTGCCGCCTTGCGGATTTGCCCGGAGTGACCGCGGACGGCCGGGCTGTAGGAACGCAGCTTGGCTTTTTTCGGGAAGATGTATTCGAACTTCTCGGCCGGGTTGGTCATGTCTTTCGGGATATCGACCACGACCGGGCCCGGACGACCGGACTGCGCCAGGTAGAAGGCCTTCTTCATGACTTCCGGGATTTCCGAGGCGTGCTTGATCATGAAGCTGTGCTTCACGATCGGCCGGGAGATACCGATCATGTCGGTTTCCTGGAACGCGTCGGTGCCGACCATGGTGCTTGGCACCTGACCGGAAATGATCACCATTGGAATCGAATCCATATAGGCGGTGGCGATACCGGTGATGGCGTTTGTGGCGCCAGGACCTGATGTCACCAATACCACGCCGGCTTTACCGGTGGCACGGGCGTAACCGTCAGCCATATGGGTGGCCGCTTGTTCGTGACGAACCAGGATGTGGGTCACTTCCGGTTCTTTGAACAGGGCATCGTAAACATGAAGAAGAGCACCACCCGGGTACCCGTAGATATATTTGACGCCTTCGTCACGCAAGAAGCGGACGAGCATCTCACCGCCAGATAAAAGCTCCACGTTGTTCACCTCTAAAACGCCAGAATACCGTCCACACAAAAGGGGCGGGTCTTAATAGGTTTACTTCTCGGCAGAGCATGAGCGACGGTGGTCGCCGACTACGTCAGCACTGACTGAGCAAGTATTGGGATCGTCCCAAGTGTTGCGGGCCTTTCCCACCCAGCGCGAGGTAACGCGTTGCGGGTGTAACAGGTCGACGCGGATATGCGCCTCATGATCTACCGAGTGGGTCTGCTTCTGGCAGTCCCTCTACAGCGGACTTTGGATTCTTCTGTTTCGCCCTCTCCAAGTCAAGCCGTCAATGTGCTTAATTGTGGGTAAGCACATGAGAACGCAAGAAAAAACCTGAAAACAGCTACTCTGTTAGCGTCAATTGCGCAATTTTGCCAAGGAATCAGCATGCGAACGCTTCTGTTAACTCTGCTGATCGGCCTCAGCCCCTGGTGCTCGGCCGCTCAAATCTACAAATGGGTAGATGCCCAGGGCGTCACGCACTTCGATGCGCAGCCACCGCAAGGGCTGCCGGCGACGACTGTGCAGACGCCCTCCTCGCCCCCACCGAAACCTGCCGCCATGCCTGGCAGCGGTGCGCTGGGCGATCAGAAAGCCATCGACGACAAGGTGAAGAAACAGGTGGCGGAGCAGCAGGCGCAGCTCAAGGCATTTTGCGAACAGGCACGGACGAACCTGGCGCAATTGCAGAACAATCCGCGGTTGAGGGAGGAAGTGGAAGGACAATTACGGCGGCTGGATGATGCGCAGCGGCAGGAGCGCATTGTCGAAGCGCAGAAGCAGATTGCGCAGAACTGCGAATAGTCACCTGTAGGAGCTGTCGCAGGCTCGGGCCGCGATCGCACGATCTTTTGATCTTTGAAAGCAAGATCAAAAGATCGCAGCCTGCGGCAGCTCCTACAGGGGATCGGCTCTAGCGGGAAGCGGTGATCAGCAGGTCAAACTCTTTGAGCAGCACCTGCAGCTGTCGATCCTTGCCCTGCAGATTGCGCTGGGCGAAGACCATTTCAGCCATTTCCTGAATGCCCGAGGCATTGGGCAACGGCAGATCCTGTTCAAGGATCATTTTCATCCGTGGCAGGAAGATCCATTGCAGCCATTGCTCGAAATCCAGCGTGTCGACCGAAAACGGTTCGACACTGCTCAGGGCTTCGGCCGATGGCTGAACGTCATCCCACCAACCCTGCGCGCGCAGTTCACGCTCGATCAGCAGCAACTGATCGGCGATTTTCGGGAAACGGGAATCCATCACAGCGAAACCTTGGCCTTCTGACGAGCCAGCGCTGCGCCGGCGGAATCGCCTTGTTTCTCACGGGACTGCGCGATGATCTCCCACAGGTTGGCCTGCAAGTCCGGACGACCGTTGGCCATGGTCAGCGCACGACGGGCGAACTGCTCCGCCTGTGGCGCGTCGCCTTGGGCCATGCGCACTTGCGCCAGACGATAGAGCACTTGCGGCTCACGCGGGGCAACGCGTTGAGCGCGCTCCAGGCTGGAAGACGCACCGTTGAGGTCGCCACCGGCCTGCTGCTGTTGCGCAGTGGTCAGCAAGGCGAGAACCGGGCCATCGAGCTGTTCGTCCGCCGACAGACCACCGCCACTGCTGGCCGAAGGAATCCCGCTTGGCGTCGAAGGCATGCTGTAGCTGCCGGAGTTGATCGGTGCCGACTCTACCGGCGACGGGTTGTACGGCCCTGCGGTGATTCCGCCGGAAGCCGGGCCCGGAACGATCGGCGAGGAGCTGATCGGTGCCGATGTTGTGGCGCCGCCACCCGGCACCATCACCACCACGCCGGTATCGCCTTGCGGGATGGCCTGGGATTGCGCCTGGCCCTGGACTGGGCGTTTGACCGTCGTCTTGCGGAAACCGCCGTTGGCCGACAGCCGTTCGCTGTTGGATACGGCTGTGCCGGAGTCCACCACCGGGATCGAACCACGCTGCACGGTAGAGCAGCCGCTGAGCAAAGCCACGGCAGTCACCGCTGGAATCAACCACTTGTTCACTTGAAACCCTCTTTGCTTAATTCATCCAGCCCTTGACCCAATCCATCACCGACTCCGGGGAGGCAGGCGTTTCGCTTGCACACGCGGCGCCGGGTGGCGGTTCGCTGCCGCGAATATACGGCATCTGCACCGCCCCCGGACAGTTGGCATCGGAGCCTTGCCCGGTACGCGAATCGACCCACGCCTGCACAATGTTGTCCGGCTGCGGCATGTCTAGCGGCAGCGGATCGGCTTTGCGCATGAAACTGGTCCAGACCTGCAATGCACCGGTCGCCCCGGTGAACGGGGTCTTGCCGTTGTCGTCGCGACCCAGCCAGACCACCGCCAGCAGATCCTGACTGAAACCGGCGAACCAGCTGTCACGCGAATCGTTACTGGTACCGGTCTTGCCGGCCAGCGTCAGGGTCTTTGGCAGCACGTTATAAACCGAGCTGCCGGTACCTTCACGCATCACACGCTGCATGGCGTTCTGGATCAGGTAGATGGACGCCGGATCGAAACGCTGCTCGATCTGGAACGGATAACGCTTGAGTGGTTCGCCATCGGCGGTCAGCACACTGCGAATCCCGCGCATCGGCGTATTGAAACCACCGTTGGCGAGGGTCTGATACATGGTCGCCACTTCGATCGGGGTCATGCCGCCAGCCCCGAGCAGCATCGACGGGAACGCCGGGAATTCCCGGGTCACGCCCAGACGCGCAAGGGTCTTGAGCACATTCGGCACACCGACTTCCAGACCCAGGCGCGAGGTCGACAGGTTGTACGAATGCGCCAGCCCTTGATAGAGGAAGACTGTGCCGTGGGAGCGACGGTCGTAGTTCTGTGGCTTCCACACCTGGCCGTCCGCGCCTTTGATCGACAGCGGATCATCCGACAGCCAACTGGTCAGCGTGTAACGGCTCGGTTTTTCCAGTGCGGTCAGATACACCGCTGGCTTGACCAGGGAACCGATCGGCCGCACGGCGTCCAGCGCCCGGTTGAAACCGGCGTAACTGGCCTGACGACTGCCGATCATCGCCTGCACTTCGCCGGTTTCCGGGTTGGTCACGACCATCGCCGCTTCCACGTCATCGGAGCCCTTGCGTCCAGCCAGGCGTTTAAAGGTGTCATTCACCGACGCTTCGGCCTTCATCTGCAGAATCGGGTCGAAACTGGTGAAGATCCGCAAGCCTTCTTCGGTCAAGTCCTCGTCGCGATAGTCTTCGCGCAACTGGCGTTTGACCAGATCGATAAAGCCCGGGAACGAGCTGTCGGCAAGCTTGCCGCGCGTGGTCACGCCCAAGGGCATTTTCTTCGCCGCTTCAACCTGTTCGGCAGTCGCCACGCCTTGCTGCTCAAGCACGTCGAGCACCAGGTTACGCCGCTCCAGCGCGCGCTCGGGGTTGCGGCGCGGGTTGTAGTAGGACGGGCCCTTGACCATGCCGACCAGCAAAGCGACCTGATGCAGCTTCAGCTCGGAAAGTGGCTGACCAAAGAAGAACTGGCTGGCCAGACCGAAACCGTGCACGGCACGCTGACCGTCCTGCCCGACAAAGACTTCATTGAGGTAGGCCTCAAGAATTTCCTTTTTGTCGTAGTGCAGTTCCAGCAGCATCGCCATCATCGCTTCGGTGAGCTTGCGGCTCAGGCTGCGCTCGTTGGTGAGGTAGAAGTTCTTCACCAGTTGCTGGGTCAGCGTACTGCCGCCCTGGGTCATCTTGCCGCCAGAGGTGTTGACCCAGATGGCCCGGGCAATCGATTTCGGCGACACGCCCCAGTGGCTGTAATAGTCGCGGTCTTCCACCGCTACCAGGGTTTCCAGCAGGTACGGTGGCACCTGATCGAGCTTGATCAGGATGCGGTCTTCGAGGTTTTTCGGGTAGATGCCGCCGATCATCAGCGGCTCGAGCCGCACCACGGACAATTTTCCGCCATTGAGCCCCGAGAGTTCGGCCACATAGTCGCCGGAGAAGCGCACGCGCACCGGCTGGGCTTTTTCCAGGCCTTCATAGAACTGGAAGCCACGAGTGTTCAGATCAACGGTATTGCCGTTGACGGCGGCAGCGCCGGGACCATTGCTCACGGCTTCGCGGCGATAGCCCAAGGCATCGAGCTCGGTGAGGAAATCGTCCTTGCTCAGCTTTTGTCCGACGAACAGCTCAAGCGGACGCGCGTAGACCTTGGCCGGGATGGTCCAGCGCTTGCCGGAGAACTTCTCCTGCACCACGGCATCGAGGTAAACGGCGAAGCCGGCCAGCACCACAAGGCCGACCAGACTGAGTTTAATGGCCCAGCTCAACCATGGGCTGAGGCCCTTGGAGACTGGTTTTTTCTTGGTACGGGGGGATCGAGTTCGAGTCATGGCGGCGGATTATACGCACTTTATTCATACTCAACAGGAGCGCTCCGAGGTTTGCGTCAGGCTGGCGAGCGGCCATAATGGCGACCTCGAATTTCCCAGTCTCTGAAGGATCGCCCGTGAGCCAGTCCCTGATCGCTGCCCTGCAAAACCCGGCCCTCTACCCGCACCCCGTCGAAGGGTTCCAGGTCATCGAAACCCATATCTCGTGGGTGATCCTCACCGGCCCGTTTGCTTATAAAGTGAAGAAGCCAGTGAATTTCGGCTTCCTCGACTTCACTGGCCTGGAGTCGCGCGCACATTTCTGCGCTGAAGAACTGCGTCTGAACCAGCGCCTGACCGATGATTTGTATCTGGACGTGTTGCCGGTGACCGGCAGCGTTGATGCGCCACAACTGGGTGGCGACGGCCCGGTGATCGAATATGTGCTGAAGATGCGTCAATTTCCGCAGACCGGCCTGCTCAGCACCCTGCAAGCCAACGGTGAGTTGACCACCCAGCACATTGATGAAATGGCCGAGCAGATCGCCAAATTCCACCTCAGTGCGCCAAAAGTCCCGGCCGACCACGAGGCCGGTACCCCGGACAGCGTGATGGCCCCGGTGCGCCAGAACTTCGAGCAGATCCTGCCGTTCCTCAGCGACAAAAACGATCTGCTGCAACTCGAAGCCCTGAAAGCCTGGGCCGAGAGCAGCTTCGATCGTCTCAAGGCACTGTTCAGCCAGCGCAAGGCCGAGGGTTTCACTCGCGAATGCCACGGTGACATCCACCTGGGCAACGCCACTGTCATCAATGGCAAAGTGGTGATCTTCGACTGCATCGAGTTCAACGAACCGTTCCGCTTCACCGACGTCTGGGCCGACACCGGTTTCCTGGCGATGGACCTGGAAGACCGTGGCCTGAAATCCCTGGCCCGCCGCTTCATCAGCCAATACCTGGAGCTGACCGGCGATTATCAAGGCCTGGAAGTGCTGAACTTCTATAAAGCCTACCGCGCACTGGTTCGCGCCAAAGTTGCACTGTTCAGCATGCCGGCGGATGCCACCCCGGTGCAGCGCGCCACCACCCTGCGCCAGTACCGCAACTACGCCAACCTGGCGGAAAGCTACAGCACCATTCCATCGCGCTTCATGGCCATCACCCACGGCGTATCGGCTGTCGGCAAGAGCCACGTGGCGATGCGTCTGGTCGAAGCGCTGGGCGCGATTCGCCTGCGTTCCGATGTCGAGCGCAAGCGCCTGTTCGGCGAGCAGACCGTAGCCAACGACGTGCAGGCCGGGATTTACAGTGCCGACGCCAGCGCCGCCACTTATGCCCGTCTGCATGAGATTGCCGGAGTGATTCTGCACGCCGGTTTCCCGGTAGTGATCGATGCGACCTACCTCAAGCGCGAGCAACGCGACAACGCCGCTCAAGTCGCCGAAGCCACCGGCACGCCGTTCCTGATTCTCGACTGCAACGCACCGCAAGCCGTAATCGAGAGCTGGCTGGCGATTCGTCAGGCAGACAAGAAGGATCCTTCCGACGCCACGCTGGCGGTCATCGAGGCCCAGCAGGCCAGCCGCGAAGCGCTGACGCCAGAAGAAATTCTGCGCAGCAAACGCGTACAGACCAATGAAAGCGGGACCCTCGACACCGTAGTCGCACAGATCCGCCAGCGCTTGCCGGGCCTTTAAGAAACTATTTCGGCCGTGAAGCCCTCGCTTGCTTCACGGCCGTCAAATAGTGGCACTATACTGGCGTCATAAAACCAACAGGTGATGTGACATGAGCCAGCCGAAACTTCTCGACACCCCGCTTTATGCCCTGCTGCACAAAGACGACATCACAGGCTTCAACAAGGAACGCCCGAACGACGGCCCGATCGACATGGTCGGTGGCGACTTCCGGGGTCTCGATCTACGTGAACTGAACGCCGATGGCGTGGATTTTCGGGACGCCTACTTCCGTTCTGCCGATTTGCGTGGCATCGACTTCCGTAATGCATCACTCGAAGGCGCGAGCCTGGCCCATGCGCAGATTTCCGGCGCGTACTTCCCGCCGGAACTGAGTGCGGACGAGATCCTGATGTCGATGAATTTCGGCACCCGCCTGCGCTATCGCACTCGCTGATATTTTTTATCTTTCTCTGACCCGACGCCTTTCCCGTGTGGGAGCGGGCTTGCTCGCGAAGGCGTAGTGTCAGTCGATACATCTGGTGGCTGACAGGACGCCTTCGCGAGCAAGCCCCGCTCCTACATGTTTTCGCGTTTCTTCCCTCCTTTCTGCGTTCGCAGCCCCTTTCTTAGAAGCGTTTGCGTCGAATCCGACCAAACAACCACGCTTTTCCTACTGATGGCTACACTCCTGAGAAGATCGCCCACGCACCATTCGGCCGTCGCAAGGAGGCTTGATGAATGATGAACTGCAACACCTGAAGAATCTTGGCAAGACGTCGGCGCAGTGGCTGCATGCCGTGGGCATCCACAGCGCCTCGGACTTGCGTCGCCTGGGGGCGGTGGACGCCTATCGGGCCGTGCGTACCCGCGGGTTTCGCGCATCAAAGGTGTTGTTGTACGCGATCGAAGGGGCGCTGATGGATGTGCACTGGAACGACATCCCGGCCGAACGCAAAGACGCCTTGAACAAGCAGCTCGAAGCCATTTCCTCGCGCCACAAGAACTGAACAGGCACTGACGGCCATGTATCTGCTCGGAGAACAATCGGCACCGGTCGATGCACTGATCAATCGTTTGCAGAGCTTGCCCGCGCGCTGGCTGGAAGGCCTTGCGCCGTGCGGGCCAGCCTTTGAGCCAGAAATCTCTGACGACCTGATGGAGCAGCTCCCACACGATCAGCTGTTTCTGCTGACAGAAGGCGTGATCCACGGCTATATCGGCGGCCGTGCGTTGTTTTACTGGCAGGAAGGTGATCTGCTCGGTCTACAGCAAGGTGACGCCTGGGCCGATTGCCGACTGCGCAGCGACGGGCCATCGCGCTTGTTGCCCTATCGGCGAACCGATTTGTTCCAGCATTTGTACGCCGAGCCGGGCCGGGCCGAGCAGTGGCTTGAGTATCTGCTGGGGCAGATGGCGCTGCTGGCTCACGCGGTGGCCGAACTGAAGCCACGGGAGTTTCGCAGCACCAATGGCTTCAAACGGGTCGAGAGTGGTGAGGTGTTGATCCGGCAGGGCGATGCCGCTGATCACGTCTTCGTGATCATCGAGGGGCATGCCGAAGCGTTTGTTGATGGGCACAAGGTCGGCGAAGTGCCCAAGGACGAGATTTTCGGCGCCATGGCGGTGTTCACCGGTGAACCGCGCAATGCCACTGTCATCGCTCGCGAGCCAAGCACGGTGATGCTGATTCCAGGCGAGCAGTTTCTGAGCATGACCCGTAACAATCCGAAGATTGCCCACAGCCTGATTGAGAGCATGGCCAGGCGCATCGGCCAGCTTAATCAGCAGATCACGCAACTGAGTGCGATCAAGGCTGCGCGTTAAGCCCCCTGTTTCCGGGACATTCCGGCCATTTGCACGACTAAATCAAGCAAACGGAAAAACAGTGGTTGACTCGCTAATGAGAATCGCTATGATTATCACAACTGGTCGCGAGATCAGTCGATATTCTGAAAAGCCCTTGGTTCGGACTCTCAGATTATCTCCTCATCAGGCTAATCACGGTTATTTGACCCGGTTTTTACCGGGTCTTTTTTTGCCTGTGGAAAAGTCACTGGCCGAACTGTTTGCGCATCTGTGCGCAGTAATCCTGCGCGGGCGTGGCCGGGGTGTACCAGACGTAATCGGCCATCGCCGCAGTCACCTCGGCGCCCTGCTCGGCCAGCATCAGCACCGTTGGCGCTTGGGCTGCGCCCAGATCCAGAACATGCAGCGGCACGCCAGCATCCTTGCGCGCATGCCAGGCACCCGTCAGCAGCAAGGCTGGCATCGGCGCTGCCAGCAAACGTTCGGCCATGCGTCGATCGCGCTGTTGCTGAACCGCGAGCATCGCCGGCATCTGTGATTTGGGCAGCAAGCCGCAATGTGAATCGCTGATCTGTTCGAGCAGCGTGGCTTTCACCAATGCCGCATTGCTGCGAACACCGCTCAGGGCTGGCGACTGGCGGTAGACAGCGCGGATTTCACTGTCATCCAGATTGGCCGCCAACAGCGGATAGGGTTGCGTGAGGGCAAACCGAATGATCGGTCCATAGAAATTCCAGTCCCAGCCATCCTGCCAGGCCAACGCGGCGGGAAGATCAGTAGGGGGCGCTGCTGCATGGCGAACCTGGTCAACGTTCGGCTGTTGCTTCGGCGTGAGCATTTCCAGCAGCAGACTGCCCTGAGGACGCTGCTCCCCAAGTGCCTGCAACAGCCACAACTGCGCGGCGTGGTGATCGGCGTTGTCATGCTGCTCGCCGATGATGAGCAGTTGCGGCCCCGACAGACGCGTCAGCAGTTCCTGTGCCGTCAGTATCTGGCCGCTGTGCAGATCACGAATTTCGCCACTGATTGGCGGGGGCGGGGCAACATGCTGACACCCTGCAAGCAGCAACACCGCTAACAACCACATCCCGCGCATACCAACACCTCGATGAGAAATCAGCGGGCGATGATCAGCGGATGCCCGCGCTCCGGGTGCGGTTGCACCAAAACCTCAAGGCCGAACACGGCCTTGAGCGTATCCGGTCGCAAGACTTGCTGCGGCGTATCCAGCGCCACCGGGCGCCCGCCTTCGAGCAGCAACACCCGATCACAATAGCGCGCCGCGAGATTCAGATCATGCAGGATGACCAGCACCGCCGCGCCACGATCGGCAAACTCGCGCACCGCCTGCAACGTGGTGTGTTGATGCAAGGGATCGAGCATCGAGGTCGGCTCATCCAGCAACAGGGTTTGTCCGGCCTGCCCTGGCCATAGCTGCGCCAGCACCCGCGCCAGATGGACACGCTGGCGCTCGCCACCCGACAACGCCAGATAACTGCGCCCGCTCAGATGCCCGGCATCCGCAGCGGCCAGCGCTGCCGCAACGATCTCGTCGTCGCGCGCCCGACCGCTCTGATAAGGCAGACGGCCCATGCCGACCACTTCTTCCACGCGAAAGGCAAAATCCAGGGTCGACACCTGCGGCAACACCGCCAGGCGCTGAGCGCGCTGCGTACCTGTCCAGTGACTCAGCACCTTGTCGTCGAGCAACACCTCACCTTCACTGGCCGCCAGCTCACCGCACAGGGCACCGAGCAAGGTGCTTTTGCCGGCACCGTTCGGTCCGAGCACACCCAACACCTCACCGGGTTCAAGCTGCAGGGTGACGTCGCTGAGGACGGTCTTGCGTCCGCGACGGATGTGCAGATTGTGCGCACGCAGCATCAGGCACGACCTCGCAGCAACAGGTAGAGGAAGAACGGCGCGCCGATAAACGCCGTGACGATACCGATCGGCAACTCCGCCGGCGCCAGCGCCAGCCGCGCCACCAGATCCGCCAGCAACAACAGGCTCGCACCCGCCAGTACCGACGCTGGCAGCAACACCCGGTGATCGGGCCCGGCCAATAAACGCACCAGATGGGGCACCACCAGCCCGACGAAACCGATCATCCCGGCTGCCGCTACCGCCGCGCCAACACCCAACGCCGTGCAGAACACCAATTCACGTTTGAGCCGTTCGACATCAATCCCCAGGTGCCCGGCTTCGGACTCCCCGAGCAGCAACGCATTCAGCGCCTTGGCACGCCGCGGCAACCAAAGCGCGACGCCAGTGCTGATAATCAGCAAAGGCCACAAACGCGCGTAACTGGCGCCATTGAGGCTGCCCAGATTCCAGAAAGTCAGCGTACGCAAAGTCCCGTCATCCGCCAGATAGGTGAACAGACCCACCGCCGAGCTTGCCAATGCCGTCAGGGCGATCCCGGCCAGCAGCATGGTCGCGACGTTAGTCTGGCCGTTGCGCCGACCGAGCCGATAGACCAGCGCCGTCACCCCCAGTCCACCGAGAAACGCGCACGCCGACAACAGGTACGGCCCGAACCACTCCGGCAAACCGCCAAAAAATGACCCGCCGACAATCGCCACCGCCGCACCCAGCGCTGCCCCACTGGAAACCCCGACCAACCCGGGATCGGCCAGCGGATTGCGAAACAAGCCCTGCATCGCCACACCGGACAACGCCAGCACACCGCCGACAGCCAATCCAAGCAAGGTGCGCGGCAGACGGATTTGCCCGAGAATCAGCTCAGCCTGCTCCAGCCCATCCGGCGCCAGCGGCACGCCGAGCATGCGCAGAGCCGCGCGCAACGTATCGAACAACGGCAGACTCACCGGCCCCAACGCCAACGACAGCCAGATGGCCAGCAAACACAGAAGCGTCAGGCCGATAAACAGGCTTCGTGGTTTGACCAGTACGGTCATTGGCCGCTCGGAGTCGGGTAGAAGCCGTCAGACAAACTCTTCAGTACCGCCGGTAAACGCGGCCCGAGCCCGCCGACCAGCAGCGTCGGATCCAGCTCCAGCACCCGTCCGGCCTTGGCCGCGCGGCTTGAATTGAGAATCGGGTTTTCCTTGAACAGCGCGGCTTTCGCCGCCTCGCCGGTCAACGCCCGATCAGCGAACACCAGCACTTCAGGATCGAGTCCGGCCAGCGACTCCACGGAGAACGGTTTGTAACCGGTATGCGTCGCCAGGTTATGTCCGCCGGCCCGTTGCAGCAGCCAGTCGGCGGCAGTGTCCTTGCCGGCAATCAACGGTTTGCCGCCGGCATGCCCGATCAGCACTAGCACACCGGGCGTCTTACGCTTGGCCTGCAACTCGGCGACTCGGGCTTTCTGCGCGGTTAGCTGCTGTTGATAACTTTCCAGCAACTGCGCCGCCTGGGCTTGCGCGCCGAGCAACTGCCCGAGATGCGTGATGTTTTTTTCCAGTGTCGGCAGATCCGGCTGCGCCGAGAACAGTTCGACATGTACCTTGGCGTTTTTCACTTGAGCGATAACCGGTGGCGGGCCCATTTCTTCGGTGCCAATGAGGATGTCCGGGCGCAGACTGAGAATGCCTTCTGCCGAGAGACTGCGTTGATAGCCGATGCTGGGCAGCTTCTTCAGCGATTGCGGATGCTGGCTGGTGGTGTCGACGCCGACCAGTTTAGATTCGCCGCCCAACACGCTCACCCACTCCGATAGCGCGCCACCGGCACTGACCCAACGTTGTGGCAAATCGGCAGCTGTCGCCTGAAGGCTGGCGAGCAGTCCGACACACAGCACGGCAACGCGGGTAATCAGGCGCATACGCAGCTTTCCTTGAAAAGTTTTCCCGGGCAGCGAACCGGCGAGCCAAGTATCCTTGACGGCGGTTGCGCGCAGTGGGCGAAGGCGGCCATTTGATAATTGTTTGCATTTAAACGTCAAGCTCGGACATTTCCTGAAACGAGCAGACATTTGAGGATAGCCATGAAGTTTTTGTGCGCCGGCGCCGATCTCGCTGAGGCGGGCAGCCGTGGGTTCGACATCGACGGCAACAAACTGTTTGCCGTACGCCGCAATGGTCAGGCCTATGTTTATCTCAACCGTTGCCCGCATCGCGGCGTCGGTCTGGAATGGCACCCCGACCAGTTTCTCGACCCGAGCAACAGCCTGATCCAGTGCGCCACCCACGGCGCACTGTTTCTGATCGAGGACGGCGAATGCGTCGCCGGGCCCTGCGCCGGGCAATCCCTGACCGCCATCCCCTGCCGCGAAGACGCAGAGGGGCTGTGGATAGATGTTTAACCGCTGAGCAAAACGTCCAGCCGCCGGTCGATCACCATCTCTTCGTGGTTCAAGCGCACACCGTAGGCCAACACCTCGACCCCGCACGCCACCGCTTCACGCAGGGCATCCGCGTACGCCGAATCGATTTCTTCGGCCGGTCGCACCGCTTCAATCCCGCTGAGATTGACGCAATACAACTGCACCGCACGAATACCGTCACGGGCCAGATGCGCCAGCTCGCGCAAATGCTTGGCGCCGCGCTGGGTAACTGCGTCGGGAAAGGCCGCGACATTCGTCCCGTCGAACCCCAAAGTGACACTCTTCACTTCCACATAAGCCGGCCCGCTCGGGTATTCAAGGCGGAAATCGATACGGCTTTTTTCCTGACCGTATGCCACTTCGCGTTTAAGCGCCGTGAAGCCGTTCAACTCGCTGATGACACCGGCCTGCAGCGCCTCTTCAACGAGGGCGTTGGCGCGGCCGGTGTTCACGCAGAACAGTCGACCCTGCGGCGTTTCCCCGATTTCCCAAGTGCCGGGCAGTTTGCGCTTCGGGTCGTTTGAGCGACTGAACCACACTTGCCCGCCTTCGACCTGGCAGTTGAGCATCGAGCCGGTGTTCGGGCAGTGCAGGGTCAACAACTCGCCATTGACCGTTTCAACGTCCGCCAGAAAACGTTTGTAGCGGCGAATCAGCCGCGCCTCTTCCAGAGCCGGATAAAAGCGCATCAGCCTTGCCAGCTCTTCAAGCCGCGAGCGATACGTTCCACCGCTTCCTGTAAGCGAGGGAGGTTTTGCGTGTAAGCGAAACGCACATGGTGGCTGGCCTGATAACGGCCGAAATCCAACCCCGGGGTGAAGGCAACATGCTCGGTTTCGAGGAAATGTCGACAGAACGCGAAGGCATCACCGCCAAACTGGCTGATATCGGCGTACAAATAGAACGCGCCCTCCGGCTCGACGGCGATATTGAAACCCAATTCGCGCAACGCCGGCAGCAGGAAGTCGCGGCGGCGGCCAAATTCGGCGCGGCGCTCTTCGAGGATGCTGATGGTGTCCGGCTCGAAGCAGGCCAAAGCGGCGTACTGCGCCATGCTCGGGGCGCTGATGTACAGGTTTTGTGCGAGTTTTTCCAGCTCACTGACGGCCGCATCCGGCGCCACCAGCCAGCCGAGCCGCCAACCGGTCATGCCGAAATATTTGGAGAAACTATTGAGGACAAAGGCACCGTCATCCACTTCCAGCACGCTGGCGGCATCGGTGCCATAAGTCAGGCCGTGGTAGATCTCGTCCACCACCAGGTGGCCGTGGCGCGCCTTGATTGCGGTGGATAAACCGGCCAGTTCATCACGGGTCAGGATGGTACCGGTGGGGTTGGCTGGCGATGCCACCAACGCACCAACGCTGTCGTGATCCCAATGCCGCGCCACCAGATCCGGGGTCAGTTGGTAACGCACCTCCGGCCCGACCGGCACGAGTTGCGCCGCGCCTTCGACCAGACGCAGGAAGTGCCGGTTGCACGGGTAGCCCGGATCTGCCAGCAGCCAGTGTTTGCCCGGATCGACAAGCAAGGCACTGGCCAGCAACAGGGCGCCGGAGCCACCCGGCGTGATCAGGATCCGTCGTGGATCGATGTTCAAACCGTAACGTGTCTGATAGAACCCGGAAATCGCCTCGCGCAACTCGGGAATACCCCGCGCGGCGGTGTAGCGGGTCTTGCCCGCCGTCAGCGCAGCCTGCCCGGCACGGATGATCGGCTCGGCCGTGGTGAAGTCCGGCTCGCCGATTTCCAGGTGGATCACGTCGTGACCTTCGGCCTGCAGTTCGTTTGCCCGCGCCAGCAGCGCCATCACATGGAACGGTTCGATCGCACGACTGCGCGCACTGTAAGGCTGAGCCATTGGTTTTCCTTCGACGGGGAAAAAGAGACGATTCTACCCATCTGCCGGAACGAGCGAGAACCCGTCGCGGTCACAGCCTCAAGAACGCTGGACTGTAACGATATGCGCGTACGCTCCAGGATTGACTAAAATCAGAGATTGATCAGGTCTCCATCACTGTCAGACATGGCTTGCCAGACTTCTGCAAGCGCCACCCGCCGGGGCCTCGACATCCGGGAGTAGCGCAGGCCGAATTGATCTGGTAAGTTCGCCCGCTTGCAGCCGCAGGGCCGGCAGGTGTCGGTGATGGAGCAATCCTGCGCAATGGATTACAAGAGTAGAGGCGGTCCATTTCATGCCCACCCAAGCAAAGCAACAGCAGCAAGTGACGATCAGCGGCTTCGAACCTTACGTTCCGAAGGAAGGCGAGGAGTACATGGGCGCCCCGATGCGCGCGCACTTCACCAAGATCCTGAACAAGTGGAAACAGGACTTGATGCAGGAAGTCGACCGTACTGTTGATCACATGAAAGACGAAGCGGCCAACTTCCCTGACCCGGCCGACCGTGCCAGCCAGGAAGAAGAATTCGCCCTCGAGCTGCGCGCCCGCGACCGCGAGCGCAAACTGATCAAGAAGATCGACAAGACTCTCGAACTGATCCAGGACGAAGAGTACGGCTGGTGCGAATCCTGCGGCATCGAGATCGGCGTCAAGCGCCTTGAAGCCCGTCCTACCGCCGATCTGTGCATCGACTGCAAGACCCTGGCGGAAATCAAGGAAAAGCAGGTCGGCAAGTAATCTCGACCTGAACGAAAAACGGAGCGTGCGAACGCTCCGTTTTTGTTTCTGCCTTTTGCCTTTACCCTTTTGCCTTGCTTTTGTGGGAGGGGGCTTGCTCCCGAATGCGGCCGGCCATTCAACATCCAGGTTGTCTGAACTGACGCTTTCGCGAGCAAGCCCGCTCCCACAGGGGTAATGTTTCTACCTTTTGCCCTGTTTGCGCTTTTGGTGGGAGGGGGCTTGCTCCCGAATTCGGTGTGTCATTCAACATCAAAGATGTCTGAGCCGACGCTTTCGCGAGCAAGCCCGCTCCCACAGGGGTAATCTGCGCGAATCCTGAAAAGTTATATTGTCCACATGACTGCCAAAACCGCCCCCGCCTACATCGGCCGCTTCGCCCCCACCCCCAGTGGCCATCTGCACTTCGGCTCGCTGGTTGCCGCCCTCGCCTCTTATCTCGACGCACGCGCGGTCGGCGGGCGCTGGCTGGTGCGTATGGAAGATCTCGATCCCCCCCGGGAAGAGCCCGGCGCGCAGGCGGCCATTCTCAAAGCGCTGGAAAGCTACGGTTTCGAATGGGACGGCGAAATGGTGCGCCAGAGTGACCGGCACGACGCCTACGCCGAAGTCCTCAACAGTCTGTTCAATCACGGCCTGGCCTACGCCTGCACCTGTTCGCGCAAGCAGCTGGAGCCGTATCACGGCATTTACCCGGGCTTGTGCCGCAATGCCGGCCATGAGCAGCAAGACGCGGCGATCCGCCTGCGCGTGCCGGAACTGGAATACCACTTCATCGACCGCGTGCAGGGCGAGTTCCGCCAGCATCTGGGGCGCGACGTCGGCGATTTCGTGATTCGCCGCCGCGACGGCCTCTACGCCTATCAACTGGCCGTGGTGCTGGATGACGCCTGGCAAGGCATCACCGACATCGTACGCGGTGCCGACCTGCTCGATTCCACGCCGCGCCAGCTCTACCTGCAAGAACTGTTGGGCCTGCGTCAGCCGCGCTATCTGCACTTGCCATTGATCACGCAGCCGGACGGCAACAAACTCGGCAAATCCTACCGTTCGCCGCCGCTTGAGGCGGATCAGGCCACTCCTTTGCTGCTGCGGGCCCTGCGAGCGCTGGGACAAAACCCCGGTGCCGAACTGGCCCATGCCACACCCGAGGAATTGCTCAAATGGGGCGCAGCCCACTGGGATGCGACAAAGATCCCGCGCACACTGACCCTGCCCGAAGCGCAACTGCAATGACGACACTTGCAGTGGCGCGCCCATCCGTTACCATCGCCGCACGTTTTCGGGCACGCGCATAAAAAAGAGAGGCCGGGATGTACATCTATCGCTTGGTCCTGCTTCTGGTCGTGGGAATCTATCTGTTTTCGCCAGCCATCATGGATTGGTGGATCGACGCCACGGGCGCCTGGTATCGGCCGTATCTGCTCTGGTTGATCCTGATTGTCGTGACCTTCATCCTGCAGAGCCAAAAAGATGCCGATGAGCTTTAGCCTGACCCAGATGATCCTGGTCAGCGCCGCGTACCTGACGGTGCTGTTCGGCGTCGCCTGGATCAGCGAACGGGGCATGATCCCGCGAGCGATCATTCGCCACCCGTTGACCTACACCCTGTCGTTGGGGGTCTACGCCAGTGCGTGGGCGTTTTACGGCACCGTGGGCCTGGCCTATCAGTACGGCTACGGCTTTCTCTCCAGTTACCTTGGGGTGTCCGGCGCGTTTCTGCTGGCGCCGGTGCTGCTGTATCCGATCCTGAAAATCACCCGCACCTATCAACTGTCGTCGCTGGCGGATCTGTTCGCCTTCCGCTTCCGCAGCACCTGGGCCGGCGCGCTGACCACGATCTTCATGCTGATCGGCGTACTGCCGCTGCTGGCGTTGCAGATTCAGGCGGTGGCCGACTCCATCGGCATCCTCACCGGCGAGCCGATCCAGAGCCGCGTCGCGCTGGCGTTCTGTGCGCTGATCATTCTGTTCACGATCTTCTTCGGCTCCCGGCATATCGCCACCCGCGAGAAACACGAAGGGCTGGTGTTCGCGATTGCCTTCGAATCGGTGATCAAACTGATAGCCCTCGGCGGCGTCGGCCTCTATGCGCTGTACGGCGTGTTCGACGGCCCGCAACAGCTTGAACTGTGGTTGCTGCAAAACCAGACCGCCCTCGCCGCGCTGCACACGCCGCTGCAGGAAGGGCCGTGGCGCACGCTGTTGCTGGTGTTCTTCGCCTCGGCGATCGTGATGCCGCACATGTACCACATGACCTTCACCGAAAACCTCAATCCGCGCTCGCTGGTCAGTGCCAGCTGGGGCCTGCCGCTGTTCCTGTTGCTGATGAGTCTGGCGGTTCCGCTGATTCTC
This sequence comes from Pseudomonas sp. MWU347, assembly GCF_017947305.1. Lineage (NCBI taxonomy): Bacteria > Pseudomonadati > Pseudomonadota > Gammaproteobacteria > Pseudomonadales > Pseudomonadaceae > Pseudomonas > Pseudomonas sp. MWU347. Next base: position 23,199 of record NZ_JAFGZB010000008.1, read on the forward strand.
TGGGCTGGCCTGAAACTCGGCGCCACCACTGACCCGGAATACTTCACCCTCGGCATCGGCATTGCCGCCAACAGCAAACCGCTGGCCTTGCTGGCGTACGTCGGCGGACTGTCGGCCGCCAGTGGCTTGATCATCGTCACCACCCTGGCGCTGTCGGGCATGGCGCTGAACCACTTGGTGCTGCCGCTGTACCAGCCACCGGCCGAAGGCAATATCTACCGCTGGCTGAAGTGGACCCGCCGGGCGCTGATCGTCGCGATCATCATGGCCGGTTTCTGCTTTTACCTGATGCTCGGCGCCGGACAGGACCTGGCCAACCTCGGCATCGTCGCCTTCGTTGCAACCTTGCAATTCCTGCCCGGCGTGCTCTCGGTGCTGTACTGGCCGACCGCCAACCGTCGCGGCTTTATCGCCGGCTTGCTGGCGGGGATACTGGTGTGGGTGGTGACCATGCTGTTGCCGCTGGTCGGCAACCTGCAGGGTTTCTACATTCCACTGCTGAACATGATCTACGTGCTGGACGACACCAGCTGGCACATGGCGGCGATCGCCTCGCTGGCGGCCAACGTGCTGATGTTCACGCTGATCTCGCTGTTCACCAACGCCAGCCCTGAAGAAGCCAGCGCCGCCGAAGCCTGCGCGGTGGATAACGTGCGCCGTCCGCAACGTCGTGAACTGCACGCCGCCTCGCCCCAGGAGTTCGCCACGCAACTGGCCAAACCGCTAGGCGCCAAGGCGGCGCAGAAAGAAGTCGAGCAGGCCCTGCGCGACCTCTATCTGCCGTTCGACGAACGCCGTCCTTATGCCTTGCGCCGCTTGCGCGACCGCATCGAAGCCAACCTCTCCGGCCTGATGGGCCCGAGCGTGGCGCAGGACATGGTCGAAACCTTCCTGCCGTACAAGGCTGGCGGCGAGAACTACGTAACCGAAGACATCCACTTCATCGAAAGCCGCCTCGAGGACTACCACTCGCGCCTCACCGGGCTGGCCGCCGAGCTTGACGCCTTGCGCCGCTACCACCGCCAGACCCTGCAGGAACTGCCAATGGGCGTCTGCTCGCTGGCCAAGGATCAAGAGATCCTGATGTGGAACAAGGCCATGGAAGAACTCACCGGCATCGCCGCGCAACGGGTGGTGGGTTCGCGCCTGAGCACCATCGCCAATCCGTGGAAGCAATTGCTGCAAGGCTTCATCAACCTGCCCGATGAACATTTGCACAAGCAGCACCTGGCCCTAGACGGCCAGACCCGCTGGCTCAATCTGCACAAAGCAGCGATCGATGAGCCGTTGGCCCCGGGCAACAGCGGCCTGGTGCTGCTAGTGGAAGACCTGACCGAAACCCAAATGCTTGAAGACAAACTGGTGCACTCCGAGCGTCTGGCGAGCATCGGCCGACTGGCGGCGGGTGTGGCCCATGAAATCGGCAACCCGATCACCGGTATCGCCTGTCTGGCGCAGAACCTGCGCGAAGAGCGTGAAGAAGATGGCGAACTGACCGAAATCAGCGGGCAGATTCTCGAACAGACCAAGCGCGTGTCGCGCATTGTGCAGTCGCTGATGAGCTTCGCCCACGCCGGCAGCCACCAGCACAGCGACGAACCCGTCTGTCTGGCCGAAGTCGCGCAGGATGCAATTGGCCTGCTGGCGCTGAACCGGCGCAACTTCGAAGTGCAGTTCTACAACCTGTGCGACCCCGATCACTGGGTCGAAGGCGATCCGCAGCGCCTCGCCCAGGTGCTGATCAATCTGCTCTCCAATGCCCGCGACGCCTCGCCGCCGCACAGTGCCGTACGGGTCAAGAGTGAAGCCGGCGAACACACGGTCGATCTGATCGTCGAAGACGAAGGCAGTGGTATTCCGCAGAACATCATGGACCGATTGTTCGAACCTTTCTTCACCACCAAGGATCCGGGTGAAGGTACCGGTCTGGGCCTTGCACTGGTCTATTCCATCGTTGAAGAGCATTATGGACAAATCACCATCGACAGCCCGGCTGATGTACAAAGCCAGCGCGGCACCCGTATCCGGGTGACCTTACCGCGTCATGTCGAAGCGACGTCCGCTGTGAACTGAGACCGTCGAGAGTATCGAATCAATGCCGCACATTTTGATCGTCGAAGACGAAACCATTATCCGCTCCGCCTTGCGCCGCCTGCTGGAACGTAACCAGTATCAGGTCAGCGAAGCCGGTTCTGTGCAGGAAGCACAAGAACGCTTCAGTATTCCCACATTCGATCTGATCGTCAGCGACCTGCGCCTGCCTGGCGCCCCCGGCACAGAGCTGATCAAGCTTGGCCAGGGCAAACCGGTGCTGATCATGACCAGCTACGCCAGCCTGCGCTCGGCGGTCGACTCGATGAAGATGGGCGCGGTGGACTACATCGCCAAGCCTTTCGATCACGATGAAATGCTCCAGGCCGTCGCACGGATCCTGCGTGATCACCAGTCGACGCCTGCCGCCGGCGAAGTGCCTGCCGGCAAAGCAGCCAATGGCAGCGGCAAGTCGTCTGTCGACAACAGCAACGGCGAGATCGGCATCATTGGCTCGTGCCCGCCGATGCAGGATCTGTACAGCAAGATCCGCAAGGTCGCACCGACCGATTCCAATGTCCTGATCCAGGGCGAGTCCGGCACCGGTAAAGAGCTGGTGGCCCGCGCCCTGCACAATCTGTCCAAGCGCGCCAAGGCACCGATGATTTCGGTGAACTGCGCAGCCATTCCGGAAAGCCTGATCGAGTCCGAACTGTTCGGCCACGAAAAAGGCGCGTTCACTGGCGCCAGCGCCGGTCGCGCCGGTCTGGTGGAAGCGGCGGACGGCGGCACGCTGTTCCTCGACGAGATCGGCGAACTGCCGCTGGAAGCCCAGGCCCGCCTGCTGCGCGTGCTGCAGGAAGGCGAGATTCGCCGTGTGGGTTCGGTGCAGTCGCAAAAAGTCGATGTGCGCTTGATCGCCGCGACCCACCGCGACCTCAAGAGCCTGGCGAAAATCGGCCAGTTCCGTGAAGACCTGTATTACCGCCTGCACGTGATCGCTCTGAAATTGCCGGCTCTGCGTGAACGTGGCGCCGACGTCAACGAAATCGCCACGGCGTTCCTCGCTCGCCAGAGCGCGCGCATCAACCGTACCGACCTGAAATTTGCCGCCGATGCCGAACAGGCCATCCGGCACTATTCCTGGCCGGGTAACGTGCGCGAGCTGGAAAACGCAGTCGAGCGCGCAGTGATCCTGAGCGAAAGCCCGGAAATCTCTGCCGACCTGCTGGGCATCGACATCGAGTTGAGCGATCTGGAAGACGACGAGTTCATCGGCTTGCCTGCGCAAACCGCAGGTAACACCAGCAACAGCAGCCATGAGCCGACCGAAGACCTGTCGCTGGAAGATTACTTCCAGCACTTCGTTCTTGAGCATCAGGACCACATGACCGAGACCGAACTGGCGCGCAAACTGGGCGTCAGCCGCAAGTGCCTGTGGGAACGCCGCCAGCGCCTGGGTATTCCACGGCGCAAGACCGGGGTCACCAGCGAGAGCTGAACGTTACCTGTCGAGTGTGCGGGTAACGCTTGAGGATGTGAAAAAACTGTTACCTCAGTCCTTTCACGTAACAGAAGCCGGGGTTATCGGTAACGAAACCCCGGCTTTTTTTCGCCCCGAGAAAACCGTTATATCGACCTAACCCCTTGTTTTATTGGGCTTCGCAAAAGTTGGCACGGCACCTGCTATATGTTTGGTACAAGAACAATAACAAGCAATGCACAAGACAATAAAAATAAGACGAATCGACTCACGCACAATAAAAACAAGACGGCGAGAGGCGCAGCTAACTGATTCTTTTGGAGAGGCGTTGTATTTGGGGCTAGCCCCACGACCAGGCCGAGAACAACAAAAACTGTCCTAAGACAGAGCCTGTACTGGTTGGATCGCAAGATCACTGCAACACAGCGACCAAAGCAATCCGTTTGCTCTTGGCTCCCGATTGGGAGGGTCATGAAGGAAAAGCTTCATGGCGAGGGCACTCAACAAAAACAAGAAGCCCGAATCAATAATAAAAAGAGCACGCAACTACTTCTGGGGGAGCTTCGGCTCCCCTTGTAGTTTCTTCCCCCCCGCAAAAACCCGCCCCCAAAGCCTTTAGCCTGCGACTTACAGCGCAAATCCGCTGCGTCCTACACCATCCCCCGACTAAATGCTAGAATCTGCGCCCATCATGCGGTCATTCTTTGGTATGGCCGAACATTCCTTCAAACAGTGCATCCCATGCTGAAGAAGTTGTTCCAGTCATTCCGAACACCCGTGCGTCGTACGCAACACATCCGCAGCACCCCTGAAGTGCTCAATAGCGGCCAACACTCGCTGCAAAAAGGGCAATTCAGCCGCTATGCGGTCAATATCGTCGAACGCTTGCAGGGCGCCGGCTACCAGGCCTATCTGGTCGGTGGTTGCGTGCGTGACATGCTGTTGGGCATCACGCCCAAGGACTTCGACGTCGCCACCAGCGCCACCCCCGAGCAAGTCCGTGCCGAATTCCGCAATGCGCGGATCATCGGTCGCCGCTTCAAACTGGTGCATATCCATTTCGGTCGCGAAATCATTGAAGTCGCGACCTTCCGCGCCAATCACCCGGTCAATGAAGACGACGAAGACAGCAACCAGTCTTCGCGTAACGAGAGCGGGCGGATTCTGCGTGACAACGTCTATGGCACCCTGGAAGAAGACGCGCAACGCCGCGACTTCACCATCAACGCCCTGTATTACGATCCGGTCAGCGAGCGCATTCTCGATTACGCCAACGGCGTACACGACATCCGCAATCACCTGATCCGTCTGATCGGCGATCCGAAGCAGCGTTATCAGGAAGACCCGGTACGCATGCTGCGAGCCGTACGTTTCGCCGCCAAGCTGAATTTCGGCATCGAAAAACACACCGTGCAGCCAATTCGCGAACTGGCGCCGATGCTGCGCGAAATCCCGTCGGCCCGCCTGTTCGAGGAAGTGCTCAAGCTGTTCCTCTCCGGCCATGGCGCAATCACGTTCGAGATGCTGGTCGATCTGCAGCTGTTTGCCCCGTTGTTCCCGGCCAGTGCCGACGCACTGGAGCACAACCCGGAATACACCCACACGCTGATCAGCGAAGCGCTGACCAACACCGACCTGCGCATCAAGCAGAACAAACCGGTGACCCCGGCGTTCCTGTTTGCCGCCCTGCTCTGGCCTGCGCTGCCGGCCCGCGTGTTGCGTCTGCAAGAGCGTGGCATGCCGCCGATTCCGGCGATGCAGGAAGGTGCGCACGAGCTGATCGCCGAACAGTGCCAGCGCATCGCCATTCCAAAGCGCTTCACCATGCCGATCCGCGAGATCTGGGACATGCAGGAACGCCTGCCACGCCGCAGTGGCAAGCGCGCCGACCTGCTGCTGGACAATCCACGTTTCCGCGCCGGTTACGACTTCCTGCTGTTGCGTGAAAGCGCTGGCGAGCAGACCGATGGCCTGGGCGAATGGTGGACGGATTATCAGGACGCCAACGACAGCGAGCGTCGCGAGATGATTCGCGAACTCAGCGGCAAGGGCGATGACGCCAGCGGCGCGCCGCGCAAACGTCGCCGCAGCAGCGGCTCCAAGCGCAAGCGCGCCGGAGCTCCGAGCGCCTCGGGCGAATAAGGCATGGAACGCATCTATATCGGCCTGGGCAGCAACCTCGCTGACCCGGCCGAACAATTGCGCAGCGCGCTCAACGCGCTGGGGCAATTGCCGCAGACTTCCCTTGCTGGTGTTTCGGCGCTCTATCAGAGCGATTCACTGCTGCCAGGGCAACCGCGTTACACCAACGCGGTCGCCGCCCTCGACAGTGATCTCGCGCCGCTCGATCTGCTCGATGCGTTGCAAGCGATCGAGAACGATCAGGGCCGCGAACGCCTCGAACGCTGGGGCCCGCGCACGCTCGATCTGGACATCCTGTTGTTCGGCGATCGCCTGATCGACGAGCCGCGGCTGAAAGTCCCGCATTATCAAATTCAGGAACGGGCGTTCGTGCTCTATCCCCTAGCCGAACTGGCTCCCGCTGACCTGCGCCTGGCCGATGGCCGCGCTCTGTCCGATCTGCTCGCCGCCTGCCCGTTCGTAGGCCTCGAACGCCTCGCGCACGCTTGAAACCACACCTCCTGTGGGAGCGGGCTTGCTCGCGAAAGCGTCGTGTCAGTCACTCAATCAGTCAACAGACCCACCGCTTTCGCGAGCAAGCCCGCTCCCACATCGAGTATTCCAATTCTGATTTTTTGTCGGACAAAAAACCCGCCAATCAGCCCCGCCGCGCCGCTGAATCGCATCAGTAACGCCGGTAACACTCCCCTCGTAACAATGCGGTAACACACGCAATTGACTTCCGCTTGGCTCCTCACGACTATAGGCGTCCCGCTGCCGCCAACCCGGCACATACGGGCGCAATCCAGGCCTTATAAGCACGACAAAAGACCGTGCGCCTGAGTAGACGAAGAATCACGCGCGTTACTCGCAGTAGTTTCCAGAGCGCCTGAACGAGGATTTTTTACATGCCAGCCATCACCCTGACCACGCTCCAGAGCCTCAAGCAGAAAGGTGAAAAGATCACCATGCTGACCTGCTATGACGCGACCTTCGCCCACGCCTGCAACGAGGCCGGTGTCGAAGTGCTGCTGGTGGGCGACTCCCTCGGCATGGTTCTGCAAGGGCACGACAGCACCTTGCCGGTGACCATCGCAGAAATGGCCTACCACACCGCGTGCGTCAAACGCGGCAACACCGACGCCCTGATCCTGGCCGACCTGCCGTTCATGGCCAACGCCACTATCGAACAAACCCTGACCAACAGCGCCACGCTGATGCAGGCCGGCGCGCACATGATCAAGGTCGAAGGTGCGCTGTGGCTGGCGGAGTCGATCCGCCTGCTGGCCGAGCGCGGTGTGCCGGTCTGCGCGCACATGGGCCTGACCCCACAAGCGGTGAACATTCTTGGCGGCTATAAAGTGCAGGGCCGCAACGAGAACCAGGCGCGGCAGATGCGTGCCGACGCGATCTCGCTGGAACAGGCTGGCGCCGCCATGCTGCTGCTCGAATGCGTGCCGAGCGAACTGGCCGCCGAAATCAGCCAGGCCGTGAAGATTCCGGTCATCGGCATCGGCGCCGGTAGCGATACCGACGGCCAGGTACTGGTGCTGCACGACATGCTCGGCCTGTCGATCACCGGCCGCGTGCCGAAATTCGTCAAGAACTTCATGCAGGGTCAGGACAGCATCCAGTCCGCACTGAAGGCCTACGTCAACGAAGTCAAAGGCGTTACTTTCCCTGGGATCGAACACGGATTCTCTGCATGAACACCGTTAAAACCGTACGCGAACTTCGCGCCGCCGTGGCGCGCGCCCGCAGTGAAGGCAAGCGCATCGGCTTCGTGCCGACCATGGGCAACCTGCACAGCGGCCATGTCGCGCTGATCACCAAAGCCTCCCAGCGCGTGGACTTCGTGGTCGCGAGCATTTTCGTCAACCCGCTGCAGTTCGGCGCCGGCGAAGACCTCGACAAGTACCCGCGCACCCTGGCGGCGGATAAGGAAAAGCTGCTGCAAGCCGGCTGCCACTTGCTGTTCGCCCCGACCGTCGAAGAGATGTACCCCGACGGCATGGCCGGGCAGACCCGGGTCAGCGTGCCGCAACTGTCCGAAGGCCTGTGCGGCGCTAGCCGTCCGGGGCACTTCGAGGGCGTGGCGACGGTGGTCAGCAAGCTGTTCAACATGGTTCAGCCGGATCTGGCGATCTTCGGCCAGAAAGACTTTCAGCAACTGGCGGTGATCCGCGCGCTGGTGCATGACCTGAACATGCCGATCCAGATCATCGGCGAACCCACCGTGCGTGCGGCCGATGGCCTGGCGCTGTCGTCGCGCAACGGTTTCCTCAGCGAAGATCAACGCGCGGTGGCGCCAGTGGTCTACCGCACCCTGAGCGCGATTGCCGAGTCGATCAAACAAGGCGAGCGTGATTTTCCGGCGCTGATCACAGCCCAGGTGCAACAGCTGGAAGCCGCCGGCCTGCGTCCGGATTACCTGGAAATCCGTCATGCCCTGACCTTGCGTCCGGCGACGGCAGAAGACCGCGATCTGGTGATTCTGGTGGCGGCGTTCCTCGGCACCACGCGGTTGATCGACAACCTGCACCTGAACCTCGATAGCCCAGTCTAAAAAACACCGCAATACCCCTGTGGGAGCGGGCTTGCTCGCGAATGCGGTGCATCATTCAGCAGATAGGTTGACTGACACACCGCATTCGCGAGCAAGCCCGCTCCCACATTGGTTTCTGGTGTCCACACAGACCATATTGCCGCCCCCAAAGCCTTCGGGCACACTGCCCGCCGTTTGCTTCCAACCCGGGAAATCCCTCATGCACGCCATCATGCTCAAGGCCAAGCTGCACCGCGCCGAAGTCACTCATGCGGTACTCGATTACGAAGGTTCCTGCGCCATTGATGGCGAGTGGCTGGACTTGTCCGGCATCCGTGAGTACGAGCAGATCCAGATCTATAACGTCGACAATGGCGAGCGTTTCACCACCTACGCGATTCGTGGCGAAGAGGGTTCGCGGATGATTTCGGTCAATGGTGCAGCCGCGCATAAAGCCAAGGTCGGCGACCGCGTGATCATTTGCGCCTACGCCCATTACAGCGAAGCGGAACTGCTGAATTTCAAGCCGCGCATGCTGTACATGGCCCCGGGCAACGAGCTCAGCCACACCAGCAACGCCATTCCGGTTCAGGTGGCCTGAGCCGCTTCGACGCGCCACTCCCCTTCCGTTGGTCGGCCCGTTCCCGGTATTGATGTTAAAAAAGTACAGGGAACAGGTCAGAAGAAGTCAAGACAGATCGCAGCGCGAGGTTTACTGTATTCGCCCTGCGTTGAAAAATCGTGTCGACGCATTTGACCCTCGCCCAAACATGGCGTATCGGTCTGTTCTGTGTTCAAAAGGCCGTTCAAGTAAAAAGGAAAACCGCAGCGATGGCGTACTACCGCACTCCTCATGACGTTACCGCTCTGCCTGCCTGGCAAGCGTTGAAAGATCACCGCCAAGCCATGCAGGATTTCAGCATGCGCGAAGCCTTCAACGCCGATCCGCAGCGCTTCAATCAATTCACACTCAGCAGCTGCGGACTGTTTCTCGATTATTCGAAGAACCTGATCAACGCCGAAACCCGCAACCTGCTGGTGGGTCTGGCCAATGAAGTCGATCTGAAAGGCGCGATCAAAGCGCTGTTCGACGGCGAAATCGTCAACGCCTCCGAAGGTCGCCCGGCGCTGCACACCGCCCTGCGCCGCCCGGTAGGCGACAAGCTGTCGGTCAACGGCGTCAACGTGATGCCGGAAGTGCACAAGGTGCTGAACCAGATCACGGATCTGGTCGGCCGCATCCACGACGGCCTGTGGCGTGGTTACACCGAGAAGCCGATCACGGACGTGGTCAACATCGGCATCGGTGGTTCGTTCCTCGGCCCGGAGCTGGTCTCCGAAGCGCTGTTGTCCTACGCGCAGAAAGGCGTGCGTTGCCACTATCTGGCGAACATCGACGGCAGTGAGTTCCACGAGCTGACGCAAAAACTGCGCGCCGAAACCACGCTGTTCATCGTTTCGTCGAAGTCCTTCAACACCCTCGAAACCCTGAAGAACGCTCAGGCCGCACGCGCCTGGTATCTGGCTCAGGGTGGTTCGGAGGCCGAGCTGTATCGCCACTTCATCGCGGTGTCGAGCAACAACGCTGCTGCAGTCGCGTTCGGTATCCGTGAAGAAAACATCTTCCCGATGTGGGACTGGGTCGGCGGTCGTTACTCGCTGTGGTCGGCCATCGGTCTGCCGATTGCTTTGGCCATCGGCATGTCCAACTTCAAGGAACTGCTGTCCGGTGCCTACACCATGGACCAGCATTTCCAGAGCGCACCGTTCGAACAGAACATGCCGGTGCTGCTGGCCCTGCTCGGCGTGTGGTACGGCAACTTCTGGGGCGCGCAAAGCCACGCGATCCTGCCGTACGACCACTACCTGCGTAACATCACCAAGCACTTGCAACAGCTGGACATGGAATCCAACGGCAAGAGCGTGCGTCAGGACGGCACCTCGGTGTCGACCGATACCGGCCCGGTGATCTGGGGTGGCGTCGGCTGCAACGGTCAACACGCGTATCACCAGTTGCTGCACCAGGGCACCCAACTGATCCCGGCCGATTTCATCGTGCCGATCGTCAGCTTCAACCCGGTCTCCGATCACCATCAGTGGCTGTATGCCAACTGCCTGTCGCAGAGCCAGGCGCTGATGCTCGGCAAGACCCTGCCGGAAGCCGAAGCCGAACTGCGCGAAAAAGGCATGAGCGAAGAGCAGGTGCACAAACTCGCACCGCACAAGGTGATCCCGGGCAACCGCCCGAGCAATACCATTGTGGTCGAGCGTATCAGCCCGCGTCGTCTCGGCGCGCTGGTCGCCATGTATGAGCACAAAGTGTTCGTGCAGAGCGTGGTCTGGGGCATCAACGCCTTCGACCAGTGGGGCGTGGAACTGGGCAAGGAATTGGGCAAAGGCGTTTACAACCGTCTGGTCGGCAGCGATGAAACCGTCGCTGACGATGCTTCTACCCAGGGCCTGATCAACTACTTCCGCGGTCGTCACCGCGGGTGATTTGATAGTGCGGCCCACAGGTTTTGGTTCCCCGGATCCTGTGGGCAAAAAATCCCTTGTAGGAGTGAGCCTGCTCGCGATCGCGGGGTGTCAATCAGCATTGATGTTGAATGACACACCGCGATCGCGAGCAGGCTCACTCCTACAGTTGTTTTAGGGTGTATTCAAAATCAGGCTCAAACATCAGATTCCTGATGCGGCTTGAACCCTTGGCCCTCTCGGCGCATCTTTATTCTTCGCACAACAAGAATAAGGAACCGTCATGTTCGATATCAGCACGTTCCCCAAAGCCGATGCCGTCCGCCGGGCTGCGCAGTTGAGTCAGGACGACTATAAGCGTCTGTACCGCGAATCCATTGAACACCCCAGCGCCTTCTGGGCCGAACAGGCCACGCGCTTCCTTGACTGGAGCACACCGTGGCAGACCGTTCAGCGTTACGACCTGAAAACCGGTGAAGCGTCCTGGTTTGCCGGCGGCCAACTGAACGTCAGTTACAACTGCATCGACCGCCACCTCGCCCAGCGCGGCGAGCAGACTGCGATCCTCTGGGAAGGTGACGACCCGGCCGAATCGGCGCAGATCACCTACAAAAAACTCCACCATCATGTCTGCCGCCTGGCCAATGTGCTGAAAAGCCGTGGGGTGAAAAAAGGTGATCGGGTGTGCATCTACATGCCGATGATTCCCGAGGCGGCGTACGCCATGCTCGCCTGCGCGCGGATCGGCGCGATTCACTCGGTAGTGTTCGGTGGCTTCTCCCCGGACTCCTTGCGCGACCGCATTCTCGACGCCGACTGCCGCACCGTGATCACCGCCGATGAAGGCGTACGCGGCGGCAAGCTCGTGCCACTCAAGCACAACGTCGACAAGGCCCTGCAAAGTTGCCCGGACGTCAGCACCGTCGTCGTAGTCGAACGCAGCCAAGGCCAGGTCGAATGGGTCGAGGGCCGTGATCTCTGGTATCACCAGGCCGTACGTGACGTCAGCGACGATTGCCCGCCAGAACCGATGGACGCCGAAGATCCGCTGTTCATCCTCTACACCTCCGGCAGCACCGGCAAACCCAAGGGCGTGCTGCACACCACCGGCGGCTACCTGCTGCAAGCGGCGATGACCTTCAAGTACGTGCTCGATTACCGCGATGGCGAAGTGTTCTGGTGCACCGCCGACGTCGGCTGGGTGACCGGCCACAGTTACATCGTCTACGGCCCGCTGGCCAACGGCGCGACCACCCTGATCTTCGAAGGCGTGCCAAGTTATCCGAGCACCTCGCGCTTTTGGCAGGTGATCGACAAACACAAAGTGAACATCTTCTACACCGCACCGACCGCCCTGCGTGCGCTGATGCGCGAAGGTGCCGGGCCGCTGCAGGAAACTTCGCGCCAAAGCCTCAGATTGCTCGGCAGCGTCGGTGAGCCGATCAACCCGGAAGCGTGGGAATGGTACTTCAACGTGGTCGGCGAGCAGCGCTGCCCGATTGTCGATACCTGGTGGCAGACCGAAACCGGCGGGATCATGCTCAGCCCGTTGGTCAGTGCAAAACGCATCAAACCGGGTTGCGCCACGCAGCCGATGTTCGGCGTGCAACCGGTGCTGCTCGATGAGCACGGCAAGGAAATCAAAGGCGCGGGCAGCGGCGTGCTGGCAATCAAGTCGAGTTGGCCGGCGCAGATCCGCAGCGTCTACGGCGACCCGCAACGGATGGTCGACACCTACTTCAAGCCCTACCCCGGCTATTACTTCACTGGCGACGGCGCACGCCGTGACGAGGACGGCGACTACTGGATCACCGGACGCATCGATGACGTGATCAACGTCTCCGGCCACCGCATCGGCACCGCCGAAGTGGAAAGCGCGCTGGTGCTGCACGACAGCATCGCCGAGGCGGCCGTGGTCGGTTACCCGCACGACGTCAAAGGCCAGGGCATCTACGCCTTCGTCACCCCCATGAACGGCGTCGAACCGAGCGATGAGCTGAAGAAAGAATTGCTCGCCCACGTCAGCAAGGAAATCGGCAGCTTCGCCAAACCGGACCTGATCCAGTGGGCGTCGGCCTTGCCGAAAACCCGTTCAGGCAAGATCATGCGGCGGATCCTGCGCAAGATCGCCTGCAACGAACTTGACAGCCTCGGCGACACTTCGACCCTGGCCGATCCGAGCGTGGTCCAGGGCCTGATCGACAAGCGCCTGAATCAGTAACATCTCCGGCGCGGCCAACCGCCCGCGCCCGTCCACCCGCAATGAGTTGTCATGGAATTCATCCGCAGCCGTATCGAACAGCAACTCATGAGCCTGACCGGGCTGTCGCTCGGTCAGCTTGACCTGGAAAATCCCAAGGGCGATCCCGGGCTGTTCGGCCCGGACTCGATCAGTTGGCAAGTGCACGGCGATTTCAGCAGCATGCTGATCGGCGGCATCAGCGCGTTGTTGCTGCAAGCCCTGCATCCGCTGGCGCTGGCCGGGGTCTGGGACCATTCGAATTTTCGTCAGGACATGCTCGGTCGTTTGCGCCGCACCAGTCAGTTTGTCTCCGGCACCACCTTCGGCTCGCGCCGTGACGCCGAATGGCTGATCGACAAAGTGCGCAGCATTCACCTGCAGGTGGTCGGTACCGCGCCGGATGGCCGGCCGTATGCCGCCAGCGATCCGGACCTGCTGACCTGGGTGCATGTGGCCGAGGTCAGCAACTTCCTCACCGCGCATTTGCGTTACCGCAACCCGCAATTGTCGGCGGCGGATCAGGATCGTTACTACGCGGAAATCGCCGTGGTCGCCGAGCGCCTGGGTGCGCGGGATGTGCCGAAATCGCGGCAAGCCGTGGCCGACTATCTGCAACGCATGCGTCCGCAATTGCTCTGTGATGAGCGCAGCCGCGAAGTCCTGCGCCTGCTGCTCGATGCCCCGGCCCCGAGCGTGCTGGCCCGACCGTTTGGCGACTTGATGATGAAGGCCGGCATCGATCTGTTGCCGGACTGGGCCAGCGCCATGTTCGGCATACGGCAGAACCCGCTGCAACGCCAGTTGATCCGAGCCAGCGTGAAGCGCAGTGCGCCGATGCTGCGCTGGGCGATGCGCAACGGGTCGGTGCAACGGGCCAAACGCCGAATGGGACTGCTCACCTGATTTATACACAGAACCTGTGGCGAGGGAGCTTGCTCCCGCTGGGTTGCGCAGCGACCCTCGGAATGTTGCGAGCGCTTCGCACTCAAGCGGGAGCAAGCTCCCTCGCCACAGATCTGCGCAATGTCTCAGGGCTTCGGTAACTGCTAAACTCCCGCGCCTCAATTCTCACCAGCAAGGCGCACGCATGTCTTCCTTGAATCAGGCGCTGCGCGCCGCCCTCGATAAACGCCAGGATCTGCTCGCTGAGCTGCACAGCCAGGGCACCGATTGCTATCGGCTGTTCCACGGCAGCCAGGAAGGCGCCGGTGGCCTGACCGTCGACCGCTACGGTCCGCAATTGCTGGTGCAAAGTTTTCACCAGACCCTGGAGCGTGACGACCTGCTGCAACTGCACGCCATGGTCAATCAGACCCTGGGGTTTGACACCCTGCTGGTCTACAACGACCGCTCCCGGGGCAACTCGCGCATCGATCGCGAAGACAGCGTCTACAAAGCCGACGCCGCCGCACTGGCGGATCTGGTCGGCCACGAATGGGGCCTGAACTATCGCGTGCGCGGGCGGCATGCCGGGCAGGATCCGCTGCTGTTTCTCGACCTGCGCAACACTCGCGGCTGGGTCAAGGATCACGCCAAGGGCAAAAGTGTGCTCAACCTCTTTGCCTACACCTGTGGCGTCGGCCTGAGTGCCGCTGCCGGTGGCGCGCGCGAGGTGTGTAACCTCGACTTCGCCGAAGGCAATCTGGCAGTCGGCCGAGAAAACGGCCTGCTCAACCCGCAACTGCCCGAGATGCAATTCATCCAGTCCGATTACTTCCCGGCGATCCGTCAGCTCGCCGGCCTGCCGATCAGCCAGCGGCGCGGGCAGAAACTGCCGAGCTATCAGCGCCTCGACCAGCGCCAATACGATCTGGTGCTGCTCGACCCGCCCGCTTGGGCCAAGAGTGCTTTCGGCACCGTCGACCTGCTGCGCGACTATCAGAGCCTGCTCAAACCGGCGCTGCTGACCACCGCTGACAACGGCGTGCTGATCTGCTGCAACAACCTGGCAAAAGTCAGCATGGACGACTGGCGCGAACAGGTCCTGCGTTGTGCAGAGAAGGCCGGGCGACCGGTGCGCGAATGGAGCGTGATGACTCCGGGCGCGGATTTCCCGTCGCTGGATCAGCAGCCACCGCTGAAAACCCTGATCCTGCAGCTGTAACCCCCCCTGCGGGACTGGCAACCATCCAATGTGGGAGCGAGCTTGCTCGCGAAAGCGGCGCGTCAGTCAGCATATTTCTCGACTGATCCACCGCTTTCGCGAGCAAGCTCGCTCCCACAGTGTCTTGGTCCTACAGAACAATCTGAACAATCCTGCCCCCCACGATGTACTTCGGAACCAGAATCGCGTGCCATACTCCAAGGCACTCCGATTCAGAGATGAAGCCGCACATGCCCAAAGGATTGATTCGCGCGATTGGCGCCTTGTTGACTGCTCTGGCCCTCTACAGCCTGCTGGGGTTTCTGATTTTGCCGGGCATCGCCCTGCGTATCGCCAACCAGCAACTGGCGAACTACGCCACGGTGCCCGCGCATATCCAGCGCATCGAACTCAATCCGTTCAGCCTGGAAGTCACCCTGTGGGGCTTGGTCGTCGGTGAGCCGGGCAAGGAGCAGGTCGGCTTCGAGCGACTGTATGCCAACCTGCAACTCGACAGCCTGTGGACCAAGGCGCTGCATCTGGCCGATATCGAGCTGGACAAGCCCAAGACCGAAATCCTCTTCGCCAAGGACGGCCAGCTCAATCTGCTGGGCCTGTTCAAAATTCCCGCCAGCGAACCGACCCCGGCCGATCCGAATGCCAAGCCGTTCCCGCTGCGCATCGATCGCATCCAGCTGGCCGGTGGCAACGTACATTTCCAGGACGCCCGGCCGAGTGAGCCGATCGAGTTCATCTACGACAAACTCGACTTCGAGCTGAAAAACCTCAGCACCCTCCCCGACGATAACGCCGACATGACCCTGGTCGCCGCCGGCCCGGCCGGTGGGCAGATCGACTGGAAAGGCAACTTCAGCCTGATCCCGTTCACCTCCGAAGGCACCTTGAAAGTCACCGACGGCAAGATGAAATCCTTCTGGCCTTACGTGCGTGACGCGCTGCCGCTGGTACTCGAAGACGGCGTGCTGAATCTCAGCACCGAATACAAACTGAATCTGTCGAAAGAAACCGAACTGCTGTTGAACAACGTCGCGGTGAGCATTGCGCCGTTCGCGATCAAGGCGCCGGACGGGCGTCCGTTGGCAAAACTCGAACGCCTCGATGTCAGCGAAACCTCGCTGGACCTGGCCAAACAGCAAGTAGTGGTCGGCAAGATCCGCAGCAACAAACTGGAAACCTGGGTTGCGCTCGAAGCCGACGGCCAGCTCGACTGGCAGAAACTGTTCGCCAGCCAGCCATCGAAACCTGCCGCCAAGGCCGCCGCCGAACCCAAGACCACTCCGGCCGCCGCCGACTCGCCGAAAGAACCGGTCGCGCCGAGCAAGCCCTGGCAAGTGCTGCTCAAAGACGTCCAGCTACGCAACTACACCGTGCATCTCGCCGACCGTTCGGCCAACCCGCCGGTGGCGCTGGATGTGACGCCGCTGAACATTGATCTGCAGGATTTCGACAGCCTCAACGGTTCGCCCTTCAAGGTCAGGCTCGACAGCGGCTTGGGCAAACAAGGCAAGATCAACGCCGATGGCGTGGTCAACCTCGCGCCGGTCACCGCCCAGCTCAATGTGAAAACCCAGGACATCGACCTGCGGGTTGCACAGTCCTACATCAATCCGTTCATTCGCCTTGAGCTGCGCAGCGGCATGCTCGGCAGCGACCTCAAGGTCAACCTCAAGAGCACCGCCCCCCTCGCACTCGGCGTGACCGGGCGCGCGCAGATCGATCAACTGCACACCCTCGACACCCTGAAAACCCGCGACTTCCTCAAGTGGCAGCAAGTGGTGGTTGAAGGCATCAACTATCAACACGGTGACAGCCTGTCGATCGACAAGGTCAACCTGTTCCAGCCGTACGCGCGGTTCATGATCAACGACGACCGCACCACCAACATCGACGATCTGCTGATCCCGCAGCCCGCCGACAATGGTGCGAAAACCGCAGCGGCGAAACCGGCCAGTAAAGACAAACCACTGGGCATTCACATCGGCGCGATTGCGATCAACGACGGCTCGGCCAACTTCGCCGACTTCAGCCTGACGCCGAATTTCGCTACGGCGGTTCAACAGCTCAACGGCCAGATCGGCACCATCGACAGTCGTCAGGCGAAACCGGCCAGCGTCGACATCAAGGGCAAGGTCGACCGCTATGCCCCGGTGACCATCAAAGGCGCGGTCAATCCGTTCGACCCGATGGCCAGCCTCGACATCGCCACCAGTTTCAAACGCGTCGAGCTGACTACCCTGACCCCGTATTCCGGCAAGTTCGCCGGTTACCGCATCCGCAAGGGCCGGCTCAACCTCGACCTGCACTACCTGATTACCAAGGGCCAGTTGAAGGCTGAAAACAAAGTGGTGGTCGAGCAGTTGCAACTCGGCGAGAAAGTCGACAGCCCGGATGCCGTGAGCCTGCCGCTGAAACTGGCGATTGCCCTGCTCAAGGACGTAGACGGCAAGATCTCCATCGAACTGCCAGTGACCGGCGACCTCAACAACCCGCAGTTCAGCGTGATGCCGATTGTCTGGCAGACCCTGCGCAACCTGATCGTCAAGGCCGCCGCCGCACCGTTCAAGATGATTGGCGGACTGATCAACGGTGGCGGCTCCGAAGACCTCGGTACCGTGTCATTTGCTGCGGGCTCAAGCGATTTGAGCAAGGATGCCGAAGCAGCGCTGGATAAACTGTCCCAAGCCCTCAAGGAACGTCCAGCCCTGCGTCTGGAAATCGAAGGCACTGCCGCACAGAGCAGCGACGGCCCGTTGATTGCCGAGCAGCGTCTGGAGCGCGAATACCAGTACAACTACTACAAGATGCTCCAGCGCCGGGGCGACAAGGTGCCGGCCCAGGCTTCACTGCTGCAAGTGCCGGAGAGCGAGAAAGGCCCGCTGCTCGAAGGCATCTACCGCACCCGTCTGAAAACTCAGCCACCGGCCGAATGGAAGGATCTGGGCAAAGAAGAACGCACGGCGAAAATGCGTGATGGTGTGATCAAGTTCTGGAGTTCCAGCGATGTACTGCTGCGGCAGCTGGGTCAGGAACGCGCCAGCAGCATCAAGGACTATCTGGTCGACAAGGGCCAACTGGCGGATGACCGGGTGTACTTCATCGACGCCAACCTTGGCGAAGCCGAAAGCGATGGTCGGGTCGTGACGCAAATGCACCTGGACGCGGAATGATGAACCACAAATGGCTGGCTGCGTTGACGCTGCTGCTCGCTGGCAGCCCTGCGCTGGCCTCCGACACGCTGCGCTGTGGCAGTCAGTTGGTCAGCCTCGGTGACCGCGCCAGCGAAGTACTGCAGAAGTGTGGCGAACCGGTGAGCCGCGATGTCCTCGGCTACAAGCGCAGCGCCAACCGCCGCGAAGAGTTTCAGGTCGAGGAATGGACCTACGGCCCGAGCAACGGCATGTATCAATATCTGCGCTTTGAAGGCAATCGTCTGCGGCAGATCAACAGCAAGCGCGGTAATTAATTCACCCCCCCTGTAGGAGTGAGCCTGCTCGCGATAGCGGTGTGTCAGTCAGCAGATTTCTCAATCTGACACACCGCTATCGCGAGCAGGCTCACTCCTACAATTGTTTTGTGGTGCCCCTGAAATAGAACAGGCCCCGACACAAGTGCCGGGGCCCGTAATGGTCACATCCGTGTGACCGTTCGCATGAACTCTAAAGTTGCGGCAGACGTATTGCTCGGCCCGTCTGTCGCGCCTTCTCCCGGTCCAGGCGAGAAGTCATGCCTTACTCGGCTTTCAGGCCGTCAGCGGAGACCGCTTTGACGCCTTTGATTTTCTTGGCGATAGCCACGGCGGTGGTTTTCTGAGCCTCGGTCACTGCAACAGTGGAGGACAGTGATACAACGCCTTTGTTGGTTTCAACTTTGATATCGGTACCTGGGATGCCTTTTTCGGTTACCAGGTCGCTTTTGACTTTGGTAGTGATCCAGGTATCGGAAGTAGCTTCTTTAGCCTTGGTCATTTCACCAGCAGCCAGAGTCATTGGAGCCTGAGTAGCCTGGGTGGATTGTGCGAAAGCACCGGAAGCCATGGTCAGGGTCAGCGCGGTAGCAGCAGCGGCAGTGATAGCGAACTTCTTCATACGAGTAACTCCTGTTTTTCTGGAAAGTCTGCTGGTTGTCTTGTCAGCAGGGTTACTGGGTATATTGCGAAGGCTGTGCCAACTTTTCGAAAGACAACAAATCCTTTTAAATCAATGATTTACGAATTAAGCAAATTTTCGGAATCATGCAATTTGCATGACAAGTGCATTATCGACATGCAAGTTGCGGCTTTTCGGAAAGTTCCTAACACGCTGAAATTCTTGAAGCTTTTTTCCAGCGTCAAAAGACAAAAAAATGCCCCGCAAAGCGGGGCACTTGCCAATCAGGCCATCGCATCAAGTGCCGCTGGCAGTGCAGCCTTTTGGCGAGTAATCGGGATTGACTGTCGTGGCACAGGTCCACACACCAGAGGTATTACCCGTAGCAGCGCCCGAACGAGTAAGCGTGATGGTTTTGCCCAGTACCGGTCCCGGCGCGTTGAGCAGTGTGCAGCTGATGCTGCCCGCCCCCGTCGCCGCTGTACCTGTAACCGCCACCGTACAGTTGGAGGTGGTGGTTGTACCGCCATTCACAGCGGTTATATCCGGAGCGGTACCTTGATTGATGGTGTCCTCAAACGGCACCTTCATCGCACTGATCTCCGCCAGCCCCGCAGTCACTTTTGATCGCGCCTGATACTTCGAATACTGCGGCAGGGCGATGGTCGCCAGAATCCCGATGATCGCCACCACGATCAGCAGCTCGATCAGAGTGAAACCTTTTTGGTTGTTCATAGACAGGCTCTCCATGCATGAGTCGGAATCTCATGATCTGCAAAGGGCTCAGCATAGGCCGTGCCAACCGCTTGCAGACCCCGCACGCTCGGCATAAAGGTGCCGTGTCGCGCTTTCCTACAACCCGTAACCGCACTATCTGACACTTTTTGTCACCTGTACCGGGCGTGTTTGGCGCTGTCACTTGACTAGGCTATAAGTCATGAACTGTCAGCATCCGGAATCCCCATGAATGACATCGCTCTGAGCGGTCTGGCCAAGCAATTGGTGCAGGCCGAACTGCTTACGGAAAAAAGCGCCCAGCAGGCTTGGCAACAGGCGCAGCGCAATCGGCTGTCGCTGGTCAGCTACCTGGTGCAGAACAAACTGGTGAAGAGCTCACAGGTGGCCGAGATCGCTTCCGAGCATTTCGGTATGGCCTTCATGGACCTCAATTGCCTGGACAAGGAAACCCAGCCCAAAGGCCTGGTCAGTGAAAAACTGGTGCGCCAGCATCACGCCCTGCCCTTGTGGCGCCGTGGCAACAAGCTGTTCGTGGGCATTTCCGACCCGAGCAATCATCAGGCGATCAATGACATTCAGTTCAGCACCGGGCTGAGTACCGAAGCCATTCTGGTGGAGGACGACAAGCTCACCGAGGCCATCGAGAAATTCTTCGACACCCACGCCAGCGGCCTCGAAGAAATGGCCGACGTCGATCTCGACGGCGTGGATGTCGAGTCCGTCGACGACAGCCGCCAGGACGCCATCGGCGGACTCGACGCCGATGACGCGCCGGTCGTGCGTTTCGTGCACAAGATGCTGCTCGACGCGATCAAGAGTGGCTCCTCTGACCTGCACTTCGAACCTTACGAAAAGACCTTCCGGGTGCGGGTGCGCACCGATGGCATCCTGCGCGAGGTGGCCAAACCGCCGATCCAGTTGGCCGGGCGAATCGCCGCACGCCTGAAAGTCATGGCCAGCCTGGATATCTCGGAACGGCGCAAACCCCAGGACGGGCGGATCAAGATGCGCCTGTCGAAGACCAAGTCCATCGACTTCCGGGTCAACACTTTACCGACCCTATGGGGCGAAAAAGTGGTGATCCGGATTCTCGACCCGTCCAGCGCGCAGATCGGCATCGATGCATTGGGTTACGAACCGGCGCAGAAAGACCTGTACATGGCCGCGCTCAAGCAGCCCCAAGGGATGATTCTGGTAACCGGACCTACCGGGTCGGGGAAAACCGTATCGCTGTACACCGGCCTCAATATTCTCAACACCGTCGACATCAACATTTCCACCGCCGAAGACCCGGTGGAAATCAACATGGAAGGCATCAACCAGGTCAACGTCAATCCGAAACAGGGGCTGGATTTTGCTCAGGCCCTGCGTTCGTTTCTGCGGCAGGATCCGGACGTGATCATGGTCGGGGAAATCCGCGACCTGGAAACCGCCGAAATCGCGATCAAGGCCGCGCAGACCGGCCACCTGGTGCTGTCCACGCTGCACACCAACAGCGCTGCCGAAACCCTGACCCGTCTGCACAACATGGGCATTCCCGGGTTCAACATCGCCACCTCGGTCAGCCTGATCATCGCACAGCGCCTGGCGCGCAAGCTGTGCAGCCACTGCAAGAAACCGATCGAGATCCCCCGCGAAACACTGATCAAGGAAGGTTTCCCGCCGGAACAGATCGGCAGTTTCACGATCTATGAGCCGGTCGGTTGCGACCTCTGCAACGGCGGCTACAAGGGACGCGTGGGGATTTACGAAGTGGTGAAAAACACCCCTGACCTGCAACGGCTGATCATGGCCGAAGGCAATTCGCTGGAAATCGACAGCCAGATGCGTCGCGACGGCTTCGACGACCTGCGCACCTCGGGCCTGCACAAGGCCATGCAAGGCATCACCAGCCTGGAAGAAATCAACCGGGTCACCAAGGACTGAACATGGCGGTCAAGGCAGCGAAAATCAGCATCTACGCCTGGGAAGGCACGGATCGCAAAGGCAGCAAAGTCACGGGCGAGTTGAGCGGGCAGAACCCCGCGCTGATCAAGGCCCAACTGCGCAAGCAAGGAATCAATCCGGGCAAGGTACGGAAGAAATCCACCTCCCTGCTCAGCCTCGGCAAACGCATCAAGGCCCAGGACATCGCCCTGTTCACCCGGCAGATGGCAACCATGATGAAAGCCGGCGTACCGCTGCTGCAGTCGTTCGACATCATTGGCGAAGGCTTCGACAACCCGGCGATGCGCAAACTGGTAGACGAGGTGAAGCAGGAAGTGGCCGCCGGCAACAGCTTCGCCGCCGCACTGCGCAAGAAACCGCAGTATTTCGATGAGCTGTATTGCAACCTGGTGGATGCCGGCGAGCAATCCGGCGCCCTCGATACGTTGCTTGAGCGGGTCGCGACCTATAAGGAAAAAAGCGAAGCGCTCAAGGCCAAGATCAAGAAAGCCCTGACCTACCCCAGCGCCGTGGTGCTGGTGGCAATGGTCGTTACCGGGATTCTGCTGGTAAAAGTGGTGCCGCAGTTTCAGTCGGTATTTTCCGGCTTCGGCGCCGAATTGCCGGCCTTCACCCTGATGGTAATCAGTATCTCGGAGTTCCTGCAGCAATGGTGGTGGGCGGTACTTGGTGCGCTGATCGCGGCGGTGTTCGGCATCCGCCATGCGCTGAAGAAGTCCCAGGCCTTGCGCGACCGCAAGGACACCTGGCTGCTGAAGCTGCCGCTGGTGGGCACGCTGATGTACAAATCGGCAGTGGCGCGATTCGCCCGCACCCTGTCGACTACCTTTGCCGCTGGCGTACCGCTGGTGGAGGCACTGGATTCGGTGGCGGGTGCCACCGGTAACGTGGTGTTCAAACGCGCGGTGCTGCGCATCCGTCAGGACGTCGCCACCGGCATGCAGCTGAATTTCTCGATGCGCAGCACCGGCGTCTTCCCCAACATGGCGGTGCAGATGACCGCCATCGGTGAGGAATCGGGCGCGCTGGATGACATGCTCGACAAGGTCGCCGGTTTTTATGAAGAGGAAGTGGATAACATGGTCGACAACCTCACCAGCCTGATGGAGCCGTTCGTCATGGTGGTGCTCGGGGTCATCGTCGGCGGGCTGGTCGTGGCCATGTACCTGCCGATCTTCCAGCTTGGCTCAGCGATCTGACATGCCTATCGACGAACTCTTCAGTCTGTATCCGCTGGCCTTTGTGTGCACCGCCCTGCTGTTGGGTCTGGTGGTCGGCAGTTTCCTCAACGTACTGGTCTGGCGCCTGCCGAGAATGCTCGAGCGCGATTGGCGCCAGCAGGCGCAGGACGTCCTCGGCCTGCCGACCGAAACGCCACTGCCGACCTACAACCTGATGCTGCCGCACTCCCAGTGCCCACACTGCGGCCACCGGATTCGGGCTTGGGAAAACATTCCGCTGCTCAGTTACCTGGTGCTGCGCGGACGCTGTTCGGCGTGTGCCGCGCCCATCAGCAAACGTTATCCCCTGACCGAACTGGCCTGCGGCCTGCTTTCGGCATTCGTTGCCTGGCATTTGGGTTTCGGCTGGCCGGCGGGCCTGTTGATCGTCCTTACCTGGGGGCTGCTGGCGATGAGCCTGATCGACACCGAACATCAACTGCTGCCCGATGTGCTGGTGTTGCCGTTGTTGTGGCTGGGGCTGATCGTCAACAGTTTCGGGCTTTTCGTCTCGCTGCACGCGGCGTTGTGGGGTGCGGTGGCCGGTTACATGGCGCTGTGGTCGGTGTTCTGGCTGTTCAAGCTGCTGACCGGCAAGGACGGCATCGGCCACGGCGATTTCAAGCTGCTGGCGCTGCTCGGGGCCTGGGGCGGCTGGCAGATTCTGCCGCTGACAATCCTGCTGTCGTCGCTGGTGGGGGCGATTGTCGGAGTGATTCTGCTACGTCTGCGTGAGCAGAAAACCTCGACGCCGATGCCCTTCGGCCCGTATCTGGCAATTGCCGGCTGGATTGCCTTGCTCTGGGGTGGTCAAATAACCGACTTCTATTGGCAGTTTGTCGGTTTGAAATGAATACCCCTGTGGAAAAACCCTGGATTCTCGGCCTGACCGGCGGCATCGGCAGCGGCAAAAGCGCCGCGGCCCAGCACTTCATCGATCTCGGGATCCATGTGGTCGACGCCGACCACGCGGCGCGCTGGGTGGTCGAGCCGGGGCGCCCGGCACTGGCGAAGATTGCTGAACACTTCGGTTCCGGTGTCCTGCAAGCCGATGGCACGCTGAACCGTGCGGCCCTGCGCAAGTTGATCTTTGAAGTGCCTGAAGAACGCCGCTGGCTCGAAGCCCTGCTGCATCCGTTGATCGCCGAGGAAATCGCGCACCATCTGGGGCTGGCAACATCGCCTTACGCGATTCTGGTTTCACCGTTGCTGATCGAATCCGGGCAGTACGCGATGACTCAAAGAATTCTGGTGATCGATGCCCCGCAACAACTGCAGATCGAACGCACCTTGCAGCGTGACCAGACCAGCGAACAGCAGGTCCAGGCGATCCTCAAGGCCCAGTCCAGCCGTGAAGACCGCGTGAGCCGTGCCGATGATGTGGTGGTCAACGACCGCGACCTCGCCTCGTTGCACAGCGAAGTCGAGCGCCTGCATCACTTTTACCTGACTTTATCCGGAGGCCAGTCATGAGCCCTACAACCGTCGAATGCCCAACCTGCGGCGCCCCCGTGGAATTTACCCCCGAGAACAAATTCCGCCCGTTCTGCTCCGATCGCTGCAAGCTGATCGACCTCGGCGCCTGGGCGTCCGAAGAGCACAAGATTCCGGTCGCCCCGGATGCCGAAGACGAAATGTTCTCCGGCGATTTCGACCCGCGTCACTGATCGCGATCAGGGCCGCATGAAGCCGTAGTCCTGATCGTCGTCGAGGTTTTCCGCGAGAAAGCGCAACTCGTCGGCCAGGTCTTCGGCGTTGCGCACCGTCTTGCTCTGTTGCACCACCGCGCTGAGCAAGGCGCGCAAACTCAGGCCCGGATCGAAGCCCACCTCCAGCGCCATGTCCAGACTCTGCCGGGTCTCCTGCCTCGCCCACTCGTAAACACTCATGCCGCTGCTCCTGAAGGAATTTGGCCGAGCATGAAATGCCGCGTGGATGACGGATTTGATGTGGATCAAGACTTGGGATCGTCGTCCTTCCAGGGCGCCGAAAGGTAGCGGGTGCGGTTGAAGGTTTCCAGCCACTCGGGGCTGAACACCACCAGCGCGCTGATCACCATGCCGTTGATGAACGCTTCGGGAAAGATCAGCAGCCACAGGTAGCCGATGAAATCTTCCAGCCATTCCGGCATGGCAAACAGACCGTCGTACCACAGCAGGCCCAGACTCAGCGTCAGACACAGCAATGCGGACAACGCTGCGGCAAAGAACCCGGAACAGAAGATATACACAAACGGATTACGCGGCTGGGCGCGCTCGACGAGGATCGCCACGCACTCGGTGATCAACACCGGCAACAGGATCAGCAACGTACCGTTGACCCCGACCGCCGCCAGATCCTGGCGCCCGAGCAACACCAGCCCGAGCTGCGCCACCAGCCCGCCGATGATCGCCAGCGGCCAGTCGAGCAGCAACGTCACGGCGGTCATGCCGATGAAGTGATAAGAAACCCCGGTGTCGAAATCCCTGCGCACCATCCACAGCAGAAACAAGGCGAACACCGTGCCGAACAGCAGATGCTGGCGGCGACTGTCAGTGAACAACTCGACCCACGGCGCACGACAGATCGCCCACAACAACACCGGCAGGTAAATCAGCCAGCCGAGTGTCAGGCTCGTCGACGACAGCAGTTCTGCACCGATCATGAATCCCTTACCTTCTCCATGGGTTTGATTCCTTCATCGGAGTCTACACCGCCCTCTTCCGGGCATCAGCCGATGCAAAGCTTTCTGCTTGTCGCATTTGAACGCTAAGCTTGGCCTATGGATGACTCAGATTACTTACGCCTGCTGACCATTGCGGCCGAGCAAGCCAACGCGTTCCTGTCCAATGCCCGCAAATGGGAGCGTGAGCGTTGGGTCTGCCAGCGCCTGCTGCAAGGCTTGAACATTCCCTACCGTGCCGATGAGTTCGCCCCCGCCGGCGAGCCGCCGGACGTGCTGTTTCGCGATGCCAATTTCGAAGTGTTCTTCGTTCTCGATGAAGGGCGCCGACTCAACGACGAATGGCGCGATGAACTGCAACGCCGCCGCAGTGCGTTTTCCCTCAGCCAGTTGGTGCGTCGTGAAGCCAAGCCACGGCGGATCCCGGCCAATGAATTCTTGCTGCGACTGGCGCCGACCTTGCGCAAAAAAGCGCACAACTACAAGGAACGCGGCATGGATCTGGGCGAACTGGACATCATCGCCTTCGCCAGCCTTAAGCGCGAAGTGCTGGACCTCAACAGCCATTTTCCACCGCCGACCGAGTATCTGCGTCAGGGTTGGCGCTCGCTGTCGCTGGTCGGCCCGACCTTCGCCCGGGTGCTGTTCGCCCATCCCGATGCGCCGGACTTTCTGCGCAGCAACCTCGGTCGCAGTATCGTCTTCGATGTCGGGATCAGCCTGTGACGCCGCTGCAGCAGTTGATTGCCGACGTCCCGCAGACTGGCCGCGTACGCTGGATCGGCGTGCGCCCCGAGTCTCGCGGCCCGATGATCGAGCTAGACGCGGTCGAGGCACGGCTCGAAGCGGGGTTGACCGGCGATCACGCCCGCCCGGGTGTACGCAACGCACGGCAAGTAACGTTGATTCAGTTCGAACACCTGGCGGTCATCAGCGCGTTGATGGGCCGGCCTGACGATCAACCCGTGAGGCCTGAAGACCTGCGGCGCAATCTGGTCATCAGCGGTATCAATCTGTTTAGTCTCAAGGGTCGGCGCTTTCGCATCGGTCAGGCAATATTCGAGACCACCGGTTGGTGCCAGCCCTGCGCGCGCCTGCAAAACAACCTCGGTCCCGGCACCTTTCAAGCGGTGCGCGGGCATGGCGGAATTACCGCGCGGGTGTTACAAAGCGGGATCATTCGCCTCGACGACGGTGTGTCTGTCGAACCGGTTCCGGACAGCGGCTATGCTGCGTTCAACCCCGGTTGAAAACCGCTGTAGCTTCTGCACATTCAGCAACGTCTACCTGACGAGGCCTTTATGACCAGCCGCCTGAACCCCGAAGACCAAAAGCATGTCGAAGAGTACCTGCAACTGTCCCAACACCGTGTCGAGCGACGGCCTTTTCGGCCGTGGATGCTCCTGGTGCTGGTGCTGGCAGTGACCATTGGTCTGGGCCTGCTGAGCCGACTTATCAGTTACCTGACGCTATGAGCAGCATTGCGCTCGCGAAGGTGATTGCACCGATTTCCTTTAAAAACCTTGCGAGTGATCCCTATGTCCCATCGTATTGTTATTGTCGGCGGCGGCGCCGGCGGTCTGGAGTTGGCTACCCGTCTGGGTAAGACTCTGGGCAAGCGCGGCACGGCCAGTGTGATGCTGGTCGACGCGAACCTCACGCACATCTGGAAGCCCCTGCTGCACGAAGTGGCCGCCGGATCGCTGAACTCTTCCGAGGATGAACTCAACTATGTTGCCCAGGCGAAATGGAACCACTTCGAGTTCCAGCTGGGACGCATGAGCGGGCTTGATCGCGCGCAGAAGAAAATCCAGCTGGCCGCCACCTACGACGAAAACGGCGTGGAACTGGTTCCTGCGCGTGAAGTGGCCTACGACTCGCTGGTGATCAGCGTCGGCAGCACCACCAACGATTTCGGCACCCAGGGCGCTGCGCAGCACTGCCTGTTCCTCGACACCCGCAAACAGGCCGAGCGCTTTCACCAGCAACTGCTCAACCATTACCTGCGCGCGCATGCCGGGCAGACCGATGTGGTCGAGCAGATCAGTGTGGCGATCGTCGGGGCCGGCGCCACGGGTGTCGAGCTGGCGGCAGAACTGCACAATGCCGCACACGAACTGGCGGCCTACGGTCTGGACCGAATCAAACCGGAAAACATGCACATAACCCTGATCGAAGCCGGCCCTCGGGTGCTGCCAGCCCTGCCGGAGCGCATCAGCGGCCCGGTGCACAAGACTCTGGAGAAACTCGGGGTCAATGTGATGACCAACGCTTCGGTCAGCGAAGTGACCGCCGACAGCCTGATCACCGCCGATGGCAATGTGATCAAGGCCAGCCTGAAAGTCTGGGCCGCCGGGATTCGCGCGCCGGGTTTCCTCAAGGACATCGACGGTCTGGAAACCAACCGTATCAATCAACTGCAAGTGCTGCCGACGTTGCAGACCACCCGCGACGAAAACATTTTCGCCTTCGGTGACTGCGCCGCCTGCCCGCAACCGGGTTCGGATCGCAACGTGCCGCCGCGTGCGCAAGCCGCGCACCAACAGGCGTCGTTGCTGGCCAAGTCACTGAAGCTGCGCATCGAGGGCAAAACCCTGCCGGAGTACAAGTACACCGACTACGGCTCGCTGATTTCGCTGTCGCGTTTTTCGGCTGTGGGTAACTTGATGGGTAACCTGACCGGCAGTGTGATGCTGGAGGGCTGGCTGGCGCGGATGTTCTACGTGTCGCTGTACCGCATGCACCAGATGGCGCTGTACGGACCGTTCCGCACGGCGATGCTGATGCTGGGCAGCAAGATCGGCCGCGGCACCGAGCCACGCTTGAAGCTGCATTGATCTAAAACTGTGGGAGCGGGCTTGCTCGCGAAGAGGTCGTGTCATTCAACATTCATGTCGACTGATACACCGCTTTCGCGAGCAAGCCCGCTCCCACACTGTTTTGCGCAGCTCAAAAATCCAGCTCACTCCTGCAATCGATCTCTGCACATCAGAGCTGGAAGCGCCGTACCATGCCTTGCAGCGCGTTGGCCAGTTGCGACAGTTCGTGACTCGACGCGCTGGTCTGATCGGCTCCCGCTGCCGAACGGACTGACAGGTCGCGAATATTCACCAGATTACGATCCACTTCCCGCGCGACTTGCGCCTGCTCCTCCGCCGCACTGGCAATCACCAGATTGCGCTCATGAATCTCATGCACTGACGCGGTGATGGTTTCCAGCGCCTCCCCGGCGCGCTCGGCCAACGCCAGCGTGGTCGTGGCCCGCGCAGCGCTGGCCTGCATCGAATCCAGCGCCAGGCTTGAACCGGTGCGCATGCCCTGCACCATCTGCTCGATCTCCTGCGTCGATTGCTGAGTGCGATAGGCCAGCGCCCGCACCTCATCGGCAACCACCGCAAAACCGCGTCCGCTCTCCCCTGCGCGGGCCGCCTCGATGGCAGCGTTGAGCGCAAGCAGATTAGTCTGCTCGGCAATCGCACGGATCACATCCAGCACTTTGCCGATGTCTTGCGACTGGTTGGCCAGCGATTGCACCAATTCGCCGGTGTGCTGCACATCGCTGGCCAGCGCATTGATCGCCGATGCGGTGTCACTGACCCGCGCCTGCCCCAGTTGCGCCGACTCACTGGATTGGCGGGTGGCATCGGACGTCGACACCGCATTGCGCGCGACTTCTTCAACGGCCGTGGTCATTTCATTGACCGCCGTGGCGGCCTGTTCGATTTCGTTGTTCTGCTGCTGCAGGCCTTGTGTGCTGTCGAGCGTCACCGCGTTGAGCTCATCGGCAGCGGTGGCCAATTGCGTGGCCGAACCGCTGATGCCTTGCAGCGTTTCCCGCAGGTTCTGCTGCATGGTTGCCAAGGCCTTGAGTAAGCGGCTGACTTCATCGTTACCGTGGGTTTCGATCGGTCGGGTCAGGTCGCCTTGGGCCACACTTTCGGCAGCGCTGACGGCCGTGCTCAACGGACGAATGATGCTGCGGGTGAGCAACATGGCCAGCGCCACCGTGGCCAGCGCCGCCAGCGCGATGAACAGACTGACGATGGTGCGTGAGGTCTGATAGTGGTCAGCGGATTTCTGGCTCTCCGCAGCAACCTGTTTGGCGAACAGATCCGCCAGGTCATTGAGCTGCTTGCCGGAGCCGTCGACCACGGTCTTCATATCAACCAGCAACAATTTGGTCAGTTCATCACGCTGGCCTTGATCGGCCAGGGTGAAGGATTGCGCGATGCCGGTGCGATACGCGGCGAAGGTTGTTTTGAACTGGTCATAGAGCTGCTGGCCTTCCGCCGTGGTGACCAGTTTGTCGTAGGCGGCGATCTTCTCGCTCAGCTCCTTGTCGCGGGTATCCATCTGGCTGCGGTAAGTCGCGACGTTCTTCGGATCCTGATCAAGCGCCATGCGCAGGGAAATCGTGCGGATCCGCAACATCAGCTCGCGAATCTCGTCACCGCCGCGAATGCTCGGCAACCACTGGCTCTCTACCGCGACCTCACTGTTACGGATGCTCGACATCTGCCCCAAGGCGAATACCCCAAGCAGCGCCACCAGGACCGCGATCAGGGCGAAACCCAGTGCGGCACGTGGAGCAATATTCAACTGACGAAGCAACATGACGGACGCCCTTATTCTTGTATTGGCCAGATTGAAGGGGCGAACAGCGGCAGTCCCCCTCTCGTTAGCGGGCTATCGGCAAGTTGTACGATGACTTGAAGGGAATTGTCTTTCGCGAGGACAAAAAAAATCCCCGTATCTTTCGATACGAGGATTTTTAATATGGTCGGGGTAAGGGGATTCGAACTCCTGACATCCTGCTCCCAAAGCAGGCGCGCTACCGGACTGCGCTATACCCCGGTAAAAAAAAGGCGACCTATCAAAGATCGCCTTCTTCGATCAGCGCTTTTGGCCTCTGATCTTAAGATTCGATCCCAGTGTTACCTGGTTTCAAAAATGGTGGGTCGTGTGGGATTCGAACCTACGACCAATTGGTTAAAAGCCAACTGCTCTACCAACTGAGCTAACGACCCAAAAATGGTCGGGGTAAGGGGATTCGAACTCCTGACATCCTGCTCCCAAAGCAGGCGCGCTACCGGACTGCGCTATACCCCGGTTTGAAATTGGCTCCGTGACCAGGACTCGAACCTGGGACCCAATGATTAACAGTCATTTGCTCTACCGACTGAGCTATCACGGAACTACATATTTCAATTTACAACGATGAAACTTACAGCTCTTAGACTTCCGTTCGCATCGCTGCGTTCGTGTGTCTGAGGCGCGCTATTCTACAACCTAGAACACCTCTGTCAACCCCCTAAATCGCTTTCAAGTTAATGATTTGCAACTTATTTCAGATTTCAGCTCAGTGAGCTGAGATGCTGCGGGTGACTGACTGCGGGGCGCACTTTACAAGCCTTTTCCTTAGACTTCAACAGCCTAACGAAAAAAAGGCCTCGCAAAGCGAGGCCTTCCTTATTTCATTGGCGTTGCCGCTCAGTCGAAAACGATTTCGTCGTTCACGACCTTGCCGGTTGCTGTATCGCCCGGCAGGAAATGCCCCGACAGGATCAACTGCGCCAACGGGTTTTCGATCCAGCGCTGGATCGCACGTTTGAGTGGGCGTGCGCCATAAACCGGGTCGTAACCAACGGCAATCAGCTTGTCCATCGCTTCCGGGCTCAGTTCCAGCTTCAGCTCGCGCTCGGCCAGACGACTGCGCAGACGGCCCAACTGGATCTCGGTAATGCCCGCGATCTGATCCCGCGCCAGTGGCTCGAAGATCACTACTTCGTCGACCCGGTTGATGAACTCGGGACGGAAGTGCGACGTCAGCGCGTCCATCACCGCTGCACGCTGGGCCTCACGATCACCGACCAGTTCCTGGATCTGCGACGAACCGAGGTTCGAGGTCATGACGATCACGGTATTGCGGAAATCCACCGTGCGTCCGTGGCTGTCGGTCAGCCGTCCATCCTCAAGCACTTGCAGCAGGATGTTGAATACATCCGGATGCGCCTTCTCGACCTCGTCCAGCAGGATCACCGAGTAAGGCTTGCGACGTACCGCTTCGGTCAGGTAACCGCCCTCCTCGTAACCCACGTAGCCTGGTGGCGCCCCGATCAGCCGCGCCACGGAATGTTTCTCCATGAACTCGGACATGTCGATCCGCACCATTGCCTCTTCGGTATCAAAGAGGAATTCGGCCAGCGCCTTGCACAGCTCGGTTTTACCGACACCGGTCGGGCCGAGGAACATGAACGAGCCGCTCGGACGATTCGGATCCGCCAGTCCGGCACGCGAGCGCCGTACCGCGTTGGCGACCGCGACCACCGCTTCGTCCTGACCGATCACACGCTGGTGCAACAGGCTTTCCATCTTCATCAGCTTGTCGCGCTCGCCTTCGAGCATTTTCGATACCGGAATACCGGTCCACTTCGACACGACTTCGGCGATTTCCTCTTCGGTCACCTTGCTGCGCAGCAACTGGTTTTCGCTCTTGCCGTGCTGGTCGACCATTTGCAGGCTGCGCTCCAGATCCGGGATCACCCCGTACTGCAATTCGGCCATGCGGTTGAGGTCGCCTTTACGGCGCGCCGCTTCCAGCTCCTGACGCGACTGCTCGATCTTTTGCTGAATCTGCGCCGAACCCTGTACCTCGGCTTTTTCCGAGTTCCAGATTTCTTCCAGATCCGAATATTCACGCTCGAGGCGGACGATTTCTTCCTGGAGTTTTTCCAGGCGTTTCATCGCCGCTTCATCGCTTTCTTTCTTCAGCGCCTGAGATTCAACCTTGAGCTGAATCAGGCGACGCTCCAGACGATCCAGCACTTCCGGCTTGGAGTCGATCTCCATGCGAATACGGCTGGCGGCCTCGTCAATCAGGTCGATGGCCTTGTCCGGCAACTGCCGATCCGTGATGTAACGATGGCTGAGCTTGGCCGCGGCGATAATCGCGCCGTCGGTGATCGCCACTTTATGGTGAACCTCGTAACGCTCCTTGAGGCCACGCAGAATGGCGATGGTGTCTTCTTCACTCGGCTCGTCCACCAGGACTTTCTGGAAACGCCGCTCAAGCGCCGCATCCTTCTCTATATATTGGCGGTACTCGTTAAGCGTGGTTGCGCCGACGCAGTGCAGCTCACCGCGCGCCAGTGCCGGTTTGAGCATGTTGCCGGCATCCATCGAGCCTTCGCCCTTGCCAGCGCCGACCATGGTGTGCAGTTCGTCGATGAACAGAATGATCTGCCCTTCCTGCTTCGACAGCTCATTGAGCAGCGCTTTCAGGCGCTCTTCGAACTCACCGCGATACTTGGCACCGGCAATCAGCGCGCCCATGTCCAGCGACAGCAGACGTTTGCCCTTGAGGCCGTCCGGCACTTCGCCGTTGATGATGCGCTGGGCCAGACCTTCGGCAATCGCGGTTTTACCCACGCCAGGTTCACCGATCAGCACCGGGTTGTTCTTGGTGCGACGCTGCAGAACCTGAATGGTGCGGCGAATTTCGTCGTCACGGCCGATCACCGGATCGAGCTTGCCTTCTTCGGCACGCTTGGTCAGGTCGACGGTGTATTTATCCAGCGCCTGACGCGACTCTTCGTGGTTGGCGTCATTTACCGCCTCACCACCGCGCAGGTTGTTGATCGCGTTTTCCAGGGCTTTCTTGCTCACGCCCTGGCCGAGCAGCAGTTTGCCGAGCTTGCTGTTCTCGTCCATCGCGGCGAGCAGCACCAGCTCGCTGGAAATGAACTGGTCGCCCTTCTGCTGAGCCAGGCGATCAGCCTGATTGAGCAGACGCGCCAGATCCTGCGACATGTTGACGTCGCCGGTCGGGTTCTGGATTTTCGGTAATTGGTCGAGCTCTTTGGTCAGCTCTTTGCGCAAGCTGTTGACGTCGAAGCCGACTTGCATCAACAGGGGTTTGATCGAACCACCCTGCTGTTCAAGCATGGCCTGCATCAAGTGCGCCGGCTCGATGGCCGGATGATCGTGGCCAACGGCCAGGGATTGGGCGTCGGACAACGCCAACTGTAATTTGCTGGTTAAACGGTCTATACGCATGGGGTCACCTTCCTTTTGAGCAGGCCGGACCTAAAAACCATCCTGAATAAAGAAACCTGCCAGATACCACTGTAGATGCGGTCGATTCTGGGAGATTCAAGCGTCAGCGAGTTGATTCAGGTCAGGCAAGTCTAGCGGGTGAGCCAGACAAGGGAGGCGAAACGGCCAGTGCGCGACGCACGGCGGTAAGAAAAGAAGCGCGGGTCGGTCACGGTGCAGAAACCGCCGCCATAAACCGCAGTGACACCGCGTTCAGCCAGGCGCAGGCGCGCCAGCAGGTAGATGTCGGCCATGAACTTGCCAGCATTGTGGCTGGGCACGAAGGCTGCTGCCGCTTCCGGCAATTGATTGACAAAGACTTCGCGTACTTCCGGGCCGACTTCAAAGGCTTTCGGGCCAATGGCCGGGCCGAGCCAGACCAGTACGTCCGCCGCAGCGGTGTCGAGATGATCGAGAGTGGCTTCCAGTACGCCCGCCGCCAAACCGCGCCAACCGGCGTGAGCCGCCGCGACGCGAGTACCGGCACGGTTGCAGAACAATGCCGGCAGACAATCTGCGGTCATCGCCGTGCAGGCAATCCCGGGAGTCGCCGTCCAACTGGCATCGGCGGTGGCAACCACGCCCGGATCAGCATGGGCCACGGCAATCCCGTGTACTTGCTGCAACCAGGCAGGCTGTATAGAGAAGTGTTCGGTCAGACGCCGACGATTCTCGGCGACTGCATCCGGGCGATCATCGACATGATCACCCAGATTGAGGCTGTCGAACGGTGCCTCGCTGACACCCCCCTCGCGGGTGGTGACACAGGCCCTGACGCTGGCCGGCGCAGGCCAGTCCGGCGTCAGCCAGTTCATCCGACGAATGCCTCGCGATCCTGCTTGAGCAGGGTCAGCAGCCAGACGAAATCTTCCGGCAGCGGCGATTCCCAGCTCATGCGCTCACCGGTGGTCGGATGATCCAGCTCGAGGAAACGTGCGTGCAGGGCCTGACGCGGGAAGTGCTTGAGCGACTCGACCATGGTCGGGTTCGCGGCAGGCGGAATGCGGAAACGACCGCCGTACGCCGGGTCGCCGACCAACGGGAAGTTGATGTGCGACATGTGCACGCGAATCTGGTGGGTGCGGCCGGTTTCCAGTTTAACCCGCACATGCGTGTGGGACCGGAAACGCTCCAGCACGCGGTAGTGACTGACGGCCGGCTTGCCGCCTTCCATCACTGCCATGCGCTGGCGCTGCTGACCATGACGGCCGATCGGGGCGTTGATCTTGCCCCCGGCGGTCACGACACCGATCACGATGCACTCGTAGATCCGGCTGACGCTGCGGCTTTGCAGCTGGGCAACGAGCTTGGTCTGCGCCTGAATGGTCTTGGCCACCACCATCAGACCGGTGGTGTCCTTGTCCAGGCGATGCACGATACCGGCGCGCGGGACATTGATAATGTCCGGCACGTGGTGCAGCAAGGCATTGAGCAAGGTGCCATCGGCGTGGCCGGCAGCCGGGTGCACCACCAGGCCCGCAGGCTTGTTGATCACCAGGATGTCGTCGTCTTCATAGACGATGTCGAGCTCGATGTCCTGGGCGATCCACTCGCCCTGGGCTTCCTGCTCGGCAGTCAGCTCAAGAATGGCACCGCCATGCACGATGTCGCGCGGGCGGATGACCGCCCCGTCCACAGTCAGGCGACCTTCTTTGATCCAGGCGGAAAGGCGCGAGCGTGAGTGCTCAGCGAAGAGTTGGGCGGCGACTTGATCGAGGCGTTGGCCGCCCAAATCGGACGGCACCTCTGCGCGAAGTTCAATTTTATCGGACATGCTCTGACTGGCGTCGGCACAGCCTTTGGTTTCGGCTGCGCGCTTGTGGTTAAATACGGCGTCTTTTGCCCCGAGGCTTTTCAACGGGGCGCTCATCATAACAGGACGGCCCCGCCCAAGACAGCGGCCGTCATAGGGACGCAAGCCGCCATGCAAGTGAAACACCTGCTGCTGATCGCCATCCTCGCATTGACCGCTGCTTGCTCATCGAAGGAAGTCGTAGACGAAAACCTCAGCGAAGCCGAGCTGTATCAGCAGGCTCAGACTGACCTGGACAACAACAGCTACACCAGCGCCACAGCCAAGCTGAAGGCCCTGGAGTCGCGTTATCCGTTCGGTCGCTACGCCGATCAGGCACAGCTGGAGTTGATCTACGCCAACTACAAGAACGCCGAACCGGAAGCTGCAAAGTCCGCCGCCGAGCGTTTCATTCGTTTGCATCCGCAGCATCCGAACGTGGATTACGCGTACTACTTGAAAGGTCTGACCTCTTTCGACCAGGACGTCGGCCTGCTGGCGCGTTTCCTGCCGCTGGACATGACCAAGCGTGACCCGGGCGCAGCCCGCGACTCGTACAACGAGTTCGCACAGCTGACCAGCCGCTACCCGAACAGCCGCTACGCGCCGGACGCCAAGCAGCGCATGATCTACCTGCGCAACCTGCTGGCGGCCTACGAAATCCACGTAGCCGACTACTACCTGACTCGTCAGGCCTACGTCGCCGCCGCCAACCGTGGCCGTTATGTAGTGGAAAACTTCCAGGAAACCCCATCGGTCGGCGACGGCCTGGCGGTGATGACCGAGGCTTACCAGCGTCTGCACCTGGACGATCTGGCCGCCACCAGTCTGGAAACCCTGAAGCTCAACTACCCGAACCACCCAAGCCTGCAGGACGGTCAGTTCGTGCCATCGGTCGCCGAAGCCGACAACCGCTCGTTCCTGAGCAAGGCGACTCTGGGTCTGATCGAATCGCGTCCACCGCTGCCGCCGGGAGAAACCCGCGCCAACCAGGACGTGCAGAAGCAGTTCCAGGACGCGAAAGACGCGATTCCGAACGAGCTCAAGCCTAAAGACGAAAACGGTGACGTGATCGAGGAAGAACATCACGAGGCTGAAGGCAACAACGATGACCGTTCGTGGTTCAGCTACATGACCTTCGGCGTGTTCGACTGATCACACCGGGTTGTCACAAAAAAGGGAGATCTGCGGATCTCCCTTTTTCATGGCTGCGCATTAATAGTCTGTGCGCTTGCCGGCGCCTTGGCTAAACTGCCGAATCATTAGCCGAAAAGCCGCCCATCATGCTTCGTTTACTGTTCTGGATTGTCCTGATTTTCGCTGCGGTATGGCTGTGGCGCAAATTCAAGTCGCCCGCCTCGTCTGCCCAATCGCCCCGCGAGCAAGACGCCGCGCCGATGGTGCGCTGCGCTCACTGCGGCGTGCACCTGCCCCGCGACCGCGCGTTGAACCTTCAGCAACAATGGTATTGCAGCCAGGCTCACCTTGAGCAAGGCCCGGGTGCCAGTGATCGCTGAGGTCGCCAACGCCGACCGTAAACAGGCGCAGCGCCTGCTGCGCCTGTATCATCTCTACCGTTTGAGCGTCGGCATCACCCTGGTGCTGCTGATCTCCAGCAACATGGACAACCGCCTGCTGACGTCAGCCGACGACGATCTGCTGCGCAGCGGCAGTTGGTTGTATCTGGTGCTGAACATTCTGCTGGTGGTGTTCCTGGAGAACACCCGCCGCCCGGCGCAGTTGTTCACCCTGGCCTTGGTCGATGTGCTGTTGCTGTGCGGCCTGTTCTACGCGGCGGGCGGCGTGGCCAGCGCCATCGGCAACCTGTTGATTGTCTCGGTGGCGATCGCCAACACCCTGCTGCGCCGGCGCATCGGCTTGCTGATTGCCGCCATCGGCGCACTCGGCATTGTCGGCTCCAGCTTTCTGCTGGGCTTCAGTCACCCCCTGAGCGCCAATGACTATCTGCAAGCCGGGACCCTCGGCGCTTTGTGTTTTGCCGCATCGCTGCTGGTCCAGGGCCTGATCCGGCGTCTGGAAGTCAGCGAAAATCTCGCCGAACAGCGTGCCAGCGAAGTCACCAGTCTTGAAGCCCTCAACGCCCTGATTCTGCAACGCATGCGCACAGGCATCCTGGTGCTCGACGAACAGCGCCGGGTACAGCTGGCCAATCACAGCGCGAAAAATCTGTTGGCCCAGTCGCATCTTGAAGGGCATTTGATCAGCGACTACTCGCCGGCATTAGTCGAGCGTCTGCAGCTGTGGCTGAGCAACCCGACCCTGCGCCCGCAGAGTCTGAAGATCCCCGGCAACGGCCTGGAACTGCAACCCAGCTTCATCGCCCTCGACCAGAGTCCCAACCAGCAAACCCTGGTGTTCCTCGAAGATCTGGCGCAAATCGCTCAGCAAGCCCAGCAGCTCAAACTCGCCGCACTGGGGCGTCTGACTGCCGGCATCTCCCATGAAATCCGCAATCCACTGGGCGCCATCAGTCATGCCGCGCAGCTATTGGCGGAGTCCGAGGAACTCGATAGCGCCGATCGGCGTCTGACGCAGATCATTCAAGACCACTCCCAGCGCATGAACCGAGTCATCGAAAACGTCCTGCAACTGTCGCGCCGCCAGCAAAGCGCTCCGCAACGGCTGGATCTCAAACCGTGGCTGGAACACTTTGTTGCCGAGAGCCGCGAGCAGGCGAGCGAGCGCCAGTCGATTCATTTGCGGATCAATTCCGGGGACTTCATCACGTTGATGGATCCCGACCAGCTCACGCAGATTCTCGACAATCTGTTACGCAACGGCTGGCGGCACAGCGCCCTGCTGCACCAGCAGGCCGAAGTCTGGCTGGCGCTGTTCGTCGACCCCGACAGCCAGCTGGCGGTGCTCGAAGTGCAGGACAACGGCCCCGGTGTCCCGTCCGATCAGCAGGCGCATCTGTTCGAACCGTTCTTCACCACCAGCAGCCAAGGCACCGGCCTTGGGCTTTATCTGTCCCGTGAGCTGTGCGAAAGCAACCAGGCGCGCCTAGACTTCAAACCACGCCAAGGCGGCGGCTGCTTTCGCATCACCTTTGCTCACGGACGGAAACAAAGTTGAACACGAGCCCACGGCAAAAAATCCTCATCGTCGACGACGAACCGGATATCCGCGAACTCCTGGAAATCACCCTGGGACGGATGAAACTCGACACCTTCAGTGCTCGCAACCTCGGCGAAGCCCAGGCACTGTTGCAGCGCAATGCGTTCGACCTGTGCCTGACCGACATGCGCCTGCCCGACGGCACGGGGCTGGACCTGGTGCAGCACATCCAGCAACGTCATCCACAACTGCCGGTGGCGATGATCACCGCCTATGGCAGCCTGGAAACAGCGATCAATGCGCTGAAGGCCGGCGCCTTCGACTTCCTCACCAAGCCGGTTGATCTCACGCGCCTGCGCGAACTGGTCAGCACCGCACTGCGCATGCCAGCGGCGGGAGGCGTCGCATCGTCGATAGATCGGCGCCTGCTCGGCGACTCGCAGCCCATGCGCGACCTTCGCAAACAGATCGACAAATTGGCGCGCAGTCAGGCACCGGTCTACATCAGCGGCGAATCGGGCAGCGGCAAAGAACTGGTCGCGCGGCTGATCCACGAACAGGGGCCACGCGCCAGCAAGCCGTTTGTGCCGGTCAACTGCGGGGCGATTCCGTCCGAATTGATGGAAAGCGAATTTTTCGGCCATCGCAAAGGCAGCTTCACCGGCGCAGTGGAGGACAAACCTGGGCTGTTCCAGGCCGCACACGGCGGCACCCTGTTTCTCGACGAAGTGGCGGACCTGCCGCTGTCGATGCAGGTGAAATTGCTGCGGGCGATTCAGGAGAAAGCCGTGCGCAGCGTCGGCGGCCAGCAGGAAACGGTGGTCGATGTGCGCATTCTTTGCGCCACCCACAAGGATCTCGACGCCGAGGTCGCCGCCGGGCGCTTTCGCCAGGACCTGTATTACCGCTTGAATGTGATCGAACTGCGCGTGCCATCCCTGCGCGAACGGCGCGATGACATCGAAGTGCTGGCGGCGCACATGCTCCAGCGTCTGGCGGCAGGCAGCGGCCGCGCGGCGGCTCGTTTGCACCCGCAGGCGCTTGAGGCGCTGAAGAGTTACCGCTTTCCGGGGAATGTGCGGGAGCTGGAAAACGTCCTTGAACGGGCGCACACGCTGTGTGAAAACCAGTTGATCGAAGCCGCAGATCTGCGTCTCAGCGAAGGTAATTGCACGGTCGAGGGCGGTATTGCCGACCTGACGCAGATCGATAACCTTGAGGACTATCTGGAAAACGTCGAGCGCAAGCTGATCCTGCAGGCGCTGGAGGAAACGCGCTGGAATCGTACGGCGGCAGCGCAGCGGTTGAGTCTGTCGTTTCGCTCGATGCGCTACAGGCTGAAGAAACTCGGTCTGGATTGAGGCCCCTTCGCGAGCAAGCCCGCTCCCACAGTAGATCTCGGTTGTTCACACAATTTGTGTTCACCGCAGATCCAATGTGGGAGCGGGCTTGCTCGCGAAAGCGCTCTGCCAGCCACCATAGAAATATCTGACTAAATGCGACCTTCAGGCGCATACGGCGCCGGATCGATAATCGGCGCACGCCCCAGCATCATATCGGCAAACAACTGACACGACGCCGGCGCCAGCACCAGGCCATTGCGGTAATGCCCGCAGTTCAGCCACAACCCCTCAAACCCCGGCACGCGGCCGATATACGGGATTCCCTCAGGCGAGCCCGGGCGCAAACCGGCCCAGTGCCCCACCACTTCGGCCTCCGCCAGCGCCGGCAGCAGCTCGACCGCCGAAGCCTTGAGGCTCTGCAACGCGACATCAGTCGGCGTCTTGTCGTAGCCTTCGTGCTCCAGCGTACTGCCGATCAGAATGTGCCCGTCGCGACGCGGAATCGCATAACGCCCCTTGGCCAGCACCATGCTCGACAGGAAATCCGCTGCGCATTTGTAGAGAATCATCTGGCCCTTGACCGGCTCCACCGGTAGCGTCAGGTCCAGCGTCTTGAGCAGATCACCGCTCCACGCCCCGGCCGTCAGCACGATCTGCTCGCCGCGGATCAAGCCCTTGGACGTCTCGACGCCAACCACCCGCTCGCCTTCGCGAACAAACCCGCTGACTTCGCATTGCTCGTGAATCGTCACGTTCGGCAGCGCCAGCAAAGCGGCTTTCAATGATTTGACGAGGCGCGGATTACGCACATTGGCCACATCGGCCATGTAGATCGCCCGGGAGAACCCGCCGCCCAACACCGGCACTGCGTCGTGCGCCGCCGAGATATCCACAGCCCGCAGCGGACGGTTTTCCCGCTCGGCCCAGGCCAGTGCCTCGGCTTCATCCTCCAGATCCAGCCAATACAGGCCGGTGGTGTGCACTTCAGGATCAATCCCGGTATCGGCAAACAGCCGCTCGCCCAGCTGTGGATAAAAATCCTGCGACCAATGCGCCAGCGCGGTGACCGCCGGGCTGTAGCGCCACGGGTACAGCGGTGAAACGATACCGCCGCCGGCCCAGGACGATTCCTGGCCGACGTTCGAGCGATCCAGCAGCACCACGCTGCGCACTTCGGAGGCGAGGTTGTAGGCGGTCAGCAGGCCAATCACCCCGCCACCGACAATCACCACTTGCTGTTGCCTGGTCATGTTTGATCCAACCGTAAAAAAGACAGTGGGCGCAAAAGGCGCCCTTAAGAAGGTACCTCAGCGGCCCCAGCAATCCTTGGTGGTCAGCCCGGTGGTTGCGTTGTTCATACTTCTGACGCCGGTGTTGGTCAGGGTGAAATCCCCGCACTTGTCGGTGGCCATGGTCGTGCCGGCCTTGCGGGTGGCCGTCAGCAGGAAGGTCTGGTCAGCGATCGTCGGGGTGATGGTGTAGAAATCATTGCCCGTGCTCAGACCAGTGATGCCGGTGTAGACGTTGTTTTTGGTATAGAAGCGTTCGAGGCTCTGCGCCTGCTCCGAGAGCAGCGACACCACTTCGGCGCGCCGGCCTTTTTTCAGGTATTCGGTGTAGCTCGGTGCGGCGATGGTGATGATGATCCCGATGATCGCAATCACGATCATGATTTCGATAAGGGTGAAGCCTCGGTTGAATCTGCGCATGCCTCAAACTCTCACTTACTGTATTTGTCGCCACATGATACGCCGGCTGCCGCCGCCGGATTTTTCCACCAGTGTGGTGACAGTGCCACTGGAATCGTTGACGATCTTGCGCGTCGCGCCATTGACGATGGCGTTTAGGGTCGGAATCCCGCCGGTGAACACCACGCCGCTGGAAATCGTGTCGTTGCTGTCGACCACGCCATCGGCGTTGGTGTCGAGCACCGCGTAGTTGAGCATCTTACCGCTGAACGCATCGAGTTCGACCAGTTTGCCGGTGCCGAAACTGGCACACGGGTCGGTGGTGTCGACACTGGCGGTGGTAAACACGATGCGCCCGAGCACCAGACTGGCCTGATTGATCACCCGCTCGCCGGTCAGTACGTTGTTGTACACCAAGGGCAGGTACCAGCCCTTCTCCGCCGGATAGGTCGTGTCATTCTGGCTGGTGGTGATGAACTGCCCGGTGCTGCCAGAGAACACTCCGGTCACGGCCTGTGCCTGCAGGCTGCTGACCGTCAGTTGCCCGGAACCGCCGTCGGCATCCCACACTGAGTAGAACGCCTGCAAATCCTTGTTGGTCTTGTCGGCGGTCTCGTTGAATTTGCCGGTGCCGACGAAGATCTGTTTGCCCCCCAGCGAATTGTCCGCCAGCAGCGGCTGCGCGGTGATCGGCTGAGTCGCTCCGCCCGCCGTAGTGAACAGTGGTTTGCCGGAAAACGCCACGCCCCAGCTGTCGGTCGACGTCGCGCTCAGATCGAATTTCCACAGACGTCCTTTCAGGTCACCTCCGTAAGCGGCCTGCACCACGTTCGACGAATTGACCTTGAGCTTCACCGACGACAAACCATTGGTGGTTTCGGTGCTGTCGATCACGATCTTCTTGATCAACGATCCGTCACGCACATCCAGCACATACAACGCCGCCACTCCGGAGTTGCTGCCATAACCATTGGCAATGAATGCCGCCCAACGACCGTCGGCCAAGCGTGCCACTTCCGGCCGGGCATAGGCGTAACCCAGATCATTGAATGCGTTGGCAGTGTTCGCCGTGGCAGGTGCACTGACTTCCCACAGGGCATTGAGCACATTGCCTGCCGACGCGTCGAACAGTTGCAGCGCATAGAAAGTCTTGCCGCCAGCACCGGTACCGCCGATGGCCAGGGTTTTCCAGGCGCTGTTGATTTGCGCGTCATACACACCGACCTGACCGTCCACCAGAAA
Organism: Pseudomonas sp. MWU347; assembly: GCF_017947305.1. Lineage (NCBI taxonomy): Bacteria > Pseudomonadati > Pseudomonadota > Gammaproteobacteria > Pseudomonadales > Pseudomonadaceae > Pseudomonas > Pseudomonas sp. MWU347. Next base: position 66,089 of record NZ_JAFGZB010000008.1, read on the forward strand.
CTTGTGGCTGACGCCATTGATGTACGCCGGGTCGGCAATCAGCCGCAGCGACGGCAACACGCTGGACGGCATGTAGGCATAACGCCGGGTGCCGTTGGCCGAGTTGATCACGTTGACGAAACCGTCGTTGGCATTCACCACCAGACTCGAATTCATGTTCGCCGCTTTGGTGGTCAGGTACGTGGTGTACGTGGTGTCACCCGAGAGGTCGGAGGCGGTTTTGTCGCTGGGTGAGGCCAGCGACAACGGCGAGTTGATGATGTCGCCGAGCAACACGCTGCGCACTTTCAGCCCGGTCTTGTTGGTGCCCTTGCTCCACTCCACCAGATCGCTGCCGCTGATACCGGTGGGCAGGCTCTGGCTGAGCGTGGTCTGTTGGGCTGCGGAAAAGTTGCCATAGGCCAGGGTGACGGCGGCGTTACTGGAGGTGTTCCACGATTGATAGGTTGGAGCGGTCGCGCCCGGCACGATCGTGGTATCGGTGGTCCACAGGGCTGTCGAGGTATTCACCGCGCCGGCCGAGGTGAAGCCGAAGGATTTGATCGTGCCGCGCCAGTCCTTGGGATCGTAGCTGGTCTGGAAATAACTGGTGCCACTGGCCAGCGTGGTGCCACTGGTGACCCCGCTGCCGCCGGAACCGGCCTTGGAAGTGATGTCGCTCAACGCCGAGGACAGCGCGGTGTTGAGACCGGCGCTGTCGGTGGCTTGGTAATACCTGCCCTGCCCGTAAGCGGCGGCGTCCGACAGCATGTCGTTGTCGGCGGTAAAACCCACGGTGTAGGTGTTCATGTTCTGTTTGGGAAAATCCACGGCATTCCAGCTTTTGCCAGCGGCGTCAGTCCCCGTGGAACGCATATCGATGTCGAACGCAAACTTGGCAATGTCATCCAGATACAGCGTGTCACCCTCGTTATCGCCATTGAGGTTGTTGCCATCATTATTGATGCCATCCCAGTTCGGCAGACGACTGCCACCCAACGGATCGTTGGTTGGGAAGGTACGATCGTAGGTCGGCAAACCGTCAGTGATCACCACGCCGTAGTTCTTTTGGCAGCGGTACTGGATCGGACTGGTGTAAGTGGTGGGTGTGCTGTTGTAGTACGGCGTCATGCCGCGCATGTACCGGGTGATTTCGTAATAGGTTTCTGCCAGCGGCGTGTTGGCCACGGCCCCCAAACCACCGATCGCCGAAATCAACGCATTGTAGTTGGCGTCGGCCTGCGCCTGGGTCACGCTGCCGGAGACCGGCGACAGATCACTGATGGAACGAGCGATGTATCCACCGTTTCCGGGGTTGTTGCTGGTCACCGGGTTGAAGGTCGACAGGCCCATGCGCAAGTTACGGTTGCTGGTGACCAGTGCGGTGGACACGTTGCGCGCGACGTTGATCCGATAGTCGTTGGGAATTGCCCCGTTGGTGAAGTCGCGGGTACCGTTGTTGATCGCCAGCCCGACCACATAGGCGATGTAATCCCCGGTGTAGCGGGTGTTGCCGCCACCCACCGGATCCGGCAGTTTCAGGCACAACGGCGCGACGCTGTTGTTGTAGAAGGCGAAGGCGCCGCCGGAGCAACCGGAGGTCGGCAGGTTCGAGAGAAACACCGGATCGCCAGTGATCGCCGTCGAACTCAGGCACAGCCCGAGCAACGCATTACATTGCCGGGCCGGTGTACGCGTGACGTCGGGGTCGAATCCTGCCGCGTAAATGATGCTGTTCATGCTGCCCGAATCATCGATCAGCAACATCACGTTGGGCGGTACCGCAGCTGCACTCAGCAGCGGCGAGTCGGAAGGCGTGAACGCATAAGCCGGCGCCGCCAGATACAAGCTCAGCAGCATCCCCGCCAACAACGTCCGGCAGCGCTCAATACTTCGCATAGACACTCTCCACCACACTGCGCGAAGTACCGGCGATGCCGACTGCGGTCACTCGATACAAGGTCGCCGAAGTGTTGCTAGGCACGTTCACCGCCGTCAGCGTGGTACCGATGTTCTGCACACCATAGAAGCCGTTACCTGCGGCGACCCACGTCACCCCCGAGGTCGAGTTAAGCCCCGCCGCACTGACCACAGAAGACTCCGCTGGCGGCGCACATTGCGTGGCGCTGGCACACACCGCCAGCGAATAACTGTCGAGTTGCACCGCACTCTCGCCGATGCGCAACGCTGCCTCGGCGGTCTGGAACGCCTGATTGCGCAGGCTGACACTGCCGGCCATTTTTTCCTGCAGGTTGGCGCTCTGCATCGAGGACAGCCCGATCAAGGTCAGCAGCAACAGAAACACCAGACTGACCAGCAACACCATGCCACGCTGGTTTTGCCGCTGGTCGAAGGTCATCCTCATCGGCCCGGCCCTCATTGCAAGCGGTTGCGCAAAGCGGCAACCACGTTGAAGGTTTGGTTGGCCACCCGGTTGTTCGGGTCGGTGAGGGTCAGGCTCAGTCGCACACTGCGGATGCGTGCCGGATCGCTGGGATTGGCGCTGTACGAGGACGCCGCGACATCGGTGGCGGACGTCGCCAGACCGAACATCACAGTGAAGGCGCTGACGTTGTTCACCAACACCTGTTGGGTCGGCGTGCCGCTGCCGGTGCCCATGAGAATCTGGTTGTTGCTGAAGCTGTAGATCAAGCGGCGGATCGGAAAAGCGATCTGCCCGCTCGCTGCCGCCCGCAACCCGGTATAGGCCGTGGCGCTGTTGCGGCAATCGGAGACCACCGTCCAGGTCGGCGTGCCACCACTGCCGCCGACATCGGCGGTAACCAGAGTCAGCTTGAGGTTGCTGTTGTCCCAACTGATCGGGATGATCTGCGCCGCGTTGAAATCCCCCGCCGAGCTCGCGTCAGTAATCGTGCCCAGACAGCCGAACATGCCGACCATGCGCAGTTCCTGAATCATCTTGCTCAGGACAAAACGTGCGTCTTCCTGCATCGCAGCGGCGGTGTTCTGGCTGACGTAAGTGTTTTTGGCTGCAAGGAACGTCTGCACCACCCCCAGTACGATGATCAGCCCAAGCGCTAGCGCGATGAGCATTTCGATCAGGCCGAACCCCCGCTGATCATGCTTCATGGCGTGGCCACCGGATCGACCGTGGCGCGACTGGTCAGAACGAAGCTGCGGGTGGTACCGGTGGCATTCGCCGCCCGTGAGTCATTCCAGTTGATGGTGATGGTGTACACCCGCTGATTGAGGGTGATCGTACCGGTGGCGGTCGGCCCGCCGAAATTGACGATGTTAGTGGTGAAATCGTAGAGATCCTGATCGCGCGCCACGCTGAGGTTGCCCGAGGTAGGCGGCGTGACGGTGTAATCAGCGGCGGAGTTGGCACGGATGCGGTCCATCATGTCGTAGGCGATGAAGCTGGCCTGACTGGTCATTCGCGAACTGTCGGTGTACTTCAGCGCATTCACTTGAACGGCTGCCGCGCCCAATATCCCGACCGTCAGAATCAGCAACGCGACCAGCACTTCGATCAGCGACATGCCCTCCTGTGCCTGTGTGCTCCCTGCCCTCATCCGCAACTTCCACCCGATTGAATTCGTCCGTTAAGACACACGTTCAGCGTCCTGCTTTGCGTTCCCAGTACGTAACTGATGACCACCGCTGTCGACGGCGCCGCCAGGCCACCCAGATTATTGAAATCCAGTGCGGTCACTCCTGAGGGTAGCGTCAGAGTCGCGCCGCTGCTCATCGCTGGAACAACCCGCAATACATTGGCCGGTGTGCCAGTACTGTCGTAGACCGACAATTCGCCGGTCCACACGCTGCCGCCGGCGCTCGGGCGCAAGCGCGTGGTCACGCCGCGATCAATCGCCTCCAGCCGGGCATAGTTGATGGCGCGCTGCAGGTCGCCCATTTCGGTGTCGGCCTTGCTGCTCTGGATCGAGCGAGTGAAGCCCGGCACCGCCAGGGTGATGAGGATCACCATCACCGCGACTGCAGCCAACAACTCGGGCAGCGTGAAACCTTTTGTACGATGATCCATCGATGCCCTCCGTTGCCGTCGGCTATACCTGCTTCTACAAACTAGAACATTCAACCGGCCCGCGTCGGTTGATTTGCCCTGCCCGGCGAAAAGGATCGCGCCGGGCTTCATGCTCCACGGAGGGAGTTGTCATGCCGCAACAGGGTTTCAGCCTGATTGAATTGCTTATGGGACTGGCGATTGGCGCAATTGTTCTGTCGCTGGTCAGCCCGGCGTTCGCCACCTTCACCGAGTCGACCCATCGCGACCAAGCGGCGCAGTCGCTGCTCGACGGAATTCGCAACGCCCGCACCCTGGCCATCACCCGCAATCAGAGCGTGGTTATCCATGGCATCAACGGCGACTGGAGTCAGGGCTGGCGGATCATTCTGGATATCAGCGGCAAGGGGTCGCTGGACAGCAGCAATCCCCTGCTGGTGGAGCATACGAGTGACGGGCGGACACCGATTGTCGGTAATTGGGCGGTCAGTCGTTACGTGCGCTTCAGCAGTCTGGGACAACCGCTGATGCCCGGGCGGGCATTTCAGGCAGGGACGTTACATCTCTGCTCGGCACAGGAGCCGGTCAGCCAGCTCCAGGTGGTGCTGGCGGCAACCGGTCGGGTGCGCCTGACCAGCGCAAAGGCTGAGCAGGCGCTGTGCCTGAAGGCGAAGAGCGTCAGATCGAACGGACGCGCAGCTCTTTCGGCATCGAGAAGGTGATGTTCTCTTCGCGGCCGGCCAGTTCATCGGCACCGGTCGCGCCCCAGGCTTGCAACTGCTGGATCACGCCGCGAACCAGCACTTCCGGTGCGGAGGCACCAGCGGTGATGCCTATGCGCTCGACACCCTCGAACCAGCTCTTCTGCAGGTCTTCGGCGCCGTCGATCAGGTAGGCCGGCGTGGCCATGCGTTCGGCCAGTTCGCGCAGACGGTTGGAGTTGGAGCTGTTCGGACTGCCCACCACCAAGACCACGTCGCATTCGTCGGCCAGTTGCTTGACCGCGTCCTGACGGTTTTGCGTGGCGTAGCAGATATCGTCCTTGCGCGGGCCACCGATGGCCGGGAAACGTGTGCGCAGGGCATCGATCACCCGACTGGTGTCGTCCATCGACAGGGTGGTCTGGGTAACGAACGCCAGTTTTTCCGGGTCACGCACTTGCAGTTCGGCGACGTCTTTCTCGTCTTCGACGAGGTAGATCGCGCCGCCATTGCTGGCGTCGTACTGGCCCATGGTGCCTTCGACTTCCGGGTGACCGGCGTGGCCGATCAGGATGCACTCACGGCCGTCGCGGCTGTATTTCGCGACTTCGATGTGCACCTTGGTCACCAGCGGGCAAGTGGCGTCGAATACCTTCAGGCCACGGCCGGCGGCTTCGCTGCGTACGGCTTGAGAAACGCCGTGAGCACTGAAGATTACGATGACGTCGTCCGGCACCTGATCCAGCTCCTCGACGAAGATCGCGCCACGGCTGCGCAGGTCTTCGACGACAAATTTGTTGTGCACCACTTCATGACGCACGTAGATCGGCGGCCCGAAGACTTCCAGGGCGCGGTTGACGATTTCGATCGCCCGGTCCACTCCGGCGCAGAAGCCACGGGGGTTGGCGAGTTTGATTTGCATGCTGTGCCTCGTGTCTTGCGCGCGAAATAAATTTACGTCCTGCTGATCGAGCACAATTGCTCAAATCCAGCAAAAATCCAATGTGGGAGCGGGCTTGCTCGCGAAAGCAGTGTGTCAGACAACTTCTATGTTGAATGTCAGTCAGCATTCGCGAGCAAGCCCGCTCCCACAATGTTCTGCGGTGTTACTCAGATCGCTTTGACGGAGATGATCTCTACGTCAAAGGTCAGCGTCTTGCCGGCCAGCGGGTGGTTGAAGTCGATGGTCACTTGCGCGTCATCGAACTCTTTCACCACACCCGGCAGCTCAGTATTGGCCGCATCGTTGAAGATCACCAGCAGACCCGGCGACAGTTCCATGTCGACGAACTGCGAACGCGGGATGATCTGTACGTTTTGCGGGTTCGGCTGGCCGAAAGCGTTTTCCGGCTCAACGGTCAGCGTACGCTTGTCGCCGGCCTTGAAGCCGAACAATGCCGCTTCGAAACCCGGCAGCAGGTTGCCGTCGCCGACCTTGAAGGTCGCCGGGGCCTTGTCGAACGTGCTGTCGACGGTGTCGCCGTTCTCCAGGCGCAATGCAAAGTGCAAAGTGACTTCCGTGTTCTGGCCGATGCGTTGCTCAGCCAATACCTGTTCAGTCATGAACGGCTTCTCCGGTTTTCTTCGATTTGAACATGTCCAGTGCCAGCATCACCGCGCCAACGGTGATGGCGCTGTCGGCGAAGTTGAACGCCGGGAAGTACCAGCGGTTCTGCCAGTGCACCAGAATGAAGTCGATCACATGGCCCAGGGCAATGCGGTCATACAGATTGCCCAGCGCGCCGCCCAGCACCAGCGCCAAAGCGACAGCCAGCCAGGTATCGTTGCGGCCCAGACGCTTGAGCCAGACCACCAGCACCGCACTGACCACAATCGCGATCAGGGCGAACAGCCAGCGCTGCCAGCCGGAGCTGTCAGCCAGGAAGCTGAAGGCAGCGCCGGTGTTGTAGGCCAGGGTCCAGCTGAAGTAATCGGGAATGATCACGATCTGCTGGAACATTTCGAGCTTGCCTTCGAAGTAGAACTTGCTGGCTTGGTCGATGACCAGAACCAGCAAACTCAACCAGAGCCAGCTCAACCGTCCGAAACGGCCAACGGCGTTAGGCATAGTGACGAACCTCGCCGGCGCCGCTGATGTTGTCGACGCAACGACCGCAGATTTCCGGATGCTCCGGGTTCACGCCAACGTCTTCGCGGCAGTGCCAGCAACGGGCGCATTTCGGGAAGGCCGATTTTACGATCTTCAGTTTCAGGCCGCTGACTTCGGTGGCTACCGCGTCCGCAGGTGCCTGAACGAAAGGTGCCACGCTGGCAGTCGAGGTGATCAGGACAAAGCGCAGCTCGTTGCTCAGCTTGGCCAGGTCGGCACTCAGCGCCTCTTCGGCGAACAGCGTCACTTCGGCTTGCAGGTTGCCACCGACGGCTTTGGCCGCACGCTGGATTTCCATCTCTTTGTTGACCGCTACCTTCACTTCCATGATGCGATCCCAGTACGCGCGACCCAGCTCGAAGCCTTCCGGCAGCTCGGTCAGACCTTCGTACCAGGTGTTGAGCATCACCGATTCGTTGCGCTCGCCCGGCAGGTACTGCCACAGCTCGTCGGCGGTGAACGCCAGGATCGGCGCGATCCAGCGTACCAGCGCTTCGGAGATGTGGAACAGCGCGGTCTGGCACGAGCGACGTGCCTTGCTGTCGGCGCCAGTGGTGTACTGGCGATCCTTGATGATGTCGAGGTAGAAACCACCCAGCTCCTGCACGCAGAAGTTGTGGATCTTCGAGTAGACGTTCCAGAAACGGTATTCGCCGTAGTGCTCTTGCAATTCGCGTTGCAGCAGCAGCGTGCGATCCACCGCCCAGCGATCCAGTGCGAGCATGTCTTCAGCCGGCAGCAGGTCGGTGGCCGGGTTGAAACCGGTCAGGTTCGAAAGCAGGAAACGCGCGGTGTTACGGATACGACGATAGGCGTCCGCGCTGCGCTGCAGGATCTGCTCGGACACGGCCATTTCGCCGGAGTAGTCGGTCGACGCGACCCACAGACGCATGATGTCGGCGCCCAGGGTGTCGTTGACTTTCTGCGGCGCAATCACGTTGCCCAGCGATTTGGACATCTTGCGGCCGGACTCATCGACGGTGAAACCGTGGGTCAGCAGCTCGCGGTACGGCGCGTGGTTGTCGATGGCGCAACCGGTCAACAGCGACGAGTGGAACCAGCCGCGGTGCTGGTCGGAACCTTCCAGGTACAGGTCGGCGCGCGGGCCGGTTTCGTGACCCATCGGGTGCGAACCGCGCAGCACGTGCCAGTGGGTGGTGCCCGAGTCGAACCACACGTCGAGGGTATCGCTGATCTTGTCGTACAGCGGCGCTTCGTCGCCCAGCAGTTCGGCGGCGTCGAGCTTGAACCAGGCTTCGATGCCTTCAACTTCAACGCGCTTGGCGACCTCTTCCATCAGCTCGACGGTGCGTGGGTGCAGTTCGCCGCTTTCCTTGTTCAGGAAGAACGGGATCGGCACGCCCCAGTTGCGCTGACGGGAGATGCACCAGTCCGGACGGTTGGCGATCATCGAGTGCAGGCGCGCCTGGCCCCAGGCCGGAACGAACTTGGTGTCTTCGATGGCTTTGAGCGAGCGCACGCGCAGGGTGTCGCCGCTGACCGGCTCCTTGTCCATGCCGATGAACCACTGCGCGGTGGCGCGGTAGATCAGCGGGGTTTTGTGGCGCCAGCAATGCATGTAGCTGTGTTCGATGACGGTGGTGTGCAGTAGCGCACCGACTTCGGTGAGTTTTTCGACGATGGCCGGGTTGGCCTTCCAGATGAACTGGCCGCCGAAGAACTCCAGCGACGGCACGTACACGCCGTTGCTTTGAACCGGGTTGAGGATGTCATCGTTGACCATGCCGTACTTCTTGCAGGTCACGAAGTCGTCCACACCGTAGGCCGGGGCGGAGTGAACCACACCGGTGCCGGCGCCCAGTTCGACGTAGTCGGCCAGATAGACTGGCGACAGGCGGTCGTAGAACGGGTGACGGAAGTTGATCAGTTCCAGCTCTTTACCGGTGGTGGTCGCGATGACCGAGCCTTCAACGCCGTAACGCGACAGGCAGGACTCAACCAGCTCTTCAGCCAGGACCAACAGCTTGTCGCCGATATCAACCAGGGCGTAATTGAATTCCGGGTGTACGTTCAGCGCCTGGTTGGCCGGGATGGTCCACGGGGTGGTGGTCCAGATCACGATCGAAGCGGGTTTGCTCAGCGATGGCAGACCGAACGCGGCGGCCAGTTTGGCTTCGTCGGCGATCGGGAAAGCCACGTCGATGGTCGAGGACTTCTTGTTCTCGTACTCGACTTCGGCTTCGGCCAGCGCCGAACCGCAGTCGAAGCACCAGTTCACCGGCTTGAGGCCCTTGAACACGAAACCGCCCTTGACGATTTCGGCGAGGGCGCGGATTTCACCGGCCTCGTTCTTGAAGTCCATGGTCTTGTACGGGTTGGCGAAGTCGCCCAGCACGCCGAGACGGATGAACTCGCTCTTCTGCCCTTCGATCTGCTCGGTGGCGTAGGCACGGCACAGCTCGCGGGTCTTGTCCGCGCCCAGGTTCTTGCCGTGGGTCACTTCAACCTTGTGCTCGATCGGCAGGCCATGGCAGTCCCAACCTGGAACATACGGCGCGTCGAAACCCGACAGGGTTTTCGAGCGGATGATCATGTCCTTGAGAATCTTGTTCAGCGCATGACCGATGTGGATCGTGCCGTTGGCGTACGGAGGGCCGTCGTGCAGGACGAACTTCGGACGATCCTTGCCAATCTCGCGCAACTTTCCGTACAGGCCAATACTGTCCCAGCGCTGCAGGATCTGCGGTTCGCGCTGTGGCAGGCCGGCCTTCATTGGGAAGGCGGTGTCCGGAAGGTTTAGCGTGGCTTTATAGTCGGTCATTTAAGGCTCTTCATTAGCGATGGGCGCTAGGTGCGGCTAGTGCACGGGCGGCGGCGACATCCGCGTTGATCGCCGTTTTCAGTGCCTCCAGGGAGGCGAAACGCTGCTCTTCACGCAGCTTTTGGTGGAAAACCACCGTCAGACGCCGGTCATACAGATCGCCGGCAAAATCCAGTAGATGAACTTCAAGGTGGGCTTTGCCATCACCTTGGACCGTAGGCCGCACGCCGATATTGGCGACGCCGGGCCAGGTCTTGCCGTCGATGTCCACATCCACCAGATAAACCCCGGTGAATGGCACGCGACGACGCTTGAGTTGAATGTTGGCAGTGGGCGTACCCAGTTGCCGGGCCAGTTTCTGACCGTGCAGCACGCGACCGGCGATCCGGTACGGGCGGCCGAGCAAGCGTTCGGCCAAGGCAAAATCGGCGGCGGCCAACGCGTTGCGCACCTGAGTGCTGCTGACGCGAATGCCGTCCAGCTCGACGGTTTGCGCGGCTTCCACGGTAAACCCGTGAACCTGGCCGGCCTGCAGCAGGAAATCGAAATCGCCGAGGCGGTCGCAGCCAAAGCGGAAATCGTCGCCGACTTCCAGATGCTGCACGCCGAGACCGTCCACCAAAATGGTATCGACGAACTCACTGGCGCTGAGCTTGCTCAAGCGCTGGTTGAATGCCAGGCACAACACCCGGTCAACGCCTTCGGCGGCCAGCAGCTGCAGCTTGTCGCGCAAGCGAGCCAAGCGCGCCGGCGCGGTCTCCGGGGCAAAGAATTCCCGTGGCTGTGGCTCGAAAATCACCACGCAGCTGGGTACGCCCAACTCAAGCGCACGCTCACGCAGTCGGGCCAGGATAGCCTGGTGACCACGGTGAACACCGTCAAAGTTGCCAATAGTGGCGACGCAGCCCCGATGCTGGGGGCGCAAGTTGTGGAGGCCTCGAACCAGCTGCATAACGCGCTTCTTGCTCATAAAGTGGTCGATTATAACCACACCCGACGGTCGACGACAGGCAACACCGTAACGCAAAGTGATCGAGCCGACAAAACTGCCGGCCCGCGCCCGGTTATAAAGGCTGAAACCTCAGCTCAAAGCCTTGCGATTGAAGTCGCGCAGACGGAAACCGAGCAGCAGCAACATACCGAAATACGCCACCACACCAGCAACCACCAGCGCCCCCAGACGCAGAAAGCGCTCCAGCATGTGCCCCTGATCCCAAGCCGGCATGAAATGCATGCCCAGCAGCAATACCGCCGACATCACCGCCACTGCCACCACCAGTTTGAAGCCAAATGTGTACCAGCCTGGTTGCGGCTGATACATCTTTTGCTTGCGCAGTTGATAGAACAACAGCCCGGCATTCAGACAGGCACCGGCACTGATCGCCAGCGCCAGCCCGGCGTGAGCCAGCGGCCCGATCAACACCAGGTTGAACAGTTGAGTGACGATCAGTGTGAAGATTGCGATTTTTACCGGGGTGCGGATGTTCTGTTGCGCGTAAAAGCCCGGCGCCAGCACTTTGATCACGATAATCCCGAGCAGGCCGACAGAATAGGCAATCAACGCACGCTGGGTCATGGACGCGTCAAACGCGCTGAATTGACCGTACTGGAACAATGAGACGGTCAGTGGCTCGGCGAGAATTCCCAGAGCCAGTGCACACGGCAACACCAGCACGAAGCACAGGCGCAGCCCCCAGTCGAGGATCCGCGAATATTCGTGGCGATCCTTGCTCGCATAAGTCTTGGCCAGCGTCGGCAGCAAAATGGTGCCCAACGCTACGCCGAGCACACCGGACGGCAATTCCATCAAACGGTCGGCGTAATACATCCACGACACCGAGCCGGCGACCAGAAACGAGGCAAAAATGGTGTTGATGATCAGCGAAATCTGGCTGACCGAGACACCGATGATCGCCGGCAGCATTTGCTTCATCACTCGCCAGACGCCGCTATCGCGCAGATTCAAGCGCGGCAGCACCAGCATGCCGATCTTTTTCAGGTGCGGCAGTTGATAGAGCAACTGCGCCAGACCACCGACCAGTACCGCCCAGCCGAGAGCCATCACCGGCGGATCGAAATACGGCGTGAGGAACAGCGAGAACACAATCATGCTGACGTTGAGCAGGGTCGGCACGAAGGCCGGCACCGAAAAGCGGTTCCAGGTATTGAGGATCGCCCCGGCCAGCGAGGACAGGGAGATCAGCAATATATAAGGGAACGTCACCCGCAGCAGGTCGGAGGTGAGCTGGAATTTTTCCGGCGTGTCGGCAAAACCCGGCGCCGTGGCCCAGATCACCCACGGCGCGGCGATCATGCCCAGCACGGTGACCAATGCCAGCACCAGGGTCAGCAGGCCCGAGACATAAGCAATAAAGGTACGGGTCGCCTCTTCACCCTGCTGACTCTTGTATTCCGCCAGAATCGGCACAAAGGCCTGCGAGAACGCGCCCTCGGCGAAGATTCGCCGCAGCAGGTTGGGCAGTTTGAAGGCAATAAAAAAGGCATCCGTCGCCATTCCGGCACCGAACGTGCGAGCGATGAGCGTGTCACGGACGAACCCGAGAACCCGGGAAAGCATGGTGATAGAGCTGACGGCGGCCAACGATTTGAGCAGATTCATTGAGGGAATGTGTGCCTGTCGATAAACAGCAGGCGAACAATGCGCCTACTTGTGCGATACTCTGCGCCGCAACAGCACAGAGCCAAAGCTCGCGAGTTTACAGGTCAAGCGCCGGAAATAAATATCCCGCCTCTTTACACCTACCACTTAGCGGAACGTTTCAAGCGCCCTTGACAAGACTTCTCTTCATCGGCATGATTCGCGGCCTATTTTGTTTGCTATTTCCTAAAAAGTCTTTCGAGGAGCTCGACGGTGGCCAACTCACCTTCCGCCAAAAAACGTGCAAAACAGGCTGAGAAGCGTCGCAGCCACAACGCCAGCCTGCGTTCCATGGTTCGTACCTACATCAAGAATGTAGTTAAGGCCATCGACGCAAAAGACGCTGAAAAAGCTCAAGCTGCATACGTTCTGGCTGTGCCAGTTATCGACCGCATGGCCGATAAAGGCATCATCCACAAGAACAAGGCTGCTCGTCATAAGAGCCGTCTGAATGGCCACGTCAAGGCACTGAAAGAAGCTGCTTAATCGACGTAGTCATTAAAAAACCGACCTTAGGGTCGGTTTTTTATTGCCTGCGATTTAGTAAATCCCGCACATAAAAAAGTGGGAGCGGGCTTGCTCGCGAATGCAATCTGTCAGCCGGCATTTCTAGCGACTGACACGACCTATTCGCGAGCAAGCCCGCTCCCACATTGTGGATTTGCGGTGTTATTGCTGAACAGGAACCCACGGCACGATCGGAATCGCCGTCACCGCATTCTGCGGGCTACCTTCGATCACGCGATCGCTGTAGACAAGGTACACCAGCGTATTGCGCTTCTTGTCAAGGAAACGCACCACCTGCATGGTCTTGAACACCAGCGATGTGCGCTCCTTGAACACCTCATCACCATCCTTCAGTTCTCCCTTGAACTTGATCGGACCGACCTGACGACAGGCAATCGACGCCTCGGCACGATCCTCGGCCAGACCCAGACCACCCTTTACCCCACCCGTCTTGGCGCGGGACAGGTAGCAGGTCACGCCATCGACTTTCGGATCATCGAAAGCCTCGACCACGATCCGGTCATTTGGGCCGACGAACTTGAACACCGTCGACACCTGACCGATTTCCTCGGCCGAGGCCAGTAATGGCAACGCCATCAGCAGACCCAACAATCCTTTTGCCATGCGCATCGCGTTTTTCCTTAGACCAGAATCAGGTTGTCACGGTGAACCAGTTCCGGCTCAGCCATGTAGCCCAGCACGCCGACAATTGCATCCGACGACTGACCAATGATTTTTTGCGCTTCAAGCGCACTGTAGTTGGCCAGACCGCGAGCAATTTCGCGACCGTCCGGCGCCACGCAGACCACCATCTCGCCACGCCGGAAGCTGCCCTGGACCAATTTGACGCCGACCGGCAACAGACTCTTGTTGCCCTGGGACAATGCCGACACCGCACCCTCATCCAGCACCAGCGTGCCGCGCGTCTGCAGATGCCCGGCCAGCCACTGCTTGCGCGCCGCCAGCATGCCGCGCTCAGGAGACAGCAGCGTACCGATGCGCTCGCCAGCCTTCAGGCGATCGAGCACTCGCTCCAGACGCCCACCAACGATGATCGTGTGCGCCCCGGAGCGCGCCGCCAGCCGCGCCGCACGCAGCTTGGTCTGCATGCCGCCACGCCCCAGCGCGCCACCAGTACCGCCCGCCACCGCATCAAGCGTCGGATCATCGGCGCGCGCTTCGTAAATCAGTTGCGCATCAGGGTTATTGCGCGGGTCGGCGTCGAACATGCCGTCGCGATCGGTGAGGATCACCAGCAGATCAGCCTCGACCAGGTTGGCCACCAGCGCCGCGAGCGTGTCGTTGTCGCCGAAACGGATCTCGTCGGTGACAACTGTGTCGTTTTCATTGATCACCGGGATGACTTTCAGCTCGACCAGGGCACGCAGAGTGCTGCGGGCGTTCAGGTAGCGCTTGCGGTCGGACAGGTCATCGTGAGTCAGGAGAATCTGCGCGGTGTGCCGGCCATGCTCGGCAAAGCTCGACTCCCAGGCCTGCACCAAGCCCATCTGGCCGATTGCAGCAGCGGCCTGGAGCTCGTGCATCGCACTGGGTCGTGCGGTCCAGCCCAGACGACTCATGCCGGCAGCCACCGCCCCGGAGGACACCAGCACCAACTCGACACCTGACTCATGCAGGGCGACCATTTGCTCGACCCAGACACTCATTGCCGCACGATCCAGCCCTTTGCCATCAGCTGTCAGCAAAGCGCTGCCGATCTTCACGACCCAACGCTGCGCACCTGTCACTTTGCTCCGCATCATCTTCAACCTTAGCTTGAGGACAGCGCGACCCAGCGCTGCCCGTGACGTTAATCGTGGCTATTGGTGACCAACGATCGATTTCCAGATACTAAAACGCCGCTCGATTGAGCGGCGCTTAAGTTTACTGCAACGAATCAGTCGCGCACGTAAATGATTTCCGGACCGTCTTCATCATCCACATCTTCTTCGTCCCAGTCATCGTCGCCGATGTCGTGGACCGACTTCACGCCGCTGCGACGCAGGGCACGCTTGTCATCCAGCGCCTGCAACTGTGCACGGGCTTCGTCTTCGATGCGCTGATCGAGATCGGCCAGCTCTTCCTTGTACGCCGGGTCGTTAGCCAGGCGATCGGCACGATCTTCCAGATAACGCATGATGTCGCGGGTCAGGCGCTCGGTGCCTTCTTTGGCGATGGCCGAGATCACGTAGACAGGACCTTCCCACTGCAGGCGATCAACGATTTCCTTGACGCGCTCTTCATGCTCTTCTTCAAGGATCTGGTCGCACTTGTTCAGCACCAGCCAGCGATCACGCTCGGCCAGCGACGGACTGAATTTGACCAGTTCGTTGACGATCACTTCAGCCGCGTCCGGTGCGCTGGTGTCATCCAGCGGCGCCATGTCGACGAGGTGCAGCAACAGACGCGTACGCGCCAGGTGCTTGAGGAAGCGAATACCCAGGCCGGCACCGTCGGAAGCACCCTCGATCAGACCCGGAATGTCGGCGATGACGAAGCTTTTCCAGCGGTCAACGCTGACCACACCCAGGTTCGGCACCAGCGTGGTGAACGGGTAGTCGGCAACTTTCGGCTTGGCCGCCGACACCGAACGGATAAAGGTACTTTTACCGGCATTCGGCAAGCCCAGCAGACCAACGTCAGCCAGCACTTTCATTTCCAGTTTCAGGTCGCGCTGCTCACCCGGCTTGCCCGGAGTGGTCTGGCGCGGCGCACGGTTGGTACTGGATTTGAAACGGGTGTTACCCAGACCGTGCCAACCGCCCTGCACTACCATCAGTTTCTGGCCGGCCTTGGTCAGGTCGCCAATCACTTCCTGAGTGGCCGAGTCGATCACGGTGGTACCGACCGGCACGCGCAGGATCAGGTCTTCACCTTTCTTGCCGGTGCAATCGGTGCTGCCGCCGTTGGAGCCACGCTCGGCATCGAAGTGCCGGGTGTAACGGTAGTCGACCAGGGTGTTGAGGTTTTCGTCGGCCATCATGTAGATGGAACCGCCGTCACCGCCATCACCGCCGTTCGGGCCGCCGTTTTCAATGAATTTTTCCCGACGGAAACTCATGCAGCCATTGCCGCCGTCGCCAGCTTTTACGCGGATCGATACTTCGTCTACAAACTTCATAACTCAACGCCTCTCGCCATACGGACGAGCCGAAAAACAATCAAGACATAAGACTCTTGCAAAAATGAGCGCAGCGACCCCAAAACACGACCTGCATCGCACGCCGACAGCCCATACAAACAGTTTTGCAAGAGACTCACCCCACAAACGAAAAAGCCCCGTCGCAAGACAGGGCTCTTCCAGCGATCTCGCGATTAAGCCGCGACAACGCTCACGTAACGACGACCGAAGGCGCCTTTTACTTCAAACTTGATCACGCCTTCGATTTTCGCGAAGAGGGTGTGATCCTTACCCATGCCAACGCCGTAGCCAGCGTGGAATTGGGTGCCGCGCTGACGCACGATGATGTTGCCGGCCTTGATGACCTGGCCGCCATACATCTTCACGCCAAGGCGTTTGGCTTCTGAGTCGCGACCGTTACGGGTACTACCACCAGCTTTTTTGTGTGCCATGAGTTCAATTCTCCTAGTGAGGAATTAGGCTGTAATTAAGCCTGAATACCGGTGATTTTGATCTCGGTGAACCACTGGCGGTGGCCCATACGCTTCATGTGGTGCTTACGGCGACGGAACTTGATGATGCGGACTTTATCGTGACGACCTTGGGAGATCACTTCAGCCTTGACGGTTGCGCCAGCAACAACAGGTGCGCCGATGTTCACGTCGTCGCCATTGGCGACCAGCAGAACGCGGTCAAAAGTCACGGATTCGCCAGTAGCGACTTCCAGTTTTTCGATCTTCAGGTATTCACCTTCAGCGACCTTGTATTGCTTACCGCCGGTAACGATTACTGCGTACATGGTATTTCTCCGATAATCCTGCTCACCCAGCTCTTTATAAGAAGAGGTATTGGCTGGCATGGCTGCATGGGGCTGGAACGGCCCAAGTGCAATTGCGTAAGGCAGGTGCTGCCCAGGAAGTTCAGGGTGCGCGATTGTACGCAAGCCGCGAGAGTCACGCAAGTGGCCGTCCATCGCGCCTTGACAGGCCCCGGTGTGGGTCCTAGCATGCCGCGCAACCCTTCTGGAGCAACTGTCGCTGATGCAACCCCAAGCTTTCTACCGCGCGGTGGCGGACGATTTTAACGCCGTCGACGGCATCATCAAGAAGCAGCTGACTTCCCGAGTGCCGCTGGTATCGAAAATCGGCGATTACATCACCTCGGCCGGCGGCAAACGCCTGCGTCCTTTATTGGTGCTGCTGTGCGGCAAGGCCCTGGGTCGCGAAGGCGACGACATGCGCCTGCTGGCCGCCACCATCGAATTCCTGCACACCGCGACCCTGCTGCATGACGACGTGGTCGACATGTCCGGCATGCGCCGTGGCCGCTCGACCGCCAACGCTATGTGGGGCAACGCCCCGAGCGTGCTGGTCGGCGACTTCCTGTACTCGCGCTCGTTCGAAATGATGGTCGAGCTGGGCTCGATGCCGGTGATGAAGATCCTGTCCCAGGCCACGCGCATCATCGCCGAAGGCGAAGTGTTGCAACTGTCCAAGGTACGCGACGCCAGCACCACCGAAGAAACTTACATGGAAGTCATCCGCGGCAAGACCGCGATGCTTTTCGAAGCCTCGACCCACAGCGCCGCCGCACTGGCCGGTGCCACCGCCGAGCAGAGCGAAGCCCTGCGCACCTTCGGTGATCACCTCGGCGTGGCGTTCCAGCTGGTCGACGACCTGCTGGACTACAAGGGTGATGCCGAGACTCTGGGCAAGAACGTCGGTGACGATCTGGCCGAAGGCAAGCCGACCCTGCCGCTGATCTACACCATGCGCGAAGGTACGCCGGAGCAAGCTGCTCTGGTACGTCAGGCGATCCAGAAAGGCGGGATCGAAGACCTCGAAAGCATCCGCATCGCCGTGGAAGCCTCGGGTTCGCTGGAGTACACCGCGCAACTGGCCCGCGACTACGTGGCCCGTGCGATCAAGTGCCTCGACGCGCTGCCGGCCAGCGAATACCGCGATGCACTGGTGGAACTGAGCGAATTTGCGGTCGCCCGCACGCACTGATCTGCCTTCTGTGGGAGCGGGCTTGCTCGCGAAAGCAACCTGTCATTCAACATTAATGTTCAATGACACACCGCATTCGCGAGCAAGCCCGCTCCCACAGTTGTTTCTGCTCTATGCCCTCCTGCGCGTAAAACCCTATACAATGTGCGACTTTTAGCGATCCCCTATCAAGGAGCCTTAGTGAGCACGTTGCCACCCTGCCCGAAATGCAATTCCGAATACACCTACGAAGACGGTGCCCAACTGATCTGCCCGGAGTGCGCCCACGAGTGGTCGGCCAACGGCGAAGCCGAAGTGGCATCCGATGATGCCGTGAAGAAAGATTCGGTCGGCAACGTGCTGCAGGACGGCGACACCATCACCGTGATCAAGGACCTGAAGGTCAAGGGCACCTCGCTGGTGGTCAAGGTCGGCACCAAGGTCAAGAACATCCGCCTGTGCGATGGCGACCACGACATCGACTGCAAGATCGATGGCATCGGCCCGATGAAGCTCAAGTCCGAGTTCGTCAGAAAGGTCTGATCCTGCTGTCAGCCATCCCGTGCCCGCCGCGGGATGGTGCGTCACCCTCCCCGCCAGCCCCCGCATTCTCGCGTAATAGCCAGACGCCAGCCGTTTTGACCTTACGCAATCTTTACCCGGAAAAAATCGCATTCCGCCAATAGGCACTTGCTATTTGACGAATAAGAATTATTCTCATTGAAACCTTTCAAGGAGATGAGACCCATGACTTATTTGATCGATGCCTGGCTGGATCGCCCACACCCGTACCTCAGGATCCTGCATCGGGAAACCGGCGAAGTCTGTGCGGTACTGGAAGAAGAAGCCCTGCATGAGCTGCAGGATCAGGGTGATCTGGACGTCAGCAGCCTGAATTCCAGCGAACCGCTGGTGCTCAAGGAGCTGGTGCGCAATCTGTTCCTGTTCTGCTATGCCCGGGCCTTGCGCCCGACCAATGAGCTGCATCACAAGATCGAAATATGAGTAGCGCGGAAAAACTGTGGGAGCCAGCCTGCTGGCGAAAGCGCTGTGTCAGGCAACGGATGATTGCCTGAAAGGACGCCTTCGCGAGCAAGCCCGCTCCCACATTATTGACCTGTCACCGGGACAGGCCAGGTCTTACAGAACGTCCAGCAGCTCGACGTCGAATACCAGAACGCTGTGCGGCGGGATGCTGCCAACGCCTTGAGCGCCGTAAGCCAGTTCGCTCGGCACGTACAGGCGCCATTTGCTGCCGGCGTTCATCAGTTGCAGGGCTTCGGTCCAGCCGGCGATCACGCCGCCCACCGGGAATTCTGCTGGCTGGCCACGATCGTAGGAGCTGTCGAACACAGTGCCGTCGATCAGCATGCCGTGGTAGTGAGTACGCACGGTGTCTTCACGGGATGGCTTGGCGCCTTCGCCCTGGGTCAGCACTTCGAATTGCAGACCGGAAGCCAGAGTAGTGATGCCTTCTTTCTTGGCGTTTTCAGCCAGGAAAGCACGGCCTTCACCGGCAGCCGCTTCAGCCTTGGCAGCGGCTTCGGCTTGCATGATCTCGCGGATCACTTTGAAGCTGGCGGACATGGCTTCCTGATCGACACGGCTTGGCTTGCCGGCGAATGCGTCGGTCAGACCGGCCAGGATGGCGTCCAGGCTGACACCCGGTGGCGGGTTGTCGCGCAGCTGGTCACCCAGCTGACGGCCAATACCGTAGCTGACGCGGGTTTCGTCGGTGGACAGATTTACTTCGGACATGACACTGCTCCGCTGTGCGGACGGCCATCAGACTTGCCGTGCGTGCACAGCGCGTCCCGGCGCGCCCGGAACCAAAAGGGCGAGCAGACTAGCACAGATGCCCGGCGATGGGGCGCAACGCCTACAGGGCCGAGCGCCAGGCCAGCGGCACTTTCAGGCTTTCCTCGTCACTGACGCCCAGGCCGCACATTTCATCGTGCACCGAGGTGTGTACGAGGTTGAACGGCAGCACCGGAAAGTTATGCAAAAGATCCCGTGCATGCTCCACCGAACGCAGCTGCAGCATC
Source organism: Pseudomonas sp. MWU347 (assembly GCF_017947305.1). Lineage (NCBI taxonomy): Bacteria > Pseudomonadati > Pseudomonadota > Gammaproteobacteria > Pseudomonadales > Pseudomonadaceae > Pseudomonas > Pseudomonas sp. MWU347. The sequence continues at coordinate 85,966 of NZ_JAFGZB010000008.1, forward strand.
TCGCCCTTGAGATCACTCAGCGGATACGCCGCCCCGTGCATCCGCGCTTCGAGCAGATAAATCCCGCCCTCCATGGAGATCAGGTTCAGCTCATCGACCTTTCTGGCGATGGCAAACGCATTCAACTCTTGCAGGTTCATGAACGCACCTCGTGCGGTGGCGAGCCAGGACCCTTACAGGGATATGCCCGCGCGCGCCAAAGCACAAGCCACAAACGACACCGCCCGTCTGTTTCGCAACAGACGGGCGGTGTTTTTGCAGCGATCAAACAATGATCAGTGCTTGGTGAGCTTGTCCAGGTAACCCATCGCGAACGCCGAAATCACGAAGGTCATGTGGATGATCACGTACCACATCAGGTGCTCGGGATCGACGTTCTTGGCATCCATGAAGATCCGCAGCAGGTGGATCGAGGAAATCGCCACGATCGACGCCGCCACTTTCATCTTCAGCGACGAGGAATCCATGGTGCCCAGCCAGCTGAGCTTCTCTTTGCCTTCGTCGATGTTCAGCTCGGACACGAAGTTCTCGTAGCCGGAAATCATCACCATCACCAGCAGGCCGCCCACCAGCGCCATGTCGATCAGCGACAGCAGCACCAGGATCAGATCCGATTCGGCCATGGAAAACACGTTGGGAATGACATGAAACACTTCCTGGAAGAATTTCAATGCCAGCGCCAGCAGCCCGAGGGACAGCCCGATATAGATCGGCGCCAGCAGCCAGCGCGTGGCGTACATTGCATTTTCGATAAAGCGTTCCATTGACTCTCACACAATAAGGATTGAAATCGGCGGCGAGTATACCAGCCGCCCGTGACCGCCAGAAACCGCCCGGCTCGCACCTCCCATCACCGCAACCTGCGTGTGTGTGTGAATTTTTTTCTGCTACTGTCCAAACCATTGACCGCCTAGCGAAAGTGGACAGGACGACTGGAAATGCATGTGCGATTACCGTTGACGACTGCCGGAATTTGCCTCGTTCTGCTGCTGGGTGGCTGCTCACCCGGCGATGAGAAAAAGCCCTCGGTCAGCCTCGACGCGAAGACGGCAACCTTCGAACACTCACTGGACGCCATTACCGACCCGAAACTCAAGGACGCCGTGACCGAACTCGGTGGTTCGCTGCTGCTGCTCGAACGCGCGCAACTCAAACTTGACAGCACCCCGCTGAAAACCGTCTACGGCGAAGACACCCTCGGCATCCTCAAGCACTACCCTTCGCCGCAGGCGCTGGTCGATACCTTTATCAACGGACTGTTCGTGCTGCACAAGGACGCCAGCTCCGATTACCTTACCGACCTGCAACCGGTATTCCCGTTCAACCTGAACATTCCCGGCGGCTTTCTATTCCCGCACGGCGTGGAATGGCAGTCGGTGACCCTGAGCAACAAGCGCGTGATCGCCTATCAGCCGGAGTGGTCGGAAACCGATCCCGGCATTCAGTTGAGCCCGTCCAGCTCCAACGTCAACAACCCCGATGACCTGACCGTGACCTACCCGTTCATCGAAGGGCTGGACGTGGACAAGAAGAGCCAGCCACAACCGGTGAGCCTGCAAGGCAAAGTCGAAGTCATCGCGCCGCGCCGCCTGTTCAGCTTCAACCTGAGCCAGAAGGACGTCGGCCAGACCCGCACCGATGACAACCTCAGCGTCACCCTGCTGAAGCTTGAAAAGAACTACGCCGAAGTCGAATTCAGCAACAGCCTGCCATTGGCCCCCGAAGTCGAAGGCGCGCAGCTCAATCCAGTCATCGTTCAGGCCCGTGACACCAGCGGGCAATACCTGGTGCGCGCCGGCTCAATCAATGAGAGCCCGGCACAAGTCGCCTTCTACGAGAAACAACTGGCGTATCTGCAACAGCAGAAAACCTGGAGCGAGGCGTTGGAAAAACAGCTCGAGGACGAACAGCAGACCTTCGAGCAGCAGCATCCGCGCCGCTACAACAAGGTCTACTTCAACGGCCCCATCGACACCCTCGAAGTCAGCGTGCTGGATTTCTCATCGGCAACCGTGACCCGCAAAACACTGGATCTGCCAGTGCGCACTTTCAGCCAGCACACCACCGAAAAAGCCATCCAACCGCTGGACCCGGCGGTGGTCGTCTATGACGATCTGGCGCCGAACTGGCTCAAGGGCGCGAGCCTCACCGAGGAAGCGTTGAAGGCCGGTATCCGCATCCATCAGTCCGTGGAGGATCCGAGCGCTGCACGCATCGAGTTCTCTCACCGGCGAACCTTCAACGATGAATTGCTCGGTGATGATTTCAGCCCCGGCGAGAGTCCCGTGACGTTCTTCACCGAGAAACGCAGCGGCAAGCTCGATGAGCCGATCGAACTGCCGCCCGAGGCGTATCAGGTCGATCCGCTGCAGGCGACCATCACTTACGATTTGAACCTGTTTCCGGAAACCCCGGCGATTGCCGTGGGGTCGATGCCGCTGTTTCTCGCCAGCGTGGAGAAAAAAGCCTACGACGCCAAATCCCTGCCCAAAGGCCTGGAGATCAAGAACAACACGTTGGTGGTGGACCTGAAACTGTTTCCGGCCAACGCCTGGCGATTCTTCGTCAAGGACGACAGCGGCAACTACCTGAAACAGATTCTCTCGGTCAGTCACGACGCGAGTGCGGATGGCCCGGCGCTGTTCGGCGTGCATTACTTCTATGGCCGTCCAACGCACGTGGAGACCTATCAGCGGACCGAGCTCAATACCGTGCAATACGGCTTTGAGGTCAAACTCGACAAGGCGCAGCAGTCCGACACCGCGCCATGATTGCGCCTAGTGGTCGAACACGCCGACCGTACGCCCACGCCCGCCATTGATCTGGCGCAACTGTGCCTGCAGGTGCAGGCTCCAGATCTGCGGATCGTCGGCCAGCTCGTAGCCGTGCATCGTCAGGCTTTCCACAATAGTGTCGAGAATCGACTCGGCGGCGACCGGCCCGTGAAACGGGCCCTGGGCCTTGATGGCGGAGGGTTGTTCGCCGGCCATGCCGGCAGCGAAGAGCAAGGTCCACATGCCGTTATCGCCGGCCAACGGTTTGATGGCGCATTCGATGCGGGTCACAAGACCCAGGCACTGACGGGTGAGGCAGAGGTTGCGCGACATGGCGGCGACCCTCGGTAAAGCCTGTATTCAGCCTTCACGCGAAGGCTGTTTCGATCCAGTGATACTGTCGATGTCCTTGAGCAGAGAATAGAAGAAAAGTCCGCCGCGCAAGCTGGATAGAACCAGAAGGCGCCGAATGGTCATTGTGTGAATTCTGACGTCAGAGTAGTGGCACTTTTCCCGAAGATCAGCGCAAAAATCAATCTGGAAAAACAACTGTGGGAGGGGGCTTGCTCCCGAAGGCGGTGTCTCAATCAACTAATGTGTCAATTGGTACACCGCCTTCGGGAGCAAGCCCCCTCCCACAGTTTTTACCGCGTTTGCGGTCAGGCTGGTTTGGCTTCGGCTAGTGCCTCCTGCGCCAGTTCCTTTTCCGCCTCTTTGAGGTCGTCTTCACTGATCATCTCGGCAATCACCCGCAGACGCTCGACCACGCGCGCGTTGACGCTGCCTTCAGGGAACTGACCGTCAGCATCCGGCTCACCGGCCGGCTCGCCGACCAACAGGCTCAGCGCTTCGTCAGCCTGACGCACCGCGTACACGTGGAACTGCCCGGCGCGCACCGCCGCCAGCACCTTCTCGTCGAGCATCAGCGTGGCGACGTTGGCCTGCGGAATGATCGCGCCCTGCTCGCCCGTCAGCCCACGTGCTTCGCAGAGACGGAAGAAGCCCTCGATTTTCTCGTTGACCCCGCCGACTGCCTGCACTTCGCCGAACTGGTTGATCGAGCCGGTGATCGCAAAGCACTGCTTGAGCGGCGTCTTCGACAGCGCCGAAATCAGCGTGCAGGCCTCGCCCAGCGACGCACTGTCGCCATCGACGTAACCGTAGGATTGCTCCAGCGCAATGCTCGCGGAAATCGCCAGCGGGAATTCCTGCGCGTAACGGCTGCCCAGATACCCGGTGAGGATCATCACGCCCTTGGAGTGGATCGGCTGACCGAGGTTGACCTCGCGCTCGATGTCGACGATACCGCTGCCGCCCGGGTACACCGTGGCGGAAATCCGCGCCGGCACACCGAACGCCGAATCACCCACTTCGAGCACAGTCAGCCCGTTGCACTTGCCGACCGCCGCGCCGTCGGTGTCGATCAGGATGATCCCGGCGAGCATGTCGTCGAGAATCCGCGCCGAAACCCGACCGGTACGAGTGGCCTTGGCTTTCAGCGCCCGCTCGATGTGCCCGGCATCGGTCATTTCATCACCGGCCAGATGACGAATGAAATCCGCTTCACTGACCAGTTGGAACAGATCGCCGATCCGCGCCGACAAACGCCCCTGATGCTCGGCCAGCCGTGCGCTGTAGGTCGCCAGACGCGCCACCGCATCGGCGGTCAGCGGCGCCATGCCTTCCTCCGAAGTACGGGTTTTCAGCAACTGGGCGAACTGCTCCAGACTTTCGTCGACCATCGGGATGTCTTCGTCGAAGTCGACCAGCACGCGGAACATCTCCTGGAAGTCCGGATCCAGGTCCTGCAGCGTGTAATACAACTGTCGCGCGCCGATGATGATGACTTTGACCTGCAACGGAATGTGTTGCGGGTTGAGGGTCACCGTGGCGAAACGGCCCATCTCGCCCAGCGGCGATTCCATTTTCAGCTTGCGCGATTGCAGGGCGCGTTTCAGCGCGTCCCACACGAACGGCTCGCTGAGCATTTTTTCCGCTTCAAGGATCAGGAAGCCGCCGTTGGCGCGATGCAAAGCACCTGGGCGCAACTGCCGGTAAGTGGTGTAAAGCGCGCCCTGATCGGTGGTGTACTCGATGCGCCCGAACAGGTTTTCGTAAGTCGGGTGCGGCTCGAACACCACCGGCGCCCCGCCGCTGGCCGGATGACCGACCACCAGGCTCGGCGCGTATTGCTCTTCCAGCAGCTTGCGCGCCACGGCGTCGGTCTTGCTGTCATCGACCAGTTGCTCGACCACGGTTTTCAGCAAGTACACCTGCATCGCTTGCAGGTAACCGCAGACCGCAGCGTTCTCCGCGTACTTCTCGGACAACGGCGAGAGCAACGGCTGCAAGGCCAGGGTGATGGTTTCCTCGTTGAGCTGACGCAGTTGATTGTTCGACTCACGCTTCCACTGCGGCAGGCTGGCGAGTTCTTCGTTCAGACGCTCTTCGAGGCCGGAGATGTCTTCGTGAAACCGTTCGCGCTCGGCTTCCGGCAATTGGGCGAATTCCGCTTCATCCAGCGCCTTGCCTTCAAGCATCGGCGTGAAGGCGATATTGCTGCTGTCGCGGTACAGGGCGACGTCCTTCTCCAGCGCCAGCCGTTCGATGATATCGAGGGCCTTGTCGTAGCGCTGGTTGAAGGCGCGGTCGATGGCACTTTTCTTCTGCTGGTAGGACGGGTGTTCGAACACGGCCGGAAAGGTTGCCAGCAGGTTATCGATCAGGCCGTTGATGTCACCGATGAACGAAGCCGCCGTGCCAGAAGGCAATTCCAGCGCGCGGGGCTCGCGCGGCTCATCGAAATTATTGACGTAGACCCAGTCCGCCGGGGTCTGCAGGCGCTTGCCTTCGGCCTTCAGGTAGCGTTTGACGAACGAGAAGCGGCCAGTGCCGGGCTCGCCCATGACAAAGACGTTGTAACCGGGGCGTGGCATCGCCACACCGAACTGCAAGGCTTCGACCGCACGTTCCTGGCCGAGCACACCGCGAAAGGGCTCCAGATCATTGGTGGTAGTGAAGCTGAACTGTTCAGCGGAAAACGGACGAGTCAGCGCTTCGGGCGCTATACGCAGGCTGGCAGCAACAGGATCAGGCATCGGGCTTCCTTAACAATCAGGCGGGGCGGATAGCGGCATTCTGGCGCTGCCCGTGCCCCACTGGCAAGGCGCGCCACACGACAAAGCATAGACAACCGGGTGACCCTGCCCCGCCCCCCGGCAAATCGGGGTTATCGCCAAATCTTTTGTAAAAACTCACGGAACCCCTGGAACGTGCCTAAACTCCAAACTGCGCGGCTGGAACGAATACTGGCCCACTGGCACCGTCAGGTGTCAGAACCCTGTCCATTGGTATGCACACAAAGAGAACAAAGCTATGAAACGGATTCTTCTCGGTACTCTCTTCACCGCTGTTTCCATCAACGCCATGGCGCAAGCCCCGGGTGGCCCGGATTGCGGTTGGGGCAACATGCTGTTCGAAGGTCAGCGTGGCACCCCGGCACACTTCCTGGCATCCACCACTAACGGCACCTCCGGTAACGCTACGTTCGGTATGACTTCCGGCACCAACGGTTGCTCGACCAACGCGTCGCTGACCTACGGCGGTAAATCCTGGTTCGCCATGAATGGCATGATGAACGAGCTGTCCGAAGACATGGCCAAGGGCAACGGCGAAGCGCTGACGACCTACGCCGTGGTACTGGGCGTGGCGCCGGAAGACCGTGCGCACTTCGCTGCTGTCACTCACGAGCACTTCCAGCAGATCTTCAGCAAAGCTGACGTGACCGCAGAAGACGTGCATACCAACACCCTGGCCGTGCTGAAGTCGGACCCACGTCTGGCCAAGTACGCAACTCAGGCTTAAGCTCGACCCCACCCGCTTCTTTCGGGAAGCGGGTTTTGTTTTGAGTGCAATCACTCGAATGTGACGCTGAACCTGTGGTGAGGGGATTTATCCCCGATCGGCTGCGGAGCAGTCGTGAAACCATTCAATTCGGTGTATCTGATACACCGAGTTTTGCAGGTATGAGGGCCGCTTCGCAGCCCATCGGGGATAAATCCCCTCGCCACAGGGGAGTGATCGCAGCCCGATCCGGGTTTTATTTTCTTTCGACTTAAGTTGCCACTTATGCTCAAACGCCTTGCCTGGCTGGCGCTCTGTGTCTGCGCCCCGCTGTCCGCCGCGCCTCACATCGACCCTCAACGTTTGCAGCAACTGGCCAACGACCGCTTCTGGATTTCCCTCGGTCATTACGAAACCGCCAAGCTTGGCGGCTGGCGCAGCTATGTCAGCGACAGGAAATTCTTTCTGGCGCCCGATGGCAACGAACACCCCGACCATGAGCTGGCCGCCACCGTGCAGGCGCTGTACGCCCCGGCCAGTCTCGGCGAGCAGCATGCGCAATGCGTCTACCCGGCGCGTAAGCGCTGGCTGAAAGCCCAGCTCAACCTGACCGACCTGCCCGCCCCCGATTGCGCCGAATTCAAGAAGTGGTTCAAGGACGTCTCGCCGCACAGCGCGGTGATGATCTTCCCGGCGGCCTACCTCAACAGCCCGTCGTCGATGTTCGGCCACACCCTGCTGCGCATCGACCAGGCTGACGTGCAAAGCGACAAGACTTCGCTGCTGAGTTACGCGATCAATTTCGGCGCCTACATCGAAGGCTCGGACAACAGCATTCTCTACGCCTGGAAGGGCTTGATGGGTGGCTACCCGGGGCTGTTCGCACTGGTGCCGTACCAGGAAAAACTCTCCGAGTACCGCAGCCTGGAAAACCGCGATCTGTGGGAATACCGGCTGAACCTGACCCAAGCAGAAACCGCGCGCATGGTCGAGCATGTGTGGGAGCTGAAGCAGATCCAGTTCGACTATTTCTTCTTCGACGAAAACTGCTCCTATCGCCTGCTCGAACTGCTGCAAGTGGCACGTCCGAGCCTGCGCCTGACCGAGCAATTCCCGCTGACCGCCATCCCTACCGATACGGTCAAAGCGGTGAAAGAAGCCGGGTTGGTGGAAAGCATCGAATATCGCCCGTCCCGCGAGCGTGAACTGCTCAGCCGCGCCGAGCCTTTGAACAAGGAAGAACAGCAATGGGTGCTGAAGGTCAGTGCCGATCAACAGGTGTTGCAGGAGCCGACTTTCAAGGCCCTGCCCCGGGATCGTCAGGCGCTGATCATCGATGCGGCATATCGTCTGGAGCGCTACCGCGCCAACGGCCAGGAACGTGATGCGCAACGTGCACAGCGCAGCTTCGAACTGCTGCGGGCGATCAACAAGAACCCGGCGCCGGAGTTGCAGATTCCACAACCGGGCCTGCCCGAAGACGGCCATGAATCGCGCACCTGGCAGGCCGGCATCGGCACCCGGGGTGATCGTGCCTTCGGCGAGTACGGCTTGCGCATGGCCTATCACGATCTCAACGACAACGCCGAAAGCTTCCCCCTCGGCGCGCAGATCGAAATCCTGCAGATGAAGCTGCGTCAATACGAAGGCAACCAGTGGCAGTTCCAGCAACTGGACCTGGCGACCATCCGCTCGCTGACCCCGCGCAATGAACTGCTGCAGCCTCTGTCGTGGCAAGTCACCGGTGGCCTTGAGCGGGTGCCGGGCAAGCATGATGACGAGACGCTGGTCAGCCACGTCAACGGTGGTGGTGGCGGTACCTGGGCGTTAGGTGATGACGTATTGGGTTTTGCCCTCGGCACCGTGCGCGTTGAACACAACAATGACTTCGCCGAGTTCGTCTCCCCGGCCGGCGGTTTCAATACCGGCGTGTTGTGGAAAAACCCGTTGGGCAATCTCAGCCTGGAAGCCAAGGGCGATTACTTCTTCAATGGTGAAGTGCGCCGCAGCCTGAGCCTGAACCAGCAGTGGGAATTGTCGCGCAACCTCGGTTTGCGCCTGAGTGCGCAGCGTGAGTTCAGTCATGTGGCGACACCGGAAACCGAAGTGATGCTTGAGGTGAAGTGGTACCACTACTGATCTGAAGCCCAATCCATAACCCCTGTGGGAGCGGGCTTGCTCGCGAAGGCGTCGTGTCAGGCGATTCAAATCTCGACTGACCCAGCGCTTTCGCGAGCAAGCCCGCTCCCACAGGGTTCTCCGGTATTCAACGAATTACTTACATGTCTTTCACCAACGCCCGACGAATCCGCTTCTAGACTTTCCCTATCAGCCGAGAATCGGCGCGGGAGAGTGCGATGTGGCGGTGTGCGGGATTGCTGGGTGTTTTGCTGTTGCTCGGGGGTTGCCAGACCACCCACGAAGACTTGATCGCCAAAGGTTATCCACCGGCCTTCGCCGACGGTTTTGACGATGGCTGCGTCAGTGGCCGGCAAGCCGCCGGCTCGATCAGTGGCGAGTTTCGCAAGAACGTGCCGCGCTATCTCAAGGACAAGCAATACGCCGAAGGCTGGACCGACGGCTTTCGCCAGTGCCAGGCGATGCTGGAGAACAAGGATCGCGAAGAGTATCGCAACGAGCACTGGGACGAACGCGAGCGCGCCTGGCAGCAGCAGAAAGATCAGGACGCCGGGCGGGCTTATCGCTCGCAATAGGTCGTTTCCAGACATCCAGTGAAACCAAATGCCGGCGACCATGGCCCAAACTCTTTGCAGAGGAGGACAGCATGAGCCGCGCTTTCGTGAACGAAGATAACGCCGCTGCGCAAGCCGATCAGCCCGTCGAACGGCAGGTCAGTGCGCAGCCCAATTACGTCACACCCCAAGGATTGGCGCAGTTGCAGGCCAAGGTCGCCGAACTGCAAGCCCTGCACGCCGAGCAATCGGCCAAGGGCGAACGGGCCGACAAGCAGCGCCAAGCCGATCTCGAAAGAGATTTGCGCTACTTCAACCAACGCCTCGCCAGCGCACAGGTCGCGGCCCCGGCGATCTCGACCGATAAAGTGCAGATCGGCAGTTGGGTGACCTACGCCGACGAACACGACACCGAAAGTCGGGTGCAATTGGTCGGCGAAGATCAGGCCGACGCCAGTCAGGGTTTGATCAACTGGGCCTCGCCGTTGGGCCGGGCATTGCTTGGTGCCCGGCTCAATGACGAAGTGCTGTGGCAGCGCCCCGCTGGCGATCAGGTGATTGAAGTGATTCGCATCGAACCGGCTTAAACCACACCCTGCGCGAGCATCGCATCCGCGACTTTGACGAAGCCGGCGATGTTCGCGCCTTTGACGTAGTTGATCCGCCCGTTCTCTTCGCCGTAATGCACGCAGGCATGGTGGATCGACTGCATGATCGCGTGCAGCTTGCTGTCCACCTCACCCGCCGTCCACAGCAGGCGCATGGCGTTCTGCGACATCTCCAGCCCACTGACCGCTACCCCGCCGGCGTTCGACGCCTTGCCCGGGGCGAACAGAATGCCGGCCTCGATGAAGATATCCACGGCCGCCAGCGTGGTCGGCATGTTCGCGCCTTCGGCGACGCACACGCAGCCATTGCGCAGCAGCGTACGAGCAGATTCGGCGTCGAGCTCGTTCTGCGTGGCGCAGGGCAGCGCGATGTCACACGGCAGCGACCAGGGCAACTGACCGGCACGGAATTCCAGACCGAACGCCGTGGCCAATTCGCTGATGCGTCCGCGTTTGACGTTTTTCAGTTCCAGCAGCGCCTGCCACTGTTCTTCGCTCAGGCCCGATTCGCAGTACAACGTGCCTTCGGAGTCGGACAGCGAAATCACCTTGCCGCCCAGGTCCATGACCTTGCGCGCCGCGTACTGCGCGACGTTGCCGGAACCAGAGATCGCCACGCGCTTGCCTTCGACGGTCTGCCCGCGGCGCTTGAGCATCTCCTCGGCGAAGTACACGCAACCGAAACCGGTGGCTTCCGGGCGAATCAGGCTGCCGCCATAGGTCATGCCTTTACCGGTCAACACGCTGGTGAACTGGTTGCTCAGGCGTTTGTACTGGCCAAACAGGAAACCGATCTCCCGCGCACCGACACCGATGTCGCCAGCCGGTACGTCAACGTCCGCGCCGATGTGGCGGTACAGCTCGCTCATGAACGCCTGGCAGAAACGCATGACTTCGGCGTCGCTCTTGCCCTTAGGATCGAAGTCCGAACCGCCCTTGCCGCCACCCATGGGCAATGAGGTCAGGGAGTTCTTGAAGGTCTGTTCGAAGGCGAGAAACTTCAGCACGCCCAGGTTCACCGAAGGATGGAAGCGCAAGCCGCCCTTGTACGGGCCGATTGCGCTGTTCATCTGAATGCGGAAACCGCGATTGACCTGGACCTTGCCCTGATCGTCGACCCACGACACGCGGAACACCACTGCGCGCTCCGGCTCGCAGATGCGCTCCAGAATGCCCGAGGTCAGGTAACGCGGATTGGCTTCGAGAAACGGCCACAGACTGCGCAGGACTTCTTCGACGGCCTGGTGGAATTCGGGTTGATCCGGGTCGCGTTTTTTCAGGCGGGCGAGGAAGGATTCGACGGATTCGATCATGGGAAAAGTCTCGGCAAATTTATTGTCGTTGGAAGCGATTGAGCCGGACTGTAACAAACGATTTGCGCACAGGAACAGCGCAAAATGTCGCAGTTATGAAATTAAATGGTGCACAGGATATAAATAAGGCGGTTTTTTGAGCTGATTCTGCACCTGAATGGGGAGGTCAAATTGAAGTAATGCACCAACAGTTACATCGATATCGCGAGCAGGCTCACTCCTACAGGAGACCGCATTCCAATTGTAGGAGTGAGCCTGCTCGCGATGGCCACGACTCGGAATCACTGAAAAAAACTCAAAAAAAACGGAGCCCGAAGGCTCCGCTTTTTCATGCAACCAACCCGAATCAGGCCAGTTTCTTGTGGCGTACCCGGTGTGGCTGGGCCGCCGCTTCTCCAAGACGCTTTTTGCGGTCGGCTTCGTACTCGGTGTAGTTGCCTTCGAAGAACACCGCTTGCGAGTCGTCTTCGTACGCCAGGATGTGAGTCGCGACGCGGTCCAGGAACCAGCGATCGTGAGAGATCACAATGGCGGCGCCCGGGAAGTCCAGCAGGGCTTCTTCCAGGGAACGCAGGGTTTCAACGTCGAGGTCGTTGGACGGTTCGTCGAGCAGCAGGACGTTGCCGCCCTCCTTCAGGGTCAGCGCCAGGTGCAGACGACCGCGCTCACCACCGGACAGGTCCTTGACGAACTTCTGCTGGTCGCCGCCCTTGAAGTTGAAGCGACCGACATAAGTGCGCGATGGAATCTCGTAGTTGCCGATGCGGATCTGGTCGGAACCGTCGGAGATCTGCTGGAACACGGTCTTGCTGCCGTCGAGGTCTTCGCGGCTCTGGTCAACGCAGGCCAGTTGCACGGTTTCGCCGACTTCGATGGTGCCGGAATCCGGAGTTTCCTTGCCCATCAGCATGCGGAACAGGGTCGACTTACCGGCACCGTTACCACCGATCACGCCAACGATGGCGCCCTTCGGCATGGAGAACGACAGGTTGTCGATCAGGACGCGATCGCCGTAGCCCTTGGTGACGTTCTTGAACTCGATGACCTTGTCGCCCAGACGCGGACCGGCCGGGATGTAGATCTCGTTGGTTTCCGAACGCTTCTGGAATTCCTGCGACTGCATTTCTTCGAAGCGTTGCAGACGAGCCTTGGATTTCGACTGACGGGCTTTCGCGCCTTTGCGCACCCACTCCAGTTCTTCCTTCATGGCTTTTTCGTGAGCCGACTGCTGCTTGGATTCGGCCGCCAGACGATCGGACTTGGCTTCGAGCCAACCCGAGTAGTTGCCCTCGTAAGGAATGCCCGCGCCGCGGTCGAGTTCCAGAATCCAGCCGGCAACGTTGTCGAGGAAGTAACGGTCGTGCGTGATCGCGACCACGGTGCCCGGGAAGTCGTGCAGGAAGTGCTCCAGCCACGCTACCGAATCAGCGTCCAAGTGGTTGGTCGGTTCGTCGAGCAGCAGCATGTCCGGGGCGGACAGCAGCAGACGGCACAGGGCCACACGACGTTTTTCACCACCGGACAGGTGTTCGACCTTGGCGTCCCAGGCCGGCAGACGCAGGGCGTCGGCGGCGACTTCCAGTTGACGCTCCAGGTTATGACCATCGCTGGCCTGCAGGATCGCTTCGAGCTTGGCCTGTTCGGCTGCCAGCTTGTCGAAGTCGGCGTCCGGATCGGCGTAAGCGGCGTAGACCTCGTCCAGACGCGCTTGCGCATCCTTGATCACGCTGACCGCTTCCTCGACCACTTCACGCACGGTCTTGGTCGGATCAAGTTGTGGCTCTTGCGGCAGATAACCGATGTTCAGGTCCGGCATCGGACGGGCTTCGCCCTCGAACTCGGTATCGACGCCGGCCATGATTTTCAGCAGCGTGGATTTACCCGAACCGTTGAGGCCGAGTACGCCGATCTTGGCGCCGGGGAAGAACGACAGCGAAATGTTTTTCAGGATTTCCCGCTTCGGCGGAACAACTTTGCCCAGCCGATGCATGGTGAAGACGTATTGAGCCATGGAGAACCTTGGGTCAGTGACAGATGAATGATTGGAGCGCAGGCGATGCCCGGCCAGACCGATGCGCGTCGTTCACTAGACCACTTGATGGCCATCAATGCGTGCGCGCGGAAAAAAGTCTGATTCTAGGAGCTGGAACGCTCCCGCGTAACCGGCAAAGCTACCTGAATGACCGGTGGCAGTCCAGCCGAGTGGGGCTGGCACTTCGCCACAACTCAAGGCATGCTAGCCGCCCTTCGGGCGTCCGGCTTATAGTGCACGTCGCGCCAGTCCAGCCAAACCGCAGGATTTCAGCTTGTCCAACGTTACCCCGCCAGCTTCTGTGAGCGCGTCCAATCCGGGGACCGGCTCGCCCCTGCGCGGAACATTGAAGGGGGCATTGGCGACGCTGGTACTTTTGCTGCTGGCCCTGCTGTTCTGGCAACTGCTCGATCAATTGCGCGAGACCCAGAAAAACCAGCGCCAGTACACCATCGACTACACCGCCGACCTCGCCTCGCAGGTCAGCCTGAACATGTCGCTGAATGCGCAAATCGCCCTCAACCTGCTACCGATCGTCGAACAACCGCAGTCGTCCGACGAACAGCAGGCGCTGCTGCGCAAGCTCCAGCAATCGCTGCCGGACCTGCGCAGCCTGGCCCTGCTCAGCCCGTCCGGGAAAATCCTCAACGACAGCGCCAGCGACAGCCACGACGCCGATTACCTCGCTGAACTGGTGCGCCGCAGCCGCGCCCAGGCGCATTACTTCAGTAACGCCGACGACGGCTCGGTGGTGCATCTGTTGTTGCATCAGGCCAGCGGCAGCACGCGCGGCTACTGGGTATTGCGCCTGACCCCGACCTTCTTCGACTCGCTGACCAAGCTGGGCGAAACCGGCATCCGCCCGTTGTGGCTGGTGGAAAACCGTCTCAACCATCAGATCATCAGCCGCGACGAAGCGCTATCCTCCGCCCGGCCCGGGGTGCTGAGCCCGGACGACATGGCCAACACCGTGCTCACCGTACCGCTGAGCAGCAGCGACTGGCAGTTGCGCGGGCTGTTCGATCGTCAGCGCGTGCTCGAAGAACTGCTGCCGGCGTTCATCGGCAAATGCCTGCTGGGCCTGGCGTTCTCGATGTTGCCGGTGATCGCGCTGCTGAACATGCGTCGCCGCCAGCGCCAGTTGCATGAAGGCCGCCGGCGCTATCAGGACATCTTCGAAGGCACTGGCGTTGCGTTGTGCGTGCTCGACCTGTCCGGCCTCAAGCAGGTGTTCGACAAAGCACAGATCCAGACCAGCGACCAGCTCAAGGCCTGGCTCGACCAACCGGCCCAGCGCCAGCAACTGCTGCAGGAACTGCGCGTCACCGAGGTCAATCAGGTGGCGCTGCAACTGCTCAATGTCAATTCCTGCGAGCACGCCTGGCAGTTGCTGATCGACGGCCATCCGCACAGCCAGTGCGCCATCGGCAACCAGGTGCTCGACGCAGTTTTGCAGCAACAGAATCAACTGGAACTGGAAATCAGACTACCGGACATCAACGGCCGCGATCAGCACCTGTGGATGGTCCTGCGCCTGCCTGAGGAGCTGCACGACTATAAAGCGGTGATTCTGAGCATCAACGACATCACCAGCCGCAAGCTGATCGAACTGTCGCTGCTGGAGCGCGAAGGCTTCTGGTCGGACGTGGTGCGCACCGTGCCGGATCATCTGTATGTGCAGGACGTGATCAGCCAGCGGATGATTTTCAGCAACCACCACCTCGGCCAGACCCTCGGTTACAACCGCTCCGAGCTGCATCAGATGGGCGAGTATTTCTGGGAGATCCTGCTGCACCCGGAAGACGCCGACTATTACCACCGCTCGCGGCAGATGCAGCGGCACGCCGGGTACAGCCAGCTGTTGCAGTGCCAATTGCGCTTCCGCCATCGCGACGGCAAGTGGCGGCGCTTCGATATTCGTGAGCAGGCGCTGGCCCGTGACAAACATGATCAGGTCACGCGGATCATCGGCGTGGCCAAGGACATCACCGAGCAGATCGAGGCCAGCGAATCGCTGCGCGACAGCGAGCAGCGCTACCGCATGCTCGCCGAAAGCATCAGCGATGTGATTTTCTCCACCGACAGCAAGCTGTCGTTGAACTACGTCAGCCCGTCGGTGCAGGCGGTGCTGGGTTACGACGCCGAGTGGATCTTCCAGAATGGCTGGCAATCGACGATCGCCAACCCGCAGCAGCTATCCGGCATCTACACCTTGATGGATCGGGTCAGCAAAGCGCTCGACAAGCCTGAGCAACTCGCGCAACTGCGAAGCCAGGTACAGACGCAGATGTTCCTGTTCGACTGCCTGCGCGCCGACGGCCGCAAGATCCCGATCGAGCTGCGTCTGGTGCTGGTGTGGGACGAACACGGCGCGTTCGAAGGCGTGCTCGGCGTCGGTCGCGACATCAGCCAGCAGCGCCGCGCCGAGAAAGACTTGCGCATGGCCGCCACCGTATTCGAGCACTCGACCTCGGCGATCCTGATCACCGACCCGGCCGGTTACATCGTGCAGGCCAACGAAGCCTTCAGCCGGGTCAGCGGTTACGCGGTGTCGGAGGTGCTCGATCAGTTGCCGAACATGCTCACCGTCGACGAGCAACAGGACGCGCACCTGCGCTACGTGCTCAAGCAATTGCATCAGCACAGCACCTGGGAAGGCGAAGTCTGGCTCAAGCGCCGTAACGGCGAGCATTACCCGGCGTGGGTCGGCATCACGGCGGTACTCGACGATGAAGGCGATCTGGCCAGTTACGTGTGCTTCTTCAGCGACATCAGCGAGCGCAAGGCCAGCGAACAACGCATCCATCGTCTCGCTTACTACGACGCCCTGACCCACCTGCCGAACCGCACGCTGTTCCAGGATCGTCTGCATACCGCGCTGCAATCGGCCGAACGGCAGAAGTCGTGGGTGGTGCTGATGTTCCTCGACCTCGACCGCTTCAAACCGATCAACGACTCCCTCGGCCACGCGGCTGGCGACCGCATGTTGAAAGACATGGCCACGCGGTTGCTGGCCTGCGTCGACGATGACGACACCGTGGCGCGCATGGGCGGTGACGAGTTCACCTTGCTCCTGCAACACCGCTCCAGCCGCGAAATGGCGCTGAACCGAGCGATTCATGTGGCCGAGCAGATTCTCGCCAGCCTGGTGCGTCCATTTGTGCTGGAAGGTCGCGAGTTCTTCGTCACCGCCAGTATCGGCATCGCCCTGAGCCCGCAGGACGGCAACGAACTCAGCCAGTTGATGAAGAACGCCGACACCGCGATGTACCACGCCAAGGAGCGCGGCAAGAACAACTTCCAGTTCTATCAGGCCGACATGAACGCCAGTGCACTGGAACGTCTGGAGCTGGAAAGCGACCTGCGTCATGCGCTGGAGCAGAACGAATTTGTCCTGTACTACCAGCCGCAATTCAGCGGCGACGGCAAACGCCTGACTGGCGCCGAAGCGCTGCTGCGTTGGCGTCATCCGCGTCGCGGGCTGGTGCCGCCGGGGGATTTCATTCCGGTGCTGGAAGAGCTGGGTCTGGTGGTCGACGTTGGCGACTGGGTGATCAGCGAAGCCTGCCGCCAGCTCAAGACCTGGCACCAGAATCGGGTGCGCGTGCCGAAAGTCTCGGTGAACATCTCGGCGCGGCAGTTCTCCGATGGCCAGCTCGGTACGCGCATCGCCACGATCCTGCGCGAAACCGGGCTGCCACCGGCGTGTCTGGAGCTGGAGCTGACCGAAAGTATCCTGATGCGCGAAGTCAGCGAAGCAATGCAGATTCTGGCCGGGCTGAAAAACCTGGGCCTGAGCATTGCGGTCGACGACTTCGGCACCGGTTATTCATCGCTGAACTACCTCAAGCAATTCCCGATCGACGTGCTGAAGATCGACCGCACCTTCGTCGACGGCCTGCCGTCAGGCGAACAGGATGCGCAGATCGCTCGGGCGATCATCGCGATGGCCCACAGCCTCAATCTGGCGGTAATCGCCGAAGGCGTGGAAACCCATGAGCAACTGGACTTCCTGCGCGAACATGGCTGCGATGAGGTTCAGGGCTATCTGTTCGGACGGCCAATGCCGGCGAGCCGGTTTGAAGCGCAGTTCAGTAACGACGCCCTCTTCATGTTCGACTGATTTTTTGCGGCACCGCCAATGACGCCTTCGCGAGCAAGCCCGCTCCCACATTTGACCCGGTTTCTTCAGGATATACGCGGTCCACTGTGGGAGCGGGCTTGCTCGCGAAAGGGTCGGTACAGACGCCGGAAAAATCTGCGGTGCAGCCATCCCCAGCAGGCTGGCTGCCACAGGGACTTGCCGTGGATCAGTATTCTCCGGTTGAAACGCGGCCATTGTGGAGCCAGCAAAAGCACCGCACATCTGGCATGAACGCCACTTGTCTGCGACATGATGTCGTTTCATATGCCATCCAAAACCCATTGGGTTAGAATGCCCCCCTTTTCTGCCCCCGATCCTTGAGGACCGCCATGTTCAGCCGTGATTTGACTATTGCCAAGTACGACGCCGATCTCTTTGCCGCCATGGAGCAAGAAGCTCAGCGCCAGGAAGAGCACATTGAGCTGATCGCTTCGGAAAACTACACCAGCCCTGCGGTGATGGAAGCTCAAGGCTCGGTACTGACCAACAAGTACGCCGAAGGCTACCCGGGCAAGCGCTACTACGGTGGTTGCGAGTACGTCGACGTTGTTGAACAACTGGCCATCGACCGCGCCAAAGAGCTGTTCGGCGCCGATTACGCCAACGTTCAGCCGCACGCCGGTTCCCAAGCCAACGCCGCTGTTTACCTGGCCCTGCTGCAAGGTGGTGACACCATCCTGGGCATGAGCCTGGCCCACGGTGGTCACCTGACTCACGGTGCCAGCGTTTCGTCCTCCGGCAAGCTGTACAACGCCGTGCAGTACGGCATCGACGCCAACGGCCTGATCGACTACGACGAAGTCGAGCGTCTGGCGGTTGAGCACAAGCCGAAAATGATCGTGGCCGGTTTCTCTGCCTACTCGCAGATCCTCGACTTCCCACGCTTCCGCGCCATCGCTGACAAAGTCGGTGCCTACCTGTTCGTCGACATGGCTCACGTGGCCGGTCTGGTCGCCGCTGGCGTCTACCCGAACCCGGTGCCATTCGCTGACGTGGTCACCACCACCACGCACAAGACCCTGCGCGGTCCTCGTGGCGGTCTGATCCTGGCGCGCGCCAACGCCGAAATCGAGAAGAAGCTGAACTCCGCGGTATTCCCGGGCGCCCAAGGTGGCCCGCTGGAGCACGTGATCGCCGCTAAAGCGATCTGCTTCAAGGAAGCGCTGCAGCCTGAGTTCAAGGCTTACCAGGAACAAGTGGTGAAGAACGCCCAGGCCATGGCCGAAGTGTTCATCGAGCGCGGTTTCGACGTGGTGTCCGGCGGTACCAAGAACCACCTGTTCCTGCTGTCGCTGATCAAGCAGGACATCTCCGGTAAAGACGCCGACGCCGCGCTGGGCAAAGCGTTCATCACCGTGAACAAGAACTCCGTGCCTAACGACCCACGCTCGCCATTCGTCACCTCCGGCCTGCGCTTCGGCACCCCGGCTGTGACCACTCGCGGCTTCAAAGAAGCAGAGTGCAAAGAGCTGGCCGGCTGGATCTGCGACATCCTGGCTGACCTGAACAACGAAGCGGTGATCGACGCCGTTCGTGAGAAAGTCAAAGCCATCTGCAAGAAACTGCCGGTGTACGGCGCGTAATCGCGACGTTAAATCCGCAGCATGAAAAACCGGCCAAGTGATTGGCCGGTTTTTTTATGCCCACATTTTTTCAAACGCCTGAACCGCTCAAGAATGGGACTCACCGCACAACTGGTCAGACCGGTCATGCCAATTCGTCAATTTTCACTTGCGATCCGTAAAAATCCGCGCCTAGACTGCACCCGCACTGGACATACCGGTAAGACCACAATAATTAAGTTCTGAATCTGATGCGCCCAAAGGCGCACGGCAGCCAGGACACCGACCAGGATTCCTCCCATGCTCAGATGGTGCTCGCGTTCAATCTTCCTCCAAGTGGTTCTCGGACTGGTGCTCGGCATCGTCTGCGGGCTGACCCTTCCCGAATATTCCGCTCAGCTCAAACCGCTGGGTGACGGCTTCATCAAACTGATCAAGATGCTTATCGGCCTGATCGTGTTCTGCGTGGTGGTCAGCGGCATCAGCGGCGCGGGCGATCTGAAGAAGGTCGGGCGCATCGGCCTCAAGTCGGTGATCTACTTTGAAGTGCTGACCACCATCGCGCTGGTGATCGGCCTGGTATTCGCCTTCAGCACCGGAATCGGCAGTGGCGCGAATATCCATCTGGAGCAGTTGTCCGCCGCCGACATGGGCGACATCGCCGAACGCGGCCAGCATATGCACACCACCACGCAGTTCCTGATGGACCTGATTCCGACCTCGGTGCTCGGAGCCTTCGCCGACAACAACATCCTGCAGGTACTGCTGTTCTCGGTGCTGTTCGGCAGCGCGCTGAATCTGGTGGGCGAAGCGGCTTCCGGGATCTCACGGCTGATCAACGAGCTGAGCCATGTGATCTTCCGGATCATGGGCATGATCGTACGCCTGGCGCCGATCGGCGTGTTCGGCGCCATCGCCTTCACCACCAGCAAGTACGGCCTCGATTCGCTGCAACACCTGGGCAGTCTGGTGGGCTTGTTTTACCTGACCTGCATGGCGTTCGTCAGCGTGATCCTCGGCGTGGTAATGCGCGCCTCGGGCCTGCGTCTGTGGCCCCTGCTCAAGTACCTGCGCGAAGAATTGCTGATCGTCATGGGCACCGCTTCTTCCGACGCCGTGCTGCCACAGATCATGCGCAAACTTGAACACCTGGGGATTGGCAGCTCGACAGTCGGGCTGGTGATTCCCACAGGCTATTCGTTCAACCTCGACGGTTTCTCGATCTACCTGACCCTGGCCATCGTGTTCATCGCCAACGCCACCGGCACGCCACTGGCGATGACCGATCTGCTGACGATTCTGCTGGTGTCGCTGATCACTTCCAAGGGCGCCCACGGCATTCCCGGCTCGGCGCTGGTGATTCTGGCGGCGACGCTGACGGCGATCCCGGCGATTCCGGTCGTGGGTCTGGTGCTGGTACTGGCGGTGGACTGGTTCATGGGCATCGGCCGGGCACTGACCAACCTGATCGGCAACTGCGTCGCCACCGTGGCCATCGCCCGTTGGGAAAAGGACATCGATGTGCAACGCGCCAACAAAGTACTCAGCGGTCAGCAGGGCTACACCTTTCAACCGCGTAAAAGCGGAACTCCGGCGCACCAGCAAGAGTTCTGATTTTCAACCCCGCAGGAGCTGCCGCAGGCTGCGATCTTTTGATCCTGTTTGCGGCAGCCCCAACGGGCTCACGGAGCAAGACAAGTGATCACCACATCAACCGTCGTCAACTCAGTCGTAGAAAAACTGCGCGCCGCCCTCGCCCGTGGTCAGTGGCGCTCCGGCGACATGCTGCCGGGTCAGCGCGAACTGGCCGAACAACTGGGCATCAGCCGCCCAAGCCTGCGCGAAGCGGTGATCGTCCTGGAAACCCTTGGCCTGGTGCGTTCGATGCCGGGCAAAGGCGTGGTGGTACTCGACGCCCAACTCAGCGACAGCCAGAGCCACGACAGCGCGGTGGCCGGCGCCAGCCTCGAAGACGTGCTGCAACTGCGTTACACCCTTGAGCCGTTCATCGTCGGGCTGGTTGCGCAGTCGATCAGCAGCAAGGAAGTCGGGCAATTGCGCCTGACCCTGATGGACATGCGCGAAGCCCTTGAAGCGGGCGACAGCGAAGCCGGGGTCAGCGCCTACATCGCCTTCCACGAGGAGCTGTTCACCCTGACTTCGAACCCGATCTTCCAGAGTGTGGTGCAGCAAACGAGCAATGCCCTCAAGCAAAGCGCCGAAGTGCTGCGTAATTCACCTGAGCACCTGGCCGAACGCCTGGAAGAAAACGAAGCCGTGGTGCGCGCGATCCGCAGCAAGAACAGCGCCCAGGCCAGCGCCGAAATGCGTCGGCACATTCTGCGCGAAGGCCAACGGATGGGCGTTGAATTGAACATTCCGGATGACAACCTCAGCCACTGATTGATTCACACTGGAGACCGGCCATGAACAGCCTTGCCACGTCGCCGCACACCCGTCAGATGTCGGCCCCCCTGCCCTTCTCCCGCCTGCAGGCGTCGGCAGACGATCTGTACCCGCGGCTGTTCGACGCGATTCTGGATCGGCGAATCGACCCGGCCAGCCGCTTCACCGAAGGCAGTCTCAAGCAGATGTTTGGCGTCAGCCGCGCCGATGTGCGCCGGGTGCTGACGCAGTTGTCCCATGAGCAGGTGATTGTGCTACGCGCCAACCATCGGCCACGGGTCGCCACACCGGATGCCGAGCAGACCCGGCAAACCCTGCACGCCCGGCGCCTGACCGAAGCGACGCTAGTGCGTCTGGCTTGTCAGAATGCCTCAGCGGAGAGTTTGAAACGGTTGCGCACGCTGGTCGAACGCGAACGTCTGGCCGTGGCTCAGGAACGGCGTGCGGCGGCGATTCGATTGTCCGGCGAGTTTCATCTGCAGTTGGCACAAATGGCGGGGAATGCACCGTTGGCGCATTTTCTTGGCAGCCTGGTGCCGCTGACGTCGCTGGCGATTGCGCGGTGTGATGGATCGACGCCCGGTTGCTGCGCGTGGCAGGAGCATCTGGCGATTGTCGAGGCGGTCGCGTCTGGGGATATGTCCATGGCTGAGCGACTGATGAATCAACACCTGGATCATCTTGAGCAGACCTTGCTGGGTACAGCCCTTGAGCATCGTGTCACCGGTTAGATCGCCTTCGCGAGCAAGCCCGCTCCCACAGTGAATTGCATTCACCCTGACAGAATGCGGTCTACTGTGGGAGCGGGCTTGCTCGCGAAGGCGTCAGCCCTGGCGCCGAATAACCATCAGGCAGAAGTCACTCTGGCAAACCCGGCCCGAATCTTCTCTTCCGGCAAATCATCGGCAATAAACACAATCACACTTTCCCGCGCCTCACCCTCGGCCCACTCGGTGTCCCAGTCGAAACCGTAAAGTTTCAGTACACCCTGAAACACCAGCCGCCGATCCTCGCCAGCGATGTTCAGCACGCCCTTGTAGCGCAACAACTGCTTGCCATGTTCTTCCAGCAGCTCATTCATGAACTCGCTGAGTTGATCGATATCCAGTGGCTGGTCTGTGCGCAGCACCAGGCTGGAGATACGGTCGATGGACGGCGCCTTGCTCACCGGACGCAGGCTCACCCCGCCACCGAGGTCGGCATTGAGATTGAAGCCACGCACGTCGAGCAGTTCGGCCAGATCGATGTTGCCATGCTCGACCACGCGGATCGGCGCGCGACGATTGATCCGCGTCAGGCGTTCGCTCAGCGCGGTGAACGTCGCCTCATCCACCAGATCGGTCTTGCTCACCAGCAAGCGGTCGGCGAAACCGATCTGCGCCTGGGCGATGGTCTGGGTCAGGTGCTGGTCGGCATGGGCGGCATCCACCAAGGTGATGATGCCGTCGAGCAGATAACGCTCGCGCAGTTCCTCATCGATGAAAAAAGTCTGTGCCACCGGGGCCGGATCGGCCAGACCGGTGCACTCGATCACCAAGCGATCGAAGGCGATTTCGCCGTTGTCCAGGCGTTCGAGCAGCAGGTACAAGGCCTTGGTCAGGTCAGTGTGGATGGTGCAGCAGACGCAGCCGTTGGCCAGGGTCATGACTTGCACCGGTTCGTCGCCGAGCAACTGGGTGTCGATGCCGGCGTCGCTGAATTCGTTCTCGATCACGGCGATCTTCAGGCCATGCTCGGCTTTCAATAGATGGCGCAGCAAAGTGGTCTTGCCGGCACCGAGGAAACCGCTGAGTACCGTTACGGGTATGGGAGAAGACAAAACACGATCTCCTTAAAGAAACACAAAACAAATGTGGGAGCGGGCTTGCTCGCGAAAGCGGTGTGTCAGTCACCACACGTATCAACTGACACTCCGTATTCGCGAGCAAGCCCGCTCCCACCGGGGGATTACCTCAACCGCAGGCTGTCAGCTCAACAGCACTTCGGCCCACCCTTGCCACCGTAACGCGCTTCCTGACGTTCGCGGAAGAACATCTCGTAGCTCATCACCGGTTTGTCCGGGTGTTTGGTTTGCATATGCTCGACGTAGGTGTCGTAGTCGGGCATGCCGACCATCAGGCGCGCGGCCTGACCGAGGTATTTGCCGAGGCGACTCAGGTCATTGAACATGGTGCAATCCTCTGGTTACGCGTCCGGCAGGGCCTGGAATGGCGATTCTTTATCCGTACGCTCTTTTTTGCCCCAGGCGGCGATGCCGACCTTGAGCGCATAGAACAGGATGCTGAAGACCACGAACAGGAACAGTGCGGTGAGCGTTGCGTTGGTGTAGGCGTTGAAGATCACGTGCTGCATCTGATCGATGCTCTTGGCCGGGGCAATGACCTGGCCGGCGGCGAGGGCATCGCTGTACTTCTTGGCCAGCGACAGGAAGCCGATCGCCGGGTTGGCGTCGAACAGCTTGATGAAGCCTGCGGTGGTGGTGCAGATCAGCAGCCAGGCGGCTGGCAGCAGGGTGACCCAGATGTAGCGCTGGCGCTTCATCTTGATCAGGACCACGGTGCCGAGCATCAGCGCGATACCGGCCAGCATCTGGTTGGAGATACCGAACAGCGGCCACAGGGTGTTGATGCCGCCCAGTGGGTCGATCACGCCCTGATACAGCAACCAGCCCCACATCGCCACACAACCGGCGGTGGCGATCAGGTTGGCGGTCCACGATTCGGTACGTTTCAGCGCCGGAACGAAGGAGCCGAGCAGGTCCTGCAGCATGAAGCGCCCGGCACGGGTGCCGGCGTCTACAGCAGTCAGAATGAACAACGCTTCGAACAGGATCGCGAAGTGGTACCAGAACGCCATGGTGTTTTCACCCGGCAGGACACTGTGCAGAATCTGCGCGATACCGACCGCCAGGGTCGGTGCACCGCCGGCACGAGCCAGGATGGTGGTTTCGCCAATGTCATGCGCCACCGCTTGCAGCGCCTCCGGCGTGATCGCGAAGCCCCAGCTGCTGACCATCTGCGCCACCGATGCGACGTCACCGCCGACCACGGCGGCCGGGCTGTTCATGGCGAAGTACACGCCCGGCTCGATCACCGAAGCGGCAACCATGGCCATGATCGCCACGAACGATTCCATCAGCATGCCGCCGTAACCGATGTAACGCGCGTTGGTTTCGTTATCCAGCAACTTCGGCGTGGTGCCCGAAGAGATCAGTGCGTGGAACCCGGACACCGCACCGCAAGCGATGGTGATGAACAGGAACGGGAACAGACCGCCCTTCCACACCGGCCCGGTGCCGTCGACGAACTGGGTCAGCGCCGGCATTTTCAGCTCGGGCATGGTTACCAGAATGCCGATCGCCAGAGCGATGATGGTGCCGATCTTGAGGAACGTCGACAGGTAGTCGCGTGGCGCGAGGATCAGCCACACCGGCAACACGGCGGCGACGAAGCCATAACCGATCAGCATCCAGGTGATTTGCACGCCGGTGAAGCTGAAGGCCTTGGCCCACACCGGATCAGCGGCAATCTGCCCACCGAGCCAGATCGAACCGAGCAGCAGCAACACACCGATGACCGAGATCTCGCCGATGCGGCCCGGGCGGATGTAGCGCATGTAAATGCCCATGAACATCGCGATCGGGATGGTCGCCATCACGGTGAAGATGCCCCATGGGCTCTCCGCCAGTGCCTTGACCACGATCAGCGCCAGCACCGCGAGGATGATGATCATGATCAGGAAGCAGCCAAACAGGGCGATGGTGCCGGGGATGCGGCCCATTTCTTCACGCACCATGTCGCCCAGGGAACGGCCGTTGCGCCGGGTCGACATGAACAGGACCATGAAGTCCTGCACCGCGCCCGCCAGCACCACCCCGGCAATCAGCCACAGCGTGCCGGGCAGATAACCCATCTGCGCCGCCAGTACCGGGCCGACCAGAGGTCCTGCGCCGGCGATCGCTGCGAAGTGGTGACCGAAAAGAATGTGTTTGTTGGTTGGAACGTAGTCCAGACCGTCGTTGTTGAGCACGGCGGGGGTGGCCCGACGCGGATCCAGTTGCATCACATTGTTGGCGATGAACAGGCTGTAGTAACGGTACGCAACCAGATAAATGGCCACTGCCGCGACCACGATCCACAAGGCGTTGATCGCCTCTCCTCGGCGCAATGCCACTACGCCCAGGGCGCACGCTCCTACGATTGCCAGCACTAGCCAGGGTAAGTGGCGTAGCAGGCTATTATTATTTTTCATTTTATTATTCCAGCCAGGGTGGACAAGAAAGACAGCCACCCCGAGTTTAGCGCTTACGGCGCCAAAGGCCATACCCCGACGTTGGTCTAGACGGCTCGTTGATTGGCAGCCACCCGCGAGTCGGGTCTATAGTCAGCGAACTCTCCCGAGGATTGCGCCATGAGCGAACACCCAGCCAATCGCCGTCGCTTCAAACGTATTGCGTTCGATGCCAGAACCGAGCTGAGTCAGGGCCAATTCATCTGGCCGGTGAAGTTGATCGATCTGTCGCTCAAGGGCTTGCTGATCGAGAAGCCGGAGCCGTGGCTGGGGGACAAGGAGCAGGATTTCTTCGTCGACATTCATCTGAGCGATGACGTGAATATTCAGATGGATGTGCATCTGGCCCACGAGGATCACGGGCAACTGGGGTTTGAATGCCGGCATATCAGTCTGGAATCGATCCAGCGCTTGCGGCGGTTGATCGAGCTGAATCTTGCGGATGAAACCGAGCTTGAGCGCGAATTGGGTGCCTTGATCGAAATCTAGCCGCCAAATCAACGTGGGAACACTCTTGTGGTGAGGGGATTTATCCCCGATGGGGCGCGGAGCGGCCCTGATAAATCTGGGTCTGCTGCGCAGCCCATCGGGGATAAATCCCCTCACTACAGGATTTCATTCAAACAAGGGAACGGCGGTTACTCGAACAGTGCGTCGAGCGCCTGTTCCAGCCGGGTCACGGCAATGATCTGCAACCCCGGCGGCGCCTCCTTCGGCGCATTGCCCTTGGGCACGATTGCCCGTTTGAAGCCATGCTTGGCCGCTTCCTTCAAGCGCTCCTGCCCGCTCGGCACCGGGCGCACTTCGCCGGACAAACCGACTTCACCAAACACCAGCAAATCATGCGGCAACGGCCGGTTGCGCAAGCTCGACATCACCGCCGCCATCAACGCCAGATCCGATGCTGTCTCCAACACCTTCACCCCGCCGACCACGTTGAGGAACACGTCTTGGTCGTGGGTCGGAATACCACCGTGACGGTGCAACACCGCCAACAACATTGCCAATCGGTTCTGATCAAGGCCCAACGTCACGCGCCGTGGATTGGCCAGATGACTGTCATCCACCAGCGCCTGCACTTCCACCAGCATCGGCCGGGTGCCTTCCCACGTCGCCATGACCACACTGCCCGGGACTTCTTCCTGGGCACGGGTCAGAAAAATCGCCGACGGGTTGGAGACTTCTTTCAGGCCCTTGTCGGTCATGCCGAACACACCCAGCTCGTTGACCGCACCGAAACGGTTCTTCACCGCCCGCAACAAACGCAAACGGCCATCGGATTCGCCTTCGAAATACAGCACGGTATCGACCATGTGCTCCAGCACCCGCGGGCCGGCGAGCGCGCCTTCCTTGGTGACATGACCGACGAGGAAAATCGCCGTGCCGCTCTGCTTGGCATAACGCACCAGCAACGCCGCGCTCTCACGTACCTGCGAGACGCCACCCGGCGCTGATTGCAGTTGTTCGGTGAAAATGGTCTGGATCGAGTCGATCACCATCACCTTGGGTTTTTCCTGACGGGCGGTGGCAATGATGGTTTCAATGCAGGTTTCGGTCATCACCCGCAGTTGATCCTGGGGCAACCCCAGACGCCGGGCGCGCATCGCCACTTGCTGCTGGGACTCTTCACCGGTGACGTACAGCGCCGGCATGCTCTTGGCGAGGTTGCACAGGGTCTGCAACAGAATCGTCGACTTGCCGATGCCCGGATCACCACCGATCAGCACCACCGAGCCATCGACCAGACCGCCACCCAAGACCCGATCCAGCTCACCGGAGGCGGTGGAGAAGCGCAGAATCTCCTCGATGCTGACTTCGGCCAGGGTCTTGATCTGCGCTTGCTGCCCGGCCCAGCCGGTACGCCCGGTGGGCGCCGTGGCCCCGCCGCTTTCGATCATGGTTTCGGTCAGGGTGTTCCAGGCGCCGCACTCGCCGCACTGGCCCGCCCACTTGGGAAAGGTTGCGCCGCACTCGGTGCAGCCGTACATGCGCTTGGCCTTGGCCATCTGGATCCCCCGGCAAAAACCGAGATGATAACGCAGCCACCGCTCAACGCGGCGCGGCGGTGCGGATTTCGCCGTTGGCCAGACGCGCGGCGCTGTTGCCCAGCGGGTCTTCGGCATTGAGGTCGGCACCCTTGGCCTTGAGCGCATCGAGCAGTTCGACACGCTTGAACAACCCGGCGTACATCGCCGCAGTCTGGCCTGCGCCGTTGCGCTGATCGGGGCTGCAATCGGTGGCCATCAGCCTTCGAGCAATCTGCATCTCGCCTTTGAAAATCGCCCCCATCAGCGCCGTATTGCCGCGTTGGTCCTGCGCGCAGGCATCAGCGCCTGCCGCCAGTAACCGGTCAACTGCCGCGCCCTGGCCGTGATACGCCGCCAGAATCAGTGCGGTGTAGCCCTTGCTGTCGCGGGTATCGAGGGAATAACCGGACTCGATAAAGGTCTCGAGCATCGGCACATCACCACGCCGGGCGGCATCGAAATAGTAATCCTGCAACTGCGCCTTGATCGCCTCGGGGTTCTGTTCGGCCAGCGCTGTAAATGACAGGCAACCGAGCAACAGTAAAAGAAAGGCACGCATAAACGCTCTCCTTGGGCAGAACGGGGCCTGAATCAGGCCCCGCGTTGCATGGCGTCGAGATCAGTCGACCAGTTTCGCTGCCAGCGCCTTGACCCGGCTCAGGTCACCCTTGGCCACTTTGGTCACACCGGTGCCGTATTCCGGATCTGCCTTATAAAGAAAGGACAGGATGATGTGCTTGCTCTCGTCATCGGTGGTCGCCAGCGAACCGCCGAAGCTGGCGATCAGGTCCTGACGCTCCTGCTGGCTGAACGAGCGATACAGATCCCCGGCCTGTTTGAAGTTCTGCTCACGCTGAATCTTCGCCTGCTGGGTGCTGCCCGACAGTGCCAGTTGGCTGTAACGCGCGCTCTGCGGCTCTTCACGCGGTTGCAGGCGGCTTGGCTGATAGTTCACGCCAGACGCCGTGGCACCGAAGTTCATCGCACCGTCCTGATTGCCATTGTTGACCGCAACTTTTGGCGCATTGATCGGAAGTTGCAGGCCGTTTGCACCCAGGCGATACATCTGCGTATCGGCATAAGAAAACACTCGACCTTGCAACAGACGATCTTCTGAAGGTTCGATACCCGGCACAACATTGGCCGGGGCCATGGCAACTTGTTCGGTTTCCTGGAATACATTGGCCGGATTACGGTTCAACACCATTTGTCCAACTTTTCGCTCAGGAACATTCGGCCAGATCTTGGTAGCGTCCAATGGATCGAAATCAAACTTGGACAAATCTTGTGGATTCAGCACTTGGATGTACAAGTCCCATTTCGGGAAATCACCCTTATTGATATGACTGACCAGATCATTAGTCATATGACTGTAATCTTTGCCCTGAACTTTCTCGACTTGTTCAGGTGTCAGGTTTTTGATGCCCTGCAAACTTTTCCAGTGGAACTTCACATAGTGCACTTCGCCTTTGGCGTTAACCAACTTGTAGGCATGCACGCCATTACCGTCCATTTCCCGATAACTGGCTGGGGTACCCGAATTGGAATACAGCTCGGTCAGCGTGCGAGTGGCTTCCGGCACGTGGGAGAAGAAGTCGAAACGACGCGAGTCATCGTCAAGGTTGGTGCGTGGATCGGGTTTGAACGCATGGACCATGTCCGGAAACTTGATCGCGTCGCGAATGAAGAAGGTCGGGAAGTTGTTGCCGACCAGGTCCCAGTTGCCATCAGCGGTGTAGAACTTGGTGGCAAAGCCCCGTGGATCGCGCAGGGTTTCCGGGGAGTGGTTACCGTGAACCACTGCGGAGAAGCGCACGAACACTGGCGTCACCTGCCCGGCAGCGAATACCTTGGCCTTGCTCAGGTCGCTGAGGTCGTTGGTCACGGTGAACGTGCCATGGGCACCGGTACCGCGGGCATGTACCACACGCTCGGGAATGCGCTCACGGTCGAAACGCTGGAGTTTCTGGATCAGTTGCACGTCTTGCAGCAGCACCGGGCCGTTGGCGCCGGCGGTTTGCGAGTTCTGATTGTCGCCCACCGCTGCACCATTATCCCGGGTCAGGGGCGCGGCGTGCACGGAGAAGGTCAACAGGCTGGCGGTGAGTACGCCGAGCGTACGGCGATGGGGAAAAGCCCCCAGTCCAAGGGTGGAATTCATATCAGGTTCCTCTGGTTCTTTTGGGCGCATCCAGGTGCGCCAACCAGAGGCTAGAGGGCTAAGTCCGCGAACATAAATAGAAAGTTCGTAACCCGACGATTGAAAATTTTGGCTTCCCGATCAGCGTGTTACGGCGTATTTCGCGCGCGATTAGTGGCACTTTGCAAACTAATTGCAGATTTATCGGTCGATAAAAACGGGCATTGTAAGAAGGTGTTTCGCGCAGGACGCGTTTGCTGATTTACACTGCGTACACCAACCTCATCTGTAACAAGGAAATAACCTATGGGCGTGCTTAGTGAGTTCAAGGCCTTCGCGGTCAAAGGCAATGTGGTCGACATGGCCGTCGGTATCATCATCGGTGCCGCCTTTGGCAAAATTGTTTCGTCGTTTGTCGGCGACGTGATCATGCCGCCAATCGGCCTGTTGATCGGAGGGGTGGACTTCAGTGATCTGGCCATCACGCTTAAAGCCGCCGAGGGCAACGCCCCTGCCGTGGTCATGGCTTACGGTAAATTCATCCAGAGCATTCTGGACTTCGTGATCGTCGCCTTCGCGATCTTCATGGGTGTCAAAGCCATCAACCGCCTTAAACGCGAAGAAGCCGTAGCCCCTTCCCTGCCACCGGTTCCGACCAAGGAAGAAGAGTTGCTCGGTGAGATCCGCGATCTGCTCAAGGCCCAGAACAACCGGCCTTGACTGCTTGATGAATAAAGAGCGGCGCCTGATGGCGCCGTTTTTTTACCAGTAGTTTTCCACCGCCACCTGTCCCGGCCGCCGCGTCAGGCTCAGGCTCATGTGGCGTTTCTTCAGCAGTGCCCGGGTGTCGTCGATCATCTGCGGATTGCCGCACAGCATGACGCGCGAGTGCTCGGGGGCCAGTTCAACGCCGGCTTCACGCTCCAGCTCGCCGCTTTCAATCAGGCTGGTAATACGGCCATGCAAGGCACCAGGAACCTTTTCTCGGGTAACGGTGGGAATGAACTGCAGTTTATGGGCGTGTTCTGCCAGGTAATCACGCTCGGACAGTTCTGCAATCAACGACTGATAGGCCAGTTCCCGCGCTTCGCGCACGCTGTACACCAGAATGATCCGCTCGAATCGCTCCCACACTTCGAAGTCCTGCAGAATCGACAGAAACGGCGCAACCCCGGTCCCGGTGGATAACAGCCACAAATCCCGACCGTCGACAAACCGATCCAGCGTCAGGTAACCAAAGGCCTGGCGTTCCACCAGCAGGGTATCGCCGACCTGCAAGCGACTAAGTTCACTGGTGAATTCGCCACCTGGCACCACGATGGAGAAGAACTCGAGAAACTCGTCGAAGGGTGAAGAGACCATCGAGTAAGCACGCCAGACCGTGCTGCCATCAGCCTTTGTCACCCCCAGGCGAGCGAATTGTCCCGCGCGAAACCTGAAGCCCGTATCGCGCGTGGTGCGCAGGGTAAACAGACTGGGGGTCAAAGGCTGCACGTCGAGCAAGGTCTGGGCAGTAAATTTATCTGCGCTGACAGTCATGGGGGCACTCCACGGAAAAGACCCTGACAGTCTCGCGCAAACTCAGAGCATAAACACCACTGCTTTTGTAGTGGTTTACCGTTCAGACCGCCCGAAAAAATGAGAATTAAACCCAAATGCCGTTAATACAGCGGTATTCAAAGTCCGATTGAATGACAGGTTAAATCCAACGCGTTATTGATGACTAATAACCTTTCCAGCAACTAACCGCCTCCTCCAAGAGCAAAAAAATTCAACGCCATTTGTAAGACCTGTCCTACACTCGGTTGCGTGCAGGATCCGATTGGATCCATAAAAAGCACCCTACGAACGACTCATGGAGAGTGAGTGATGGAAATGTGGAAGGAGTCGCAATTAAAGCAACTGACTTTCGCAAGAGAAATAGAGACCGCTTATCCGATCTTGCTGCGATTCGCTCAAAATATTGGCTTCAATTTTTGTGCCATCTCATTGACATCAAACAATCGGAACGCTGACTTAAAGACCTTGCAAATCAATAACTATCCGAAAGAGTGGAACCAACTTTATGAAAGACAAAACTACCGGAAAATCGATCCGGTAATAGCACACTGCAGTCGTTCAATGCTGCCGATTGTCTGGACCGAGGACGTGTTTTCGCAAACCTTGTCGCTGTGGGACGCCCAACAGAAACATGGATTGCGACACGGTTGGTCGCAGTCGTTCCACCACGAAGACAGCGGGCTGTGCAGCACCCTGAGCCTCGCCAGGAAAAACGGTCCATTAAGTCCGCTCGAGTTGTACGAGCATTTTGGCTATATGTTTTACGCGACCAGCCACCTGAGTGACCTGTTCGCCAAAACCTTGCCCAAACCGGTCAAAAAGCCCGCCCCCCCACGCCTTTCACCGCGAGAACTGGAAGTGCTCAAGCTATCGGCGCTCGGCAAGACGGCCTATGAGATTGCCAGGATCCTCTGCCTGAGCGAGCGGACGGTGAATTACCACGTGCAAAACGTGATTCTCAAACTGAACGTCTGCAACAAGATTTCTGCGGTCATTGCTGCCAAGAGTTGCGGCCTTCTCGACATGCCTGCCCACTAAAAGCTGCGAGTATTTCAACGGAAAAAAACGTACCATCTGCGACCTTCCTGAGTGATGACGTGAACCTTGACGTTGTATTTCACTCGGACGGTTCCGCTGCGCGATGCCCTGGGCTGCGGGCCACCCGTTGAATAACCAGAGTTCCCGTACCATGCCCTTGCTCGAAACGCCCTTTGCCCAACTCGACCTGATCCGCCAGCCCGAGCAGCAGAATGAACCGCTGCAAGCGTTCGATGCGGCTGACGAATACCTGCTCAATCATCTGGCAGCGCAACAACCGACGGCAGACACTCGGGTATTGGTACTCAATGACAGCTTCGGAGCGCTGGCGGCGAGTCTGGCGGGCAAGGTTCAGGTCAGCAGCAGTGGCGACTCGTTTCTCGCATTCCAGGGCCTGGAAAAGAACCTGGTACGCAACGGCCTGGCATTTGATGCCGTGCGCGGAATTGCGGCCAGTGAGCCGTTGGTCGGGCCGTTCGACCGAGTGCTGATCCGCGTGCCCAAGACGCTGGCATTGCTGGAAGAGCAACTGATCCGCCTGCAAGGGCTACTGGCACCCGGCGCCGAAGTGGTGGCAGCGGCCATGGTCAAGCATTTGCCGCGCGCAGCCGGTGATCTGCTGGAGCGTTACATTGGCCCGGTACAGGCTTCACTGGCGGTGAAGAAAGCTCGCCTGTTGATCGCAACGCCTGAAGCCAAAGCTCCGGCGACCTCGCCCTACCCTTCGCGCTATCAGCTCGACGAGCCGGCCATCGAATTGCTCAACCACGCCAACGTGTTTTGCCGTGAAGGCCTGGATATTGGCACCCGAGCTTTTCTCCCGCACCTGCCCAAGAACCTCGGCAGCGCCCGGGTCGCCGACCTCGGCTGCGGTAACGGCGTCCTGGCCATCGCCAGCGCCCTGCACAACCCCGACGCGCACTACACGCTGGTCGACGAATCGTTCATGGCCGTGCAATCGGCCGCCGAGAACTGGCGCGCCGCGCTGGGCGAGCGCGAAGTGCTCGTGCGCGCTGGCGATGGTCTGGCCGGACAGGCGCCGCAATCGCTGGACGTAGTGCTGTGCAATCCGCCGTTCCATCAACAACAGGTGGTCGGCGATTTCCTCGCCTGGCGCATGTTCCAGCAGGCCCGCGAGGCGCTGGTGGTGGGCGGTGCGTTGTACATCGTCGGCAACCGGCACCTGGGTTATCACAGCAAACTGGCGCGGCTGTTCCGTGGCGTCGAGCAAGTGGCTGCCACACCGAAATTCGTGATTCTCAAAGCCCGCAAGTAAAGCGTCAGGCAAAAAAAACCCTCCGCAATGCGGAGGGTCATAAAACCGTGCCCAAGGGCAGCGGGACGGGATGTTTCAGTGTGTGGTCAGGCCGGCCGCGTTCATGAACAGGCGCATCAGGCTGGCGGCAATGAACAGCGCGCCGACGCTACCGATCCAGATCAGGGCCAACCAGCCGAGCCGCTGCCACAGCGGCTTTTTTTCGGCTTCTTCAATCTCGTGCAGGGAATGTTTGCCGTTCATTGCATCGTTCCTCTTGGGCGATGGCGTCGCTGAGGACGCCACCGCGAGCCGGCTTGCTCTCACAGGGTGAGCAGAGCGAGAGATCAGTGGTAACCGTCTTCATGGGTGACCTTGCCGCGGAACACGTAGTAGCTCCAGAAGGTGTAACCCAGGATGAACGGGATGATGAACAGCGTACCGACCAGCATGAAGCCCTGACTTTGCGGCGGTGCGGCGGCGTCCCAGATCGAGATCGACGGCGGCACGATGTTCGGCCACAGGCTGATGCCCAGACCGCTATAGCCGAGGAATATCAGCACCAGGGTCAGCAGGAACGGCATGTAGTTGGCATTGCGCGCCACCGCGCGGATCAGCCCGTACAGCGTCACCAGCACCAGAATCGGCACCGGCATGAACCAGAACAGGTTCGGCATGCTGAACCAGCGTGTCGCGATCTCGGGGTGAGCCAGCGGCGTCCACAGACTGACGATGCCGATCACCGCCAACAGCACGAATGCCAGCGGCCGCGCGAGGTTGTGCATCTGCTCCTGCAACTTGCCTTCGGTCTTCATGATCAACCAGGTGCAACCGAGCAAGGCATAGGCCACCACCAGCGCGGCGCCGCAGAACAGGGTGAATGGTGTCAGCCAGTCCAGTGAACCGCCGGCGTATTGCCGATTGACCACCGGCAAACCGTCGATGAAAGCCCCGAGTGCCACGCCCTGGAAGAACGTCGCCGCCACCGAACCGCCGATGAACGCCTTGTCCCACAGGTGGCGCTTGTCGTCCTTGGCCTTGAAGCGGAACTCGAACGCCACACCGCGAAAAATCAGGCCGATCAGCATGAAGATCAACGGCAGGTACAGCGCCGACAGCACCACCGAATAGGCCAGTGGGAACGCGCCGAACAACGCCGCGCCGCCCAGTACCAGCCAGGTTTCATTGCCGTCCCAAACCGGGGCGACGGTGTTCATCATTACATCACGGTCGGTCTTGCCCGGGATGAACGGGAAGAGAATCCCGATCCCCAGGTCGAAGCCGTCCATGACCACGTACATCATGATGCCGAAGATGATGATCACGGCCCAGATCAGCG
The DNA here is from genome assembly GCF_017947305.1 of Pseudomonas sp. MWU347. Taxonomy (NCBI): domain Bacteria; kingdom Pseudomonadati; phylum Pseudomonadota; class Gammaproteobacteria; order Pseudomonadales; family Pseudomonadaceae; genus Pseudomonas; species Pseudomonas sp. MWU347. The sequence continues at coordinate 120,990 of NZ_JAFGZB010000008.1, forward strand.
GAAGATCAATACCCATGAGTCAAATCTCCTTTTCCAGGCTACGCTGCGAGTCGGCGTCGGTACCTTCATCATCGGCTGCGGACAACGGCCGAGCCGGAGTGCGTTTCTGGCCAGGACCACCGTCGTTGGTTTCCTTGCCTTCGTCGGTTTTCGGCCCTTTGCGCACCAGGCGCATCATGTAGCCAAGCCCCGCACCGAACAGCGCGAAATACACCACGACGAACATGATCAGGGTGATGCTCATCTGCATGAAACTGTGATTGGACGAGGCATCCGCCGTGCGCATCAGCCCGTAGACCACCCACGGCTGCCGACCGATTTCAGTGGTGAACCAGCCAGCGAGGATCGCGATCAGGCCGGACGGCCCCATCCACAACGCCAGATACAGGAACGGCCGCGAGGTGTAGAGCGAATCGCGCTTGCGCAGCCACAGGCTCCACAGACCGGTGAAGATCATCAGGAAGCCGAGGCCGACCATGACCCGGAACGACCAGAACACAATGGTCGAGTTCGGCCGGTCTTCAGGCGGGAACTCCTTGAGCGCCGGCACCTGCTTGTCCAGCGAGTGGGTCAGGATCAGGCTGCCGAGGTACGGAATCTCCACGGCGAATTTGGTTTTCTCTTCTTTCATGTCCGGCCAGCCGAACAGGATCAACGGGGTCGCTTCGTTGCCTTTGTTTTCCCAGTGACCTTCGATCGCAGCGATTTTCGCCGGCTGGTGCTCAAGGGTGTTCAGGCCGTGGAAGTCACCGATAACCGCCTGGATCGGCGCGACGATCAGCGCCATCCACATCGCCATCGACAGCATGGTGCGGATCGCCGGGTTGTCCTTGCCGCGAAGCAGGTGCCAGGCCGCCGACGAGCCAACGAAGAACGCCGTGGCCACGAACGCAGCGGTCGCCATGTGCATCAGGCGATACGGGAACGACGGGTTGAACACGATGGCCAGCCAGTCGGTCGGGATCACCTGACCGTTGACGATCTCGAAGCCTTGCGGCGTCTGCATCCAGCTGTTGGAAGCGAGGATCCAGAATGTCGAGATCAGCGTGCCGATCGCCACCATTACCGTGGAGAAGAAGTGCAGTTTGCGTCCGACCTTGTTCCAGCCGAACAGCATCACCCCGAGGAAACCGGCCTCAAGGAAGAATGCCGTGAGCACCTCGTAGGTCAGCAACGGTCCGGTGACGGAACCGGCGAAGTCCGAGAAACGGCTCCAGTTGGTGCCGAACTGGTAAGCCATGACCAGACCGGAGACCACACCCATGCCGAAGTTGACGGCAAAGATTTTCGACCAGAAGTGGTAGAGATCCCGGTAAGTGTCGTTATGGGTTTTCAACCACAACCCTTCAAGCACCGCCAGGTAGCTCGCCAGACCAATGGTGATGGCCGGGAACAGGATGTGGAACGAGATGGTGAACGCGAACTGAATTCGGGCGAGATCGAGTGCCTCTAAACCGAACATAAGTCTTCCTCTGTCAGGTAATACCGGCATTGGGGCTTGTGGCCCCTGCCTACTGCCCCCACGGATATGGAGTGCGGCGAATTCTGATTCGTTCTTTTTTAACAGCCATCGCAACGCAGGGAGTCTGGCCAACGGGCCACCAGAGCATGGCCCGGGAGGGTCTTGATCTGGATCAAGCAACGTTAAAAGAGTAGTCCCATTTCCGACGAAGAACGGCGTGGTCGTTTGCCGCGTGACAAGTTGCCTCATTGCCTGGGCAACGTTCTGAAAGACACTCCTCAGAGCTGCACGACCTGTAGTGAGGGGATTCATCCCCGATGGGCGGCGAAGCAGCCCCACAGACATCCTGCCTTTTGGTGCATCGTCAATTTTTTACGACTGCTGCGCAGCCGATCGGGGATAAATCCCCTCACCACATTGAGATGAGGTATGCCAGGGAGCGATAGATGTCTGGCTAACTAAATTTTTTGTCATAGCAACTTCCTGTTACAGACTGGTGATAACCTCGCGGTTCCCCCAAGAGCCAGACCTGCCTTCAGATGCCCAGCCAAGAGCCCCTGCTGTTACGTCACCATCGTCCTTTTCTTGCGTTCTGGTTCGCCCGAATCTTCACCGCCAGCAGCTTTCAGATGCTCACCGTGGCGATCGGCTGGAATCTGTATCAGTTGACCGGCAACGTGCTCGACCTGGGTCTGGTCGGTCTGGTGGAATTCGCGCCACGGGTGCTGTTCATGCTGCACACCGGGCATGTCGCCGACCGCTATGACCGACGTCGGGTCGCGGCGATCTGTCAGTCGTTGCAGGCGTTGATTGCCCTGGCACTGGCCATCGGCAGTGCGACCGACCACGTCACCCGGGAAATGATCTTTATCCTCGCCTTCCTGCTCGGTGCGGCGCGCTCCTTCGAAATGCCGACGACCCAGGCGCTGCTGCCGAGCATCGTGCCCAGCGCCCTGTTTCCACGGGCGGTCGCCGCAGCGCAGTCGGCTCAACAGTCAGCCACCATTGTCGCTCCGGCCCTCGGTGGCTTGCTTTACGCGTTTGGCAGTGTCTGGGTCTACGGCCCGACGGTGTTGCTCTATGTCATCGCCTGCACCTTGATGCTCAACCTGCCCGCCCGGCAGACGCCACTGAACAAAGGCAAGGCCACGCTGGACTCGTTGCTGGCGGGCATCCGCTTCATTCGCAGCCGCCCGGACATCCTCGGGGCGATCTCGCTGGATCTGTTCGCCGTGCTGCTCGGTGGTGCCACCGCGTTGCTGCCGGTGTTCGCCAAGGACATCCTGCTCACCGGCCCATGGGGCCTGGGCCTGCTGCGTTCGGCGCCGGCGGTTGGTGCGTTGGGGATGTCACTGTTTCTGGCGCGATTTGCCGTCGAGCGCAATGTTGGCCGGGTGATGTTCACCGCCGTTGGCGTGTTCGGCGTCGCAACCATCGCCTTCGGTCTGTCGACCTCGTTCTGGTTCTCGCTGGTGGTGCTGGTGGTGCTCGGCGCGGCGGACATGATCAGCATGGTGATCCGCGCCTCCTTCGTGCAGCTGGAAACTCCGGACGAAATGCGCGGCCGGGTCAGCGCAGTGAACGGCCTATTCATCGGCGCCTCGAACCAGTTGGGCGAATTCGAATCCGGCCTCACCGCGCACTGGTTCGGCACCGTCCCGGCGGTGGTGATGGGCGGAATCGGAACGCTGGTGGTCACCGGAACGTGGATCAAACTGTTCCCGACCCTGGCCAACCGCGACCGGATGCATGTGCCGGTGGAAGAGGCGAAGGTCTGACTCTCGTCAAACCAACATCTCCCCCGCCACTTTCGCCCGCAACGCCTTGCCGCCAAGCTGCTCCACAAGCGTCAGGGCAAAGGTCAGTGCGGCGCCGGAGCCTTGGGCGGTGATGCAATTGCCGTCGACCACCACCGGTTGATCAACAAACGTACAGCCCGACAATTGATGACTGGCACTCGGCAGGCAGGTCATGCGCCGTTGGCGTAATACGCCGCAGGCTTGCAGGGCGATGGCTGGGGCTTCGGCGATGGCGGCGAACAGGCGTCCGGCGCTGGCCTGATCCTTGAGCAATTGCTGCAGCGGCTGATGTGCCGCCAGATGTTGTGAACCGACCACCCCGCCGGGCAGGACGATCAGGTCAAAAGTCTGTGCCAGCACATCGACCAGCATGCCATCCGCCGTCAGGCGCGTACCGCGCGCGCAGGTCAGCATGCGCCGGCCTTCGATGCTGGCCGCCACCACTTCGACACCGGCGCGGCGCAGCACATCGATCAGGGTCACGCTTTGCAGATCATCGATGCCCTCGGCGAGGGTAATCAGGGCTCTAAAGGTCATGGGCGCCATCCGCTGGGTGATCTTCCAAGCGTAGTCAGCTTTGTCCTGCCCCGTCCGGTGACAGCCGTTACTTGATGTAAAGCTGGGCCGACAGGGTGTTGCGTGGCGCGTTGATCGAGGTGTTACTGAAGGTGAAGGTGCCTTCCTGCTTGCCCGCCAGATCAAAGGTATACAGTGAGCCGACGGTGTTGCTGCCGGGCTTGCACTCAGTCAGGTTGCCGTTATCAAAGGCGCACACCGGCGCCCGGGTGCCGTTGACTTCAAAACCGTCCAGCGTGGCATGCGGCTGGTTCTGACCATAGCCGATTTCCAGCACGAACACCTTGATGCTCGGGCCGCTGTGATTGCACTGGGTTTGCGGCTGGTTATCGCCGATGTCTTCCAGACCACAGGCCGGCGATTGAACCTTGATCACCTTAACTTCAGTCAATGGTGGCGCCGAGGCTGCCAGCGCCGCCGTCGACCCGGCCATCAGCCCGGCCATTACCCAGAAAGCCTTGATCCAGCGCTTGCCCATGTGATCGTATTTCCCCAAAAAATTCAGCGCGCAGTATGGCGCAGTTGGCCCTGTGGCAAAACTTCGACGACGTTCGGCACCAACAACCGCCATATTCCTCACGCTGCTGGTATGATGCGCGGCTTTTTCCGGCCCACCACAAAATCCCAGGCGCTTGCGACGGTCTGTGCTTTGCTGTTGAGGTCGATACATTTACGGCGCCGCGCGCGCCACGGGGAGCAGACATGCTGGAAAGGCTGTTTCAACTCAAGGCACACAACACCAACGTGCGTACCGAGATTCTGGCGGGCGTCACGACCTTCCTGGCCATGGCCTACATTCTGTTCGTCAACCCGAGCATCCTCGGCGAGACCGGCATGGACAAGGGCGCGGTGTTCGTCGCCACCTGTCTGGCAGCCGCCATCGGCTCGACCATCATGGGCCTGATCGCCAACTACCCGATCGCCCTCGCGCCTGGCATGGGCCTGAACGCCTTCTTCACTTACACCGTGGTCCTGCACATGGGCCACACCTGGCAAGTGGCGCTGGGCGCGGTGTTCATCTCGGCAGTGTGCTTCTTCCTGCTGTCGATCTTCCGCATCCGCGAATGGATCATCAACAGCATCCCGCTGCCCCTGCGCTCGGCGATTGCCGCCGGTATCGGCCTGTTCCTGGCGCTGATTGCCCTGCATAACGCCGGCATCGTGGTCAGCAACCCGGCGACCATGGTCGGCCTCGGTGACCTGAAAGCCCCGGCGCCGATCCTCGCCACCCTCGGCTTCGCCCTGATCGTCGCCCTCGAAGCGCTGAAAGTGCGCGGCGCAGTGCTGATCGGCATTCTGGCAGTGACCATCATTTCCATCGCCATGGGCTTCACCCCGTTCGGCGGCGTGACCTCGATGCCACCTTCGCTGGCCCCGACCTTCATGCAACTGGACATCAAGGGCGCGCTGGATATCGGTCTGGTCAGCGTGATCTTCGCCTTCCTGTTCGTCGACCTGTTCGACAACTCCGGCACCCTGATCGGCGTCGCCAAACGCGCCGGACTGATGGGCAAGGACGGCCACATGCCGAAAATGGGCCGGGCACTGATCGCCGACAGCACCGCGGCGATGGCCGGCTCGCTGCTGGGTACTTCGACCACCACCAGCTACATCGAATCCGCGGCTGGCGTGAGCGCTGGCGGGCGTACCGGTCTGACGGCTGTAGTGGTAGCTATCCTGTTCCTGCTGGCGCTGTTCTTCTCGCCACTGGCGGCCAGCGTTCCGGCATTCGCCACCGCACCGGCGTTGCTGTTCGTCGCCGTGCTGATGACTTCCGGTCTGGCGGAAATAGACTGGGAAGACATCACCGTCGCCGCACCGGTCGTGGTCACCGCGCTGGCCATGCCGTTCACCTACTCGATCGCCAACGGCATCGCCTTCGGCTTCATCTCCTGGACCGTGATCAAGTTGCTGTCGGGCCGCGCCCGTGAGCTGAACCCGGCGCTGGTGATTCTGTCGATTCTGTTTGTGATCAAGTTGGGTTGGTTCAACGCATGACTTTCGATTCCCAGGCCTACGCCACTCAGCTCGAAGACAAGGTCACGCGTTTGCGTGACCTGCTGGCCCCGTTCGATGCACCAGAGCCGACCGTGTTCGACTCGCCGCTGCAGAACTTCCGCCTGCGTGCGGAATTTCGCCTGTGGCGCGAGGCCGGTGAGCGGCACTACGCAATGTTCTCCCAGGACGACAAGCGCACGCCGATCCTGATCGAAGAGTTCCCGATTGCCAGCCTGCGCATCAACCAGTTGATGCCGCAGCTCAAGGCGGCATGGCAGGCCAGTTCGGCGCTGAGCCACAAGCTGTTCCAGGTGGAGTTCCTGACCACCCTGGCCGGCGATGCGATGATTACCCTGTGCTATCACCGTCCGCTGGACGAGCACTGGCATGCGGCCGCGTCGAAGTTGGCGGCTGATCTCAACGTCAGCGTCATCGGGCGTTCCAAGGGCAAGCGCGAAGTCATCGGCCACGATTACGTGGTGGAGAAACTCGAAGTCGGTGGTCGCACCTTCAGCTACCGCCAGCCGGAAGGCGCATTCACCCAGCCCAATGGCACGGTGAACCAGAAGATGCTGAACTGGGCATTCGAAGCGCTGGGCGATCGCAGCGATGATCTGCTGGAGCTGTACTGCGGCAACGGCAACTTCACCCTGCCGCTCGCCACCCGTGTGCGCAAAGTGCTGGCCACCGAGATCAGCAAGACCTCGGTCAACGCCGCACTGAGCAACCTCAGCGAAAACGCTGTGGATAACGTCACGCTGGTGCGCCTGTCCGCCGAAGAGCTGACCGAAGCGCTGAACGAAGTGCGCCCGTTCCGTCGCCTGCAAGGCATCGACCTGAAAAGCTACGAGTTCGGCAGCGTATTCGTCGACCCGCCGCGCGCCGGCATGGACCCGGACACCTGCGAGCTGACCCGGCGCTTCGACAATATCCTGTACATCTCCTGCAACCCGGAAACCCTCGCGGCCAACATCGCCCAACTGCACGACACGCACCGCATCACCCGCTGCGCGATGTTCGACCAGTTCCCGTGGACACATCACATGGAGTCCGGGGTGTTGCTGACCCGGCGTTGATGGCGAATGCCAGATACGAGAAAGCCGTCGTGATTGACGGCTTTTTTGTGGGTGATGTTTTGTTTTGTGCGATTAACGAACACTAAGCGCCAAGCGCAACGTTGCTCAATTGACCATGGTAACCATCTGGTACATTTTACCTCCACAGGCTGAAACCTTCGGCCCAAGCCAAAAACAATAAGTGGAGTTTGCCCCCATGCCCCCTATCGTTCTGGTGCTCAACGGCCCGAACCTGAACCTGCTCGGCACTCGTGAACCGGCAACCTACGGTCACGAAACCCTGGCTGATATTTCTGCTCTGTGCGGCCGCGCTGCCGAAGAATTCGGCCTGGCCGTGGAGTTTCGCCAGACCAATCACGAAGGCGAATTGCTCGACTGGATTCATGCGGCACGCGGCCGTTGCGCCGGGATCGTGATCAACCCGGCGGCGTGGACGCACACCTCGGTGGCGATCCGCGACGCGCTGGTGGCCAGTGAGTTGCCGGTGATCGAAGTGCACCTGTCCAACGTGCATGCGCGTGAGCCATTCCGCCGCCACTCGTTTGTCTCGGCCATCGCCACGGCGGTGATGTGCGGCTTCGGCAGCCATGGCTATCGCCTGGCCCTGGAGCATTTCAGTCAGCGACTGAAGGGGCGCGCAGCATGACCCGTAAACCGGTAATACTGGCTGGCCTGATCGGTGCGGGTATTCAAGCCTCGCGCACGCCAGCACTGCATGAACATGAGGGCGACGCCCAAGGCTTGCGCTACCTGTATCGGCTGATTGATCTCGATCAGTTGCATCTGGACAGCAACGCCCTGCCCGACTTGCTGCAGGCGGCCGAGCGGATGAACTACACCGGCCTGAACATTACTTTCCCGTGCAAGCAGGCGATCATCCCGCTGCTCGACGAACTGTCCCCGGAAGCCCGGGGCATCGGCGCGGTCAACACCGTGGTGCTCAAGGACGGCAAACGCATCGGCCACAACACTGATTGCCTGGGTTTTGCCGAAGGTTTTCGCCGAGGCCTGAAGGACGCTGCGCGTGAACGTGTCGTCCAGATGGGGGCCGGCGGTGCGGGAGCGGCAGTGGCCCACGCGCTGCTGAGCGAAGGCGTACAGCAACTGAGCATTTTCGACGTCGACCGCGAACGTGCCGAGAGTCTGGCGAACAACCTCAACCAGCATTTCGGCTCAGGCCGCGCGGTGGCCGGGCGAGATCTGCCGGGCACGCTGAATCAGGCCGATGGTCTGGTGAATACCACGCCGATGGGCATGGCCAAACTGCCGGGGATGCCAGTGCCGGTGGAGTTGCTGCGCAAGGAATTGTGGGTGGCGGAGATCGTTTACTTCCCGCTGGAAACCGAACTGCTGCGCAACGCCCGCGCGCTGGGTTGCCGCACGCTGGACGGCGGCAACATGGCGGTGTTTCAAGCGGTGAAGGCGTTTGAATTGTTCAGCGGCGTGGTGCCGGATGCGCAGCGGATGCTTGCGCATTTTCAAAGCATGAACGGCTGAAGATAAACATCGATCCTGTGGGAGCGGGCTTGCTCGCGAAGGCTGTGTGTCAGGCGCTAGATGTATAGGCTGACACGCCGCTTTCGCGAGCAAGCCCGCTCCCACATTGGATAGGTGTCACGGCTGCAAGTAGCGCAACACCGACTCGCAGATCATCTCGCGATGACGCTGCTTGATGCTTTCGTCCGGCAGGTCGATCTGAAAAATCTCACCGAACGTATGGCGGTTCGAGACGCGGTAGAAACAGAACGAACTGATCAGCAAGTGCACATCCAGCGCGTCCAGCCCGGCGCGGAAGACCCCCTCCTCGGCACCGCGCCGCAAAATCTCGCCCAGTGAATCGAGGATCGTATTGTTCATCGCCTTGATCGTGTCCGAACGCTTCACGAACTCGGCGTTGTGAATATTTTCGATACAGACGATGCGCACGAAATCGACGTTGCGGTCGTGGTGATCGAAGGTGAATTCCACCAGTCGACGGATCGCCACCACCGGCGGCAACTCGGCCAGGTGCAGGCGGTTTTCGGTGCTGCGGATGTCGCCGTAAAGCTTCTCCAGCACCTCGACGTACAACTGCTCCTTACTGCCGAAGTAGTAATAGATCATGCGTTTGGAGGTGTGGATACGCTCGGCGATCGCGTCGACGCGGGCGCCGGACAAGCCCTGCTGGACGAACTCGACGATCGCCTCCTGCAGGATGTTCTCGCGGGTTTTTTCCGGGTTGTTCTTGCGACTCTTGCGCGGCTCGATACCGGATTCGACGGGAGCGGCGGGGAGTTCTGAAGTCATTGTCATTGCGGGCTCACGGCCATCACTGCACAGGTTGGCGATTATGGGCCGCGCTGCACAGTGAAGGAAGCCACGCGGCTCGTGTTTAATCCCGCGTTTACGAAATTCCTACAACTTCGCCTGACGCACCGCACCGCTGCGTGATTTGGCCATCGCCGCCAGACGGACCGCAACGTTCGCCGCACCATAACCGGCATAGCCGTTTTTACGCTGGATGATCTCGAAGAAGAAGCGCCCCTCGAACGGCTCGGTGTACACGTGGAACAGCTCGCCGCCCTGCGCGTCGCGGTCGTAGAGCACGTTGTAGTACGCCAGCTCGCTGAGGAACTCGTCGTCGAAATCGAAGCGCGCGGCGAGGTCGTCGTAATAGTTGAGCGGGATATCCAGCAACGGCACACCAGCTTCTTTGGCGCGGCTGACTTCGGCGAAGATGTCATCACAATCGAAGGCGATGTGATGCACACCGGAGCCGCGATAACTCGACAGCGCGTGGGAGATCGCGGTGTTGCGATTCTCGGAGATGTTCAGCGGTAGACGGATCGAGCTGTCGCGGCTGCGCAACGCCCGGCTTTTCACCAGACCGTACGGATCGGGCAGCACCACTTCATCGTCGGCCTCAAAATCCAGCAGGCTCTTGTAGAACAGCACCCAGCTGTCGAGGCTGTCGGCCGGCAGCGCCATGGCCATGTGATCGATGCGCTTGAGGCCGCCACGGGCCTGAGCGTTCGGCAGCAGATTGAAGTCGGTGCCATAAACGTCCGCCGCCTCATCCACCAGATAAATCAGGCTGCCGTCCGGCGCACGCACCGCGGCCAGTTCCAGTTCGTTGGGGCCGACCAGGCCTCGATAGGGCTGGCCCTTGTAGGCAACGGCACGGGCCAGGGCGCTGGCGCTGTCCTTGACCCGCACGGCGGTGGCACACAGCGACGGGCCGTGGGCCTCGAAAAAACTGTGGCCGAACGAATACGGTTCGGCGTTGAGGATCAGGTTGATATCGCCTTGGCGCAACAGGCTCACACTCTTGGAGCGGTGCTGCCCGGCCTTAACGAAGCCCAGGCGCTCCAGCCAGTTGCTCAGTTTGGCGCCGAGGCTTTCGTCGACGGCGAACTCGAGAAACTCGATGCCGTTGTACTCGCTGGCCGGCGGCGTTTCGAAGAGGATTTCACGGTTGGCCACTGGCGTTGCTTGCTGTTCCAGGCGCTGACGGGTTTTCTCTTCCAGATACAGCAGCGAACGCAGACCATCAGCGGCATTGGCCCGTGGCGGTGCGGCGCGGAAGCCATCGTTGAAAATTTCCAGCGACAACGGCCCGGTGTAACCACTCTGGATGATCGGCGCGAGGAACCCCGGCAGATCGAATTCGCCCTGCCCCGGGAAGCAACGGAAATGCCGGCTCCACTCCAGGACATCCATGGCGAGGATCGGCGCGTCAGCCATTTGCACAAAGAAAATCTTGTCGCCAGGAATGTCGGCAATCGCGCTTGGATCACCTTTCAGCGACAAGGTGTGAAAGCTGTCGAGCAGCACGCCGAGTGCCGGGTGGTCGGCCTGGCGAACAATGTCCCAGACCTGTTGATAAGTATTGACGTGCCGGCCCCAGGCCAGCGCTTCATAGCCGATACGCAACCCGCGAGCGCCGGCACGTTCGGCCAGCAGCCGCAGGTCCTCGACCAGAATCTGCCGGTCGCCGACGCTGTCCGCCGAGGCGTTGCTGCACACCAGCACCAGATCGGTGCCCAGCTCCTGCATCAGGTCGAATTTGCGCTCGGCCCGCTCCAGATTGCGCGCCAGCCGATCACGGCGGCAGCCCTCGAAATCGCGGAACGGCTGGAACAGGGTGATGGCGATCCCCAGGTCAGCGCACATCTGCCGGATTTCCCGCGGGCTGCCGTCGTAATACAGAAGATCGTTCTCGAAGATCTCGACGCCGTCGAACCCGGCGGCGGCAATGGCTTCGAGCTTTTCCGGCAGGGTGCCGCTCAGGGAAACGGTGGCAATGGAACGCTGCATGTTGCTACTCCCGGACTGCGCTGCAGTTTTTTACAGGGGATCATTTTTTATCGTGAGGAAATTATTGGCTGCATCGTCTTCAGCAGCAATTTAAAGTGTACCAGCCGGTTAGTTTTGCGTGCGATTATCGAACACTATGGCGTTTCGGCGAATTGACGATTTTTCGTCCACTGCCCACCATCGACTTCACATTGAGTCCGGAAATGAACCTTCGGTCGCAGTGCGTGCAAACAACACCACATAACAAATTCAAAAACGGGTGGAACAATGATTCCTTCACAGACTTCCCGCATGGCCCCGGCCATGAGCACTGCCACGGGTGGCATCGGCGACAAGATCCGCGGCGCCATGGCTGTCGGCAAGACCCGTTGGGGCATGCTGGCGCTGGTGTTTTTCGCCACGACCCTGAACTACATCGACCGCGCAGCCCTCGGCGTCATGCAGCCGATCCTCGCCAAGGAAATGAGCTGGACGGCGATGGATTACGCCAACATCAACTTCTGGTTTCAGGTCGGCTACGCGATTGGTTTCGTCCTGCAGGGACGCCTGATCGACCGGGTCGGCGTGAAACGCGTGTTCTTCTGCGCAGTGCTGCTCTGGAGCCTGGCTACCGGCGCCCACGGTCTGGCGACTTCGGCCGTCGGCTTCATGGTCTGCCGCTTCATCCTCGGCCTGACCGAAGCGGCCAACTACCCGGCCTGCGTGAAAACCACGCGCCTGTGGTTCCCCGCCGGTGAACGCGCCGTGGCCACCGGCATCTTCAACGCCGGGACCAACGTCGGCGCCATGTTCACGCCGATGCTGCTGCCGCTGATTCTGCACGTGTGGGGCTGGCAGGCGGCGTTCCTGTGCATGTCGGCACTGGGCGGGATCTGGTTGCTGTTCTGGGGCCTGAAGTACTTCAACCCGGAAGACCATCCAAGCGTTAAACAGTCCGAGCTTGAGTACATCCAGCAGGAAGTCGAACCGGAACAGGCCCGCGTACCGTTTTCACGCATCCTGCGCATGCGCGGCACCTGGGCGTTCGCCCTCGCCTATTCGCTGACCGCGCCGGTGTTCTGGTTCTACCTGTACTGGCTGCCGCCGTTTCTCAATCAGCAATACAACCTGGGTATCAACGTCACCCAGATGGGCATTCCGCTGATCATCATTTACGTCACCGCTGACTTCGGCAGCGTGGGCGGCGGGATTCTGTCTTCGTTCCTGATCGGTCGCGGCATGAACTCAATCAAAGCGCGGCTGCTGTCGATGTTCCTGTTCGCATGCTGCATCATCGGCGTGATCATGGCCGCCGGTTCGAGCAATCTGTGGGTCGCCGTCGCGGCAATCTCCCTGGCCATCGGCGCGCATCAGGCCTGGACCGCGAACATCTGGAGCCTGGTGATGGACTACACGCCCAAGCACATGATGAGCACGGTGTTCGGTTTCGGCGGTATGTGCGCAGCGATCGGCGGGATGTTCATGACCCAGATCGTCGGCCACATCCTGACCGTCACCCATAACAACTACACGGTGCTGTTCACGCTGATCCCGGCGATGTACTTCATTGCCCTGACCTGGATGTACTTCATGGCACCGCGCAAGATTCCAGACGTCACCGAATAACCTGCCTGCACCCCTCCCCCCTGTGGGAGCGGGCTTGCTCGCGAAAGCATTTAGTCAGTCACTGAAGATGTCGACTGATCCACCGCCTTCGCGAGCAAGCCCGCTCCCACAGGGTTATTTATCTCTCTCATCTGCGGCTCTGCTGCCACGCCGCCGCCAGGCCGCTGCAGCAGATCACCGCAATCCCGATCACCGTCAACAGACTCGGCGTGTGATTGAACACCACCCACCCCAACAACCCGGCAAACACGATCTGGCAATAACCGAACGGCGCCAGCAATGCCGGCGCGGCATGGCGGAACGCCTGGGTCAGAAACAGGTGCGCAGTCATCCCGCAGCTGCCCAGCGCCAGCATCAACACGGCGTGCGACAAGGTCGGCACCTGCCAGAAGAACGGCACCAACGCACTCATCACCAGCGTGTTGCACAGACCAGCGAAGAAGTTGCTGGTGGTCGGGCTGTCGACCTCACTGAGCTTGCGCGTCAGCAGTTGATAGAAGCAGAAAAACAGCGCCGAGCAGAATGGCAGCAGCACCGCCGGGGTGAACAACTCGCCTCCCGGATGGACGATGATCAGCACCCCGATAAAACCGCAGATCACCGCGATCCACTGCCCGCGCGTCACCCGTTCCTTGAGCAACGGCACCGACAGCGCCGTCACCAGCACCGGCGCGAGAAAGTTGACCGCCGTGGCCTCGGCCAGCGGGATATACAGCAGCGCCGTGGTGAAAAACAGACTGGTGCCGAGCAGGCACAGCGCCCGCGCCAACTGCCACAACGGCCGTTTGGTGCGCAGCACGCGCAACCCCGACTGCGGCAGGAAAATCCCCGCCATCAGCAAGGTGTGCACCAGATACCGCGCCCATACCACCATGATGATCGGGTAGAAACCCGAGAGGTATTTCGACAGCGCATCGTGGCTGGAGAACAGGAAAGTCGCCACGACAATCAGCAGGATCCCCTTGAAGGGTTGGTTGACACCGGAGAGCGGGGTGCTGACGGTCATTGGATATCTCTGAAGGAAAAATGAACAGTGGCGGGGGCGCTGGCGCCCCGCCACAAAAACTGACTTATAACTGCGCCAACAATTCCCGCGTCCTGTCGAGCGCCATCTGCGCTCGTTGCAATCCGCTGACGCCCTGCTCCAGCAGTTTTACCGTGGGGATCTCCAGGCTCAGTGGAATATTAGCTGGCAGACTGCGCAACAAACCGTGCAAATCACAATCGCCCTCGCCGGGAAACCGCCGCTCATTGCGCGCCTGACGCAAGATCTCGGCCATGTCCGCCGGTCTCGGTCCCGCCACATCACACAATTGCGCATAACGCAGGCGCGCGGGCGCAACGCTGACCAGATCCTCCAGCCGTGAGCCGGAGCGATCGAAATGAAAGGCATCGACCAGCACCGCGGCGTTTTCCCGGTCGGCATTGGCAACGATGCGCAACGCCTGTTCGAGGTTGCACGCATCGGTCCAGGGCATGAACTCCAGATGCGGATGCAAGCCGTAAGGCGCCGCCAGATCACATAGGGCGGCAAAGTTGTCGGTGAGCCGTTGCTCGTCAGGATCATTGCCGGCGACCAGTAATTCACTGGCGCCGAACTCCGCGCCGACGGCCAGCAATTGCTCAAAATCGGCGACCACGGTTTGCGGTTTCAAGCGCAGGATTTCCACATCGAGCACAGCGATGCCAGTGTCGCGCAAACGCGCCAGCGTCTGACGCCGCAAATCAGCATCGGCCACCAACGGAAAGTGATATTCCTCGGGCGTCGCCGGCTCCAGGCGCAGGCCGACATGGCTGTAACCGGCACGCGCCGCCACCTCGACCATTTGCGGCGGTGACAACTCGAGTACGGTGAGACTGGCCAGAGACAGAATTCGTTCGTTCATGCTCAAGCCTCGATCGCTGCCGGGGAACAGGCACGGCCGCTGGCCGCCGCCTCGCGAATCGCCTCGACCAGCGCCAGGGTTCGCGCGGCATCGGCGGCACTGACCAAGGGTTCGACCTCACGCCGCGCGACCTGCACAAAATGTTGCAGCTGCAACCGCAACGCGTCCCCTGCCTCACACCGTTCTTGCTGCGCAATCAGCGGTTCGTGCCAGCCGGCATCGACTTGATCGGCAGCGTAATGCCAGCACTTGAGTTGCGGAATGCTCAGCGCCCCGGCGGTGCCCGCCAGCAGATAACACGGCTGATCGACCTGACGCGGGTAGGCCGGGTTCTCTCCGGAATTCAGCTCCCAGCTCCACGGCGCGGCGACCGCATCGGAACCGCTCAGCGTGCCCAGTGCACCGCCGGCAAATTGCAGTAACACCCCGACACTGTCTTCGTTGGCAAAACCCCGCACCGCGTTGTCGGTGACGGCCTGCACCGCCTGCACTTCACCGCACAGGTGACGCAGCAGATCGAGGTCGTGAATCAGGTTGGTCAGCAACAGGCCCGCGCCCGGTTCTCGGCGCCACGGAACCTCGAAATATCGGTCGGGTTTGCGTAACTGGAACAGTGCAGTAACCGTGGTCAGCCGCCCGAGCGCGCCGCTGCGCAGCAATTGGTGGGCACGCACGATCAACGGATTGTGCCGCCGATGGTGGCCGACCAGCACCGGCACGCCACTGCGTTTGACTGCCGCCACCAGTTCGCGTGCCTCATCCAGATGCACGCCCACCGGTTTCTCCAGCAACACCGGAACCCTGGCGGCGAGGCAATCCAGCGCCGTGCTGACGTGCTGATTATTCGGATTGGCCACGATCACCGCGTCCGGCCGTACCTGCTCCAGCATCTGCCGGTGATCGGCGAAATACGCCACGCCCCACTGCGCCGCCAGCGCGGGAGCCTGCGGGCCGGGATCAGCCACTGCGCACAACCGGGCTTCTTCGAGGGTTTGCAAATGCTGGTAATGCTGCTGGCCCATGTTGCCAGCGCCGATCAGGGCGATACGAAGGGGCGGAGTCAAGGCGCGATCCTTTTGTGATTGTTGTTGGAAATGTCACTCCAGCAACAATTTAGAACCGCGTTCCACAATCAAACACCCAGTGATGGGAAAACCGTGCGAACACCGCACAACTTTGTACACGACACCCGGACCTGTAGGAGCTGCCGAAGGCTGCGATCTTTTGATCTTGACCTTAAAAAACAAAGTCAAAAGATCGCAGCCTTCGGCAGCTCCTACAGGGGATCGGTCAGATGAACAATTCGGACGCCAGGCTCGCCGCCGACAACTCCTCGGTAAACTTCATCAGCAGCGGCGCCAACTCGTGCAACCGCGCGCCGGGCATCCGTGCGCTCGGCCCGGCAATGCTCAGTACGCCGATCACTCGCCCGTCAACCGGATGCTTGACCACCGCGGCAATCGCCGAGGTGCCCACCGCCGAACTTTCCTCGACACAGGCATAACCCTGTTCCCGCGCCAGGCGCAGGCGCTCCAGCAGTTCGATATTGGAGCGCGGCGCATTCGGCCCGACGCCCACCGGTACTTCCGCGCCCTGGCGCTCGACCAGCGACAACGCCTCGGCATCGCTCATGCACGCCAGCCACGCGTGCCCGGAAGCGGTGTAGAACAACGGCGCGTCGCGGCCCATGTCCGGGTCATAACGCAAGCCCGTCCGTGCGCCCTGCGCCTTGGCGATCCAGGTCTGGCGCTCGCCATCGATCACCCCCAGACGCACCAGTTCACCGGTTTCCTGCGCCAGTCGATCCAGCACCGGTTGCACGATGTCGGCACCGCTGCTCGACAGGTACTGAAACCCCATCGCCACCAGTTTGGTCGACAGGTGATAGCGCAGAGTGTCGCCATTCTGCCGCACGTAGCCCAGCCGAATCAGCTCCGCGAGCATCCGGTGGGTGGCACTTTTCGGGATATCCAGTTGCTCGGCCAGCGTCTGCATCGGCAGCCCGCGCGGCTCACTGGTGAGGCTTTCCAGCACGCTGAAAACCCGTTCGATCTGACTGCCGGCCATGGGAAGGTCCAAGTGAAATTTTGCCGATTCTAGAAGACATCCGAGACAAAGCGAAATCCGGAACTGGCTGTGCGATAACCGCCCACTTTACTGAACCATGCCTTGTTGCAGCTGCGCAAAATTAGTTAATTTCTGGAACCTAATTCCAATAAAACCCAGCTGCGGAGCTTTGCCTGATGCCTGCCGAACTTCCCGAAATCGACTGTGACGTTCTGGTCGTCGGCTCCGGTGCCGCCGGTTTATCCACAGCGGTCACTGCCGCATGGCACGGTCTGAAGGTCATCGTGGTTGAAAAAGATCCGGTGTTCGGCGGTGCCACTGCGTGGTCCGGCGGCTGGGCATGGGTGCCGTGCAATCCGCTGGCCCGACGCGCCGGCATCTTCGAAGATGTCGAGCAGCCGCGCACGTACCTGCGCCATGAACTCGGCGAGCATTACGACCCGGCAATGGTCGACGCTTTCCTCACCGCCGGGCCGCACATGGTCGCGTTCTTCGAACAGCACACTGCTCTGCAATTTGCCGATGGCAACGCCATTGCCGACATTCATGGCGATACGCCCGGCGCGGGCACGGGCGGTCGCTCGGTCATCGCGGCGCCTTACGACGGACGAACAGTCGGACGCCTGCTCAGGCGCCTGCGTACAACAATGCGCGAAACGTCCTTCATGGGCATGCCGATCATGGCCGGCGCCGACCTTTCGGCGTTCCTCAATCTCACCCGTTCGCTGAAAGCCGCGTGGCATGTAACCCGTCGTTTTACCCGGCACTTGCTTGACCTCGCGGTACACGGCCGGGCCATGCAACTGGTCAACGGTGTGGCGCTGGTCGCAAGGCTGGCGAAGTCCGCCGAGGACCTTGGCGTTTTGTTATGGGAGTCGGCACCCGTGACCGAGCTGCTGCGCGATGACGCAGGGGTTTGCGGCGCGCTGGTCAACAGCGCCAAAGGCCCGATCCGCATTCATGCACGTAAAGCCGTGGTGCTGGCCGCCGGCGGATTCGCCAACGACGTCGAACGGCGCAAGGCCTTGTTTCCGCGCACGCCCACGGGTCATGAACACTGGGCACTGCCGCCGCTGGCGGTGAATGGCGATGGCCTGCGTCTGGGCGAAAGCGTCGGTGCCACGGTCAATACCGAGCTGGCGTCGCCCGTGGCCTGGGCGCCGGTCTCGCAAGTGCCGCATGCTGACGGCAGCATCGGCCATTTCCCACACATCATCGAACGCGGCAAACCGGGAATCATCGGCGTACTGCGCAACGGCCAGCGCTTCGTCAACGAGGCCAACGGTTACTACGACTACGTCAGCGCCATGGTTGCCGCCACGCCTGAAGGCGAAGAAGTCGCCTCGTGGCTGATCTGCAGCCGCGCCTTTCAACGGCGTTATGGCTTGGGCATGTCGCGGCCATTTCCCGTTCCGGTGTCAGGATTTATCCGCAGCGGCTATCTGAAAACCGGCAACACCCTTGAAGAATTGGCCAGCGCCTGCGGCATCGACCCCAGCGGATTGCGCCAGACGGTGGAGGACTACAACCGCCATGCACGCCACGGCGAGGACCCGTCGTTCGGTCGCGGCGCAACGCCCTATAACCGCAAGCAGGGCGATCCGGCGAACCTTCCCAACCCTTGCGTTGCCCCAATAGAGGCCGGCCCTTTTTATGCCGTGAAAGTGCAACCGGGCTGCTTCGGCACCTTTGCCGGGCTCAAGGTCAACCCGCAGGCGCAAGTGCTCGATGCCCATGCCCAGCCCATCGCCGGGCTCTACGCCGCCGGTGGCGACATGGCCAGCATCATGGGCGGGCACTATCCGGCAGGCGGGATCAACCTCGGCCCGGCGCTGACTTTCGGCTACATCGCCGCCCGGCATATCGCCGGCATCACTGCTTTCGAACAGGAGATCGACCATGCAACACATCGTTAACGCCCAGGGTTTGAACATGCCGAAACTCGGCCTCGGCACCTGGCCGATGCTCGGCGACGAATGCACCCGTGCCGTCGAGCAAGCGCTGGAACTCGGCTACCGGCACATCGACACGGCAGCGGCCTACAACAACGAAGACGCGGTCGGACAAGCATTGGCGAATACACCGACACCCCGCGAGCAGATTCATGTCACCACCAAGGTCTGGTGGGACCAGTTGCAACCCGACGCCATGCGCCACTCGATGGAACGAAGCCTCAAGGCTTTGCGCTGCGAGTACGTCGACCTGTTCATGATCCACTGGCCGAGCACTGACTGGGACTTGCCGCGCACGCTTGAAACCCTCGCATCCTTCAAGGAGCAAGGTCTGGCTCGCAACATCGGCGTGGCGAATTTTCCGCTGCCGCTGCTGCGCACAGTCGTCGAGGAATACGGCATCCCTCTGTCAGCGATCCAGGTCGAGTACCACGTCCTGCTCGGCCAGAACGCCCTGCTCGACTATGCCCGCCAACACGATCTGGCACTGACGGCCTACACGCCATTGGCGCGTAACAAGGTCTCGGAGATTCCACAGATTCAGCAGATTGCCGAAAAACACGGCGTGCTACCGACTCAGGTGGCGCTGAAGTGGCTGCTGGATCAGCCCAACGTCGCGGCGATTCCCAAAGCCAGCAGCCGCGCCAATCAACTGGCGAACCTGGCTTCGCTGCAGGTTGAACTGGACGCTGAAGACCGCGCACTGATCGCCGCGCTGCCGAAGAATCAGCGTCAGGTCAGCCCGGATTTCGCCCCGGTGTGGGATGCCTTCGATCGCTGACGCACAGCGCGCCGAGAGAAATCCGCCAACGGATTGAATTAGTCGCGCACACGCTCGTCAATAACAGGCCCGCCCTCGTCACCCGAGGCCGGGCCTGTTGGCGTGTGCTCGAATAGACGGACGACCGGACTGGCGCCACACTCTCACACCAGCAACACTCATCACCACGTACAGAAAGAGGATTACCACATGCTATGGAAAAAAGGCCGACGCAGTGACAACGTCGTCGATGCCCGTGGCGATGATAGCGGCGGCGGTGGTGGCATGCGGTTCGGTGGCGGCAAAGGCCTGAGCCTGGGGGCGATCCTGCTGATCGTCGGCATCGGCTGGATCACCGGACAGGATCCGTTGCAGATCCTCGGCCAGCTCACTGGGCAAATGACCGAGCAATCGGCACCGGCCTCGACGCAAACCCGCCAGGCGCCACCGGCCAACGACCAGCAAGCCGAATTCGTGCGTTCGATCCTTGGTGATACCGAAGACACCTGGGGCGCCATCTTCCAGCAGGCCGGGCGCCAATATAAGGACCCGACCCTGGTGCTGTTCAGCAACCGGGTGAATTCCGCTTGCGGGCTGGCGACTTCGGCGACCGGCCCGTTCTACTGCCCGGCGGATCAGAAAGTCTATCTGGACATGGCCTTCTTCCAGGAAATGGCCCAGCGCTTCAAGGCCGCCGGTGACTTCGCCCAGGCCTACGTGATCGCGCACGAAGTCGGCCACCATGTGCAGACGCTGCTCGGCGTCTCGGCAAAAATTCAGACGGCCCGTCAGCAGGGCCGGCAGATGCAGGGCGACGGCGGTTTGCTGGTGCGTCAGGAATTGCAGGCCGACTGCCTGGCCGGCGTCTGGGCCTACCATGCGCAGAAGCGCCTGAACTGGCTGGAACCGGGTGACGTCGAAGAGGCCTTGAATGCGGCCAACGCCATCGGTGATGATCGCCTGCAACAACAGGGTCAGGGCCGCGTGGTGCCGGACTCGTTTACCCATGGCACGTCGGCGCAAAGGGTGCGCTGGTTCAAAACCGGTTTCGCTCAGGGCCAGGTCGGCCAGTGCGATACCTTCGCGGCGAAAAACCTGTAAATGCGCAAATGGCTTCTGGCTTTACTGATCATCGGCGGCAACGCGCACGCGGCAGGCGTCGATGCCATCAGCCCCGGGCGCCTGCAATTCGAGGCCGGCGAAATGGCCGTTGGCATCAGCCCCGCACCTGAGAAAATCGAACGGGTGCTGATCGTCATTCACGGTCGTCTGCGCAATGCCGAGACCTATCGCAAGAGTGCCGAGCACGCCACCGAACTGGCCGGGCAAACGGCGCACACGCTGGTGATCGCGCCGCAGTTTCTCAACGAAAGCGACGTCGCGCTGTACTCCCTACCCAACACATTGCTGCGCTGGAAAGGCAACGAGTGGATGGGCGGCGGGTTATCCACAGGGCCGAAGCCGCTGAGTTCCTACGCCGCACTCGACGCCATCGTCGCCCGGGTCAGCGACCGCAAGCAGTTTCCGGATGTGCAGCAGATCGTGATTTTCGGCCATTCCGGTGGCGGTCAAGTGGTGCAGCGTTATGCCTTGCTGGCCAAGGAGCAACCGGCGCTGAAGGCCAATGGCATTCGCCTGCGCTATGTGGTGGCCAATCCGTCGTCGTACGCGTATTTCAACGAACAGCGGCCGGTAGCGTTCGATCACGCACAGTGCCCGGGTTTCAATCGCTGGAAGTACGGGTTGACCGACATGCCGGTGTACGCCGGTGGGCAAACACCGTTGCAGCTTGAGAGCAGCTACATCAAACGCGAAGTGATTTACCTGCTGGGGCAGCAGGACATAGACCCGCAACATCCGGCGCTGGACAAGAGTTGCGCCGCCGAGGCACAAGGCGCGTATCGGCTGGAACGCGGCAAGCTGTTTTTCGGCTACCTGCTGCGCCGGCATCCGGAAGGGGTCAATCAGCGGCTGGTTGAAGTGCCCGGGGTCGGGCATAACGGCGATGGGATGTTGACGTCGCCGGAGGGGCTGAAAGCGCTGTTTGATTAATGACTTGTGGTGACTGTTGAGGCGCCATCGCGAGCAGGCTCACTCCTACAGGGGAAACGCATTCCAATTGTAGGAGTGAGCCTGCTCGCGATGAGGCCAGATCAGACAATAAAGATCTCAGACCGAAAGCATCCGCCGCAACTCGACACAATCCTGCGCATGCCAATCCGTCAGCTCCGGCCACGGGTTGTCCGGCAGATTCACCAGCACCGTACGCGCCCCGGCCGCCCGCCCGCAATCCAGGTCAAAACGGTAATCCCCGACCATCACCATTTCGCTGGCCGGGACGTTCCAGGCTTCGGCCAGTTTCAGCAACCCGCCGGGATGCGGCTTCGGTGGCGCTTCATCGCGGCCCAGCACATCTTCCACGGCGAAGCAGTCGGCCAGGCCGATGGCGTCGAGCGTCACATGCGCGAGTTCCCGCGCATTACGGGTCAGAATGCCCAGGCGATAACCGCGCCCGTGCAGGTCACGCACCAGCTCCACCGCACCGGCAGCCGGTTTCGAACCCAGCGCCAGATCGCGCTCATGCTCCAGCAACCACGCGTGTTTCGCCGCGGCTTCATCGGCGGGAAGCGCCGCGAGGTGGGTGAGAATGTCGTCCTCGGGCGGAATCGCCAGCGCCACGCGGATCGCCGCAAAGTCATGCACGGCGACCGTCAGGGTGCCGTCCATGTCGAACACCCAGTGCTTCACATCGCTCAGGCTCATGCCCAGTCCTTGCGGTGACGAATCAGGCCTTCCTGGGTCACCGACGCCACCAGTTGCCCGGCGCGGTTGTACACGCTGCCACGGGAGAACCCCCGGGAATTGCCGGCCCACGGGCTGTCCATCGCGTAGAGCAACCAGTCATCGGCGCGCAGATCGTTGTGGAACCACAGCGCGTGATCGAGGCTGGCGACCTGCATGTCTTTCTGCCAGACCGACTTGCCGTGCGGCAGCATCGAAGTGGTCAGCAGACCGAAGTCCGAGGCGTAGGCCAGCAGGTACTTGTGCAGCGCCGGAATATCCGCCAACGCGCCGTCGGCACGGAACCACACATACTTCACCGGATCGGCCGGCTGCGGGTTGTACGGATCCTTTTCGGTGACCGGGCGCACTTCGATCGGTTTCGGGCACAGCAGTTTTTCGCGCATGTGCTCGGGGATCAGGTGCGCGCGTTGCTGGGTCAGTTCCAGCTCCGACGGCAGGTTTTCCGGGCCGACCACCACCGGCATCTGGCTCTGATGCTCGAAGCCTGCCTCGTCGTATTGAAACGAAGCGCTGCAGGTGAAGATCGGGTGGCCCTTCTGGATCGCCGTGACCCGTCGCGTGCTGAAGCTGCCGCCGTCACGCACGCGATCCACCGAATACACCACCGGCAACTTGGCATCGCCCGGGCGCAGGAAATAGCCGTGCATCGAATGCACATGGCGCGCCTCTTCAACCGTCTGACTGGCCGCCGACAGCGACTGACCGAGCACCTGCCCACCGAACAACTGACGGAAACCCAAGTCCTGGCTGCGGCCACGGAACAGGTTTTCTTCGATCGGTTCCAGGGTCAGCAGGTCGACCAGATCTTCCAACACTTGGCTCATTCAGACTCTCCTCACACAACGCTATGCCGCGCAGTCTTGGCTGCGGCGGCCCATTCAGGTTCTGGCGCGAGCCACTGTCGCGCCATTGTAAACGTCCGTGTCGGCTTAGCCATGCAGGGTTTGCAGCCATTGCTCCCTGGTGATTCGGTACAACAGATGCCGGCGCAACGGGTGATCGACGGCAACTTTGGGGTGATCGAAATCATCGGCCGGATCGTGCTGCATGCCAATCGCCTGCATGACTTTCTCCGAAGGCAGATTGCTCTGCGCGGTGAAAGAAACGATCTCCTTCAGCCCCAGCCGATCAAAACCTGCGCGCAATGCCGTCCACGCCGCCTCACTGGCATAGCCCAGCCCCCAATGCTCGCGGGCCAGACGCCAGCCGATTTCCACCGCCGGGGTGAACGGCGCATCGAAACCGACCACACCCAGGCCAGTGAAACCGATGAACTCACCGCTGTCCTTGCGCTCCAGCGCCCACAGACCGAAACCGTGCTCGGCAAAATGCCCGCGCACCCGGCCGATCATCGACGCACTTTCGAGACGGCTGAGCGGGGCCGGAAAGTAACGCATCACCTGAGGATCGGCGCACATCGCCGCAAATTCCGGCAAATCCTCGTCGCGCCACTGACGCATCAGCAGGCGTGCGCTTTCGAGTTGCTGAATCGGCTCCATCATGCCCCTCCATTTCCATGCCGCAAGTCTACATCGCTGGTAGGATCGTTCACTCTTTCCATCGTTCCTACATGAAGTTGCCATGCCCCTGCCGCTGATCTACCACGAAGACTACAGCCCCGAGTTTCCGGCGGATCACCGCTTTCCGATGGACAAATTCCGCTTGCTGCGCGACCACCTGGTCGACAGCGGCCTGACCCGCGACGCCGACCTGCTGCGTCCCGAGATCTGCCCCAACGACATCCTCGCCTTGGCCCATGACCGTAGCTATATCGAACGCTACATGAGCGGCGAGTTGTCTCGCGAAGACCAGCGGCGCCTCGGCCTGCCGTGGAACGAAGCCTTGGCGCGGCGCACGGTGCGGGCGGTCGGCGGCTCGATTCTGGCGGCGAAAAAAGCCCTCGAGCATGGTCTGGCCTGTCACCTCGCCGGCGGCACCCATCACGCCCACTACGACTACCCGGCCGGGTTCTGCATCTTCAACGACCTGGCGATCATCAGCCATTACCTGCTGCAAAGCGGTCGGGTGAACCGGGTGCTGATCTTCGATTGCGACGTGCATCAGGGCGATGGCACCGCGCGGATCCTCCACGACACCCCGGAAGCAGTTACCGTTTCCCTGCACTGCGAAAAGAATTTTCCGGCACGCAAGGCCGAAAGCGACTGGGACATTCCGCTGCCCAACGGCATGGGCGATGCCGATTATCTGAAAGTGGTGGATGACACCCTCAACTACCTGCTGCCGCTGTATCAACCGGACCTGGTGCTGTACGACGCCGGGGTCGATGTGCACAAGGACGACGCCCTCGGTTATCTGCAGCTGACAGACGAAGGCGTGGCCGCCCGCGATGAAAGCGTGATGCGCCATTGCCTGGGCCGCGACATCCCGGTAGTCGGCGTGATCGGCGGCGGCTACAGCAAGGATCGCCACGCCCTCGCCCGCCGCCACGGCATCCTGCATCACAGCGCGCAACGGGTCTGGACGTCACACGGTTGTCACTAAGCTGTGCTGCGTTACCCACAATCGCTGTGGAACGGCCTGTGGATAACCTGAGCGAAAGGGACTACAGCCCACAGCGAACATGGCGTACAGCGCGATGGTTATTTTTTGACCACATACTGAATTCACTTCGATCTCCTTGTAGGAGTGAGCCTGCTCGCGATGGCGGACCGACATTCAGCACTTATGTCGCCTGATCAACCGCCATCGCGAGCAGGCTCACTCCTACAAAGGTCTGCGCTGTTAGAATGCGCGCCTTATCCCGCCATACCGCAGCGCACGCCATGACCCAGACCTCCGCCTCCCACCCCGCTCACGTCGCCATCATCGGCGGTGGCCCCGCCGGCCTGATGGCCGCCGAAGTGCTGAGCCAGGCCGGCGTGCGCGTCGATTTGTACGACGGCATGCCGTCGGTGGGGCGCAAGTTCCTGCTGGCCGGGGTCGGCGGCATGAACATCACCCACTCCGAGCCTTACCCGGCATTCCTCGCGCGCTACGCCGAACGCGCACCGCAGATCGCGCCGTTACTGCGCGGTTTCGACGCCGACGCGTTGTGCCGCTGGATTCATGAACTGGGCATCGAAACCTTTATCGGCAGCTCCGGCCGGGTGTTCCCCACCGACATGAAAGCCGCGCCGCTGCTGCGCGCCTGGCTCAAACGCCTGCGCGACAGCGGCGTGGTTATCCACACCCGCCATCGCTGGCTCGGCTGGGATGAACACGATGCGCTGCGCATCGCCAGCCCCGACGGCGAAATCACCGTCAAACCCGACGCCACCCTGCTCGCCCTCGGCGGTGGCAGTTGGTCGCGCCTGGGTTCGGATGGCGCGTGGATGCTGCCTCTGGAGCAAAAAGGCGTAGGACTGGCGCCGTTGCAGCCGAGCAATTGCGGCTTCGAGGTGCAGGCCTGGAGCGAATTGCTTGTCAGCAAATTCGCCGGCGCACCGCTGAAAAATGTCGCCATCGGTTTGAACGACGATATCCCGCGCTTGGGCGAATGCGTGATTACCGCAACCGGGGTCGAAGGCAGCCTGATCTATGCGCTGTCGGCACCGATTCGCGAGGCGATCAATACGCAGGGTTCAGCCACGGTGCACATCGATCTGTTGCCCGGCCGACCTGTGGATAAATTGCAGGCAGCGTTGAGCAAGCCACGCGGTTCACGCTCGATGGCCAAGCATCTGCACAGTCAGGTCGGAATTGATGGGGTGAAAGCGGCGTTGTTGCGCGAGCTGACCGACGCAGCAACCTTCGCTGATCCGGCGTTGTTGGCGCGGGCGATCAAGGCGTTGCCGCTGACCTTGGTGAAAACCCGTCCGCTTGACGAAGCGATCAGCAGTGCCGGTGGCGTGACGTTCGAAGCGCTGGATCAGCGTTTGATGCTCAAGGCGTTGCCGGGGGTGTTCTGTGCGGGGGAAATGCTCGATTGGGAAGCGCCGACAGGTGGCTATCTGCTGACCGGGTGTTTTGCCAGCGGGCGGGCGGCGGGGATTGGAATGTTGCAGTGGCTCAAGTCCGAGGTGCCTGCCTGAACCCTCACCCCAACCCTCTCCCCGAGGGAGAGGGAGCCGACCGAGGTGTCTGGCGTAACACATCGACCTGAAAGACCGAGTCGATTGTGGATTCACAGCAGCAGAATCAGGTCGGCGTAGAATTCAAGCATCCTCCAATCAGTCCCCTCTCCCTCCGGGAGAGGGTTAGGGTGAGGGGCTTTTGGCTTTAAGGCTTGCGCTTACGCGGCCCGGTATTGAACACCGGCACTTTACGCACAGGCTTGATCGACGGCTCCGGCGCCTGGGTGTCGCCACTGTCGACCCACTTGCCCAGATTGCGCTTGCCACCGCCGCCGGATGCTTTCGGCTTTTTCGGTTTCTTCGGCTTCTTGATCACCTGACCGCTGGCATCGGTATCCGGCACGCGGTGCTCAGGTTCGAAATCCGGCTCGTTCTGACGCTTCAAGGTCTGGCGGGTGAGCATCTCGATTGCCGAGAGCATGTTTACTTCATCCGCGCACACCAGCGAGATCGCCTCGCCCGTCGCGCCCGCACGGCCAGTACGACCGATGCGGTGGATGTAATCCTCGGCGACGATCGGCAGGTCGAAGTTGACCACCAGCGGCAAATCTTCGATATCCAGACCACGGGCAGCGACGTCGGTGGCCACCAGAATCTGCACTTCGCTGAGCTTGAAACGATCCAGCGCACGTTGACGGGTCGCCTGCGGTTTGTCGCCATGAATGCCGTCGGCGTTGATGCCCAGGCCCTGGAGTTTTTCCACCAGCGCGTCCACTCCATTGCGGGTCTTGGCAAACACCAGCACCTGCTTCCACTTGTTCTTGCGCATCAAGTGCACGAACAGTTCCGGCTTGCGCTTCTTGTCCACCGTCACCACCCACTGCTTGACGGTGTTGGCCGCGACGTTGCGCGGGCTCACCTCAATGCTCAGCGGATCGTTGAGCATCTGCCCGGCGAGCAGGCGGATGTCGTCGGAGAAGGTCGCGGAGAACAGTAGCGTCTGGCGCTTCTTCGGCAGCATGCGATAAATGTTCGCCAGTTCTTCGGAGAAGCCCAGGTCGAGCATGCGGTCGGCTTCATCCAGCACCAGAGTTTGCAACTGATCGAGTTTCAACGCGTTCTGGCGGAACAGGTCGATCAGGCGACCAGGCGTGGCGACCAGCACATCAACGCCGCCGCGCAGCTTCATCATCTGCGGGTTGATGCTGACGCCGCCGTACACCGCATACGTGCGCAATGGCAGGTTTTCAGCGTATTGGCGCACCGACTCATGAACCTGCTCCGCCAGCTCGCGGGTCGGCACCAGAATCAGTGCACGCGCCGAATTGGCGGCCACTTTCGGTCCTTCCATGGCCAGCAGCTGCAGCAGCGGCAAGGCGAAACCGGCGGTCTTGCCGGTGCCGGTCTGGGCCGCAGCCATCAGGTCGCGACCGGCCAGAACGGCCGGAATGGCTTGCGCCTGGACCGGCGTTGGAGTCTGGTAGCCGAGCTTCTCGAGGGAGCGCAGCAAGGGTTCGATCAGGCCAAGGGTGGCGAAAGTCATGGGAGTACCGTAGGAAAATTCAGCGCAATTGTGCGACACGAGTGTGCAATGGCGCGCAGTTTACCCTAATTCACACGTTGCTCTGCTGGAATGGCGGTCTTCGGCGTCTCCACGACGAGCGGCTGCGCCGGCCGCCGCCACTGCGGCAGACCGATCAGCACCACGGCACTGATGATCACCAGCATCGCCAGCGCTTCTTCCATGCCGATGGTCTCGCCGACAAACACGATCCCCAGCAACACCGCCACCGCCGGGTTGACGTAGGCATAACTGGTGGCCGCCGCCGGACGCACGTGTTTGAGCAGGTACATGTAGGAATTGAAGGCGATGATCGACCCGAAGAAGATCAGATAACCCAAGGCCAGCCAGCCTTCCATCGGCGGCAAGGCTTGCAGGTGTTCGCCGCTCACTGCGCTGCCGATCAACAGCACCACGCCACCCACCAGCATCTCCACGGCACTGGCCATTGCCCCTTGCGGCAGCGGCAGGTGTTTGCTCCACACCGAGCCGAACGCCCAGGTCGCCGCCGCAAAAATCAGCAGCGCCGCACCCATTGGACTCGACTGCAGGTTGGAGCCCATGTTGAGCATGGCGATGCCGACAATTCCCAACGCCACCCCGGCCCATTCGAGGCGCGTATTGCGCGCGCCCCAGAAATAGCCGAAGAGCAAGGTGAACAACGGCACCGTCGCCACCGCCAGTGCCGCCACACCGGAAGCCACGCCAGTATGCTCGGCGACACTGACCGCGCCGTTACCGAAACTGAGCAGCAGAATCCCGATGATCCCCGCCGCTTTCCACTGCGCCCAGGTCGGCGCCGGCGCCCCGCGCCAGCGCAGGAAGGCGTACATCAGGCTGCCGGCAATCACGAAGCGCACCCCGCCGAGCATCAGCGGCGGCCAGTATTCGACGCCGAGACGGATCACCAGATAGGTCGATCCCCAAATCACGTACAGCGCAAAAAACGCGGCGATCAGCGGCAGAGAAAAACGGCGCAAGGCAGGCATGGGCAGCTCGACAGTCAGAGGCAGGGTGTGAATTATTCTAGAAAGGCCCGCGAGCAAAAATAAGTTACAAAACCTGTTTATCGCGCCGGTACACTTTTGAAACAACGGAGATCGACGGGATAAACCACGATTTCGAAAGTCTGGCAATTTCAGGAGTCCGGCCTTGGACAAATACGACCGCATGCTGCTCAGCGCCCTGTTGGAAAACGGGCGTGCGTCCTACGCCGATCTGGCGCGCAAAGTGAACCTGTCCGCCCCGGCAGTGGCCGAGCGCGTGGCCAAGCTTGAAGCCGCCGGCGTGATCACCGGGTATCAGGCGAACATCGACCTGTCGAAAATCGGCTTGCCGATTCAGTGCATGATCGAATTGCGCCTGCACCAGAACGGCAGCCAGAAGGTCTACGACGAACTGGTGAAAATCCCGCAACTGACCGAGTGCTTTCGAGTGACGGGCGACCCGTGCGTGATGATGAAGGGTGCGGTGGCATCGATGACGGAGCTGGAAGAGTTGATCAATCGCGTGGCGAAGTTCGGCTTCAGCAAGACCTCGATTGTGTTGTCGAGCGCGATCGAGAAGCGCGTGCCGCTCAGCCATATAGAAGGCAACGGTAAGTAATCAGGAACTCAGAAGATCCAAATGTGGGAGCGGGCTTGCTCGCGAAGAGGGAGTGTCAGACAACATAGTTGCCGAATGACACACCGCTTTCGCGAGCAAGCCCGCTCCCACAGGGGATTTTGGGTGACTTCGGGATCAGCGGTAGCGCTGCAGGTGTTCGCTGACTTTCGCGGCGGGGACTTTCTGCAGTTTGCACAACAGGTCGTGATTCAGCTCACGCACCCCATGCTTGTGCCGCAGTTCTTCCGCCAGATGCGCCATCAGGTTGGCCGCCATCTCGGCATCCGCCATCGCCCTGTGCGCCTGGCCGGTATGCGGCAGGCGGGCGAAGGTGGTGAGGGTGCCGAGCTTGTGATTCGGTGCCGCCGGCATCAGGCGGCGGGCCAGCAATAGCGAGCAGGCGAAATTCTGCAGACGGGTGCGTTTGATCCGCCCCAGTTCGAAGTCCCAGAACTTCTGGTCGAACGAGGCGTTGTGCGCCACCAGCGGGGTGCAGCCGACGAATTCGTTGACCTCTTCCATGACCCGCTCGGCCGAGGGTGCACTGCGCAGCATGGCGTTGCTGATGCCGGTCAGTTGTTCGATGAACGCAGGAACGCGCACGCCGGCGTTCATCAGGCTCTGGTAACGCTCGACGATACGGCCGTTCTCCAGCATGACCACGGCTATTTCCGTGGCGCGACAGCTGCTGTTCGGCGACAGGCCGGTGGTTTCAAAGTCGATGACTGCAATGCGTTCCAAACCGGGTTCAACTCCGTACAAATCAATTCTTGAGCAACGCTCAGTTTTTCAACAGCAGTGCGCCTTCAATCGGCACATAACGGCTGGCGGCGCGGATCAGCGAGTTGGCGGTCAGACCCGGCACGCCATAGGCCACTGCCTGTACGCCGTGCTTGCTGATGATGCGTTCGAGCAGCATGTCGAAGTCGCCGTCACCGGAGGCCAGGACGATTTCGTCGACGTGGTCGGCGGCGTCCATGATGTCGAGGGTGATGCCCACGTCCCAGTCGCCCTTGGCCGAGCCGTCGCTGCGCTGGATATAGGGTTTGAGCTTCACGGTGAAACCGAGGTTGCGCAGGATCTGCTGGAACTGCTGCTGCTTGCTGTCGCCACGGTCGATGGCGTAGGCATAGGCCTCGACGATCTGCCCTTGCTTGCTAATGTCAGCCCACAGCGCGGCGTAGTTGAAATGGCAACCATAGGCCTGACGCACGGTGTAGTAGAGGTTCTGCACATCGGCGAACACTGCGATTTTTTTCACCGGGATTCCTGTGAGCGCATAGCGCACGAAGCGGGATCAGGCGCCGGGCCCGAAAAAGGCGCTCAGTATGCCAGTCCACAGGAAGGTGGCGCGAATAATCAACCCACCACTCCGGACGGATGGTGGACTGTGGTGAGGGGATTTATCCCCGATGGAGTGCGCAGCAGTCCCATTTTCGGGGCCGCTGCGCTGCCCATCGGGGATAAATCCCCTCACCACAGGTTTGATACTGGCGACTGATCCGTCAGACGAACGAATCGTCGTCATCGAAGAACGACGAGTTGTCATCGCTGTAATCAGTATCAGTGAATCCGCCCTGGTCATTGCCAGAGAAACCGTTATCGGCCACACGCTGGTCATTGCCCCAATCGTTGCCGCTCTGGTCAGCCACTTGCGCCGGCTCTTCCTTGATCACTTCAACAATTTCTTCAGGCTGCTGGTTGTGATGGAACAGGCTGCTGATGCCCTGCGCCAGCATCACGCCACCGGCCACGCCAGCGGCGGTTTTCAGGGCGCCGCCGAGGAAGCTGCTGCCCGCGGCCGGGGCTGCTTGCTGCGCGTAGTTGGGCGGTGGTGCGGCATAGTTCTGTTGTGGCGCTGGCGCAGCGTAGTTCTGCTGCGGTGCCGGCTCACGCCAGCCGCCGGTAGAAGCCGGAGCGCTCTGGGTCGGCGCTGGACGCGAGCTGCCGCCGCCGAAGATGCTCGACAGGAAACCACCGCCGCCGCTTGGCGCCGGGGCCGCACTCTGGGACTTGGCCGCTTGCAGTTCAGCCTGCAATTGCTGGACTTGCTGGGTCAGCTGCTTGTTCTGTTCGTCGAGGCTCTTGATGGCCGCCTCTTGCACCAGAATCGCCTGGGTCATGAAATAACCTGCCGCCGGCTGGCGGGTCAGGTGTTCCTTGATCCGCGCCTCGGCCTGGGCGTCGCGCGGGGCTGCCTCCGTTTCGGCCTGTTGCAGCCGGGAAAACAGTCCATCGATCAGGGTTTGCTCTTCGCTGTTCATGGCGACCTCGTAGATTGCCGGGGATAACGTTGCCCGTGTCCACGGTGGACATGGCGCACCTCTGTAATGGAGGCAGTGACAGGATGTTTCAACGACCTTTACCGAATGTTTACGTTTGTGTCCGCCCGCCCATCATCGGTTAAAGTGAGCCACTGTTTTCGACCTGCGATACCGACTGATGAATGCCTTCGATGTACTGCGCGACTCTCTGTATTTTTTCAAACGCCATCTGGCCAGCATCGTGCAGTTATGCCTGCCGCTGGTGATCTTCGAGGCGGCGCTGCAACAAGTGGTGGATCACGTCACCGACCCGGACAGTTTCTCCGCCGCCAGCGTGGTCGTCGGTCTGCTGGTGTATCCGCTGTACACCGCCGCGCTGATTCTGTTCCTCGATGCTCGCACCCGTGGCGAAGCTCCGCGCAATCTCGATCTGCTGGCGATGTCCGCGCGCCTGTGGCCGCGTTTCGCCTTGCTCACCGCGCTCAATACCTTGCTGATTCTGCTGGGGTTGTCGCTGTATTTCCTGCCGGGGCTGATGCTGATGGTCATGCTCGCATTCGCTGAATACCTGCTGGTGTTGCGCGGTATGGGGCCGTTGCAGGCGATGAAGGAAAGTCTGCGCCTGACCCGTGGGCATTTCTGGCGGATCCTGCTGTGCATTCTGTGTGTGATGGGGCCGTTGTGGCTGCTCAAGGGTGCAACGCTGGCGGCGTACCCCGACCCGCAGAATCCGCTGATCGCGGTAATGATCGACAGCGCGCACAGTTTCCTGCAGCTGTTCACCAGTGTGGTGCTGTTCCGTCTGTTCATGCTGATCAGCGAATTGCCTGACAAACGTACCGGAGCGGTCTGACTTCGCGGCCCTTGGGCCAAGGCTCTGCGGTCAGGTATGCTCGGAGCCACTTTTGTAACGCGATAAGCCGAGCCATGCCCCGTCTGCTGCGCTACACCCTGTTGCTGATTGTGCTCGCCATCGTCCTGATCGGCGGGCTGTTCTACAGCCTGACCTGGCGCCCCGGCGCACGGGAAACCCTGCCGGTCGCCTGCAGCGGTACGCCGCCGACCCTGGTGCCGGGGCAAGCGCTGAAAGTCATGACCTGGAACGTGCAGTACCTCGCGGGCAAGCGCTACGTGTTCTGGAACGATCTCGCCCAAGGCTCCGATGAAGCGCCGTCCCGGGAAGACATGGCCTTCAGTCTCGACGAAGTGGCGCGGGTGATCCGCGACGAACAACCCGACGTGGTGCTGCTGCAGGAACTGGATGACGGCGCCAAGGCCAGTGATTACCAGAATCAGCTCAAGCTGCTGCGGGAACGGGTCACCGACCTTTACCCGTGCAGCGCTCACGCCTTCGACTGGAAGGCCGATTTTGTCCCCGATCCGCACATCTTCGGCAGCGTTGGCCGGCAACTGGCGACCCTGAGCCGTTATCGCATCGAACACGCCGAGCGTCTGCAATTGCCGGTGCCGTCAGCGAATTTCATCTCCCGCCAGTTCGAACCCAAGGACGCCCTGCTCGCGACCAAACTGCCGCTGAGCGACGGCGGGCAACTGACGGTGTTCAACACCCATCTGGATCGCGCCCGCCAACCGGACGAGACCTTGCAGGCGCAAGTGACAGCGGTGACCAAGGTACTCGACAAGTACGAAAGCCAGGGCCTGCCGTGGCTGATCGGCGGTGATTTCAATCTGTTGCCGCTGGGCCAGTATCAACGCCTGCCCGCCGAGCAGCGCACGCCTTACTCGATCGACAGCGCCCTGCATCTGTTGTGGGACAAGTACCCGATGATCCCGACCAATAACGAAGCCAGCGGCATCGACCGCGCCCACTGGCTGACCCACTACCCCAACGACCCCGGCCTGAATGGCCCGGACCGCACCGTGGACTATCTGTTCTACAGCCCGAAAATCAAACGGGTCGAAGCGCGGGTGCGCCAGGACGATACGTTGCGCATTTCCGATCACTTGCCGGTGATTGCGCGGTTCCTGCTGCCCGCAGCCCCGTAGCCAGTTAACACGATATCCCCCTGTGGGAGCGGGCTTGCTCGTGAAAGCCCCGTGTCAGTTGATGCATCCGTGCCTGGCGCACCGCCTTCGCGAGCAAGCCCGCTCCCACAATAGATTGATGTCGTACCGTGATTGGTTGGCAGGCTGCGATGTTTTGCTCTTCAGGTGCCGCGCGGCTTGGCCCGCGCCGTGGCCTCGGCCACCAACGGATCGTCCGGCCAATAATGCTTGGGATAGCGCCCCTTGAGATCTTTCTTCACCTCGGCATAGGTGCTGCGCCAGAAGTTGGCCAGATCCTGCGTCACCTGCACCGGCCGCCGTGCCGGGGACAACAGGTGCAGCTTGACCACTTGCCGGCCGCCGGCAATTCGCGGCGTCTCGGCGAGGCCGAACAACTCCTGCAGACGCACCGCGAGAATCGGCGGAAACTCGCTGTAATCCAGACGAATCGATGACCCCGACGGCACACTGATGTGATGTGGCGCCAGCTCATCAAGCTTCTGCGGCAGCGGCCACGGCAGCAGATTGCGGACGATGCTCGACAGGTCCAGATTGGCGAAATGGCTGAGCCGCGAGACCTTGCCCAAATAAGGCATTAACCAATGCTCGAGAGTGTTCAGCAACGTCGCGTCGCTGACATCCGGCCACTGGCTTTCGGCCTGAGCGTTCAGTTCCAGTTGCCGCAGCAACGCAACCCGCGCCTGCCACTGCCGTAGCTCCGGCGTCCACGGCAACAACTCCAGTCCCTTGCGCCGCACCAGATTGACCAGCGCCTGACTGCGCGCCGCTTCGTCGAGACCGGTCAACGGTTCGCGGCTGAGGATCAGTTCGCCAACCTTGCGCTGACGCTCGGCGCGCAGCACGCCTTCGCGCTCATCCCAGTCCAGTTGATCGACAGCGCGCACTTGCTCGGCGAGCACCGAATCGAACAGCGCCGGATCAAAATCCGCCGCCAGGTAAATCCGTTCCTCACGCTGGCCCTGACGACTGCCGAGGTCGGCGATGACGATCCACGGCTCCTTCATCAGGCTGTCGGCTTCGGCGAACAGTGCTGCGCGCCCATTGGCCAGACGATATTCGGCGCCACCGGCACGCCGCTGTTGGGCGACGCGATCCGGGTAAGCCAGCGCCAGCAGCGCACCGAGCCAGCGCGGGTGATCGGGATCGCTGACCGGCGCGCTGGCCTTGCCGCGCAGGTAACCGCGATATTGCCGCGCCAGTTGCCGCGCACGCTGCACGCCGCCCTGAGCACCGCGTGCCGCGCGTTCTTCGCCGGAGAGCAGCACCAGGCGACTGTGCAGATCGGCACCGGCGCCGCGCAGGATATCGCGCTCGCCGAGCAGTGCCGCGACGTCGCACGCCATGTTCGCCAGCCCCAGCGCCTGACCGCGCAGTAACAGATGGGCGATGCGCGGATGCGCAGGCAACTCGGCCATGGCCTGACCGTGGGACGTCAGCGCCTCGCCTTCGAGTGCGCCCAGGCGCTGCAACAAATCCTGCGCCTGGGCGTAGGCTGCTGCCGGCGGAATATCGAGCCAGACCAGTTCGCCCGGAGTCACGCCCCAGCGTCCGAGTTGCAGCGCCAGACTCGCCAGATCCGCCGACAGAATTTCGGCACTGCCGTAAGCGGCGAGTTGCTCGTGCTGATCCTGCGACCACAAGCGGTAACACACACCCGGCTCCAGACGTCCGGCCCGGCCCGCACGCTGGGTGGCGCTGGCCCTGGAAATGCGCTGAGTATCGAGGCGGGTCATGCCGCTGCCTGGGTCGAAACGCGGCACCCGCGCCAGCCCGGCGTCGATCACCACGCGCACGCCGTTGATGGTCAGGCTGGTCTCGGCGATGTTGGTCGCCAGCACCACTTTGCGTTGGCCGGCCGGCGCCGGGTCGATGGCAGCGCGTTGGGCATTCAGGTCCAGTTCACCGTGCAACGGGCAGAGCAATACATCTTTACGCTCGCCAATGGCATCGCTCAGTTGCTGATGCACCCGACGGATTTCCGCCTGCCCCGGCAAGAACACCAGCAGGCTTCCAGTCTCATCGTGCAGGGCTTCGAGGACGGTCTGGGTCACGCGCTGGTCGATGTATTCGCCGGGCTGGAACGGCCGCCCCCAGCGCATCGTCACCGGGTACATGCGCCCTTCGCTGCGCAGGATCGGCGCGTCATCCAGCAACCCGGCCAGACGCTCGCCTTCCAGCGTGGCGGACATCAGCAAAATCTTCAGCGGCTGTTCAGCTCGGAACAGTTCACGACCGTTCAAACTCAGGGCCAAGGCCAGATCGGCATCAAGACTGCGTTCGTGAAATTCGTCGAAGATCAGCAAACCGACGCCTTCCAGCGCCGGATCATCCTGCAGACGCCGGGTGAGAATCCCCTCGGTGACCACTTCGATACGGGTATTGGGGCCGACCTTGCTGTCGAGGCGGATGCGATAACCGACGGTTTCACCGACCTTCTCACCCAGTTCGCTGGCCAACCGTTCGGCAGCGGCTCGCGCGGCGAGACGCCGTGGTTCGAGCATCAGAATGGTCTGCCCGGCCAGCCACGCTTCATCGAGCAAGGCCAAAGGCACGCGGGTGGTTTTACCGGCGCCGGGCGGTGCTTCGAGCACGGCTTCGTGGCGTGTCGCCAACGCTTCACGCAGGGCGGGTAAAACTTCATCGATCGGCAAAGAAATCATGCTGGCTCCCCAGGGCGTGCCCACAGTAAATTGCGAGTCGCGTTAAAGCTGTGAGCGTGCCAGGCAAGGCGCGGGACGCAGGTAAGGGTCGTTTCCTTGCCAAGTTCCGCAACGCAGCATGGCGCGTTCACAGCTTTAGCCCGGAGGGCCGAACCCCGCCAGGATTCATCAACCTTCACGCGGTGTCGATCTGGAGAAAACAACTTCAATCCTCAACGTATTTCGGTGGGGTGAGACGAGGCCGCAATTTACTGTGGGCGCGCCCTGCCGAGGGCGAGTATAACGGCGAACTGCTTGGCGTTCGTCAGGGTCTTAACTTCACAAGACGAAGCTTCGTTAATAGATGACTCAGGAGATTTTCCATGCGCTTACCTTCTCGCCTGATCGGCGGTGTACTGGTCGCCACCCTGCTCACGCAACTCACGGCTTGCGGCTCGATTTTCTACCCCGATCGTCGCGGGCAGATCGATGGCAAGATCGACCCGGCGATTGCCGTGCTCGACGCCGTGGGCCTGCTGTTCTACGTCATCCCCGGCCTGATCGCCTTTGCCGTGGACTTCACCACCGGCGCGATCTATTTCGAACCGGGCCACACCGCTCAGGTCGATCCGGCCAAGCTCAAACAGGCGGTCGGCCCGGACGGTCAGGTCGATAACCTCAAGTTGCAGGCTATTCTCGAAACAGAACTGGGCCGCAACCTGCCACTGGACGATCCGCGCCTGATCCAGCACAAGGGCAGCACTCAACAACTGGCGATGTTTGGCCTGCAACCCGCCGCATAAGGAAATCACATGACCACCAGCCCCGAACACGCCCGCCTGCTGCGGCTGGCAACCCGCGCTTCGGTGGCGGTGGCCTGCACGCTGATCATCGCCAAAGCCATCGCCTGGTGGCTGAGCGGCTCGGTGAGCATGCTCGCCGGCCTCACCGACTCGGCGCTGGATGGCGTCACTTCGCTGCTCAATCTGCTGGCGGTGCATTACGCGCTGCGTCCGGCCGATGACGATCACCGTTACGGCCACGGCAAGGCCGAATCGCTGGCGGGCATGGCGCAGGCGCTGTTCATCGGTGGCAGTGCGGTGCTGATTGCGTTCCAGGCGTATGAACGCATCAAGCAACCGGAGCCGCTCGGCGCGCCGTGGCTGAGCATCGGCGTGATCGTGTTCTCGCTGCTGCTGACCGCCGCGTTGCTGACGCTGCAACATCGGGTGATCAAGCAGACCGGCTCCAACGCCGTGCGCGCCGACTCGCTGCACTACCGTTCGGACATGCTGCTCAACGGCAGTATTCTGATTGCGCTGATCCTCGCCGGCATGGGCTTTCATCAGCTCGATGCATGGTTCGGTCTGGGGATTGCCGGGTACATTTTGTGGAGTGCGATCCAGATCGCCCGGGAAAGTTTTTCGGTGCTGATGGATGAAGAGTTGCCGGCGGACGTCAGTCAGCACATGCTCGAACTGGCCTGCGGCGTACCCGGCGTACTGGGCGCGCATGATTTGCGCACGCGGATTTCAGGCAACCACTGGTTTGTGCAGTTGCATCTGGAGTTGCCAGGAGAGCTGACCTTGTCAGTGGCTCACGGCATCAGCGATCAGGCGGCGGATGCGATTCACGCCGCCTACCCACGAGCCGAAGTGCTGGTGCACGCCGACCCGCAGGAAGTGGTCAAGACCGAACGGGCGCAAACCCGGATTCAGTAAGATACCTGATAACCGCGACTGCTCAGGCAGTTGCCCTGAGCCTGACGGTAAGCCTGCACCACTTCAGGCGCTGGTTGATAGGTCGCGGTACGCGGGTCGAAACCGCTCTGCTGCACAGCATATTGGTAGCACTGATAACCGTCCTGCTGCACCTGTTCCGGCGATTGACCGTTGGCCGGATAGGCCTCGACGTCATAGCCCTGGGATTGCGGCTGCGGTTGCGGCGGTTGCTGCGCCGGGGGTTCGACTACGACGTAATCCTGAGTGGCTTCCTGATACGCATAGTAGGAACCGGCAGCGAGGAACAGCAGCGCACCGCCGATCCACACTTCACGGGCATAGTCCGGCAGATACTGGGTGCGAATCCCTCGTGGCGGCTGCACGACGATGTAGCGCGGGCCTTGCGGGCGATACCAGTAGCCACCGGAATAGAAGTAGTCCTGACCACGATACGGCACGCGGTATTCGCGATCCGGGAAACGGTCGATCACATGCCCCGGGCGGTATTGCGGGCCTGGACCCCAACCGTTGCCATGCCCGTCCGGGCGACCCGGCCAGCGATTGTCATTGGGCCGGTTGCCGGTTTGCCATTGCTGGTTGTGGTAACCATTCTGCGGCCGCTCGTCGCGGTAGTAACCCTGGCGCGGTTCCTGAGTCTGGCGCACGGTGTCGGGCCGTGGCTGGATCGGCAGGTTGTTCGACGGTGGCGACTGATGCACCGGAGCAGGCTGATTGGGCGCGCGGTTCTGGTTCTGCCACTGGCCATTGTTGTGCTGCTGGCCGTTGTGCTCGAACTGGCGGCTGTTGTCGCCCCGAATGATTTCGTTGTTCTGCGGCCGCGGCTGATTTTGCGGCGGCGGATTGTTCTGCCCGTGGGGCTGATGATCGCCCCCATGGCCCTGGTTATTTCCCTGATGCTCAGGGCCGCGTCCACCATTAGGGCTGCGGCTCTCCGGATCGTCGGCGAGCGCTTGCGCACTGACGCTCACACACAGCAAACCAACACCGGCCAGACGCCAGATGCGCGACTTCATGCTTTTCCTCACTGCGGGTATTAAGAGGGCTTGTAGCTAAGACCGGGAATACGCACACCGGGTTCTGCGACAGGTTATCAGTCACGAAACTTATTTATTGAGGAAGGCTGTGCATCGAGGCACAAAAATCGCAGGCAAGAAAAAGGGAGACCCGTCGGCCTCCCTTTAGAGAACTTCGTCCTGGCTCGACGCTTTTGACGTCGGCTCACCTCACGCCGTCTTCTGGACAGTGTGCAGCTCGGGGGCCGGCCCAGCCCCGGTGGGGGTGGCGGCCGCGGCGGGCCGATTGGGCGGGCCGCAGTGGACTGTGTTACCGAGCAGTGATTCTGGTGATAAGAATAGGCCGGGAGGCGCGACAGAGGATTGCGAAGATTGCTCAAATAAACACTGCTTGCGCAATTTTTAACCCTGGATAGATAATCCGCCGCAATAGTTACAACCAAGGACTGATTCATGAGCAAACTCGACCGTTACGACCTGAGTATTTTGGCGGAATTGCAGCGCGACGCCCGCATCTCCAACCAGGAACTGGCCGAGCGCATCGGTCTGTCACCCTCCCCCTGCTCGCGCCGGGTCAAGCAACTGGAGGACGACGGCTACATCTCGCGCCAGGTCGCCCTGCTCGATCGCAAGATGCTCGGCCTGAGCCTGACCGCCTACGTGCTGATCGGCATGGACCGGCACACACCGGAGCGTTTCGAGAATTTCGAAGCGGCAATCCGCACTCTGCCGCAAGTGCTGGAATGCAGCCTGGTGACGGGCGTGGATGCCGACTATCAGTTGAAAGTGGTGGTTCCGGACATGGATCATTATCAGAAGCTGCTGCTGGGGCATCTGACCCGGATTGAAGGCGTAACCAGCGTGCGCTCCAGTTTTGTGCTGAATCAGGTGCTCAACAGCACTGAACTGCCGCTGACCCATCTGCGCAGCTGACATCGCCTTCGCGAGCAAGCCCGCTCCCACAGGGAAATGCATTGCAAATGTGGGAGCGGGCTTGCTCGCGAAGGGGCCGGCACAGGCGACCACCATCACTGCGGCACACCGACACAGGTCAATGCGCCCGCAATCCCCCTCGGCGTATAATCGCCCAGCCCTTTCAGCCCTGTGCGCGCCGGAGATGCCCGATGGATCCTGCAGTATTCGAAGAGTGGATGATGACTGGCCTGGTCAGCATCCTGATCATTTTCATGGGTTTCATCGTCTGGGATCTGGCGAAGAAGTCCAAGGCCGGGCGTTTCGGCTCGTTCATTCTGTTCTTCGTGCTGGGCCTGGGCGTGGCCGCGTTCATCATCAAGAGTGTGGTGATCGGCCTGATCGAATCCGGCGCTCTATAACCGCGCCGGCACTTCCTTCCACTGGCCCTGATCGAGCCCTTCTAGCGTCCAGTCGCCAATCCGCACCCGCACCAGCCGCAACGTCGGCAACCCCACCGCGGCGGTCATCCGCCGTACCTGACGGTTGCGCCCTTCACGAATCACCAGCTCCAGCCAACTGGTCGGCACCGTCATGCGAAAGCGCACCGGCGGATTGCGCGGCCACAGTTCAGGTTCCTCCAGTTGCCGCGCCTCGGCAGGCAAAGTCATGCCGTCATTCAACTCGACGCCTTCGCGCAGACGCTGCAACTGCTCGCCTGTCGGCACGCCTTCGACCTGCACCCAGTAAGTCTTCGCCAGTTTGTGTTTCGGATCAGCGATGCGCGCCTGCAACTGGCCGTCATTAGTCAGCAACAACAAGCCTTCGCTGTCGCGATCAAGGCGTCCGGCCGGATAGATACCGGGCACGTCAATGTAATCCTTGAGCGTCGCCCGCCCGCCTTCGTCGCTGAACTGCGTCAGCACATCGAACGGTTTGTTGAACAGGATCAACTTCGGCTCGGCCGGCGGCGCTTTGGCGACACGACGTGGAGCCGAGGAGGATGGCTTCGGACCGGGACGGCGGGAAGGTGGGCGCGGGGGACGGGACATGGGCAAAACAACATCTGGCGATCTGGGCTGACAATGCTAGTGCCCCGACCGCCAAATGACCACGACTAACCGTTAACGGAACGGCGGCTCGTCGAAGCTGCGCAGTTTGCGCGAGTGCAGCGAGTTGAGTTCGGTGCGCAGCAGATCCACCGCCGCGATGCCGATCTTCAAGTGTTGGCTGACCGCGCGCTCGTAGAACGCGTTGGCCGAACCCGGCAGCTTGATTTCACTGTGCAGCGGTTTGTCCGAAACGCACAGCAACGTGCCGTAAGGCACCCGCAAGCGATAACCCTGGGCGGCGATGGTGCCGCTTTCCATGTCCACCGCCACGGCGCGGGACAGGTTGATCAGCGGACGTTCCTGCGCCCAGCGCAGTTCCCAGTTGCGGTCGTCGTAGGTCAGCACGGTACCGGTGCGCAGACGTTTTTTCAGCTCCTCGCCCTTCTCGCCGGTGATATTGGCCGCGGCTTGCTGCAGCGCCAGTTGCACTTCGGCCAGTGCCGGGATCGGAATGTTCGGCGGCACCACGCGGTCGAGAATCCCGTCGCGACGCATGTAGGCATGAGCCAGCACGTAGTCGCCGATGGTCTGCGACTGCCGCAGCCCGCCGCAGTGACCGATCATCAGCCAGCAATGCGGTCGCAGCACCGCCAGGTGGTCGGTGATGTTCTTGGCGTTGGACGGGCCGACGCCGATGTTGACCAGGGTCACACCGTGGCCGTCATTGGCGATCAGATGATAGGCCGGCATCTGGTAGCGGTGCCAGACCACGCCGGCGGCAATCGCCGACGCTTCGCCGTGATCCATGCCCTTCTCGATGATTACGTTGCCCGGCAGCACCATGCGCACGAAACGCGGGTCGTTGCGCAGTTGTTCCAGGCCATGAACGATGAACTGGTCGACGTAGCGGTGATAGTTGGTCAGCAGAATCCACGGCTGCACATGCCGCCAGTCGCTGCCGGTGTAGTGCACCAGACGACGCAGGGAAAAGTCGACGCGCGCGGCATCGAACAGCGCCAGTGGCAGCGGATCGGTGTTTTCCCAGTCGTAGAGACCGTCGGCAATGCCATCGGTGGCGGCGGACAGGTCGGTACTCGGGAACACCCGCGCCAGCACCGCAGCGGTGACGCCGGAGCCGGCCAGTTCATCGCCCTGCTCGACCACGTACGGGTACGGAATGTTCTGTTGGCTGACACCGACTTCCACGGTTACGGTGAAGTCGTGCATCAACGGCACCAGTTGTTCCAGCAGGTATTTGCGGAACGCCTTGGGATGGGTGACGGTGACGCTGTAGGTGCCCGGCAGTTGCACCTTGGCGTAGGCGCGGGTGGTCTGCGGGACTTCGCCCTGACACAGGTAGGTCAGACGCAGTTCGGGATAACGAAACAGAGCGCGCTGTTCGGCGTCGGGCTCGACGCGATCCTTGAGGTAACGCTTGAGCGCCGAGTTCAGCGCAGTGGTGGCCCGCTCATGCAGCTCGGCCAGACGATCCACGGCTTGCTCGGCGGTTTGAACGACAATAAACGCTTCGGTCACGATCAGCTTCCTGTGTTCTGACTTGCAGAGCTTCATCTTGCCTGCATCGTGGTCTCACGGGAACAGTGGCGTTGTGGCTGTACCCAAATCTTCCTGTCAATGGAGATCCCCTGTGGGAGCGGGCTTGCTCGCGAATGCGCTGTGTCAGTCGACCTATCCATTGCCTGACACACCACATTCGCGAGCAAGCCCGCTCCCACAAGGGGATTTGTGTTGGGTCAGAAACCCTGGGGGGTTGCGCGAGCGACGATGGCTTCGACGTCCAGCCCACGCGGCAATGCACCGTAGACCCGGCCGCCACCACTCAGGCGGCTGGCAATGAACGCGTCGCTGACCGCCGAGTTGCCGGCCTCCAGCAATAGCTTGGCCTGCAAACCGAGCGCGATGTCTTCGGTGAGTTGCCGCGCCCGATACTGAATGTCGCTGGTGTCCTTGAACTGCGCCTGCAACTGCTGGATATGCGCGGCCAGGCGCTTGTCGCCGTGCCCATCGCCCAATTCGCTGAACAACACGTCGAGCACACCCGGCTCTTTCGACAGCGCACGCAGCACGTCCAGGCACTGCACATTGCCCGAGCCTTCCCACGTCGA
Source organism: Pseudomonas sp. MWU347 (assembly GCF_017947305.1). Classification (NCBI taxonomy): domain Bacteria; kingdom Pseudomonadati; phylum Pseudomonadota; class Gammaproteobacteria; order Pseudomonadales; family Pseudomonadaceae; genus Pseudomonas; species Pseudomonas sp. MWU347. Next base: position 164,227 of record NZ_JAFGZB010000008.1, read on the forward strand.
GTTGACCGGCGCTTCGCGATACAGCCGTGGCAGGATGCTCTCCTCGACATACCCGGCACCGCCCATGCACTCGGCGGCTTCGTTGATCATTCCGGGGGCACGTTTGCAGATCCAGTATTTGCCCACCGCCGTCACCAGCCGGGCGAATTGCGCTTCATGGCGATCATCCAGATGATCCAGCGCCTTGCCCATGCGCAGGCTCAGCGCCAGTGCGGCCTCGCTTTCCAGCGCCAGATCGGCCAGCACATTCTGCATCAACGGCTGTTCGCTGAGCAGTTTGCCGCTGACCTTGCGGTGCGCGCAGTGGTGGCTGGCCTGGGTCAGCGCCTGACGCATCAGCGAGCTGGAGCCGACCATGCAATCGAAACGGGTCATCGCCACCATCTCGATGATGGTCGGCACGCCGCGCCCCTCTTCGCCGACCATCCACGCCAGCGCGCCGCGAAACTCCACTTCACTGGAGGCGTTGGACTGGTTGCCGAGTTTGTTTTTCAGGCGCTGGATGTAGAACTGATTGCGCGTGTCGTCGGGGCGATGGCGCGGCAGCAGGAAGCAGGTCAGGCCCTTGTCGGTCTGCGCCAGCGTCAGGAACGCATCGCACATTGGCGCCGAGCAGAACCACTTGTGCCCGACCAGTTCATAGGCCTGCCCCGGGCCACTGGCACCGACCGGATAGGCCTTGGTGGTATTGGCCCGCACATCGGTGCCGCCCTGTTTCTCGGTCATCGCCATGCCGATGGTCACGCCGGCCTTGTGCGCCATGCCGACGTTGCGCGGGTCGTATTCGGTGGCGAGGATTTTCGGCAGCCACTGCTCGGCCAGATCCGGCTGCAAGCGCATGGCCGGGACGCTGGCGAAGGTCATGGTCAACGGGCAACCGCTGCCTGCCTCGGCCTGGCTGTGCAGATAGCTCATCGAGGCGCGGGCGACATGTGCGCCGTCCTGCGGATGAGTCCAGGGTGATGAAGTCAGGCCATGTTCGATCGCGGTGCGCATCAGCTCGTGATAGGCCGGATGGAATTCCACCAGATCGATGCGATGGCCGTAGCGGTCATGGCTGACGAATACCGGTTTGTTCTGATTGGCGAGGAACCCGGCTGCCATCAGCGGTCCGCCGGCCAGCGCACCGTAGGCATCGATCCGCGACTCGGCCCACCCGGCGCCGAAACGGCGTGACCACTCCTGCAGCGGCAGGTCGATGCGGTACAGGTTGGCGCCATCCAGCGACGGTGGCTGGTTGGTGACTTCGTGGGTTTCGGCGAACTGATGCAGGTTCATGACGGGGCTCCTTTGGTCAGCCAAGGGATTCAGTTAAGCACCGGCCCGTGGTTGATCAAAGTGTCATATGCGCCGAACTGTCGGCGCTTTCACCCTATTATGCGCTGAGCACCCGACGCTCCAGCGCCGTCTGCAGGTCTTCGAATTTCACCGGTTTGTTCAGGTAATCGATGCTCGTACCCGGCGCGCAGTGCTCGCGATCCGTGCCCAGCGCCAGCATGAACACCGGCAGATTGGCGCAGCCGGGCAACCCATGAATCTGGCAGCACAACGACGCGCCTTCATGATTGGGCAACTGGCAATCGATCAGCACCGCGTCGAAGGTTTCCCGTTGCAGGCAATCAAGTGCCGCCGCGCCGTTGTCCGCCGTGCGCACGCGGAAACCGAGCTTGAGCAGCATGCCGCGCATCACCAGTTGATTGACGCTGTTGTCGTCCACCAGCAACACCGTGCAGTCCTGCGGTGCCCGGCTGCGCTCATGCAGCGCGTCCGGGGTTGGCGCCGCTTCGACTTCCGGCAGCTCGAACTCGACATCCAGTTGAAAACGGCTGCCGCTGCCAGGCTGGGAGCGGTGAGTCAGCTTGCCGCCGAGCAGTTCCACCAGTTGCCGACAGATCGCCAGCCCCACGCCCAGCCCGCCGTACTCGCGGGTCATCGAGCCGTCGAGCTGGAAGAAGCGCTGATACATCGTCGCCTCGCCCAGATCGGTGAAACCGATGCCGGTGTCGATCACCGCAAACGACAACGCCAAGCGATTGCCCGCCGACGGTTTGCCGGTCACTCGCAGCGCCAGACCACCGACTCGGGTGAACTTGATCGCGTTGTCCAGCAGGCACTCCAGGCATTGCGCCAGTTTTGCGCTGTCGCCGTGCAAGCGATCCGGCAGGGTCGGCAGCACCTCGACTTTGAAGTCCAGCGACTTGCTGGCCGCGTTGCCATCGAACTGCACGCGCAAGGCCTCGACCACCGCGCGCAGGCTGAAGCTGCCCGGCGTCGCCTTGAGCTTGCCGGCCTGCAGTTCGGTGAGGGTGAGGATGCCATTGACCATGCGCATCATGTCCCGGGCGGAGCCGGCGGCGGTTTGCTGGTATTGCTCCAGTTCAGGCTCCAGCTCGACGGTCTGCATCAGTTCCAGCGAACCGATCACACCGTTCATCGGCGTGCGCAATTCGTGGGTCAGGGTCGCGAGGAATTCATCCTTGAGCTTGTTGCTGTGGGCCAATTGCTGGTTGAGCACTTCGAGTTTTTGCCCGGCATCGAACAGGGTTTGCGCCTGTTGTTCGCGCATGGCGTTGATGCGGTCGGCCAGCGCCAGCGACAGCAGCGCGACTTCGATCGCCGAACCGATCTGGCTGGCGTACATGGTCAGGAACACGTTCGGCAGCAGGCCCAGCACCATCAGCGTATTGACGATGCCGCCGAGCAGGAATGCCGACCAGGCAATGATGAAATAACGCGCCACCCGCAAGCCGCGCCACCAGGCGAGAATCCCGGCGGCGAAGATCACCACGGTGAACACCAGCGCCAACAGGGTCGCCAGGCGCAGCGACAATGCGTAACTGGTCATCAGCGACAGCCCGACCACCAGCGCGCCGAACGCGATCAGGGCGATCAGCAGATAGTCGAGCCAGCGGCTGTGGGTTCTGGTCTGCAGGAAACTGCGGGCGAACTGGCTGCCGAACAACCCGGCGCAACCGATGAAAAACGGTGTGGCGGCGTTGGCCCACCACGGATTGTCCGGCCAGAAATACTCGACCGCCGCGCCGTTCACCGACAGTTGATAGAGGCCGAACGAAGCGATGTAGAAAATGTAATAGAGGTAGCTGGTGTCGCGCACGCTCAGGTAGATGAACAGGTTGTAGACCAGCATCCCCAGCAGCACGCCATAAATGATCCCCAGCACATACAGGCGCACCGGTTGATCTTCGAGGTACGCGGTGCTCGACCATAAGGTCACCGGTGCCTGGATCGAACCTTCACTGGCCAGGCGCAGGTACACGGTTTTTTGCTGGTCAGGGGCGAAGGTCAGGTCGAACAGGTAATTGTTCTGCCGGATCTCGCGACTGGCGAACGGCAAGGCGTCGCCGGTCTGCCGGATCAGGCGGTAGTCGCCATTGGCATCGGCCATATAAAGGTCGAGGTGATCGAGCGGCGGATACGCCAGCTCCAGCAGCCAGGTGCGTTGCGCGGCCGGGTTGTTCGGACGGTAATGCAGGTCGATCTTCAGCCAGAACGCCGAGCGCGAGTAACCGGCATTGAGCGTGGCTTTGTCGTGGGGTTTGAAATTGCCCGCCGCCGCTTGAGCACGGACGTCGGCGATGTTCGCCTGACCGCTCGGGTCTTCGAACACTTGCATGGAGCGGCCCAGGGGAAGGCTCTGGGTATTTTCGTCGAACTCGACGGCGCTTGCGAGGAGGGGCAAGCAGAACAGCAACATCAGCAAATAGCGCATTGAAGCCCCAGCGTGGCTCGTCCGGTTGTGTCAGGAAGCCCCCCATTCCCTTTGAGTAGACGTAAAACCGGTATTACCTGTTATTGGTTTGGATCCAGCCTAGCATAGCCGTTGATGGCCATTGAGCACCATCGAAATTTTTCCTACAAAGGCTCTAGAACGGGCGTTTCAGAGCAAAGCAGCGAGCTAGAGCTGTTGAGTTGGTCAGCTCACTACAACGACGGATGTTGTAAATACCTCTTGTGGCGAGGGGATTTATCCCCGATGGGTCGCGAAGCGGCCCCAAACCATGCAACCAGATTCTTTCAGACACGATTCATAGAATGGATTTGCGACTGCTTCGCAGCGCATCGGGGATAAATCCCCTCGCCACAATTGCTACCCGACTAATGGCCGCAATGTGTCAGACAATCTCTAGCCAAACGCTTTCAGGACTGAACCCCAAAATCAGGTTTGGTGGTAAGCTCGCGCACCATGAATATCTACAGCTCCCGCCCCGTTGTCCTCTGTCTCTCCGGCCACGACCCCAGTGGTGGCGCCGGCTTGCAGGCAGATATCGAAGCCCTGCTTGCGCAGGGTTGCCATGCGGCTCCGGCCGTCACCGCCCTGACCGTGCAAGACACTGTCAACGTCACTGACTTCCGCGTCCTCGACCGAGAGTGGGTACTGGCCCAGGCCAATGCCGTGCTCAACGACTCCGAAGTCGCTGCGGTCAAACTGGGCATGCTCGGCTCGCTGGAAATGGTCGACACCGTGGTCGAACTGCTCTCTGCGCACCCGCACCTGCCGGTAGTCTGCGACCCGGTGCTGCGTGCCGGCGGCGGCGGACGCCTGGGCAAGGATGAAGTCGGTTATGCGATGCGCGAGCGTCTGCTGCCACTGTCGATCATTGCCACCCCCAACCTTCCCGAAGCGCGGATTCTCGCCGAACTGCCCGAAGGCACTGCGGACGAGTGCGCGGAAAAGCTCCTGCCGTTCGTCAAAAACCTGCTGATCACCGGCGGCCATGGCGACGAAACTGAAATCCACAATCGCCTGTACAGCCGTGACGGCCTGTGTGAAACCTTCTATTGCCAGCGTTTACCGGGCAGTTATCACGGTTCCGGCTGCACATTGGCCAGCGCCCTCGCCGGTCGGCTGGCCCAGGGTGAAAACCTCGCCAGCGCCGTGCGTACGGCACTGGATTACACCTGGCGCACCCTGCGCGATGCCGAACAACTGGGCAAAGGCCAGTTCGTGCCGCGTCGCCTGCCGCTGGATTTTTGCTCGTAACGTCGTGAGGTCTGCCTGATGAAACTCCGTGGCCTGTACGCCATCACCGATAGCCAATTGCTGGCGGGCAAGTTTCTGTCGTATGTGGAGGCGGCGCTGGAAGGCGGCGTCACCCTGCTGCAATACCGCGACAAAAGCAGCGACGAGGCCCGCCGTCTGCGCGAGGCCGAAGCGCTTCGCAACCTGTGCGAACGCTACAAGACGCAGTTGATCATCAACGATGACGCCGAGCTGGCCGCGCGCCTCAACGTCGGCGTGCACCTGGGGCAGACCGACGGCCCGTTGTCTCCGACCCGCGCGCTGCTTGGTTCAAAAGCCATCATCGGTTCGACCTGCCACGCGCAGCTTGAATTGGCTGAACAGGCCGCCAAGGAAGGCGCGAGCTATGTCGCCTTCGGTCGCTTCTTCAATTCCAGCACCAAACCCGGCGCGCCAAGCTGCAGCCTCGATCTGCTCGACGAGGCCAAACGCAAGCTGCATCTGCCGGTCTGCGCGATTGGCGGCATCACCCTCGACAACGCCGCGCCACTGGTGGCCCACGGGGTCGACCTGCTGGCGGTGGTCCACGGCTTGTTCGGTGCCGAAAGCACCGCCGAAGTGACCCGCCGCGCCCGCGCCTTCAACGAACTTCTGAAAATCTGATTTGAGAGCCCGAACATGTCTCGTTCCGAAACCCTGTTTGCCAATGCCCAGAAACACATTCCCGGTGGCGTGAACTCGCCGGTTCGCGCGTTCAAGAGCGTGGGCGGCACACCGCTGTTCTTCAAGCATGCCGAAGGCGCCTACGTCACCGACGAAGACGACAAGCGTTATGTGGATTACGTCGGTTCGTGGGGGCCGATGATCCTCGGCCACAGCCACCCGGACGTGCTCGATGCGGTGCGCAATCAACTGCAGCACGGCCTGTCCTACGGCGCGCCGACCGCGATGGAAACCGAGATGGCCGACCTGGTCTGCTCGCTGGTGCCGTCGATGGACATGGTGCGCATGGTCAGCTCCGGCACCGAAGCGACCATGAGTGCGATTCGTCTGGCCCGTGGTTACACCGGTCGCGACAGCATCATCAAGTTCGAAGGCTGCTACCACGGTCACTCCGACAGCCTGCTGGTCAAGGCCGGCTCCGGCGCGCTGACCCAGGGCGTACCAAGCTCCGCCGGTGTCCCGGCCGCGTTCGCCAAACACACCCTGACCCTGCCGTTCAACGACATCGACGCCGTGGAGAAGATGCTCGCCGAAGTCGGTCAGGACGTCGCCTGCATCATCGTCGAGCCAGTCGCGGGCAACATGAACTGCGTACCGCCGGCACCGGGTTTCCTTGAAGGCCTGCGTTCGCTGTGCGACAAGCATGGCGTGGTGCTGATTTTCGACGAAGTGATGACCGGTTTCCGCGTCGCCCTCGGCGGTGCCCAGGCGCACTACGGCGTAACCCCGGATCTGACCACCTTCGGCAAGATCATCGGCGGCGGCATGCCGGTCGGCTGCTTCGGTGGCAAGCGTGAAATCATGGAGCGCATCGCGCCGCTGGGCCCGGTGTATCAGGCCGGCACCCTGTCGGGTAACCCACTGGCGATGGCCGCCGGTCTGACCACCCTGCGTCTGATCAGCCGTCCGGGTTTCCACGCCGAGCTGACCGACTACACCACGCGCCTGCTCGACGGCCTGCAACAACGCGCCGATGCCGCGGGCATTCCGTTCGTGACCACGCAAGCGGGTGGCATGTTCGGCCTGTATTTCAGCGGCGCCGACGACATCGTCACCTTTGAAGACGTGATGGCCAGCGACGCAGCACTGTTCGGTCGCTTCTTCCACCTGATGCTGGAAGGTGGCGTGTACCTGGCACCGAGTGCATTCGAAGCCGGTTTCACCTCGATCGCCCACGGCGAAACCGAGCTGAAAATCACTCTGGACGCTGCCGAACGCGCCTTTGCTGCACTGAAGTAATCGCCGTACCGCTGACGTTGGCCATAGCCAGCGTCAGCTTTCACCTACACCCAAGCTCTTTTTCCCACGCCTCTGCTAAAAATCCGCCAGAAAGTGGCCGATATATTCCCCGCGCAGCAGAAAAACGAGTAAAGACTTTGTAAGGTTGGCCCTGCTTATTTCATAATGCGCGCTTATTGGATCCCTCGATGGGTCCGCGTGCCCTTCAGAGGTAAGTCGATTCCCATGAACCGCACCGGCCGCACCCTTGCCTTGGGCTGCCTGTTGCTCCTTCAGCCCCTGCTCGCGCATGCACAAGCAGGCGGCAACTCGTTGTTGATCCCGGCGATGGGTCGTTGCACCCTCAATACTCAGCCGCAAGACGTCACGCAGGCACTGGCTGCCTGCCAGAAAGCGGCGGATGAAGGGGATGCGCAAGCGCAATACGAGTTGGGTGAGTTCTACTACGACGGCAAGAATGCGCCGCGCGACCTCAATCAAGCCCTGAGCTATTTCGAAAAGGCCTCGTTGCAAGGCCATGCTCAGGCACAGTTCAAGCTCGGTACCATGTTCTTCCACGGCGAAGGCGTGCAGGCCAACAACATTCAGGCCTACATCGTGCTGAAGATGGCCGCGGTCAACGGCGCCGAAGATGCGCTGGACACCGCCGACGAGGTCTCGGAAAAAATGTCCCGCGAAGACCTCGAAACCGCGACCCAGGTGCTCGGGCAAATTTTCCGTAAATACCTGATGGAACTGCAGAGCGCCGATGGGCGTACGCCGTTTTCGCCATTGCCATAGGAGCTTTTGTGGCGAGGGGATTTATCCCCGATGGGTTGCGAAGCAGCCCCAAAACCCTGCAATCAAGCTCCTTCTGACATACCTTGCTGAATGGACTTGCGACTGCTTCGCAGTCGATCGGGGATAAATCCCCTCGCCACAAATCATTTCAAATCCAGATCCGGGCTTACTTCTCAGGCATCGGCATCGGAAACGGCATCACATTGCCGACCGCGCCACGGGCTTCGCTGATTTTCGGGGTGCCCAGACGTTCCACCTCGTCGATGCGCACGATCGAATGCATCGGCACAAAGCTGCGCACCACGCCTTCGAACTGCGCCTTGAGCTTCTCTTCGCTCGGATCGACCACCACTTGCGTGCGCTCGCCAAAGACGAACTCTTCCACTTCCAGAAAACCCCACAGATCACTTTGATAGATCTGCTTGGCGTACATTTCGAACACCTGGCCCTGGTTGAGGAAAATCACCTTATAGATTGGAGCTTCGCGTTTGGTCATGGCGGGGGGATAACATCGGGGATAAAAATGAGGGCGCAAACTATAGCATAGCCGCCGGACGCACAGCGGTAGGAACCTGAGGGCTTGTTCCCTATAATGCGCGGTTCTTTGAATCAGGTGACGACCTTACTCCATGGCCAAGAAGCTTTACATCGAAACCCACGGTTGCCAGATGAACGAGTACGACAGCTCGCGCATGGTCGATCTGCTGGGCGAACATCAGGCCCTGGAAGTCACCGCCCGTGCGGAAGACGCCGACGTGATTCTGCTCAACACCTGTTCGATCCGCGAACGTGCCCAGGATCGGGTGTACTCGCAGCTCGGCCGCTGGCGTGAACTGAAACTGGCCAATCCGGACATGGTGATCGCCGTCGGCGGTTGCGTGGCCAGCCAGGAAGGCGCGGCGATCCGTGATCGCGCGCCGTATGTCGACGTGGTCTTCGGCCCGCAGACCCTGCACCGTCTGCCGGAAATGATCGACGCCGCACGCAGCAGCAAGTTGCCGCAAGTCGACGTCTCGTTCCCGGAAATCGAAAAATTCGACCACCTGCCCGAGCCGCGCATCGACGGCCCGAGCGCTTACGTGTCGGTGATGGAAGGCTGCAGCAAATACTGCACGTTCTGCGTGGTGCCCTACACCCGTGGCGAAGAAGTCAGCCGGCCGTTCGATGACGTGATTGCCGAGATCATCCACCTCGCCGAGAACGGCGTGCGTGAAGTGACCTTGCTCGGGCAGAACGTCAACGGTTATCGCGGTACGACTCATGACGGTCGCCTGGCCGATCTGGCCGAGCTGATCCGCGTGGTCGCCGCTGTCGACGGCATCGACCGCATCCGCTACACCACTTCGCACCCGCTGGAGTTCTCCGACAGCCTGATCCAGGCCCACGCCGAAGTGCCGGAGCTGGTCAAACACCTGCACTTGCCGGTGCAGTCGGGTTCCGACCGGATCCTCGCGGCGATGAAGCGCAACCACACCGCGCTGGAGTACAAATCCAAGCTGCGTAAACTGCGCGCTGCGGTACCGGGGATCTGCATCAGTTCGGACTTCATCGTCGGCTTCCCTGGCGAGACCGAGAAAGACTTCGAACAGACCATGAAGCTGATTGCCGACGTCGGTTTCGACTTCTCCTACTCGTTCGTCTATAGCCAGCGCCCGGGCACCCCGGCGGCCGATCTGGCCGACGACACCCCGGAAGAGCTGAAGAAAGAACGCCTGAACGCCTTGCAGCATCGTTTGAATCAGCAAGGGTTCGAGATCAGCCGACAAATGGTCGGTTCGATCCAGCGCATTCTGGTCACCGACTACTCGAAGAAAGACCCGGGCGAGCTGCAAGGGCGTACCGAGAATAATCGTATCGTCAACTTCCGCTGCGATAATCCGACCCTGATCGGCCAGTTCGCCGACGTGCACATCGACGCGGCGCAACCGCACTCGCTGCGCGGCTCGTTGATTCAATAACACCGCGCGTCTTCTGTAGTAGGGCTGTTGTGGTGAGGGGATTTATCCCCGATGGTTGGCGCAGCCGACCCAAAGCTGAAGTTGTGGTGAATCTGCCATACCGAAAGCTCTGGTTTTGGGGCCGCTCCGCGGCCCATCGGGGATGAATCCCCTCGCCACAGATAACTCCACCCGCCACAGAAAGGCGTTCCAGACTCGCATCGATATTTAAGAGCTTTCGCACCCACGCCACTGGCGTTATCCTTGATTTCATCTTAATTGCCCCAGGGCGGCTAAATACGACCTTGAACGCACCCATAGAACCACATCGTTTTATCCTCGAGCCCTTTGAGGCTCGCCGCTTCGCCAATCTGTGCGGGCAATTCGACGAGCATCTGCGCTTGATCGAACAGCGCCTGGCCATCGAGATCCGCAACCGCGGAAACCAGTTCGAGCTGATCGGCGACCCCAAGCACACCACGTCTGCGGAAAACCTGCTGCGCCGCCTGTACCGCGAAACCAAGGGTACCGAGCTGTCGCCGGACATGGTGCACCTGTTCCTCCAGGAATCGGCCGTCGTCGAACTGGACAACCACGCCCCCGCCGAAGCCTCCGTCGCCCTGCGCACCAAGAAAGGCATGATTCGCCCACGCGGCCTGAATCAGCTGCGCTACGTGAAGGAAATCCTCGGCAACGACATCAACTTCGGCATTGGTCCGGCCGGTACCGGCAAGACCTATCTGGCCGTGGCTTGCGCCGTTGATGCCCTGGAGCGCGAGCAGATCCGCCGCATCCTGCTGGTGCGTCCGGCGGTTGAAGCCGGTGAAAAGCTCGGCTTCCTGCCCGGTGATCTGAGCCAGAAGATCGACCCGTACCTGCGCCCGCTGTACGACGCCCTCTACGAAATGCTCGGCTTCGAATATGTGGCCAAGCTGATCGAGCGCCAGGTGATCGAAGTCGCGCCGCTGGCCTACATGCGCGGTCGTACGCTGAACAACAGCTTCATCATTCTCGACGAAAGCCAGAACACCACTGTCGAGCAGATGAAAATGTTCCTGACCCGGATCGGCTTTGGCTCCACCGCGGTCATCACCGGCGACATCACCCAGGTCGACCTGCCGCGCGGCACCAAGTCCGGGCTGCATCATGTGATCGAAGTACTCAAGGACGTTCCGGGCATCAGCTTCACCCATTTCCAGCCCAAAGACGTCGTGCGCCATCCGTTGGTGCAGCGGATCGTCGAGGCCTACGAGCGCTTCGAGACCCGTGCCGAAGCCGCCAGGGAAACCTCGCGCGATGCTTGAGCTGGATCTGCAAATCGCTACCGAAGCGAACGCCCCGAGTGGAGCCGACTTCCGCAAATGGTGCGAACTGGCCCTGCGCCAGCGCAGCGCTGACTCGGAAATGACCATTCGTCTGGTTGATGAGGAAGAAGGTCGTGAGCTGAATCACACCTGGCGCCATAAGGATTACGCGACCAACGTCCTGTCGTTCCCGGCCGAAGTCCCTGACGAGTTTCTCGACATCCCGCTGCTCGGCGATCTGGTGATCTGCGTGGCCGTGGTCGAGCGCGAAGCTGCCGAACAAGGCAAGGAACTCCAGGCCCATTGGGCACATCTAGTCATTCACGGCTGCTTGCATCTGCTCGGTTACGACCATATAGATGACGACGAAGCCGAAGAAATGGAAGCACTGGAACGCGAGTTGCTTGCCGAACTGGGCTATCCCGATCCGTACGCGGACGACGAAGCCGAAACATCCCCTATCGTTACAACAAAGGATTCAGAGTAATCGCTATGAGCGAAGATCGATCGAGCAACGGGCAGAAGTCATGGCTGGGTAAACTGACCCAGGCTTTTGCCCACGAGCCGAAGAACCGTCAGGAGCTGCTTGAGCTGCTGCGTGATGCACATCAGAACAAACTGCTGGACAGCGAAGCGCTGGCCATCGTCGAAGGCGCCATCCAGGTGGCTGACCTGCAAGTACGCGACATCATGGTGCCGCGCTCGCAGATGATCAGCATCAAGGCGAACCAGACACCCCGTGAATTCCTCCCGGCCGTGGTCGACTCGGCCCACTCGCGCTATCCGGTCATCGGCGAAAGCCACGACGACGTGATGGGCGTGCTGCTGGCCAAGGATCTGCTGCCGCTGATCCTCAAGGAGAACGGCGACAGCTTCAACATCAAGGACCTGCTGCGCCCGGCCACCTTCGTGCCGGAGTCCAAGCGTCTGAACGTGTTGCTGCGTGAATTCCGCGCCAACCACAACCACATGGCCATCGTCATCGACGAATACGGCGGCGTCGCCGGCCTGGTGACGATTGAAGACGTGCTGGAACAGATCGTCGGCGACATCGAAGACGAGCACGACGTCGAAGAAGACAGCTACATCAAGCCGCTGCCCAGCGGTGACTTCCTGATCAAGGCCCTGACACCGATCGAGAACTTCAACGAGTTCTTCGACAGCGAATTCTCCGACGACGAGTTCGACACCGTCGGCGGTCTGGTGATGAGCGCGTTCGGGCACTTGCCAAAACGCAACGAAATCACTGAAATCGGCGCCTATCGTTTCCGCATCCTGAACGCCGACAGCCGTCGGATTCATTTGCTGCGACTGACCCCTATCGCCCGGTAAGAAATCTAAGGACTGAAATGCGCTGGACAACCCGCCCCGGCTGGCCCGGTAACCTGCTGGCCGTGGCGGCCGGTGCAATCACCACCTTCGCCCTGGCCCCGTTCAACATCTGGCCGCTGGCTTTACTCGCGGTTGGGCTGTTCTACGCCGGCCTGCGCGAGCTGAAACCGCGTCAGGCGCTGGGCCGTGGCTGGTGTTTCGGTTTCGGCCTGTTCGGCGCCGGCACCAGTTGGATCTACTACAGCATCCACCACTTCGGTGGTGCCTCGGTGCTGCTGGCCGGGTTCCTGATGCTGCTGTTCACCGCAGCGATCGCCTTTTTCTTCGCCCTGCCCGCCTGGGTCTGGGCGCGCTGGTTGCGCCGCAACGAGGCACCGTTGGCCGATGCGCTGGCGTTTGCCGCGCTGTGGGTCGGCCAGGAAGCGTTTCGTGGCTGGTTCCTCACTGGTTTTCCGTGGCTCTACTCCGGCTACAGCCAGCTCGACGGCCCATTGGCCGGGCTCGCGCCCGTGGGCGGCATGTGGTTGGTGTCGTTCGTTCTGGCGCTGACTGCGGCGCTGATCTACAACGCACCGCGCCTGCTGCAAACCGGTCGTAAAGGCTTTATCGCGGCCGGTTTGCTGTTGCTGGTCGGGCCATGGGTGGCGGGTATTGCGCTCAAGGGCCACGCCTGGACCAGTCCGTCCGGCCCGGCACTGAGCGTCGCCGCGATTCAGGGCAACGTCGAACAAAGCATGAAATGGGATCCGGCGCAGCTCAACGCGCAACTGGCGCTGTATCGCGACCTGAGTTTTCGCTCGAAGCCGGTGGACCTGCTGATCTGGCCGGAAACCGCGGTACCGGTGCTCAAGGAGTCCGCCGAGGGCTACTTGAACATGATGGGCAACTTCGCCGCCGAGCGTAAATCGGCGCTGATCACCGGCGTGCCGATCCGCGAGACGGTCCGCCACGAAAAACGCTTCTTCAACGGCATCACCGTGGTCGGCGAGGGCGATGGCACCTACCTCAAGCAGAAACTGGTGCCGTTCGGTGAGTACGTGCCGTTGCAGGATCTGCTGCGCGGGTTGATCGCGTTCTTTGACTTGCCGATGTCCGACTTCGCTCGCGGGCCGGCGGATCAGCCGTTGCTGCAGGCCAAGGGTTATCAAATCGCGCCATTCATCTGCTACGAAGTGGTGTACCCGGAATTCGCCGCTGGGCTGTCGGCACGCAGCGATCTGCTGCTGACGATCAGCAACGACACCTGGTTCGGCACCTCGATCGGCCCGCTGCAACACCTGCAAATGGCGCAGATGCGCGCACTTGAGGCAGGCCGCTGGATGATCCGCGCTACAAACAACGGCGTGACCGGACTGATCAACCCGTTCGGGCAGATCACCGAGCAGATCCCGCAGTTCGAGCAGGGCATTCTGTATGGCGAAGTGGTGCCGATGCACAACCTGACGCCGTACCTGCAATGGCGTTCATGGCCGCTGATCATCGTCTGTGTGCTGCTGTTTGGCTGGGCGCTGATGGCGAGCCGGATGTCGAAAACCCTTTAAAAGCGATCCATAAACACTGTGGTGAGGGGATTTATCCCCGATCGATGACGCAGTCATCGCAAATCCATTGCACTCGATTTACCTGAAAGTCCGAGATGCAGGTTTTGGGGCGGCTTCGCCACCCATCGGGGATAAATCCCCTCGCCACGGAAGCCCTCTCAAAACAGTGCTCTTAGCGGTAAAACAACGAATACCCCACCTGCCCCACCGCCTCATTCAGCAACTGCCCGCTCTGCCAGATCGACTTGAACTCCGGCAGCCAGCCACCAAACGGGCGCGCATTATCGGTTCCGAGAAACCCGACGGGCGCCGGCACCACTTCGAATCCTGCCTGCTGGAAACACCACACGGCGCGCGGCATGTGCCAGGCCTGCGTGACCACCACGACGCGCTTGATGCCTTGTGGCAACAAGATGTCGGCGCTGAATTTGGCGTTTTCCCAGGTGGTACGGCTCTCGCCTTCCTGCCAGCGCGTGGTCACGCCGAAATCATCGCGCAACGAATCGGCCATCAGCTTCGCCTCGGTCGGCGGCGTGCCGTAATGCAGGCCACCGCTGGTCAGAATCGGCAGCCCGGAGGCCTTGGCCAGTCGCGCGGCATAGCGCTGACGCTCCAGCCCCACGCCGGTTGGCTGGTCCTCGCCCCAGGCCAGATCGCCGCGCTCGCGCCCGGAACCCAGCACCACGATAGCATCGGCGCGCTGCGCCAATATCGACCACGACTCACGGGGCAGCGGCGGCTCACGCTCCAGCGCTTTGGCGCCCCATTGCACCACCACCGGCAGGCTCATCAGCCAGAAACCACCCAGGCCAAGGGCAAAACACAGGCCGGCCAGCCGTGGCCGGGAGCGACGCAGCCACCAGGCGAGCAGCAACAGCAGCAAAAGAATGCCGGGCGGCAAGAGCAGTTGTTTGATGAAGTAACGAAAAGGCATCGGGGCATCTCCAGAGATGCCCGAAGCCTAAGAGTGTTAATGAAACGTTACAACCGATAGGTAGGATCCTGTTGGAAAAGATCCGTTACTTGACCTGCCATGCGATTACTTGGCCTGCACAGAACGAACCTTTACGGTGTCTCTGCCGGGCGCCTTGTCCTTGAGCCAGATGACCTTGGCTGAATGTGCTGCATCGAGCTGTTTCACTGCCTGCGACAGGTATCCATGCGATTCACGCTCACTGCGATCCAGATAGGCCTTGACCAGTTTGAACTCGGCGGGGCTCAAGCCACGCAATTCCAGTTCCACGGGGCGCTCATCGCGCAGCCGGCCAGCGGTCTTTGCAGCGTCGAGCGCCATGCCCAGACGATCCATCAACCGTTCATACAACTCGGGTTTCGTCACGTTTTTTTGCCGTTGCTCCACCATCCCTCACCTCATTGAAGATAAGACTCACTCCCCAATAAGAGCTTAGCTTCGCTGCACAAACCGGCTGAACGCCGCGACCAACGGCCCTCGCCACGGTTTTCCGGGGCCAGACAGCTGTAATCAGGGTTTCCCTAGGCCAAGCGCGGTCATGTATGCTACGGCGCTTCCTGTCATTCCACTTCCAGCCTGTCCGGAGCATCCCCGGAGGGCGCGTTGAAGAGGATTAGGCCACCCCTATCCAGTACAAAAGTAGCCATGCACGAACAATATCAGCCCCGTGAAATCGAAGCCGCCGCCCAGTCGTTCTGGGACGAGCAAAAGTCCTTTGAAGTCAGTGAACAGCCAGGCAAGGAAACCTACTACTGCCTGTCGATGTTCCCTTACCCCAGCGGCAAGCTACACATGGGGCACGTGCGCAACTACACCATCGGCGACGTGATCTCCCGCTACCAGCGCATGCAAGGCAAGAACGTTCTGCAACCGATGGGTTGGGACGCCTTCGGCATGCCGGCGGAAAACGCCGCGATGAAGAACAACGTGGCACCCGCCAAGTGGACCTACGAAAACATCGCCTACATGAAGTCCCAGCTGCGCAGCCTGGGCCTGGCGGTGGACTGGTCCCGTGAAGTGACCACCTGCAAGCCGGATTACTACCGCTGGGAACAATGGCTGTTCACTCGCCTGTTCGAAAAAGGCGTGATCTACCGCAAGAACGGCACCGTGAACTGGGACCCGGTCGACCAGACCGTGCTGGCCAACGAACAGGTGATCGACGGGCGCGGCTGGCGCTCCGGCGCGCTGATCGAAAAGCGCGAAATCCCGATGTACTACTTCAAGATCACCGCTTACGCGGATGAGCTGCTGGAGAGCCTCGACGAACTGACTGGCTGGCCGGAACAGGTCAAGACCATGCAGCGCAACTGGATCGGCAAGTCCCGCGGCATGGAAGTGCAGTTCCCGTACAACGTCGACTCGATCGGCGAAGCAGGCACCCTCAAGGTCTTCACCACCCGTCCGGACACCCTGATGGGCGCAACCTACGTTGCCGTGGCTGCCGAACACCCGCTGGCCACCCAGGCCGCGCAGAACAATCCTGAGCTGCAAGCGTTCATCGCCGAATGCAAGGGCGGCAGCGTGGCTGAAGCCGACGTTGCTACTCAAGAGAAAAAAGGCCTGCCGACCGGCCTGTTCGTCGAGCACCCGCTGACCGGTGAAAAACTTCCGGTATGGGTCGCCAACTACGTGCTGATGCACTACGGCGACGGCGCCGTGATGGCGGTCCCGGCGCACGACGAGCGCGATTTCGAATTCGCCCACAAGTACAACCTGCCGGTGAAATCGGTGGTGCGCACCAGCTCCGGCGACACCAACCCGGCTCCGTGGCAAGACGCCTACGGCGAGCACGGCACGCTGATCAACTCCGGCGAGTTCGACGGCCTGGACTTCACCGGCGCGTTCGACGCCATGGAAGTCGCCCTGATCAAGAAAAACCTCGGCGCCTCACGTACCCAGTTCCGCCTGCGCGACTGGGGCATCAGCCGTCAGCGCTACTGGGGCTGTCCGATCCCGATCATCCACTGCGCCACCTGCGGTGACGTGCCGGTGCCGGAAGACCAGTTGCCGGTGGTGCTGCCGGAAGACGTGGTGCCGGACGGCGCCGGTTCGCCGCTGGCACGCATGCCGGAATTCTACGAGTGCAGCTGCCCGAAATGCGGCCAGCCTGCCAAGCGTGAAACCGACACCATGGACACCTTCGTTGAGTCCTCGTGGTACTACGCCCGTTACGCCTCGCCGCACTTCGAAGGTGGCCTGGTGGAAAAATCCGCGGCCGACCACTGGCTGCCGGTGGATCAGTACATCGGCGGTATCGAACACGCCATTCTTCACCTGCTGTACGCGCGCTTCTTCCACAAGCTGATGCGTGACGAAGGTCTGGTCAGCTCCAACGAGCCGTTCAAGAACCTGCTGACCCAGGGCATGGTGATCGCCGAAACTTACTATCGCCGCGAAGCCAATGGTGCCTACACCTGGTTCAACCCGGCGGACGTGGAACTGGAGCGTGACAGCAAGGCCAAGGTCATCAGCGCCAAACTGAAATCCGACGGCCTGCCGGTGGAAATCGGTGGCACCGAGAAAATGGCCAAATCGAAGAACAACGGCGTCGACCCACAGTCGATGATCGATCAGTTCGGCGCCGACACCTGCCGCCTGTTCATGATGTTCGCTTCGCCGCCGGACATGAGCGCCGAATGGTCGGACTCCGGCGTTGAAGGCTCGCACCGCTTCCTCAAGCGCGTCTGGCGTCTGGCGCAGGCCCACGTCACTCAGGGCCTGCCGGGCAAGCTGGACATCGCCGGCCTGAACGACGAGCAGAAAGCCGTGCGCCGCGCCATCCACCTGGCCATCAAACAGGCCAGCCATGACGTCGGCCAGAACCACAAATTCAACACCGCCATCGCTCAGGTGATGACGCTGATGAACGTGCTGGAAAAAGCCGCGCAAGGCTCCGAACAGGACCGCGCGCTGATTCACGAAGGTCTGGAAGCCGTGACGTTGTTGCTGGCTCCGATCACGCCGCACATCAGCCATGAGCTGTGGAATCAACTGGGCCACGCTGACCCGGTGATCGATGCCGGCTGGCCTGCGGTCGATGAAAGCGCACTGGTGCAGGACAGCCTGCAACTGGTCATTCAAGTGAACGGCAAGCTGCGTGGCCAGATCGAAATGCCGGCCAGCGCCACCCGCGAAGAAGTTGAAGCGGCGGCCCGCGCCAACGAAAACGTGCTGCGTTTCGTCGACGGTCTGACCATTCGCAAAGTGATCGTTGTACCAGGGAAACTGGTTAACATCGTCGCCAGCTAAATTGGATTGGGCGTCAGGTTCGCCTGACGCACTGTAAAACCTTTCGGGCCGCAGGGTCGGCCCACATGGTTTCAAGGGGAGCAACACAATGATCAAACGCAATCTGCTGGTGATGGGCCTCGCCGTTCTGCTGAGCGCCTGCGGTTTCCAGCTGCGTGGCACCGGCACCAACGAACTGTCGATCAAGGAGCTCGATCTGAGCGCCCGTAACGCGTATGGCGAGACCGTCACCCAGCTGCGTCAGGTGCTCGAGTCCAGCGGCGTCAAGGTCTACAGCGGTGCACCGTACAAGCTGTATCTGGCTGACGAACAGGAAAACCAGCGCATCCTCAGCTACGCCGGTGCCGGTCGTACGGGTGAGTACCAAGTGACCACCGTGCTGAACTACGACATCGTAGGCGAACACAATCTGAACCTGCTGAGCGACAAGCTTGAAGTGCAGAAAGTGTTCATCCACGACGGCAACAACCTCGTCGGCTCCGATCAGGAAGCCAACGACGCCCGTCGCGAAACCCGTCGCGAACTGGTTCAACGCATGATGCTGCGCCTGCAACAGCTGACGCCGGGCCAACTGCAGCAATTGCAGCAAGCGGCCAACGACCGTGCCCGGGCTGAAGCCGACGCGCTGAAGGCGGCACAGAAAGCTGAAGCGGAAACCCCGCGTCAGTCGCCGCTCGAACTGCCGCAGCAGTAAGACGTACGGGGCGCTCAGGCGCCCCGTTCGCCCTCTCTTATGAAGCTCGCTCCCGCTCAACTCGGCAAACACCTGCAAGGCGCGCTCGCGCCCGTCTATATCATCAGCGGCGATGACCCGCTGTTGTGCCAGGAAGCCGCCGACGCCATTCGCAGTGCTGCCCGCCAGCAAGGTTTCGACGAACGCCAGGTGTTCGCCGCCGACGCCAATTTCGATTGGGGGACCTTGTTGCAGGCCGGCGCCAGCATGTCGCTGTTCGCCGAAAAACGCCTGCTGGAACTGCGCCTGCCTTCGGGCAAGCCCGGTGACAAGGGCGCTGCCGCGCTGATCGAATACTGCTCGCGCCCCGCTGAAGACACGGTGCTGCTGATCAGCTTGCCCAAGCTCGACGGCAGTGCGCAGAAGACCAAGTGGGGCAAGGCCCTGGTCGAAGGCCAGCAGACCCAGTTCATCCAGATCTGGCCGGTGGATGCCAACCAGTTGCCGAGCTGGATTCGCCAGCGTCTGTCGCAGGCCGGCTTGTCGGCCAGCCAGGACGCGGTCGAACTGATCGCCGCACGCGTCGAGGGCAACCTGCTCGCCGCTGCGCAGGAAATCGAAAAGCTCAAGTTGATGGCCGAAGGTGGGCAGATCACCGTCGAAACCGTGCAGGCCGCGGTGGCCGACAGTGCGCGCTTCGACGTGTTTGGCCTGACCGACGCCGTACTCAACGGCGAACCGGCCCACGCCTTGCGCATGCTTGAAGGCCTGCGCGGTGAAGGCGTCGAGCCACCGGTGATTCTCTGGGCACTGGCGCGGGAGTTGCGCCTGCTGGCCAATATCTCGCTGCAGTACAGCCAGGGCACGCCGCTGGACAAGTGCTTCAGCCAGGCGAAACCGCCAGTCTGGGACAAGCGCAAACCCCTGATGAGCATAGCCCTGCAACGCTACTCGGCGCAACGCTGGGCGCAGTTGTTGCTCGAAGCCCAGCGCATCGATGCGCAGATCAAGGGTCAGGCCGCCGGTTCGCCGTGGATGAGTCTGAGCCGGTTGGCGCTGTTGATGTCGGGCCAGCGTCTTTCACTGCCCGCCGAGTAAGACGTTCAACCGCATAACGCCCTTTCGCGAGCAAGCCCGCTCCCACAGTCGATCGCATTCACATGATAGAACTCGGTCGACTGTGGGAGCGGGCTTGCTCGCGAAGGCGTCAGAATATTCCTACGCAATAGAGGCTGGACAGACGCGCGGCTTCGGCAGATTATTCGCCCCGCAGCACCCACCTACCGAGAGAACCCTCATGAGCAAAAAGCCATCGAAACATGGCCCGAACAAGGCCAAATCCATCATCGCCCAACCCCTGTTCCGCAGTCGCCAGGAACGACCAACCAAGGGTAAAGGCAGCTACCGCCGCGAAGCCTTCCAGTCTAATAGCTGGGAGGCTTCTTACTTTCTGGCTGCCTGAAGCACAGCACCCCCTGGTCATGTTAAGGTCTGCACCTGATTCGTATCCCCTGGAACTGTGCATGCCCTTCAGTCTTTCCCGTCGTTGGCCCGTTCGCCAACTGATCGCTGCCTCCAGCTTCATTCTGCTTGTCGCCTGCGCGGAAAAACCTACCGCCGCCGATGCGCAACCCCTTCAAGCCGCCCCTGTCGCAACAGCCCCGGCAATCATCCCGCCGGTAGTGCCGTCCGCTGACCCGCTTGATCTTCAGCCAACCCAGACCTTTGCCGAATGGCAGGCGGGTTTCCGCAAGGATGCCTTGGCAGCCGGGATCCGCGCCGATCTGTTCGACCGCGCGTTTGCCAATGTCAGCTTCGATGCCAGCGTGATCAAAGCCGACCGCAGTCAGCCGGAGTTCTCTCGTCCGGTATGGGAATACCTCGATGGCGCCCTGTCGCCGCTGCGAGTGCGCAAGGGGCAGGCGCTGATCAGCCAGTACGCCGACATCCTGCAGAGCATCGAACAGCGTTATGGCGTGGATCGCCAGGCACTGGTGTCGGTATGGGGCATGGAAAGCAACTTCGGTCAGTTCCAGGGCACCAAATCGGTGATCAACTCGCTGGCGACCCTGGCCTACGAAGGCCGTCGCCCCGCATTTGCTCATGCACAACTGATCGCGGCGCTGCAGATCCTGCAACAGGGCGACATCACGCCAGAAAAGATGCTTGGCTCGTGGGCCGGCGCGATGGGCCAGACCCAGTTCATTCCGACGACCTACAACACCCACGCCGTGGATTTCGACGGTGACGGTCGCCGCGACATCTGGGGCAGCCCGGCCGATGCGCTGGCCTCCACCGCACACTACCTGCAAAGCTCAGGCTGGCAGCGTGGTCAGCCATGGGGCTTCGAAGTGCAACTGCCGAGCGGCTTCAACTACACCCTGGCCGATGGCGCGATGCGCAAGACCGTTGCCGAATGGCGTCAACTGGGAGTGATCCTGCCCAATGGCGGTCAGGCCCCGGCCGGCTCGGAACAACTGTCTGCCGCCCTGCTGCTGCCGGCCGGTTACCGTGGCCCGGCGTTCCTGATCCTCGATAACTTCCGGGCGATCCTCAAGTACAACAACTCGTCGTCCTACGCACTGGCGGTCAGCCTGTTGTCCGAGCGCTTCAACGGCGCAGGCCTGATCAATGGCACCTGGCCGAAAGACGATCTGCCACTGAGCCGTTCCGAACGCATCGAATTGCAGAACCTGCTCAGCGCGCGTAACTATGATGCGGGCACGGCGGACGGGATTATCGGCGCCAATACCCGCAAGGCGATCCGCAGTGCGCAGCAGTCGTTTGGCTGGCCGGCGGATGGTTATCCGACGCATAAGTTGCTTGAGAGCCTGCGCTCCCAATAGAAAGATCGTCGTATGGCTGATGCCGCCTTCGCGAGCAAGCCCGCTCCCACATTGGTTCCGTGTACGACACAAATCAAATGTGGGAGGGGGCTTGCTCCCGAAGACTGACTCACTGGCAACCAAACCCTAGCGTTTGATCACTACATCCTGTTCCAACATCAATTCCTTCTTCCCGGCATCCAAGCGAACCAGCGCCCCCATCGGCAGCGTCAGGTTCGGATCACAATGCCCGCTGCGCCACCCCGACAGCACCGGAATCCGTAACGGCTCGAAGGTCTGCTTGAGCAAGCGATTCAACGTCTCGACATCCACCCCGGCGACATCCCCCACCAGCACACCGCGCAATCTGGCCAGCTTGCCAGCCAGGCGCATCTGCGTGAGCAAACGGTCAATCCGATATAGCGGCTCGTTGACGTCTTCGATCAGCAGAATCACGCCCTCGACGTCAATCTCATAAGGTGTGCCCAGCGTCGAGGCAATCATCGCCAGATTGCCGCCAAGCAAACGCCCGTGAGCGATGCCAGGTTCGACCGTGGTCAATGGATAAGCCACCGGATGGCTCAACACACTCCCCGCCTTCAACTGACCGCGCAACATGGCGAAGAATGAGGTGACGGTAGGTGGCTCCTTGTCGCCCAGCAGGTCGGCATTGAGCAGCGGGCCATGGAAGGTCACGAACCCTGCGTAGCGACTGATCGCCAGATGCAGTGCGGTGATGTCGCTGTAGCCGACAAACGGCTTGGCGTGACGACTCAGCAAGTCGTAATCGATCCGGTCCAGCAGGCGCGGCGTGCCGTAACCACCGCGCAGGCAAATGATCGCGTCGACTTCAGGGTCGACGAAAGCGGCGTGCAGGTCGTTGAGGCGCACGTCATCGCTGCCGGCCAGATAGCCGTCCTTCTCGTAGACACCGGGGAACACCTTCAGTGCATAGCCGCGGGCACGCATCCACTGCACAGCCTTGTCAGTGTCCAGTGCACCGGGGCCGGCGGGGGCAATCACACCGATCAGTCCTTCGGACGGCAGCGCCGGCACAGGCTTATGCGGAAAAAGGGTGTGAGTCGGTCGAACGGTCATCCATGGGTCTCCCTGTGAATTCATGAACACACAGTAGTCAGGTACAGAGACAAACAAAAGAGTGCGTGGCAGGCCCAAACAAAAATACCCGCCGAAGCGGGTATTTTTCGAGGCTATCAGCGCCGGATCAGGAACCGAGCAGTTCAGCCTTGACCAGTTTCGCCTGCTCGTCGGCGTGATACGAGGAACGTACCAGCGGGCCGGAAGCAACGTTCTTGAAGCCCATCTTGTAACCTTCCTCGGCGAACCAGGCGAAGGTGTCCGGGTGCACGAAACGCTGCACCGGCAAGTGGCTGCGCGACGGTTGCAGGTACTGGCCGAGGGTCAGCATGTCAATGTCGTGTTCGCGCATGCGCTTCATGACTTCGATGACTTCTTCGTCGGTCTCGCCCAGACCCAGCATCAGGCCGGATTTGGTCGGGATGTGCGGCATCATCTGCTTGAAGCGTTGCAGCAGGGTCAGCGACCACTGGTAATCCGAACCCGGACGCGCAGCCTTGTACAGGCGCGGCACGGTTTCCAGGTTGTGGTTGAACACATCCGGCGGCTCGGCAGCGGTGATTTCCAAGGCGATGTCCATGCGGCCACGGTAGTCCGGGACCAGGGTTTCCAGCTGCACGTTCGGCGACAGCTTGCGGATCTCGCGGATGCAATCAGCAAAGTGCTGGGCACCGCCGTCACGCAGGTCGTCGCGGTCAACCGAGGTGATCACCACGTACTTGAGCTTGAGGTCGGCAATGGCGATCGCCAGGCTCTCCGGCTCGTTGACGTCCAGTGGTTTCGGACGACCGTGGCCAACGTCGCAGAACGGGCAACGACGGGTGCAGATGTCGCCCATGATCATGAAGGTCGCGGTGCCGCCGGAGAAGCACTCGCCCAGGTTCGGGCAGGAGGCTTCTTCGCAGACGCTGTGCAGCTTGTGCTTGCGCAGCAGACTCTTGATCCGGTCGACTTCCGGCGAAACCGGGATGCGCACGCGAATCCAGTCGGGTTTCTTCGGCAGTTCGGTGGTCGGAATGATCTTTACCGGGATGCGTGCAACCTTCTCGGCGCCGCGCAGCTTGACGCCGGCTTCAACCTTGGGACGCGGGGCCGGGCGCTCGGTCACGTCGAGCGTCGGGATCATGGTTTGCACTGCATCAGTAGTCATATCAGTCGATTCCGCCCGTCAGGGTCGTCTGCTCAGCATAGTCGAGGTGTTTGACGAGCTGCGCGCGCAGCCGGGCACTTACCTCGGCAAATTCAATCGATCCTGCGTGATCGCTCAGCTGGGTCATCGCCAGCCCGGCATAGCCGCAGGGATTAATCCGTCGAAACGGCTCCAGGTTCATATCCACGTTCAGGGCCAGGCCATGAAAGGAGCAACCGTGGCGAATCCGCAAACCCAGAGAAGCGATTTTCGCTCCGTCGACGTAGACGCCGGGAGCATCTGGCTTGGCTACAGCGGTCACGCCGTAGCTGTCCAGCAATTCGATCAGGCAGTGTTCCATGCGCGTGACCAGATCACGTACGCCAAAGCCCAGCTTGCGCACATCCAGCAACAGGTAAGCCACCAATTGGCCCGGGCCATGATAAGTCACCTGCCCGCCGCGATCGACCTGTACCACCGGGATATCGCCCGGCAGCAACAGGTGTTCGGCCTTGCCGGCCTGGCCTTGGGTGAACACCGGAGGGTGCTCGACCAGCCAGATTTCGTCGGCGGCATCGCTGCCGCGTTCGTTGGTGAAGCGTTGCATGGCATGCCAGACCGGCTCGTAAGCCATCTGGCCAAGTTCGCGAAAGCCCAGCGTGCCTGGCATCACAACACCATGTGCACGAAACCGGAAGCCCGCAGTTCGCTGTTGATGTTGTACAGCTGATCCTGGTCTGTCGCGACGATGTGCAGCTGAATGGTGGTGTACTTGCCGTTGCTGCTTTGACGCTCGTCGATGCGCTCATCATTGATGGTCGCGTGTTTCTTGACGATGTCGATGATCTTGTCTTTGTTGCCGACGCCCGTATCGCTGATCACCTTAATCGGATAATCAGTCTGCGGAAATTCGATCTTTGGCGCCTTTACTTCGGTATCGGTCATGGCGTAACGGCCTCTAGAGCGCAAGCCGTGGTAACGCACATGGCCCCGCACCGGATCGGGGCGGGGCCATGCAGGTCAACACAAATCAGTTGAACAAGCCGTAGAAGAATAGACGGATGCTATCCCACATGCGGCGGAAGATACCACCCTCCTCGACAGCGTCCAGAGCGATCAGGTCAGCGCTGTGCACTACCTTGTCGTCCAGTTTCACTTCGACTTTACCGATCACGTCGCCCTTGGCGATTGGCGCGGTCAGTTGCGGGTTCATGGTCATGCTGGCAGCGAGCTTTTTCAGCTGGCCTTTTGGCAGGGTCATGGTCAGGTCTTCAGCCAGGCCGGCCTTGACTTGACTGGTGGTGCCTTTCCACACCGGGGCCTGAGCCAGTTCGGTGCCCTTCTGGTAGAAGGTCTGGGTTTCGAAGAAACGGAAACCGTAGGTCAGCAGCTTCTGGGTTTCAGCAGCACGGGCCACTTCGCTGTTGGTGCCGAACACCACGGCGATCAGACGCTGGCCATCACGGACAGCCGAGGACACCATGCAGTAGCCGGCTTCGTCGGTGTGACCGGTTTTCAGACCGTCAACGGTTTTGTCGCGCCACAGCAGCAGGTTGCGGTTAGGCTGCTTGATGCCGTTCCAGAAGAACTCTTTCTGCGAGTAGATCGCGTAGTGAGCCGGGTCTTCGTGGATGATCGCGCGCGCCAGGATCGCCATGTCGTGAGCCGACGAATAGTGCTCAGGGTTCGGCAGACCGGTCGGGTTCATGAAGTGCGAGTTGGTCATGCCCAGATCGGCGACCGTCTTGTTCATCAGGTCGGCGAACGCGTCTTCGCTGCCGGCGATGTGCTCGGACAGCGCCACGCTGGCGTCGTTGCCGGACTGGATGATGATGCCGTGCAGCAGGTCGCTGACGGTCACTTGCGAGCCGACTTTGATGAACATCCGCGAACCGCCGGTACGCCAGGCGTTTTCGCTGACGGTCACCGGGTCGTTCTCACCGATCTGGCCGCGACGGATTTCCAGCGTAGCGATGTACGCGGTCATCAGTTTGGTCAGGCTGGCTGGCGGCAGACGCTGGTCACCGTTGTTCTCCACCAGCACGTTGCCGCTGCTGGCGTCCATGAGCACGTAGGCTTTTGCAGCCAGTTGAGGTGGCGACGGCATCATCTCGGCCGCGAAAGCGGCTGGCGAGAGGAGCAGCGGGACTAGCAGACACAGGCGTTTGGCAAAGGTGGTGATGTTCATCCGTCTCTCGAAATCGCTAATGGAAACTTGCCCGAAGGCAAAACTATTCAGACAGCCTTCTAACGGGCCATCGCGTGTTCAGTTGCTCACTCCAGTCACCCTTGCCGGGCTTTTGTTCTTCGACGAGCCAACAACCTGGTTCACCCCCCAAAACCGCAAGTGAACCGTCAATCAAGTGCTACGTTTCTTACTCGGTGACCACGCTCGGCGAGCCGAGATTGGCCAGGCGCACGCTGTTCTGCACCTGCGCGATCTCACCCGGCGACCCGATCGGCCCCAGGCGTACCCGGTGCAGGGTCTGCTGATTGCGCACGATCGAGCTGATGAACACCGGAGCGCTCACCATCCCGCTGAGCTTCGACCTCAGGAGTTCTGCAGCGTCCGGGTTGGCGAACGCGCCCACCTGCAGATACTGGCCAGACGCTGGTGCAGAAGCGTTTTTTTTTGCGCTGATCTGTACAGGGACAGTATCAGAGGCATGTTGCTGCGGCGGCGGGGTCCACTGCTCGATGGTACCGGCCGACGCCGTGATCACCGGGGCGCTATTCTGCGCGACTTGCGGCTCGTTGAGCATCAGCGGCGCCGGACGGCCCTTGGCGGCCCACCATTGCTGCGGATCGATGCCCTCGACCTTGACCCGCGCGGTGCCGATTTCGGCATAACCGAGCTTCTTCGCGGCCGCGTAGGACAAGTCAATGATCCGGTCCGAATAGAACGGCCCGCGATCGTTGACCCGCAGGATCACGCTCTTGTTGTTGTCCAGGTTGGTCACCCGAACGTAACTTGGCAGTGGCAGAGTCTTGTGAGCGGCACTCATGCCGTACAGGTCATACACTTCGCCGTTGGCGGTGTTCTGCCCGTGGAACTTGGTGCCGTACCAGGACGCCGTACCCGAGGCGACGTAGGTCTTGGATTCCTGCAACGGGAAATAGGTCTTGCCCAGCACGGTGTACGGGTTGGCCTTGTAGGGGCCGGTGTGCAGGGTCGGCGTGGCGTCGGGGATGCGCGAAACATCGACATCCCACCACGGCGCGCCGTCTTTGTGCGCGCGGTTGATGTCCAGCCCCGGCTGCGCACGTACGGCGGTGGACGAGGTCTTCTGGGTTGGCGCGCGGCTGGTCGAACAGCTGGCGACCAGCACCGCCAACGCGGCGAATGCCACCAGCTTCAGGGGTTTATTGATAGGCAATGCCCGCATTACTTGACGCCCCGTGCTTTTACCAGCTCTTCAGACAGTTGATGTACGGCCATGGCGTACATCACGCTGCGGTTATAACGCGTGATCGCGTAGAAATTCTTCAGGCCCATCCAGTATTCAGGGCCGTTGTCGCCTTCGAGGCGAAATGCAGTAACCGGCATATCATCGCGCAGCGCATCATGACTTGACCAGCCCAACGCCCGCAACTCTCCGACCGTTTTCGTCGGCTCGATGCCGGTGGTCAGGCCTTCATCGACCTGCTCGCCGCGCACATCGGCGCGACTGACCACTGGTTCCCCGGCGAGCCAGCCATGCCGTTTGAAGTAACTGGCCACGCTGCCGATCGCATCGTCCGGATTGGTCCAGATATTGATGTGACCGTCACCGTCGAAATCCACCGCATAGGCGCGAAAGCTGCTCGGCATGAATTGCGGCAGGCCCATCGCCCCGGCGTACGAGCCTTTGAGGGTCAATGGATCGACCTGTTCTTCACGGGCCAGCAGCAGGAACTCACGCAATTCCTTGCGGAAAAATTCGGCACGGGGAGGATAGTCGAAACCGAGCGTGGACAACGCATCAATCACCCGGTAATTGCCGGTATTACGTCCGAAAAAGGTCTCGACGCCAATGATCGACACGATGACTTGTGCCGGTACACCGTACTCCTGCTCGGCACGGGCCAGCACGGCCTCGTGCTGGCGCCAGAAGTCCACACCACGGGCGATGCGCGCGTCGGTGATGAACATCGGGCGATATTCTTTCCACTGCTTGACCCGCTCGGCGGGTTTGGAGATGGCGTCGAGAATCGCCTGCTTGCGCTGCGCCTCGCGGAACACCGCCATCAGTTGCTCGCCGGCAAAACCGTAGTCGCGGGTCATTTCACCGACGAATTCGGCCACCTGCGGTGAGCCTTCGTAATCGCCGGCCAGCGCTTCCTGCGCGCTGCCAAGGATGCCGACCAGGCCGACCCACGGCGCGTAACGAGTCGCCCAGCTGCGCATGACTTGCATTGAACTCTTCACCTTATTCAAACCTGTGCGATCCACTTGCGATGCGTATGAATCGACATCAAAACCCCAAACGCTGACAGCAGTGTCACCAGCGAAGTTCCTCCGTAGCTAATGAAGGGCAACGGCACCCCCACCACCGGCAACAGGCCACTGACCATACCGATGTTGACGAAAACATAAACAAAAAACGTCATGGTCAGCGCGCCGGCGAGCAATTTGCCAAACAGCGTCTGCGCCTGGGCGGTAATCACCAGGCCGCGACCGATCAGCAACAGATAGATCAGCAGCAGCGCGCAGATGCCCACCAGGCCGAACTCCTCGCCCAGTACGGCGATGATGAAGTCGGTGTGGCTTTCCGGCAAAAAGTCCAGGTGCGACTGGGTGCCCAGCAGCCAACCCTTGCCGAACACACCGCCGGAACCGATCGCGGCTTTCGACTGGATGATGTTCCAGCCGGTGCCGAGCGGATCGCTTTCCGGGTCGAGGAAGGTCAGGATCCGCTGCTTCTGGTAGTCGTGCATGATGAAGAACCACATGGCGATCGCCACCGGTACGGCGGCGGCCAGCACGCTGAGGATCCAGCGCCAGCGCAGCCCGCCCATGAACAGCACGAACGCGCCGCCGGCCAGAATCAGCAGTGACGTACCAAGGTCAGGCTGGCGCACGATCAGAATGAACGGCACGCCGATCAGCATCAGGCTGATGCCGACATGCTTGAGTTGCGGCGGTAGCGTGCGTTTGGACAGATACCAGGCAATCGTCGCCGGCATCAGAATCTTCATGAACTCCGAGGGCTGGAAGCGGATCACCCCGGGGATGTTGATCCAGCGCGTCGCGCCCATGGCGTTGTGGCCCATGATGTCCACCACCAACAGCAGCACCACGCCGATCACGTAACCGAGCGGTACCCAACGCGCCATGAACCGTGGTTCGAACTGGGCGATGACAATCATCGACACCAGGCCGATGCCGAACGAAGTGGCTTGTTTGCCCAGCAGATCCCAGCTTTTGCCACTGGCCGAATACAGCACGAACAGACTGCCCGCAGCGAGGATCAGCAGCAGGATCAACAGCGGGCCATCGATATGCAGGCGTTGCAGCAGCGTCGCCCGGCGACGCATCACATCCTCGCTAGAGAGCATGCGATCAAAATTATTCATCACGGGCCGTAGCCTCCGCACTGATAGGACCGGCGTATTCGGCCTTCAATCGACCCTCCTGATCCAGAAGCCAGGCATCCATGACCTGACGCACCACTGGCGCGGCGACACCGGAGCCGGACTCACCGTTCTCGACCATCACCGAAACCACTATTTTCGGGTTGTCGGCCGGGGCGAAACCAACGAACAAGGCGTGGTCGCGGTGGCGTTCCTGAACCTTGGAACGGTCGTATTTTTCACCTTGTTTGATCGCGACGACCTGAGCGGTACCGGACTTGCCGGCGATGCGGTATTGCGCACCGATTGCTGCCTTGCGCGCAGTACCCCGGGCGCCGTGCATCACCTGCTGCATGCCGTGGTTGACCTTGGTCCAGTCCGACGGATCGCGCAGGACGATGTCCGGCATCGGGTTCTCGTCTACCGGTTTGGCGCCCTCAATGGTCTTGGCCAGGTGCGGCCGGTTCCAGATGCCTTTGTTGGCGACCAGCGCCGTGGCCTGCGCCAGTTGCAACGGTGTGGACTGCATATAACCCTGGCCAATCCCCAGAATCAGAGTTTCACCCGGGAACCACGCCTGCTTGCGCGTCGCACGCTTCCACTCGCGGGACGGCATCAGGCCGGGGGATTCTTCGAACATGTCCAGCGAGACCTTCTGGCCGATGCCGAACTTGTTCATGTAGGCCGACAACCGATCGATGCCCAGCTTGTGCGCCAGGTCATAGAAGTAGGTGTCGTTGGAACGCATGATCGCCGTGTCGAGATCGACGAAGCCGTCACCGGTGCGGTTCCAGTTGCGGTACTTGTGATCGTAGTTGGGCAGCATGTAGTAACCGGGGTCGAACACCCGGCTCGACGCTGTCACTACGCCAGAATCGAGACCGGCAATCGCCACCGCCGGCTTGATCGTCGAACCCGGCGGGTACAGGCCGCGCAGCACGCGGTTGAACAGCGGCCGGTCGATGGAATCGCGCAGTTCGGCATAGGCCTTGAAGCTGATGCCGGTGACGAACAGGTTCGGGTCGAAACTCGGCTGGCTGACCATCGCCAGCACTTCGCCAGTCTTCGGATCGAGCGCCACCACCGCGCCGCGACGCCCGCCCAGCGCGGCTTCGGCCGCTTCCTGCAGTTTGATGTCCAGGCTCAGGACGATGTCCTTGCCGGGAATCGGATCGGTACGCTTGAGCACGCGCAATACGCGGCCCCGAGCGTTGGTTTCGACTTCCTCGTAACCCACCTGGCCGTGCAGTTCCGGCTCGTAGAAACGCTCGATGCCGGTCTTGCCGATGTGGTGGGTGCCGCTGTAGTTGACCGGGTCGAGGGTCTTCAGCTCTTTCTCGTTGATGCGCCCCATGTAACCCACCGAGTGCGCAAAATGCGCGCCCTGCGGGTAGTGGCGCACCAGCTGCGCGACCACTTCCACCCCTGGCAGGCGGAACTGGTTCACCGCGATCCGGGCGATCTGCTCTTCGGTCAACTCGAACAGGATCGGCACCGGCTCGAATGGCCGACGCCCCTGACGCATGCGTTTCTCGAAGATCACCCGGTCCTCGGGCGTCAGCTGCAGCACTTCGACGATCACGTCGAGCACTTGCTGCCAGTCGCCGGAACGTTCGCGGGTCATGCTCAGGCTGAAGCTCGGGCGGTTGTCCGCCACCACCACGCCGTTGCGGTCGAAGATCAAGCCGCGGGTCGGCGGAATCGGCTGCACGTGGACGCGGTTGTTTTCCGAGAGCGTCGAGTGGTACTCGTACTGGATCACCTGCAAGTAGTACAGCCGCGCAATCAATACGCAGATCAACAGCATGACCGCAATGGCCCCGAACACGACGCGGCTACGCACCAGGCGGGCGTCCTTTTCGTGGTCCTTGATGCGGATCGGCTGAGACATGAGAGCAGGACTACTTGTGGTAAGGGTGACCGGACAGCACGGTCCAGGCACGGTACAGCTGTTCGCCGATCAGGATCCGCACCAGCGGGTGCGGCAAGGTCAGCGGCGACAACGACCAGCGCTGATCGGCGCGGGCGCAGACTTCCGGCGCCAGCCCTTCGGGGCCACCGACCATGAAATTGACCGTGCGCGAATCCAGCCGCCAACGGTCGAGTTCGACCGCCAGTTGCTCGGTGCTCCAGGGCTTGCCGTGGACTTCCAGCGTGACGATCCGCTCGTTCGGCCCGACCTTGGCCAGCATGGCTTCGCCTTCCTGGCGGATGAAACGGGCCACGTCGGCGTTCTTGCCACGGGTATTGAGCGGAATTTCCACCAGTTCCAGCGCCAGTTCGGACGGAAGACGCTTGGCATATTCATGCCAGCCTTCTTCCACCCACTTGGGCATGCGTGAACCGACGGCGATCAGTCGCAGTCGCACAGCAATCCCTTACAGCTGGTCTTTGTTGAGCTTGGTGAAATGCTCGTGGGTGTTTTCCGGGCTGTGGTGCTTGGCGTCTGCCGCACGGCTTTGCTCGGCACCGGCCCACAGGCGTTCCAGGTCGTAGAACTGACGCGCCGAGGCAGTCATCATGTGCACGATCACCAGGTCGAGGTCGAGCAGCACCCAGTCGCTGTCGCCCTTGCCTTCTTCGCCCAGCGGCTTGGCGCCCTGCTTTTTGACTTCTTCACGGACCTTGTCCAGCATCGCGTTGATCTGGCGATTGGACGTACCGGTGGCGATGATCATGTAGTCGGTGATGCTCTGCTTGTCGCGCACATCGATGATCTGGATGTCTTGTGCCTTGACGTCTTCCAGAGCTGCCACGGCAACCTTGACCAGCTCGTCGCCCTTGAGCGGCTCGTTGGTGTTGGCGACTTCCGGCAGCGGTGCGCTCTTGAACGTGCCTTTGCGCTTAACTTTGCTTACGTCTTTGTCAGTCATATAAAACTCGTTTTGCTCGTATATTCGGCGGCTTGGCGATACGTGGATTCGTATCAGTGAAGCACGCCTTGTTCAGTTCGACGCACGGTACAGACCGTGCGCATCGATGTAGGCCAGGACCGCGTCGGGCACCAGGAAACGTACCGACTTACCGCTGGCCAGCAGTTGACGGATCTGGGTGGCGGAAACCGCGAGCGGTGTCTGCCAGACGAATGCAATCTGTCCGCTCGGCCCTTTCAGGGCCAGCGGGTCGCTCACCGAACGCGCTGCCAGCAGGTTGCGCAAGGCATCCGGCGGTTCGCTGTCGGCGTCCGGGCGCTGTAGCACCAGGATGTGGCAATGCTGGAGCAACTCTTCCCAGCGGTGCCAAGTGGGCAGGCCGCAAAATGCGTCCCAGCCCAAAAGCAGAAAAACCTGGGTCTCGGCGGCCATTTCGGCACGCATCAACTCCAGGGTATCAATGGTGTAAGACGGTTTGTCCCGCTGCAATTCGCGGGCGTCCACCACCAGCGGCGGCACTCCGGCCACCGCGCACTCGACCATTGCCAACCGATCCTGCGCCGACACCTGCGGCGTATCGCGGTGCGGCGGCCGGGCGCTGGGCATCATGCGCAGCTCGTCGAGCAGCAGCGCTTCGGCGACTTCCAGCGCACCACGCAAATGGCCGATGTGCACCGGGTCGAACGTGCCGCCCAGTACGCCGATGCGCCGGGGTCGGAGTTCGCCGTCAGGCAGCGGCGCTGTCAAGTCGAGGTCGGTCAAGTCAGACCGTCGCCTGGCCGCGCAACTGGCCATCACCGACCACGATGTACTTCTCGCAGGTCAGTCCTTCGAGGCCCACCGGGCCGCGGGCGTGCAGCTTATCAGTAGAAATGCCGATCTCGGCACCCAATCCGTATTCGAATCCATCGGCGAAGCAGGTCGGGGTGTTGATCATCACCGACGCCGAGTCGACTTCCGCGACGAAACGCCGGGTGTCGGCGAGGTTTTCGCTGACGATCGAGTCGGTGTGATGCGAGCCGTAATGGTTGATGTGTTCGATGGCCTGATCCAGTCCGTCGACCACGCGGATCGACAGGATCGGCGCCAGATACTCGGTGCTCCAGTCGTCTTCGCTGGCCGCCACCGCGTCGATGATCGCGCGGGTGCGTTCGCAGCCACGCAGCTCGACGCCTTTCTCGCGGAACTGGGCAGCCATCGACGGCAGGAAATCCTTCGCAACACTTTGATCAACCAGCAAGGTCTCCATCGCGCCGCAGATGCCATAACGGTAAGTCTTGGCATTGAAGGCGATGCGCTGGGCTTTGGCCAGATCGGCGTGCTCGCTGACAAATACGTGGCAGATGCCGTCCAGGTGTTTGATCACCGGCACCCGGGCATCACGGCTGATACGTTCGATCAGGCCACGGCCACCGCGCGGCACGATCACGTCGACATACTCGGGCATGCTGATCATCGCGCCGACGGCGGCACGGTCGGTGGTTTCGACCACTTGCACCACGGCTGCCGGCAATTCGGCCTCGGCCAGACCGCGCTGAATGCACGCGGCAATCGCCCGGTTGGAATGAATCGCCTCGGAGCCACCACGCAGGATGGTCGCG
Source organism: Pseudomonas sp. MWU347 (assembly GCF_017947305.1). Lineage (NCBI taxonomy): Bacteria > Pseudomonadati > Pseudomonadota > Gammaproteobacteria > Pseudomonadales > Pseudomonadaceae > Pseudomonas > Pseudomonas sp. MWU347. Next base: position 198,041 of record NZ_JAFGZB010000008.1, read on the forward strand.
TTACCGGACTTCAGGCACAGGCTGGCGGCATCGATGGTCACGTTGGGCCGGGATTCGTAGATGATCCCGATCACGCCCAGCGGCACGCGCATCTTGCCGACCTGAATCCCGGACGGACGAAAGCTCATGTCACGGATCGCACCGACCGGATCCGGCAGTGCCGCCACCTGACGCAGTCCGACGATCATGCCGTCGATGCGCGCCGGGGTCAGTTCCAGGCGCTCCAGCAGTGCCGGCTCCAGACCGTTGGCGCGACCGGCGGCCAGATCCTGTTCATTGGCTGCGGCCAGCTCGGCGCGAGCAGCGTCCAGCGCATTGGCAGCAGCCTGCAAGGCGCGGTTTTTCTGCGCGGTGCTGGCACGGCCGATGACCCGGGAAGCTTCGCGGGCGGCGCGACCCAATCGGGTCATGTAGTCAAGAACGGACTCAGTCATGGTCTGCTGGGGTCTTGGCAAAGAGGAAAGCGGCAGATTATAGCTGTCGCGTCCCGGGACTAACAGCGGTGACAGGCGGATGGTCGAAATGGACTGCAATTTGCCGACGTTCAGCCGTAATTAAGCCGCGGATTGTTATCATCACGACCTCCTTCGCCTGGATAAACACCGTTTGCCATGTCCAACCTGACCGATCGCGCCATCGCCGAGCGCCTGCCACTGGGCCTCCCGGACGTTTTTTTCGACCGTGACGCGCAAGTGCTGGCCCGCGATCTGCTCGGCAAAGTCATCCGCCACCGGGTCGGCGATCTGTGGCTCAGCGCCCGGATCATCGAAACCGAAGCCTATTACTGCGCGGAAAAAGGCAGTCATGCATCGCTCGGCTATACGGAAAAACGTAAGGCTTTGTTTCTGGATGGCGGGCACATCTATATGTATTACGCCCGCGGTGGCGATTCGCTGAACTTCAGCGCTCAGGGGCCGGGCAATGCGGTGCTGATCAAGTCCGCTTACCCGTGGGTCGATGAGGTCAGCGGGCCGGCGAGTCTGGCGCAGATGCTGCTGAACAATCCCGATGCCCAAGGCCGGCCGCGTCCTTCGCAAAAGCTTTGCGCCGGGCAGACGCTGCTGTGCAAGGCGCTTGGGCTGAAGGTGCCAATGTGGGACGCCAAGCGTTTCGATCATGAGCTGATGCTGGTGGAAGACACCGGGCCGGCGCCGACCCAGATTATCCAGACCACCCGCCTGGGCATCCCCCATGGCCGCGACGAACACCTGATGTACCGCTTCGTCGACGCCGCGTATGCCCAGTGGTGCACGCGGAACCCGCTGCGCCGGGGCCAGGTCGAAGGTCGCGATTATTTTTTGCTGTCCTGAAGTGACACAGGTTTTGAACCCAATGCGCCCTTGTGGGAGCGGGCTTGCTCGCGAAGAGGGCGTGTCAGATACGAGCTCGTTGATGACACACCGCATTCGCGAGCAAGCCCGCTCCCACAGGGGTACTGAGTGATTGCTGATATTTTGTGCAGCCTTCGGGACTTATTGAAGATTTGATGGAGTTGTGTGTATGGGCCCATGGCTCGATAGCGTGACCGGGTGGCTCGCCGCCAATCCGCAGTGGCTGGCCGCTGCGGTGTTTATCGTCGCATTCGTGGAGTGTCTGGCCATTGCCGGGCTGATCGTGCCCGGCACGGTGTTGCTGTTTGCCGTGGCCGTACTCGCCGGCAGCGGCGCACTGTCGTTGAGTGAAACCCTGCTGCTGGGCTTTCTCGGCGGGATACTCGGCGATGTGATCTCGTACTTCCTCGGCCGCCATTTCCATCAGAACATCCGCCGCCTGCCGGGGCTGCGCCACCATCCGGAATGGATGGCCGGGGCCGAAACCTACTTCCAGCGTTACGGCATCGCCAGCCTGCTGGTCGGGCGCTTCATCGGCCCGTTGCGGCCGATGCTGCCGATGGTTGCCGGGATGTGCGACATGCCCTTCCCGCGTTTCGCCGCCGTCAGCCTGCTGGCCGCTGCCGGCTGGAGCGTCGCCTACCTGCTGCCGGGTTGGGCCACCGGAGCGGCGATCCGCTTGCCGCTGCCGGAAGGTTTCTGGCTGCAGGCCGGCATCGTTGCCGCCAGTATTGCGGTGATGGTCGGCATGAGCGTCAACAGCAGCTTGCGCCAGCATCGCCGGGCGACGATCTGGATCAGCAGCATGAGCCTGTTGATTCTGATCGGCCTGTTTATTGGCTATCCGTATCTGCACGCCCTCGACCAGGGCGTGATGACCCTGGTGCAGGAACATCGGCAGCCGATGCTCGATGAAATCGCGGTGACGTTCACCCTGATCGGTGAATTCCGCAATATGCTGATGTTCAGCGCCCTGCTCACCGGTCTGTTGCTGCTGTGCCGGCAATGGCGCCAGGCAATCTTTGCCGGTGGCGTGCTGCTGTGCACCGCGCTCCTCAATACCGTCACCAAACAGTTTTTCGCCCGGGTACGCCCGGAGGTGCTGACCGATCCGCTGACCAGCTACAGCATGCCCAGCGGTCATGCCTCCGGTTCGTTCGCGCTGTTTCTGGTGCTGGCGGTCCTCGCCGGTCGCGGCCAACCGCCGCGCATGCGCCTGACCTGGCTGCTGCTCGGCTGTATTCCGGCGCTGTCGATTGCTTTGTCACGGGTGTATCTGGGGGCGCACTGGCCGACGGATATTCTGGCCGGCGCAATGCTGGCGGCATGCGTATGTGCGGCGGGCTTGTGGCTGAGCCAGCGCAAGGCGCCGCTCAACGCCATGCCGTTCAAGGTCTGGTGGCTGGTTCTGCCGGCGCTGCTGGCGTTGTTCAGCCTGTTCGTTCTGCGGCATCTGCCGGACACGATGTTGCGTTACGCCTACTGATACTCAGGCGAACAGCTCACCCTGCAGCTCATCGAGCAGCGCCTGGATCGCATCCAGTCGCTGCTGCGGATCGTCGAGTTGCAGCAGGTCGATCTTGTCTTCTTCGGCGAACGGCAGCAGATACGCCAGCTGATTGGCCAGCGACTGCTGCCCCAGCGCTTCGGTGCCCATGTTCAACGCCTCGACCATCGGGTGCTCGGCCAAGGCCTTGAGCAGCGCCACCAGATCGGCGTCTTCGTCCTGCAACGGTTGCTCCGGCTCATCGTCCAGCCACTCGACGTCGGCGAGGATCAACTGATCGCGCTGCACTTCCGTGCGCAACACCTGAAAACGCCGCCCGCCCTGCACCCGGATCCCGAGCAGACCGTTGTCCTGTTGCTGGAAATCGGTGATCCGCGCTTCGCAGCCGACCAGGGCAAAGCCTTCTGCCGCGACGCCGACTTCATGGCCATCGAGGATGCACACCACGCCGAAACCGCCGCCCTGCTTCATGCAGCGGCCGATCATGTCCAGGTAGCGCGCCTCGAAGATCTGCAAGTCGAGGTTGCAGCCGGGGAACAGCACTGTGTTGAGCGGAAAAAGCGGCAAACTCATAGACATTTCCTTACACCACCATCGACACCGCCAACGGCAGGAACACCGCCGTGGCCACGCCCATCAGACTCATCGCCAGCGCCGCGAAGGCGCCGCACTCATCGCTTTCCTGCAACGCCACCGACGTGCCAACCGCGTGTGCGGTCATGCCCAGCGCCATGCCGCGCGCCTCAGGGCGGTGCACGCCGAGCCGGGTCAGCAACGCCGGACCGAAGATCGCGCCGATCACCCCAGTGATCAGCACGAACACCGCCGCCAGCGCCGCCACGCCACCGATCTGCTCGGCCACCAGCATGGCAATTGGCGAGGTCACCGACTTCGGCGCCATGGTCATCAGAATCATGTGCTCGGCACCGAACCACCAGCCGAGCAACACGCCCATGCCCGTGGCGACCACGCCGCCTATCACCAGCGTAGTAAAAATCGGCCAGAACAATTGGCGGATGCGCTTGAGGTTGAGATACAGCGGCACCGCCAGCGCCACCGTCGCCGGGCCCAGCAGAATGCTGAGGATTTCGGTGCTCTTGCGGTACTCGGCGTAGGTCAGGCCGCAGCCGACCAGCACGCCGATCACCACCAGCATCGAGACCAGCACCGGTTGCAGAAAGATCCAGCGGGTTTTCTCGAACGCCGCCAGTACCAGTTGATAGGCACCGAGGGTGATGCCGATGCCGAACAACGGATGATGAATGACCGAAGCCCAGGCGCCTTGCCAATCGAAGAGCATCACGACTCCTCCGAGTGCGGCGCATGGCGCTTGACCAGGCGTTGCATCAGCACCCCGGCGAAGGCCATCGACAGGATCAACGACAACACCAGCGCGCCGACAATGGCCCAGAAGTCAGCGGCAATGTCGCTCGCATAAACCATCACGCCCACCGCCGGCGGCACCAGCAGCAACGGCAGATAGCGCAGCAGGCTGCCGGCCGCGAGGTTCAGCGGCTCGCCGACTTCACCGCGAATGATCAGGAACACCAGCAACAGCAGCAGGCCGATGATCGGCCCCGGCAGCACCGGCAACAGCAAATGGTTGAGTGCCGTGCCGAGCAATTGGAACAGCACCAGCATGGTCAGGCCACGTAACAACATCAGACATCTCCCCCCGCAAGTCCTCGGCATTATAAGCACGGCAGCGCTATGGATCGGCATTCGCCAAAAGCATGGTCGGTTGACCGGAGCAAATCGCCATGTTGATCTACAGTGGTTCGCAGGGCGGTCAAATCCCCCACCTGAAAAACTATAAAACCGATGAACCCAAGGAGAGTCTCAATGCCCTATGTTCCCGTTGCAGAGCTCAAAGATTATGTCGGCAAGGAACTCGGACGTTCCGAATGGCTCACCATCGATCAGGAGCGCATCAACCTGTTCGCCGAAGCCACCGGGGATTATCAGTTCATCCATGTCGATCCGGTCAAAGCCGCGCAAACGCCTTTTGGCAGCACCATTGCCCACGGTTTCCTGTCGTTGTCGCTGATCCCGAAACTGATGGAAGACATCCTCGTGCTGCCGCAAGGCCTGAAGATGGTGGTCAATTACGGTCTGGACAGCGTGCGTTTCATCCAGCCGGTGAAGGTCAATTCAAAAGTGCGCCTGAAGGTCGATCTGGCCGAAGTGACCGAGAAAAAACCCGGTCAATGGCTGCTCAAGGCCACCGCGACGCTTGAGATAGAAGGCTCGGACAAACCGGCCTATATCGCAGAACCGCTGTCGCTCTGCTTCGTTTGAGTCACGGGATGCGAAACAGCGCACGCTGTTTCGCATCAGCGCTGTTTTCCCGGCTGTATAAGGTCACATAGCTGCGGCATACTCGGTCGCCTAATTGCCCGGATCCCGCTATGCGCCCACTCGCTTCTCTTGCACCCCTTGCCCTGACCCTGATGCTCACCGCGTGCGGCGACGGCGAATCGCTGTTGCCCCCGGATGCACGGCTGCCGGACGGCGGACGCTATCGCGGCGAACTGGTCAACGGCTTGCTGCAAGGCCAGGGCCGCGTCGACTACCCCAACGGCAGTTGGTACGCCGGGCAGTTCGACAAGGGCCAATGGCATGGCCAGGGCGAGTGGCACGGCAGCAACGGCGAAGTCTATCGCGGCCAGTTTCAGCAGGGGCTGTTCGATGGCCAGGGCAGCCTGACCACCAGCGCCAGCAGTTACACCGGCGGTTTCAAGCAGGGCCGGCGCGATGGCGAAGGCACCCTCAAGGAAAACGCCATGACCTACCGTGGCGAGTTCAAGGCTGACCAGTATTCCGGGCTGGGCCGTCTGGAAATGGACGACGGCAGCTCCTATCAAGGCCAGTTCGCCCACGGCAAACCCAACGGCGAAGGCCAGCGCGGCGACTCTAGCGGCAACACCTTCAGCGGCCATTTCGTCAACGGCCAGCTCGAAGGCAATGGCACCTTCAACAGTGCCGATGGCGACATCTATGTCGGCGGCTTCAAGAACAGCCAGCTGCACGGCAAGGGCCGCTACGAGAACGCCGACGGCGACGTGTGGCTCGGCCAGTTCAAGGAAGGCGCGCTGACCGGCAAGGGCGAATTGATCGGCGCCGACGGCAGCCACTACATCGGCTACTTCAACGACTGGCGCTTCAGCGGCCAGGGCCGTTTGAACCTGTCTGACGGCAGCTTCTACATCGGCGGGTTCGACGGCGACAGCTACGCCGGACGCGGCACTCTGGTGCTGACTGACGGCACCGTGCTCAGCGGCACGTGGATCAACGGCCAGCGCGTACGTGACGCCGACGGCAAGCTGTTGCCCGACACCCTCGAACTCGGCTTGCTGGCCCAAGGGCGTCTGCTCGATGACGCACTGGCCGCCGTGCCTGCCTCAACTCCGGCAGTCGAGCTGTACACCCTGACCCTCGGCGGCGACGGCAAGCAAAGCGTGTTCCTGCGCGAGTCCGACTACGTCGCCAACATGCTCACCACACGTTTCGGTGCCTACGGCCAGATTCGTCTGGTCAACCACCGCGACCACCTCGTCGACCGGCCGATGGCCACTCGCGAAAACCTGCGCCGCGCCGCGCAGACCCTCGCTGAACGCAGCGGCCCGGAAGACCTGGTGTTCATCTACCTGACCAGCCACGGCACCGCCGAACACGAGCTGGTGCTCGACCAGTCGCGCATGGAGTTGGCCGACCTGCCCGCCGACGAACTCGCCGCCGTGCTCGCGCCACTGAAAAATCGCGACAAGGTGATCGTGATCTCATCGTGCTATTCCGGCGGTTTCATCCCCGCGCTGAAAGATGAGCGCACACTGATCATGACCGCCTCGCGCGCCGATCGCGTGTCGTTCGGTTGCTCGGAAGAAGCCAACTTCACCTACTTCGGCGACGCTCTGTTCGCTCAGGCCCTGAACCAGACCGACGATCTGGAGCAGGCCTTCAAACTGGCCAAGGCCACCGTCGCCGAGCGCGAACTGGCGGATAACTTCGAAGCCTCGGAGCCACAGATCTGGGCACCGAAAACCGTGCTGGCACACTGGCAACTGCTGCGTAAACAGCAGGCCAGAAAAGCGTTGCAGAGTGCTGCATTGAACGACGGAGCAACAAACAGCAACTAAGCTGAACAGTATCAAGGGAGAAACACTATGTACTTGACGCCTCAGCACGTTTTGCTTGCCGGAGCCACCGGACTGACCGGTGAGCATCTGCTCGACCGTTTGCTCAACGAGCCGACGATCACCCGCGTGCTCGCCCCGTCCCGTCGTCCATTGGCGGAGCATCCGCACCTGGAAAACCCGGTGGGCGACCCACAAGCGTTTCTGCCGCAACTCGGTGGTCGCGTCGATATCGCCTATTGCTGCCTCGGCACCACCATCAAACAGGCGGGTTCCGAAGCCGCGTTCCGCGCGGTGGATCTGGACATGGTGGTGGCCTTCGCCAAACGTGCGCGGGAGATGGGCGCGCGGCACCTGATCGTGATCAGCGCGCTGGGCGCCGATCCGAAATCGTCGATTTTCTACAACCGGGTCAAAGGCGAGATGGAGCAGGCGTTGCGCGCGCAGGACTGGCCGCAACTGACCATCTGCCGGCCATCGCTGTTGCTGGGTGATCGTACCGAACCGCGCCTGGGCGAACAGCTGGCGGCGCCGTTTTCCAAACTGATTCCCGGCAAGTACCGCGGCATCGAAGCCTGCCAACTGGCCCGGGCGATGTGGCGCCTGGCGCTGGAAGAACAGGATGGGGTGCGGATCGTCGAGTCGGATGAGTTGCGCAAGCTCGGCAAGTAAACACCGTACTTTGTGGCGAGGGGATTTATCCCCGATCGGCTGCGCAGCAGTCGTCGTTTTTCAGATTTTGGGGGCGCTGCGCCCCCCATCGGGGATAAATCCCCTCGCCACACTCCCCTACAATCCGCCAGTCGCCTGAAACCCCACGCCAATCACGGTCAGCAAAGACAACGGCAACAACAGCGTATCGAGCAACGCACTCGCCGGCAGGTCCACTCCCGGATAACTCGGCGCCTCAGCTCCGAAGCGGTCCATCGCACAGCACCCGCCATTCATCGCGTACAAATCCAGGCGCGTCCCGGAATACACCACCGGCGCCCCCGGCTTGGCGGCATCCAGCGTGCGCGCGGTGGCGCAGCCGGCCAGTTGCAGCGCCAGCGCAATCATCAACAGCTTATTCATCGCTGCTCAGATGATGCTCGCCCCAACGCGGCAGCATGTCCTGTGGAATGCCCAACAGATTGAGAATCCGCGCGACGACGAAATCGATCAGGTCGTCGATGGTCTGCGGCTGGTGATAGAAGCCCGGCGAAGCCGGCAGGATGGTCACGCCCATGTTCGACAACTTGAGCATGTGCTCCAGATGAATGCTCGAATACGGTGCCTCGCGCGGCACCAGAATCAACTGGCGCCGCTCCTTCAAGGTGACGTCCGCCGCGCGCTCGATCAGGTTGTTGCACGCGCCCGTGGCAATCGCCGACAAGGTACCCGTGGAACACGGCACCACGACCATCGCCGCCGGCGCGCCGGAGCCCGAGGCTACCGGCGACATCCAGTCTTCCTTGCCGTACACACGGATCTGCCCGGCAGCCGCCCCGGTATATTCGGTGAGAAACGCCTGCATCATCTGCGGCTTGGGCGGCAGCGTGACATCGGTTTCGGTGGCCATCACCAGTTGCGCGGCCTTGGAGATCAGGAAGTGCACTTCGCGATCTTCCCGTACCAGGCAGTCGAGCAGGCGCAATCCATACTGCGCGCCAGACGCGCCGGTCATCGCCAGCGTGATGCGTTCCGGGCCGCCGCTCTGGGCAAAAGTGTTCATTGCAGTGCCTCGGCGAGTTTGCCGTGCAGACCGCCGAAGCCACCGTTGCTCATGATCACCACGTGAGTGCCGGGCTGGGCCTGGCTCTTCACGCGTTCGATGATGCCTTCCAGCGAGTCGCTGACAATCGATGGCACGCTGCACAGCGCGGCGGTGGCGCCCAGATCCCAACCGAGGTTGGCCGGGGCGTACCAGATCACTTGATCGGCATCGACCACGCTGTCCGGCAGACCGTCACGGTGTGCGCCGAGCTTCATCGAGTTGGAGCGCGGCTCGATGATCGCGATCAGCGGTGCGTCGCCGATACGCTTGCGCAAGCCATCGAGGGTGGTGGCGATCGCAGTCGGGTGGTGGGCGAAGTCGTCGTAGATAGTGATGCCGCGCACTTCGGCGACTTTCTCCATCCGGCGTTTGACGTTCTTGAATGCACTCAAGCCGGCGATGCCCATCGACGGCACCACACCGACATGCCGCGCCGCTGCCAGCGCAGCCAAGGCGTTGGCGACGTTGTGCTGACCGGTCAGCTCCCATTCGACAGTGCCCTGGGACACGCCTTCGAACATTACTTCGAACGCCGAGCCATCGTCTTTGAGCAACCTGACCTGCCACTGACCGCCGACGCCGGTGGTTTGCACCGGGGTCCAGCAGCCCATTTCGATCACGCGCTGCAGGGCAGGTTCGGTGGTCGGGTGGATCACCAGACCTTCGCTCGGAATAGTCCGCACCAAGTGGTGGAACTGCCGCTCGATCGCCGGCAAATCGGGGAAGATGTCGGCGTGATCGAACTCAAGGTTGTTGAGGATCGCGGTGCGCGGGCGGTAGTGGACGAACTTCGAACGCTTGTCGAAAAACGCGCTGTCGTACTCGTCGGCCTCGATCACGAAGAAAGGCGTGCCGCCCAGACGTGCGGACACCGAGAAGTTCTGCGGCACGCCGCCGATCAGGAACCCCGGGCTCATGCCGGCATGTTCCAGCACCCAGGCGAGCATGCTGCTGGTGGTGGTCTTGCCGTGCGTGCCGGCAACCGCCAGCACCCAGCGCCCTTGCAGCACGTGATCGGCCAGCCACTGCGGGCCGGAGACGTACGGCAGGCCTTTGTTCAGCACATATTCCACCGCCGGGTTGCCGCGGGACATGGCGTTGCCGATCACCACCAGATCCGGTGCCGGATCGAGCTGGGCCGGGTCGTAGCCCTGGGTCAACTGAATGCCCTGGGCCTCAAGCTGCGTGCTCATCGGCGGATAGACGTTGGCGTCGGAGCCGGTCACGTGATGGCCCAGCTCTTTGGCCAGAACCGCCATCGAGCCCATGAAAGTCCCGCAGATACCCAGAATATGAATGTGCATAGTCGACCTCGTAAAACATGGCCGCAGGTTAGCGTAGGGTGGGAAAAATCGCACCTGGTGTTTCGCCTGCGCCGACGCCTTCGCGAGCAAGCCCGCTCCCACAAGGTTGGCGCTGATCCTGTGGGAGCGGGCTTGCTCGCGAATGGCGCGACGCGGTTTAAGGGGAGATCGCGTGCTTACGAAGCTTTCTATAGAGGGTATTGCGGCTGACCCCGAGCTGCTGCGCGGTTTGGGTCATGTGCCAGCGCGTTTGTTCCAGCACATTGAGCAACGCCAGACGTTCGGCATCTTCCAGCGGATGCTCGGATTCAACCGACTTCAGTTCCAGCGTTGGCCGCCCCTGCCGAATCATCGCCGGCAGATCCTCCAACCCGATTCGCCCTTCATCACACAATGCCGCCAATGTGCGCAGAACATTGCGCAACTGCCGAACGTTGCCCGGCCAGTTGAAGGCCAGCAACGCCTGGCGCGCCGGGTCGTCGATCACGATTGTTTCGCCGCCGGCCTCCTCGGCCAGCAGAAAATCCAGCAACTGCGACTTGTCGCTACGCTCACGCAGCGCCGGCAGCGCGACCTCCAGCCCATTGAGCCGGTAATACAGATCTTCACGGAAGCTGCCGCCTTCGACCCGCTCCAGCAGATTACGGTGAGTGGCGCTGATGATCCGCACGTTGACCGCTTCCGGCTCGCCGCCGATCGGCACCACCTGCCGGTCTTCCAGCACCCGCAACAAACGGGTTTGCAACGCCAGCGGCATGTCACCGATTTCATCCAAAAACAAAGTGCCGCCATCGGCCTGCTGCAACTTGCCGCGCATGCCGTCCTTGCGCGCACCGGTGAAACTTCCGCCGCGATAACCGAACAGTTCGCTCTCGATCAGGCTTTCGGGGATCGCCGCGCAGTTGAGGGCTACGAAGGCTTTGTTGGCGCGCTGGCTGGCGTGATGCACAGCCTTGGCGAATGCTTCCTTGCCGGAGCCGGTTTCACCGTTGATCAGCAGCGGCACGTCGCGTTCGAACACCCGCAGCGCCTTGCGGAAATCCGCTTGCAGCGCCGCGTCGCCGAGGCAAATGCCCGCCAGCGCTTGCGGCTTGGCCACGACCGGAGCCGGCAGGATCGGCGCCGGCTTGCGCGATTCGCCACGCAGCAAGGCAAACAGATGCCGTCCGTCGCGGGTGCGCAGCGGCCAACTGGCGCTGGCATTGGCGCTGGCCCGACCGAGCAACTCGTCCAGCGAACAATCGAAAAATGCTTCCACCGGTTTGCCGAGCAAACCACCGCGAATATGCCCGAGCAGGTTCAGCGCGCTCTGGTTGACCGCGCTGATCCGCCCTTCCCCGTCAAACGCCAGCAGCCCTTCGCTGAACAAGCCGACGGATTCGGCCTGAAGATGGAAACGCAGCAGCCATTGGTTATCGAAGCAGCGCAGGAAATAGCAGCTCTCGATCATCTTCGCCGACAGATTGACCAGCGCCATGGTGTGGAACTGGCTCTGCCGCGAAACGTCGTGGCGCGCCGAGGACACGTCGAGCACCGCCAGCAGTTCGCCGTGCGGGTCGAACACCGGGCTCGCCGAGCAGGTCAGGCCGGTGTGGCGGCCGCGAAAGTGTTCGTCCTGATGGATGGTCAGTGCCTGGCGCTCGACCAGACAGGTGCCAATGCCGTTGGTGCCTTCGCAGGCTTCGCTCCAGTCGGCGCCGAGCCAGAGGCCGGCACGTTCGAATATTTTGCGCTCGGCCGGTGCGGTGACGCAGTTGAGGATCACCCCGCGCGCGTCGGTCAACAGCACCGCATGACCGGCGCCCGACAGTTGTTGATGCAGGCTGCTCATTTCATTGCCGGCGATCTGCAACACCTGTTGCAGGCGTTCGCGGCTTTCAAGCACGCGCCCGTGCTCGAGCACGGTGGGCGCCATGGTCAGGGCCGGGTCGAGGTGATAGTCCTCAAGACAGCGCAGCCACGAGCGGGCAATCGACGGATCGGCACCGGGCCCGTGCAGGTGCGGCTTGCCCTGACTGACGGTGAGCACCTGCTGGGCATGGCGACTCAAATGGTTATCGTGCATTTCTTATTATTCTCCCCGAGATCAGTGCCGCCTCTTTATTGGCTGGCACATACCTTGTGGTGAGGGGATTTATCCCCGATGGGTTGCGAAGCAGCCCCAATCAAACCAACGTGGCTTCTTAGATTCACCGCGTACACCGGATTTACGACTGCTGCGCAGCCGATCGGGGCGGTGCGACGTTTCGCTAAATCCCCTCGCCACAAGGGGTGCATCTGGGCGATTGGCAGTCAGCATCCTCCAGCCATCGGCGCATTGCAATGCTGGCAAGACCAGCCGGTCACTGGCTGTGCCAAAAGCGGTACAAACTGTCACCCCCTCTGTACCGAAACCATCACAGGCGCCGCCCGCCCGTCCGACAAAAAATACGCAAAGCCTTGATTTGCCTGCCCTGCACGGCAGTGGCCCGACCTTTGCTCTACGCTTATAGCAAGCGCACTTGCGCGTTTCTCTAATAAGTACAAAGCCAAGGAGAACAAATCATGCGTTACGCTCACCCCGGTACTGAAGGCGCCAAAGTCTCGTTCAAGAGCAAGTACGGTAACTACATCGGCGGCGAGTTCGTCGCGCCTGTCAAAGGTCAGTACTTCACCAACACCTCGCCAGTGAATGGCCAACCGATTGCCGAATTTCCTCGCTCCACTGCCGAAGACATCGACAAGGCACTGGACGCCGCCCACGCCGCTGCCGATGCGTGGGGCGCGACCTCCGTGCAGGCGCGCTCGCTGATCCTGCTGAAAATCGCCGACCGCATCGAACAGAACCTCGAACTGCTGGCGATCACCGAAACCTGGGACAACGGCAAAGCCATCCGCGAAACCCTCAACGCCGACATCCCGCTGGCAGCCGACCATTTCCGCTACTTCGCCGGTTGCCTGCGCGCGCAGGAAGGCAGCGCTGCCGAAATCGACGGCAACACCGTGGCCTATCACATCCATGAACCGCTGGGCGTGGTCGGGCAGATCATCCCGTGGAATTTCCCGCTGCTGATGGCCGCGTGGAAACTCGCTCCGGCACTGGCCGCCGGTAACTGCGTGGTGCTCAAGCCTGCCGAGCAGACTCCGCTGGGCATCTGCGTGCTGATGGAGCTGATCGGTGATCTGCTGCCACCGGGCGTGCTCAACGTGGTGCAAGGTTTCGGCAAAGAAGCCGGCGAAGCCCTGGCCACCAGCAAACGCATCGCCAAGATCGCCTTCACCGGCTCGACCCCGGTCGGCTCGCACATCATGAAATGCGCCGCCGAGAACATCATTCCATCGACCGTGGAACTGGGCGGCAAGTCGCCGAACATCTTCTTCGAAGACATCATGCAGGCCGAACCGACCTTCATCGAAAAAGCTGCCGAAGGCCTGGTGCTGGCGTTCTTCAACCAGGGCGAAGTCTGCACCTGCCCGTCCCGCGCGCTGGTGCAGGAGTCGATCTACGACGAATTCATGCAAGTGGTGATGAAGAAAGTCCTGCAAATCAAACGTGGCGATCCGCTGGACACCGACACCATGGTTGGCGCGCAGGCGTCCGAGCAGCAATTCGACAAGATTCTTTCGTACCTGGAAATCGCCAAGGGTGAAGGCGCCGAGCTGCTGACCGGCGGCAAGGTGGAAAAACTCGAGGGCAATCTGGCGACCGGCTATTACATCCAGCCAACCCTGCTCAAGGGCACCAACAAAATGCGCGTGTTCCAGGAAGAAATCTTCGGCCCGGTGGTGAGCATCACCACCTTCAAGGACGAAGCCGAAGCCCTGGCGATCGCCAACGACACCGAGTTCGGCCTCGGTGCCGGCCTGTGGACCCGCGACATCAACCGCGCCTACCGCATGGGCCGCGCGATCAAGGCCGGTCGTGTGTGGACCAACTGCTACCACCTGTACCCGGCGCACGCCGCGTTCGGCGGGTACAAGAAGTCCGGCGTCGGCCGTGAAACCCACAAGATGATGCTCGATCACTATCAGCAGACGAAAAACCTGCTGGTGAGCTACGACATCAATCCGTTGGGCTTCTTCTAAAACCCGGGGGCGATACAGATATTTCTGTGTCGCCTGTTCAACCGCCTTCGCGAGCAAGCTCGCTCCCACAGGGATCTGAATTCGATCTCAATAATGGGTTCACCACATAAACCTGTGGGAGCTGGCTTGCCAGCGATGGCGTCCTAAATGACACGACACAAGGCCTGGCCGCTCTGGCACGGCCCTTGCGTACCCGTCATTCAGGTTTTGCACAAAAACTGCCGCTGCGTGAACAGCATCCATCCACCTCAACCGCTGCACCCGAAAGTCCAACAGATCGAACAATAAAAAACAGAGAGGACTTATGACTTCCACCACACAGCTCAAACCCACACTCGGCACCCTGCATTTGTGGGGCATTGCCGTCGGCCTGGTGATTTCCGGCGAATACTTCGGCTGGAGTTACGGCTGGGGCACCGCGGGCACCCTCGGATTTCTGGTCACGGCGCTAATGGTCGCGACCATGTACACCTGCTTCATCTTCAGCTTCACCGAACTGACCACCGCGATTCCCCACGCGGGCGGGCCGTTTGCCTACAGCCGCCGGGCGTTCGGCGAAAAAGGCGGACTGATCGCCGGCATCGCCACGCTGATCGAATTCGTCTTCGCCCCACCGGCGATCGCCATGGCCATCGGCGCCTACCTCAACGTGCAGTACCCGGAGCTTGATCCGAAGGTGGCAGCGGTCGGCGCGTATTTCGTGTTCATGACCCTGAACATCCTCGGCGTCAGCATCGCCGCGACTTTTGAGCTGGTGGTCACCGTGCTGGCGGTCGCCGAATTACTGGTGTTCATGGGCGTGGTCGCGCCGGGCTTCAGCTTCAGCAACTTCGTGCTCAACGGCTGGTCGGGTGCCAACGAGTTCACCCTGGGCTCGATCCCCGGAATCTTTGCCGCGATCCCGTTCGCGATCTGGTTCTTCCTCGCCATCGAAGGCGCGGCCATGGCCGCCGAAGAAGCGAAGGATCCGAAACGCACGATTCCCAAGGCCTACGTCAGCGGCATCCTGACCCTGGTGTTCCTTGCCATCGGCGTGATGGTGATGGCCGGCGGTGTCGGCGACTGGCGCCAACTGTCGAACATCAACGATCCACTGCCGCAGGCGATGAAAGCGGTAGTCGGCAACAACTCATCGTGGATGCATATGCTGGTGTGGATCGGCCTGTTCGGCCTGGTGGCGAGTTTCCACGGGATCATCCTCGGCTACTCGCGACAATTCTTCGCCCTCGCCCGCGCCGGTTATCTGCCGAAGAGCCTGGCCAAGCTGTCACGTTTCCAGACCCCGCACCGGGCGATTCTGGCCGGTGGTGTGATCGGCATCGCGGCGATCTACAGCGACGGTCTGGTCAATCTGCAAGGCATGACCCTGACCGCAGCGATGATCACCATGTCGGTGTTCGGCGCGATCGTGATGTACATCATCAGCATGCTCAGCCTGTTCAAACTGCGCAAAACCGAACCGAACCTGGAACGCACCTTCCGCGCCCCGGGCTATCCGGTGGTGCCAGCAATTGCGCTGTTTCTGGCCGTGGTGTGCCTGGTGGCGATGGCGTGGTTCAACACGCTGATCGGCTGTGTGTTCCTTGGCTTCATGGCCGCTGGTTATCTGTACTTCCAGCTCACCGCCAAGCAACGCGCCGAAGCCCCGGCAGACGCTATGCTCGAAGGTATCTAGTTGCACCGGCACCGGGCCTGTCGCCCGGTGCCCGCTATATAGAAGTGCATGAAGGTCCCCTGTGGGAGCGGGCTTGCTCGCGAAGGCGTCGTGTCATCCAACAACGATGTCGTCTGACACGACGCTTTCGCGAGCAAGCCCGCTCCCACAGGGAGACCGAGTTACCCACAGAATCAGGAGGACACCGCCCCATGGCCGCATTTGCCCATTCCGTCGGCGCCCAGACCTACCGCTTCGACAGCCTCAAGGACGTCATGGCCAAGGCCAGCCCGGCGCGCTCCGGTGACTTTCTGGCCGGCGTTGCCGCGCTCAATGACGGCGAGCGCGTGGCTGCACAAATGGCGCTGGCCGACATCCCGCTCACGCATTTTCTGCAGGAAGCGCTGATTCCCTACGAAGCCGATGAAGTCACCCGACTGATCATCGACACCCACGACAAACAAGCCTTCGCCGTGGTCAGCCACCTCACCGTCGGTGGTTTCCGCGACTGGCTGCTCAGCGACGCGGCAGACGAAACCAGCCTGCGCGCCCTCGCCCCCGGTCTGACCCCGGAAATGGTCGCCGCCGTGTCGAAAATCATGCGCGTGCAGGATCTGGTGCTGGTGGCGCAGAAGATCCGCGTGGTCACAAAATTTCGCGGCACCCTCGGCCTGCGCGGGCGCTTGTCGACCCGGCTGCAACCGAACCATCCGACCGACGAGCCCTCCGGCATCGCCGCGAGCATTCTCGACGGTCTGCTGTACGGCAATGGCGACGCGATGATCGGGATCAACCCGGCCACCGACAGCATCGCCTCGATCTGCGCGATGCTGGAAATGCTTGACGCGATCATCCAGCGCTACGACATCCCGACCCAGGCTTGCGTGCTGACCCACGTCACCACCTCGATCGAGGCGATCAACCGGGGTGTGCCGCTGGACCTGGTGTTCCAGTCGATCGCCGGCACCGAAGCGGCCAACGCCAGTTTCGGCATCAACCTCAATGTATTGCAGGAAGGCTATGACGCGGGGCTGAGCCTGAAGCGCGGCACCCTCGGGCAGAACCTGATGTATTTCGAAACCGGTCAGGGCAGCGCGCTGTCGGCCAACGCCCACCACGGTGTCGACCAGCAGACCTGCGAAACCCGGGCCTACGCCGTGGCGCGGCATTTCAAGCCGTTTCTGGTGAATACCGTGGTCGGCTTCATCGGCCCGGAATACCTCTATAACGGCAAACAGATCATCCGCGCCGGCCTCGAAGACCACTTCTGCGGCAAGTTACTCGGCGTGCCGATGGGCTGCGACATCTGCTACACCAACCATGCCGAAGCCGATCAGGACGACATGGACACCCTGCTGACCCTGCTCGGTGTGGCCGGAATCAACTTCATCATGGGCATCCCCGGCTCCGACGATATCATGCTCAACTACCAGACCACCTCGTTTCACGACGCGCTCTACGCGCGCCAGACCCTGGGCCTGAAACCGGCGCCGGAGTTCGAGCAATGGCTGGCGAACATGGGCATCTTCACCCAGGCGGACGGCAAGGTTCGCTTTGGCAACAACCTGCCGCCGGCCTTCCGCCAGGCGCTGGCGCAACTGGGATGAGTGTTATGGAAAAACCGCCTGTCGACCCGCAAAACCCGTGGCTGGAACTGCGCCGCCTGACCCCGGCGCGCATCGCCCTCGGCCGCACCGGCACCAGCCTGCCGACCAGCGCCCAGCTGGATTTCCAGTTCGCCCACGCTCAGGCACGGGATGCGGTGCATCTGCCGTTCGACCACGCCGGGCTCAGCGCGCAACTGAGCGAGCGCGGGCGCGAGACCTTGTTGCTTCACAGCGCCGCGACTGATCGCAACAGCTACCTGCAACGCCCGGATCTGGGGCGCAAGCTCAGCGACACCTCGGCGCAGAGCCTGCGGGATTACGCGCAGGCCAACCCCGGCGGGGTCGATCTGACGATTGTGGTGGCGGACGGCCTGTCGGCACTGGCGGTGCATCGGCATACCCTGCCGTTTCTGACCCGCCTGGAGGAGCAGATGAGCGCCGACGGCTGGTCGCTTGCCCCGGTAGTGCTGGTGGAACAGGGCCGCGTCGCCATCGGTGACGAGATCGGTCAGTTGCTGGGTGCAAAAATGGTCGTGATGCTGATCGGAGAGCGTCCGGGCCTCAGCTCGCCCGACAGCCTCGGTTTATATTTCACCTACAATCCAAAAGTCGGGCTGACCGATGCCTACCGCAATTGCATCTCCAACGTGCGGCTTGAGGGCTTGAGCTACGGCATGGCGGCGCATCGCCTGCTGTATCTGATGCGCGAGGCCTGCCGGCGGCAGCTGTCGGGGGTCAATCTGAAGGACGAAGCACAGGTGCAGACGCTGGAGTCGGAGGCCGGTGCGGACATGAAGGGAAACTTCCTACTCGATCCGCCCACAACCTGAACCGTTTCCGCATTGCGTTTCTGCGCTGCTTTCAGGCAGGATCGATGCACGGCCGCAGGGTTTCCCATCGCCGTCAGAGCAGTTGAAGACAGCCACTTGAAGACGAGACCTATCATGCGGATTATTCAAGCGACCCTTGAACACCTGGATTTGCTGACCCCGTTGTTCGTCAAATATCGCGAGTTCTACGGTTCCCTGCCCTACCCGGATTCCTCCCGCGCGTTTCTCGAAAAACGCCTGCGTCGCAAGGAGTCGGTGATTTATCTGGCCCTGGCCGATGATGACGACAAGAAGCTCATGGGGTTCTGCCAGCTGTATCCAAGCTTTTCCTCGCTGTCGCTCAAGCGCGTGTGGATCCTCAACGACATCTATGTCGCCGAAGACGCCCGCCGCCAACTGGTGGCCGACAACCTGATCCGCACCGCGAAGAAAATGGCCAAGGAAACCCAGGCCGTGCGCATGCGCGTTTCCACCAGCAGCAACAACGAAGTGGCGCAGAAAACCTACGAATCCATTGGTTTCAAGGAAGACACCGAGTTCAAGAACTACGTGCTGCCGATCAGCGACGAGCTCTAGCACTCATCAAGGGCCTGTTGTGGCGAGGGAGCTTGCTCCCGCCGGGCTGCGAAGCGGCCCCACCTCAGTCATCTCAACAGGTCAGGCAAATCAAGGCTTGGGAGTGCTTCGCCCTCCAGCGGGAGCAAGCTCCCTCGCCACACCCACCTTGCCGCCACCATCAATGCCTGCCTGACATTTGTTCACACCCCGACATCCCTCGCTACAAAACCAACGCGCTTTTCACCTCTCAGACCGTATAATCCCGAGCTTTCCGGCTTGTAAGAAAAACTACACCTCGCTGTAGGCTTACACCCGAATCATCCGCACAGGCCTGCCGAGTCGGGCCGTCACCACAGGTGCCCCCATGGATTTCAACCCGCTCGACCTTATCCTGCATCTCGATGTGTACCTCGATTTGCTGGTCACCAACTACGGGCCGTGGATCTACGCGATTCTGTTCGCTGTCATCTTCTGTGAAACCGGTCTGGTGGTGATGCCGTTCCTGCCGGGTGATTCGCTGTTGTTCATCGCCGGTGCCGTGGCGGCGGGCGGTGGCATGGATCCGGTGCTGTTGGGCGGGCTGCTGATGCTCGCGGCGATCCTCGGCGACAGCACCAACTATGTGATCGGCCGAACGGCGGGCGAAAAACTCTTCAGCAACCCGAACTCGAAAATCTTCCGTCGCGACTACCTGCAAAAAACCCACGATTTCTACGACAAGCACGGCGGCAAAACCGTGACCCTGGCGCGCTTCCTGCCGATCATCCGTACATTTGCCCCGTTCGTCGCCGGCGTCGGGAAAATGCCCTACCCGCGTTTCTTCGCGTTCAGCGTGTTCGGCACCATCCTCTGGGTCGGCGGCCTGGTGACCCTGGGTTACTTCTTCGGCAACGTGCCGTTCATCAAGAAGAACCTGTCGTTGCTGGTGGTTGGCATCATCCTGCTGTCGCTGGTGCCGATGATCATCGGCGTGGTGCGCAGCCGTTTCGGCGGCGCGAAAGCCGAAACCCACTGATCCGATGTGGTCACTGAGCGCCTGGCGTCGCCGGCGCATTCTGGCCAGGCACCCGATTGCCGACGACCTGTGGCAACGGGTGCGCCATCACCTGAGCTTTCTCGACGGCATCAGCGCCGCCGAAGACCAATGGTTGCGTGAAGCCAGCGTGCTGTTTCTCGAAGAAAAACACCTGACCGCCCTGCCCGGTGTCGAACTGCATCAGGAACAACGCCTGCTGCTCGCCGCCCAGGCCCAGTTGCCGTTGCTCAATCTGGGCGATTTGAACTGGTATCAGGGCTTCCACGAAATCGTCCTCTACCCCGACGACTTCCTCAGCCCGCAACGGCATCGCGATGCCAGCGGCGTCGAGCACGAGTGGGACGGCGAGCACAGCGGCGAAGCCTGGCAACAGGGGCCGATCATCCTCGCCTGGCCGGGGGTGATGGCCAGTGGTGGCTGGGAAGGCTACAACCTGGTGATCCACGAACTGGCGCACAAGCTCGACATGCTCAACGGCGACGCCAACGGCCTGCCGCCGCTGCACGCCGACATGCGCGTCAGCGACTGGGCCGAGGTCATGCAACACGCCTACGATGACCTCAACCGCCAGCTCGACCGCAATCCCGATGCCGAAACCGCCATCGACCCGTACGCCGCGGAAAACCCGGCGGAGTTCTTTGCGGTCACCAGCGAATACTTCTTCAGCGCTCCGGATCTGCTGCACGCGGCTTATCCACAGGTCTACTTGCAACTGCAGCTTTTCTACCGGCAGGATCCGTTGGGCAGGCTGCGGCAACTTCAGGCCACAGACCCGGTCTATCAGGCGCACGAGTAAGCGCTGCACGACTTCTGGTACGTGGCGTCGACGTAGGAATATGCCTATAATCGCCGCCACTTTTTGGTCAATCCGGCCAAGTGTTTTTGGTCAACTACGGGGGCAACGCCCAATGAGCTACAGCAAGATTCCGGCTGGCAAAGACCTGCCGAACGACATCTACGTCGCGATCGAGATCCCGGCCAACCACGCGCCGATCAAATACGAAATCGACAAAGACAGCGATTGCCTGTTCGTTGACCGTTTCATGGCCACCCCAATGTTCTACCCGGCCAACTACGGTTACATCCCGAACACCCTGGCTGACGACGGTGATCCCCTCGACGTGCTGGTTGTGACCCCTTACCCGGTTGCTCCAGGCTCGGTGATCCGCGCGCGTCCAGTCGGCATCCTGAACATGACCGACGACGGCGGCGGTGATGCCAAAGTCATCGCAGTCCCACACGACAAGCTGTCCCAGCTGTACGTCGACGTGAAGGAATACACCGACCTGCCACCGCTGCTGATCCAGCAGATCGAGCACTTCTTCGCGAACTACAAAGATCTCGAAAAAGGCAAGTGGGTCAAGATCGAAGGCTGGGCTGGCGCTGATGCCGCTCGCGACGCGATCACCAAGTCGGTTGCTGCCTACAAGGGCTAAGCGCCGGCTGGCTGCATGATGCTTGAAGAAAACCCCGGTTGATCCGGGGTTTTTTGTGCCTGAGAAACGCCGCTTTAAACAGTGTGTTTATCGCGGACTACAGAAAAGTTTCGAAGTGAGTGATTTCCCACAAGCACGCCTTACATCCAGTCGCAAAATACAGGCTTTTTTTGAACAGCCGGTTTATTCAAACCGCTCTGGCACGGCCGTAGACTCGGTGTTTATGAGAAAGAACACTAGCGGTCCAAGATTCAAGGCACTCCTGGAAGCAGCGAACATCACCACCACGGGATTCGCAAAGTTCTGGGGCACGGAAGCCCAAAACATTCATAACTGGTACACCCGGGGCGTCCCGGCGTATCGCATGGAGGAAGTCTCACGCCTGCTCTCGGTCAACAGCGAGTGGCTGAAAACCGGCGAAGGCAGCAAAGAGTCACCCCGCCTGCAAACGCCTGCCAGCAACGGCGACACCTTCGACGCGCAGTCCGTCAACGGCGTCTATTCCATCATCAACCCCAACGACATCGAACTGCCGTTTTTCAAGGAAACACCGCTCAGCGCCGGCGCCGACAAAACCCACGTCATCCTCGACCCCGAGCAGACCGTCCGCCTGCCCCGCGCCCATCTCGCCCAACTGGAAATCCGCCCAAGCGACGCCATCTGCGCGCACATGATCGGCAACAGCATGGCCGAGCGCATCGAAGACGGCTCCATCGTCGGCATCGACCGCGGCCTGACCCAGGTGGTCGACGGCGAAATCTACGCCATCGAACACGACGGCATGCTGCGCATCAAATACCTGCACCGCATGCCCGGCAACGCCCTGCGCCTGCGCAGCCACAACAGCGCCGAATACCCGGACGAAATCTTCCGCGCAGCGCAGATCGATGAGCAGCGCATACACATTCTGGGCTGGGTATTCTGGTGGTCGACCCTGGGCAAACGCCGACCGGTGGTACCTTTTCTCTGATCGGATACGGATCTTCAACCCTGCACCACCCCTTGTGGGAGCGAACCTACTCGCGAAGAGGCCCCGAAAATCAGTACAAATTACGATTTTTGCCCGCCGCGGTGGCTCTATTCCGCACTTGAGACTGGGAATCCCCGACAAAACTCAGTATCCTGCGCCCCACATTTGCGCATCGACCCGCTCCCGCGGCTCAGATGACGCCTGACGCGGCAGACCAACGTCTGACCAAGTCCCACAGCCGGACGCAGATCCGGGTGTACGTTTTGAAGGCTGACGCGGTTTACCAAAAATAAACCAAGCCAGTCCCCGAGAAGCCGGCCACAAGCCGGCTTTTTAATGCCTGCTAAAAAATATCCTATTCGGCCTTTCGGCATATAAATGAGCCGAGACACGGCGACTTACGCTTTTACCGCACCAGCGCTAACTCGCGAAGGCATCCTCAGCGAGCGTTAATTTATACTCGCCCGCCAGTCAGTTAAAAAACACCCATCAGCACAGGGATGCGCCCATGTCCGTTCCAACCTACGATCAGTTCATTGAGCCGATCCTGCGTTTTCTCGCTACAAAGCCCGAGGGCGCTATTGCTCGGGACGCGCACGAAGCAGCAGCGAAAATGCTGCAACTGACCGAAGCACAGCGCGAAGAACTGATCGCCAGTGGCCAAGCTACCTACAAGAACCGATCAGGTTGGGCGCACGATCGTCTCAAGCGTGCAGGCCTTTCCAGCAGTGCCAAACGCGGTTATTGGAAGTTGACTGATGCAGGCCTGCAGTACGCCAAGGAGCATGCATTTCCGCTGTCGGCCAAGGATGTGGAGCATTTAGCAATCGGGTACATGAATGTGAAGCTGAAAGTCGCGCCTGATGCCGAGCCACTGGATGACCAACCAAACGTTGAGCCAGATCTGGCCTCCGCCACCGAAAGCCCCGACGACCGACTGGAGCGAGCGCTAAAAGAATTGCGCGATGCCACGGCGGCCGACCTTTTGGATAACTTGCTGCAAGTCAGCCCCAACCGCTTCGAAGTGATCGTGCTGGATGTGCTTCATCGCCTGGGTTACGGCGCCAGTCGTAATGATCTGCAACGTGTCGGCGGTTCCGGTGATGCCGGCATCGACGGCATTATCTCGCTCGATAAATTGGGGCTGGAAAAGGTTTACGTTCAGGCCAAGCGCTGGCAGAACACGGTTGGCCGGCCTGAACTGCAGGCGTTCTACGGAGCGCTCGCTGGGCAAAAAGCCAAGCGTGGCGTTTTCATCACTACGTCCGGCTTCACAGCGCACGCTGTCGACTTTGCCAAATCGGTGGACGGTATTGTGTTGGTAGACGGCACGCGGCTGGTGCATCTGATGATGGATCATGAGGTGGGCGTGACATCCCGTTTGTTACGGTTGCCAACGCTGGATCGCGATTATTTTGATGAGGAATGAGTTCAGTGGTGAGTCAATTTGGCCCGGTTATTCGATTCCCATATTGGGCTTGCCGTGAAAAGTGATGGCACACTAGAATCACGACAATTGTTCTACCAACCCTCACGGATCGAGGGTTACATCAGCACGGGGCGAGGCCGGGACTGAATTCAATATAGGTTGATGTGCAGGTCAAGGAGACCACTATGCCGGACGTTAAAAGCATCAAGGATCAGAAGCTTCTCTACCATCTCACTTCAGTTGAAAACCTGGACGGGATTTTCAGGGATGGCTTGAAACCTCGCGCCGGCCTCTCGGGTTTCAAAGACGTCGCAGATGCTGAAATCCTGAAAAAGCGGCAGGCTCTGCAGCTCGACAACTACGTCCCCTTCCACTGGTTTGCGAAGAATCCATTTGACGGAAGCGTTCAGCGCAGTAGGCCAGAGGCACAATTTGTGTTGATCTCGGTCTACAGATCAACAGCCAAGCAATACGGCTGGAAAGTCATTCCACGCCACCCGTTAGCAGGCGACTCAATACAGCTACTTGATTACGAACAGGGTTTCGAAGCCATCGAGTGGGATGTCATGAGCAGTCGCGATTACCTGGACCCTCATTGCAAAAGCATCTGCATGGCAGAGTGTCTCGCACCGGGGGTTGTTAAACCTGATGCCTTCTTCAAAATCTTCACCCCCAGCGAAGAAGTTGATGCACTTTGCGTAGCTAAATTACAGACGGCCGATGTTAATGTGCAGACCAGCGTGAACCAGAGAATGTTTTATCAATGATCTATACCAACCTGAATCCAGAGAAAGCTCTGATTTGGCGTATCGTCCATCGCGATAACCTGCCATGGATTCTGGACAACGGTCTTCATTGCTCAAACTCGGAAGTACAGGCACCTCAGTACGTGAACATCGGCAACGTCGAATTGATCGACAAGCGCCGTTCCCGTCAGGTGCCTATCGCACCCGAAGGCGTACTGGCCGACTACGTGCCCTTCTATTTCACGCCCTTCTCGGTGATGATGCAGAACATTCACTCGGGCTGGAGTGTTCAGCAACGCAGTAACGATGAGATCGTGATTCTGGTCTCAAGCCTCTATCGCGTTGAAGAGCTCGGCCTACCATTTGTGTTCACAAATGCACATGCCTACCCGAGTTGGACAAACTACTACAGCGATCTGGCGAATCTCGAACAGATCGATTGGTCTATCCTTCAACGGCGCGACTTCAAGCGCGATCCTGACGACCCTCGCAAAATGGAGCGTTATCAGGCTGAGGCGCTGATCCACCATCACTTACCGATTACGGGACTACTGGGCATCATGTGCCACACCGATGCAATGAAAGTACGCATAGAAGCAGACGTCGCCGCCAGAGGCCTGACGTTGCCGGTTCATGCGCGCCCCACATGGTATTTCCAATGATCAGATTTACCCAAGGTAACCTGCTGGAAGCCAAAACCGAAGCCCTCGTCAACACGGTGAATACCGTTGGCGTGATGGGTAAGGGCATCGCGCTGATGTTCAAAGAGCGCTTTGCGCAGAATTACCGCGTGTATGCAGCGGCATGTAAGGCCGGGGAAGTAGAAACCGGCAAGATGCATGTGACGGCCACCAACGAACTCGATGGCCCCCGCTGGATCGTGAATTTCCCGACCAAGCGCCATTGGCGTTCTCCGTCGCAAATGGCGTGGATAACCGAAGGTTTGCATGACCTGCGACGGTTCCTGCTTGAAAACGATGTGAAATCCGTTGCTGTTCCTCCGCTGGGCGCTGGTAACGGTGGTTTGAAGTGGCCTGAAGTGCGCGAGCAGATTGTAGAAGTGCTGGGTGACCTGGATGTCGATGTATTAGTGTTCGAACCCTCCAATCAGTATCTGAATGTCGCTAAGCGCGATGGCGTCGAGCAACTCACTCCGGCGCGAGCACTGATTGCTGAATTGGTCCGGCGTTATTGGGTTCTGGGCATGGAATGCAGCCTGCTCGAAATTCAGAAACTGGCTTGGTTTCTTGAACGTGCAATCGAGAAAATCCCAGGTACGGAGAATCCGCTAAACCTCAAATTTGTCGCTCATAAATTCGGCCCGTATGCCAATCGATTGGAGCATCTGCTCAACAATCTGGATGGCAGCTATCTACATTGCGACAAGCGCATCAGTGATGCTGGAATCACCGATGTCATTTGGTTTGATCAAGATCGCAAAGCCTTTTTGCAAACCTACCTCAAGACTGAAGCCAAGGAATACTCCCAAGCTTTAGAGCGAACGGCTGAATTGATCGACGGTTTTGAGTCACCTTTCGGCATGGAGTTGCTGGCGACCGTTGATTGGTTGCTGATTCGGGAAAGGATTGCTCCAACCGTTCCTGCGGTACGTAAAGCACTGATGAACTGGGACGGTGGGTCCGGAGCTGCGGTGCGTAAAAACAAATTATTCGATGATCAGGCACTAGGAATTGCGATCACGCGTCTGACATCCACCAGCTTCAGCCCGGAAATGGCGGCCTGACATCGTTATGAAATGGGGCAAGAAATACTTGCCCCATTACCATGCCCTGACTGAAACGGGCATCGCAATAAGCCATTAGCACATCCGCCCTAATTGCCCCGCGCCCAACCTCACCACTAAATTTCCATTCTGTTTTTGTGCATTACAAAAGCGCCAAGGAATGGAGCAACACCATGTCGTCGTTTTTCAAACTCAATCAATCCGTTGTTCTGCTGACCGCACTCATGACCGCTACCTCTTCAGCCTTGGCAGAGGAGCAGAAGCTCGTTGGTGACTGGTGGATCATTTACGGCAACGGCGTTCCCCACAAGAACATCATGTATGTGGCCGACAGCACTTCAGTCGTGCCGTCGAAACAAACCAAGGGGGCCAAGTTGGTCGCCGTAACGCTGGTGTATGAGGAACCCGGCAAACCGATGATCGATGCCTACAACCTCGAAGTTCAGTGTTCAACGAACAAGGTCCGAATTCTCAACGGCCAGTCGGTTGATCGCATCGCTTACATGATGCGCAACCTGAAAGTTAATGACCAATGGCAGCAGCCGAAGGAGTTCTGGGTGCAGCGCACCAGCGAGTTTGTTTGCTCACCCAATAAAAAGGACATGATTGCGCTGGGCAAGATGGAGTATCTGCAGATGATTCAGGGCTTGCAGCAGATGTTCTTCAAGCTCGCGCCGATTCAGGAAAAAGGCCAGATGATGGACAACCTCGACTCGATCCTGGGTAACAAGTAAGCGGCGGGCATCATGATGAATCAATGGACTAAAACGTTATTGGCGCTGCTGATAACGCCCGCTGTTTTGCTGATCAATGGCTGCCACTTGATTGCGCAGTCGCGCTGGGAAGGACGTGATGTTCAGGAAGCGCTAGACCTGTTCGGCAAACCGGACTCGATGAAAAAACAGACCGGTGCCAACGGCGAGAATCTGGCTGTGCTCACCTGGTATAAATCGTCCAGCTGGACCACCACGGAAGCGGCCGGCACTTCAATGAATCACACCGGCAACGGCATGATTTACACCGAGTACTACGAGACGGTCGGTCACAGTTCCGATTGCAAACTCGAAGCCACCGTCAACAAGGCGAAAAAGATCGTGCTGTTCAGGATCGAGGACGGAAAGATCATTCACGGCAAGTGCATCAACGTGCCGTTCGTGCCTGGTTACATTCCGCCCGGTTTCTAGTGCAACCCTGAGCAGGCTGCTGCTCAGGGATAACTGAACGATTTCACCAACGTCAACTCCCCCACCGCCCGCATCGGCACCACAAACGTCTCCATCTTCTCGCTCGGCGTACCCTCTTCGGTAATCACCGTCACCTGCGCCGTGGTCAGCGGCTGCACCGCCTCCTCCCCGCCTTCATCATCCCCCCGATAACCTCCGCCGAAGTAGTTCACATACACCAGATATTGGCCCTTGATCGGCGCCGGCATGGCGAAGATTTCCGGGCCGTAGCCGGTGGTGACGTCGACGTCGAGCGCGGCGCCATTGGGTGCGACGCGGTCGCCGTACCAGATGTGCGCGCCGTCGGGGGTGATCAGGTGCAGATCGAGGTCGGTGCCGTCGCTGTCCCAGGAGAGCAGCACGCGCAGTTTGGCCGGGGTGGCGCCGCCGCTGGCGTTGAGGAATTGGGTGCGGTTGCGTTGCTGGCCGTCGGGGCTGCGCACTTCGACGCTGTTGCTGCCGTTGGGGAAGGAGAACGGGCGGTCGAAGCGGCCACTGTCGTCGATTTTCAGCGGCATGCTGACACCGTTGACGATCAGCCGGCCGGGATCCTTGCTCTTGGGGGTGGCTTTGATTTCGCCGCTGATGCGCGCGGTGTTGGCCTGGCCGACCGGGGTGTTGACCGAAGAGGCCGGGTAGTTGACGGTCTGGCGGAAGTTTTCGCCTTCGCCCTCGGGCGCGCCGGTGCGCCAGCCGCCGACCGGGGTGTCGAGTTTGACGCTGTCAGCGGCCATTGCCATCGGCCATGCATTGAACGCGCAGAGCAACAGCAAGACCTGTGGATAACGGAGTGTCATGGTCTATTCCAGCAAGAGGTGACGGGCGAGCCCTTCGATGTAGGTTTCATCCTGGCCATTGGGATGTGCTTCAAAGGCCAGGTGCAGGTATTCGTGAGTCAGGTCGAGGCGATCCTGCAGCGTGAGCACGCCGCGCACGTAAATGCGCTGGCGTTCGCGATCGACAAACGGGCGGCCGAACGCCAGTTTGCACACGGCGAACGAGCTGACTTCGTTGTAGCCGGTTTCGCTTTCCAGCGTCGGACGCCAGCCGCGGCGCTGCTTTTGCAGCCAGTCCTGTGCGGCGGGCAGTGCTTCGCAGGAAGCAACCGGGTTGTCCCAACGGCTGAGGCTCGCGCGCGGATAGGCGTGCAGCAGAATCGCGTCGTAGCGCTGGCCGGCGTTGGCCTGCTCGACGGCTTGTTGCCAAGCGAGTTTGTCCGGGCCGGGTTGATCGGAGTGATAGGTGACGGTGCTGCCGGCCAGCACCAGATCCGCTGTCCATGCGGCGATGTTGCGCGACTCGGCGGAGGCCGGACGCGGAGCGACGCGCTGACGGTTGCTGCTGTCGTCGATGCTCAGGCAATCGCCGTTGCGCGTGGCGTTTTGCAGCAGATAGGTGCGGATCGCCACGGCCAAGGCTTTGGCCGCTTCGGCAGGTTCAGGTTTGGCTTCGCGTTCAAGAACACGGGCAACGTATTCTTCGCGATCAAGCCGGGCGACCAGTTTCTCGTTGAGCAGAAACAGTTCGCCGGCGCTGTGAATATCCAGCGCATTGCCGTTGGCGAACTCGACGCGGTAGTCGCCTTGCAACGGGCCGGAAGACACCACCCGATCCCCTGCCAGAACACGCGTCAGCGGATAGCGCGAGAACAGTCCGACCTCTACACAACGCCCTGCTTCCGCCGGCCACGAAGCAGGAAGGACCGTCGCCAACGCCTGCCCGTAATGGCGCAAAACCATCTGACTGGTGCCGCGCCCACCAGCCCAGATCGGCGAGCCGTCCGCCGTCCAACCGGCAAAACCACCCTGGCGCGATTGCGGATCCTGATCGCCGAGCCAGCTCCAGGTCTTAACCCGCAGGCGACCACCCAGTTCGCCGACGACATTGCCGTCCGCCGCATTCAGCACGACGTCGAGCAACACGCGGCGCATCTGCTCCTGCGCTGGCAGCACCGACAACACCTTCAGCAAGTCCGTCACGGAAACCCGAGTAGCCGGTTGCACGGTCGGCAAATCCAGCAACCACGACGGCGCCTGCCGCACCTGCCAATAGGTGCGCCAATCGGCAGCAGCGATGCCCAATCTCGCCGGCTCAAAGTACAAGCCGCAGGATTTGACCAACGCCTGATCACGCTCGATCCTGCCGCCCGCCGAGCAGCAATAAACCTCTTCCTTGGATTGCCCGTGACATTCATACGCTGGCTCGTGCGCGCCGGTATCCACCAGCCACGCATAGACGAACAATTTCCACAGGCTGCCCAGCGGGGTATCCAGCGTCGACGGCAAGGGCTCGCGGGCGGTCAGTTGCGTCTGATTCAACGACAGCAACTCGCCCTTGTACGCCAGCCGCAGCGGCTCATCCTGCGCCGTCGCCAGCGCAGGCATCACACACATCAGCAGCCACAGCAGCGGCCGGTTCATGTCAGTTGACCGTGACCTGACCGAGGGCGGCTTTCGCTTCCCGGGCCTGATGCTGCGGCGCGTAGACCTGAGTGAAACGCACCGGCGGCAGGTTGAACTGACCCTTCTGCGAGAAGCGCACCAGATGGCGCAGGCGCAATTCGCCGCTCAGCGCATCCACCGGCACCGCGTAGGCCAATTGCCCCGGTTCGAAGCGCGCCTTTTCCAGCGCGGTCGGCTCGGTGCCGTCCTTGCCCTGCAACTTGATGCCCCAGGTGGTGCGCTCGACATCGGCGCCCGGTGGCAGCGGCACTTCGAGCATGCCGTAGCGCAGCGGTTTCGGCGCCTTGCTGGTGAGGATCACTTCGTCCAGATACAGGCTGTCGCTGGACAGCGGTTTGCTGCCGACCGGCTCCAATTTGAAAGTGAACGCTTCGTCGCCCGGCACCAGCCGCGACAAACGGCGGGTGATAGTCACGGCCATTGGATCGACGGCCGGTTGCTGGGTCTGGAAGCTCAGTGCCGCCCGCAGCGGTCGCTCCTGAGTACCGGACACCGACAACACATTCGGCACTGGCGTCGCACCCTGCCAGGTCCAGTACATCTCGCCGGTGGCGCCGTAGTTTTTCTTCCAGCCTTCACCCGGCAGCAGCGCGATGGTCGCCGAGGCCTGAGCGATGCTGCGTTGCAACCAGCTCAGCGCCAGGGCGCGTTCGAGGGTCGATTGCTGTGGCAGCAGACGTTGCAGCAACGCTGTCGCACGGGCCTGATCGAACGCTTGCAGCGACAGGTTCAGCGCTTCGACAAACGGCTGCGAACTGACCGCCAGACGCTGTTGTGCCGCAGCGACCTGGCGATTGAACGCGTCGGGCAACGCAACTTTCGACTGAGTCGCCAGCGCCGCGGTCAATACCCGCGCCGCCGCCAGACCGAGCGCTGAATCCGGGTCGCTCATCACCAGGCTGTCTTCACCGTCGTCCATCAGGTTTTCGGCATTGCCCTCACCGGCCTTGGCCAGATCGTCCATCAAACCGCTGAGCAGGGTATTCACCGGCAGGTGCATCTGCTTGGCGAACGACAGAATCAGTGCCCGCTGCAGCAGCGGCGTGTTCGGCGCTTGCTTGGCGTAGACCTCCAGCACTCGCTGCCAGTGCTCCGGTGGCAAGGTCAGTTCCAGCACCTGACTGGCGTTCCAGTCGGCGTAGTAGGCGTAAGCGGTGGGGAACGCGTCCGGCTCGCCGTCGAAGCCCCACCAGGTGAAGCTCGCCGACGGCCCGGCCATTTGCACCAGACGCAGGCGGCTGTTCTGCATGATCAGGCGCAGGCGATCGCGGATCTGCGGGCTCGACGCCAGCGACGGATAAGCGATGCTCAGCGGCAGCAAACGGCTGGCCGTCTGCTCGACGCCGCCGTACGGGTAGCTCAGCAGATCGTCGAGCGCGGAACGGAACAGCGCTTGCGGACTGTCATCCAGACGCAGACGAATGTCGGTGGCGTCGGCCGGCAGGCTCAACAGGGTGTCGCCGCTGGCCACGTCGAGGCTCTGGGTTTGCGTGACTTGCCAGCCGTCACCGGTCGCGCTCAGGCGCACGGCGAGGGCGTCAGCGGTTTTGCCGTCCTGCACCAGCTCGGCGGTCCACTCACCCGTCGCCAGCGCAAACGCTGGCAGTGGCACGTAGTTGATGCCGTTGTTCAGGGTCACCGGCAGGCGTTGTTCGGCGCCAGCGTAATGCGTGACCAGCTCAGCCTTGACCGGTTTTTCCGCCTGGCTGAAGGCGAACACACCGAGTTGCGGCTGATCGCCCTTGCGGAATTTGCTCGGCCCGCTCCACTTCAGGTACAGCGGTTTTTCCGAACGGACAAACTGCTTCTTCTGCCCGACCTGGCCGTCGTCGGCGATAGCCCGGGCGGTGATGCGCCAGCGGGTCAGCGAGTCCGGCATCTTGAAGGTGAAACGGGTTTTGCCGTCGGCACCTGTGAGCAATTCCGGCTGCCACGCGGCGGTGTCGACGTCTTCACGACGTGGGCGCTCCAGCACTTTCACCCCACGTTCGCTGCGGTTGGCCTTGCCCGGCGCGCCGGGGCTGCCCGGCAACGCCACGTCGTAACTGATGAACGACAGGCTGGCGCTGGTGCGCACATTATTGCGACGCGGGTGGTAGAAGAACTGGTCGATGGTCGGTGCGACTTCCGGTTGCAGCGCGTAGACCATTTCATCGACGACGCTGACGGTCAGATGCGCCGGGACCGCTTTGCCGGCGAACTGCGTGGTCAGGTCGACGGTGACGGTATCGCCCGGCAGATACACCGCTTTGTCGGTGCTGATCGCCACGTCGATTTGCGGGGCAATCACTTTGATCCCGGCGTTCTGGAAGCTGTACTGCCCGCCCTTGGTGTAGAGCACCGAGAAGGTCAGGTTCGGCGCGAAGTTGTCCTTCACCGGAATGCGCGCGCGGTATTGGGTGTCGCTGAGTTTTTCCAGTTTCAGCCAGTCGCCGCCCTTGGCCAGCAACGCAGTGGCTTCGACCTTGTCGCGCTCCAGCGACAGCAGTGCATCGCTGACCGGCTCAGGGAAGGTGATCAGTGCCAGCGCTTCATCGCCGGCCTTGTACTCGGGCTTGTCGAGGACGATTTCCACGGTGCCCGGCACCGCTTTGACGCCGTCGCCGGTGACCGAATGGCCGGTGGCGCCGAGGACGCGACCGTGTTGATCTTTCAGCGTCAGGTTGTAAGTACCCGGACGCTCGAAGGCCAGACTAAAGCCTTTGTCAGTCGCCGCGAGTTTGCCTTCGCCAGTGCTCTGGTCTTCCAGACGCACCCAGCTGTAGCTGCTTGGGGTCACCGCTTTGCTCTGCTCGCTGCCACCTTCGTTGGCGTAGCTGAACGCGACTTTGTCGTTGACCGCACTGAAGCGTTGCGGCGCGCTCAGGCGGAAGCTCGCGGCGCCACGGTCGATGAGGATTTCCTTGGTGCTCTTGACCCGATACGCCGCGCCATCGCTGGCAAACACGGTGAGCATATAGCGGCTCGGCTTGTCGGCGGCCGGCAGGTCGAGGCTCGCATTGCCTTTGCTGTCGGTGGTCAATTCGGTGCTGGTCAACTCCACCGGGAATTGCCCGAGGTATTGCAGCTCATTGTCGACCATCGACAGTTGCTGGGCACGCAGGCTCAGGCTCAGTTTGGCGTTGGCCACCGGTTTGCCGTCCGGGTACAGCAGCACCAGACTGCCCTTCACCGGCTCGCCGGTGCGGTAATCCTGCTTGGCCAGATTCAGCGAAATTTCGAAGTGCGGCTTGATGTACTCGGCCACACGGAAAGCGCTGCTGTAGGCCTGATCCTTGTAGTTGAAGCGGATCTCGTAACCACCGGCCACAGCGTTATCCGGCAACTGGAAGCGGCCCTGGGTACCGGCCTTGGAATCGAGTTTCAGGTCGAGGCGTTGCAGCTCGGTGCCGGTGGCATCAAGCACACTGACGTTGACGTCAGCAGCGCCCGGCAGCACCGAATCCCGCGCATTCTTGAACTCGCGACCGACGATTTTCAGCGACACCCAATCCCCCGGGCGATACAGCGGTCGGTCGGTGAACGCATAGAGTTTGGTGTCGTAGATTTCGCTGTCGTAATAGAAGTTTTCCGAGACGAATACCCCGCCCTCTTCGTCCTCGCCAATGACGAACGAACGCTCGGGGCTGACGTGTTTCAGGCGCAGCAAACCATCGGCATCAGTGGCACCGCTGCTCATCACGCCGAGGCCGTCAGTCCACAGCACATTGACCTTCGGCACCGAACTGCCTTCGTGTTTGCGTGCGGCCCAGACCAGCAATTCATCGCCGGCAATTTTGCTCACCGCCACGGTGTTGGAAACGAACACCATGGTGGTCGCGCGGTACTTGCCGATCAGCGCTTCGACCAGGTACAGGCCCGGTTTCAGGTTGCCCAACGGGATGTACACGTTACCCGGCGCAACGCTGACGAACTCGCTGGAAGACCCGGCCAGGTTGACCCCGGCCGGCGGCTGGATCGGCTTGGCTTGCCACAGCGGATAACGGAACTGGCTGACCACCGGCAGACCCGGAATCAGCGCGAATTGCGGCTGCGCGTCGTACGGCGTCGGCGCGGTGATGGCGTTGCCCATCTTCAGTTCCGGCACTTCCTCGGTGACCTGCTTGCGCGACTCGTAGGAGAACGCGCGCTGCATCACCCGCCGCGATTTGCGGTACCAGTTGTCCCACAGGTACGCGAGGGTGTTGGACAAGCCTTCGCCCTTGAACTGACCGTCGCTGACCACGCGGTGCAGGTTCTTCTGGCGCTTGAGGAAGTCCAGCGGTTTGTCGATCCGGTACACGCGAATGTCGGCGCCGCCATACGGTTCCATGCGGAAGCGCCGGTAGTCGCGGCCCGGTGCTTCGAGACGCACCATCGCCTGCTCGTCGGCGGCGAAACTGCTGTCGGCCAGCAGGAAGAAGCTTTCACCGGCGACCGGCGTGTAGCCGCTCGGCTCCACCGAATCTTCAGCGTTGACGGTCGCCAATGGCAGCAACAGCGCCAGCAGCAGGGGAATTCGAGCGCAGAGTCGCAGCATGCGGGCACCGGTCATTGGGAGAGAAAGTTCAGTCGATAGACGCCGATGAAGTTGGGGTTGGCTGCGTCGGGTATCCATCGGGTGTCCTTCCATGTCATGAGTTGCTGCAGGCTTGCCGAACGCATGCCGTTGTCAGTGGGGGTGGTCGTGCCGGTGTGATAGGCGATGTAGCGGCCCATCCAGATCATCAGGTGCTGGTCGTCGCCCTGATCGAAAAACATCAGGTCGCCGGGGCGTGCCTGGGACACGTCGCGGCTGACCAGATGGCTGTTGAACTGAATCAGTTTGATCGCGTTGACGTACGGCCCGACCTTGCCGCCGCCCTGCTGCCATTGCTGGGCGAGCTTGCGCTGCTCATCGCTGAGCGTCAGCTCCGGCGGCAGGTAGCGATTGGACAGGCCATTGCTGCGCAGCCACTTGTCGTCGTGGACTTTCAGCGCTTCGTTGGCGGCGAAACGCACAAGGCCTGCGCAGTCCTGCTGATACCAGCGCGGGCTCGGGCCCTGGCTCAGTTGTTCCTGAGCGATGCGCACGAACCAGGCGCGGAACACCTGGGACTGCGCCGGATCCAGCGCCGGTGCTTCGACGGCGCGGGCGCCCGCGCTGAGCAGTAGCGCGAGCAGGCCGAGGCTGCGGATCAATGCCGTCACAGCGCTTTCCACTCCAGCGGCAGCCATTGCCAGTGGCCGTCAGGCTCGCTGCCTTCCGGCAGGGTCAGGGCGTATTTGCCGTAGCCGCCGAGGGTGCGCAGTTTCGGAATCAGGTAGGTTTGCGCGGCGTTGTAGAACACCGGCTCCATGTCCTGCGGCAGGCTGTCGAGGGTTTCCTGCTGCATCAGTTGCGCCATCGAATCCGGACCGAAGTAGATCGGCATCAGCACATCTTTCGGCAGCACGTCGGCCATCGGCGGGAAGCGCTTGTCGAGAGTACCGAGAGCCTTGTCCACCAGTTTGTCGTCGAGGGAAAACAGCAGCGTCGAACCGTGACGGGCGAGGCTGACTTTCATGAACGCTTTACCGCTGATCGCGTCCGGATTCTCGGCAGTCTTGGCGGCGTACGGGCCGAAATTGGAGCTGACCTGACGCTGCCAGACATGGCTCTGGCCTTCCTGTTTCTCGACCACCGGGAATGCGTGTTCATCGACATTCGTCTCGTAGGCGCCCACCATCGAACCGAACAACGTGCCCAGGTCGCCATCGAGCTTGCCGCTGTCCTCGTCCTTCAGGCTGGCAACCAGCAACGGCGTGTACA
This sequence comes from Pseudomonas sp. MWU347, assembly GCF_017947305.1. Taxonomy (NCBI): domain Bacteria; kingdom Pseudomonadati; phylum Pseudomonadota; class Gammaproteobacteria; order Pseudomonadales; family Pseudomonadaceae; genus Pseudomonas; species Pseudomonas sp. MWU347. Next base: position 233,602 of record NZ_JAFGZB010000008.1, read on the forward strand.
ACCGCGAATCGGCGTACCAGCACAGGCCCGCCGCGCCAGCCACATGCTCGGTGAGCTTCTGCGCCACCGCTTCGTCGGCGCCGAGTTTCACCAGCAGCGGTTTCTGCGGCTCGGCCGCCACCGGCAGAGTCACACAGGCACTGGCGCCCAGCGGCATGGCTTGCCACACCGGTTTGAAATCGAAGTCCGGCTGGTTATCCAGTTCATCCATGGCCAGGTAGCTGTGCCAGCCCTTGTCGTCCATGTCGAAACGCAGCCCGGCGAAGTTCGGGATGAAGCGCTGATAGCCCATCGCAAGGACGCTGGAATTGACCGACAGACGCTGTTTGATCTCCGGCGCCTTGGCCGGCAGACCGAAAGCCTCGGGGAACAGTTTGTCGCCGTTGAGCAGCGCTGCCAGCGCTTGCGGCGAGACATGCCCGGACTCTTCCGATTCGCCACTGGCCGGGTCGTAATATTTGTTCGGGTTGGACAGCACCACCAGTTTGTCGCCGCGCGACGCGAACAGCAGCGATTTGCTGGCGTTGTAGCTGAGCTGGTACAGCGGTACTTCGTCACCGCCGACCTTGAGGCTGCCGAAGACGCTGAGTTGCGAATCGTCCAACGCCACTTTCGCCAACGGTTCGAGCAGTTTCGCCAGGCCGCCGCGGTCCATCACCAGCAGGAAATCCTTGAGCCGGCCATCCGCACCGCGCCACAACGCCACATCTGCCGGTTGATCGAAAAGCTGCTCGATCAGGCTGTCCTGCAGCTTCAGATCGTGTTCGTAGATGATCCGCCGCAGGCTACCGATCAGCCCCAGGCGGTCTGCGTGGGTTTCGTAATAGAAGACGAAATCCTCGGTGAGCGTGGCCTTGAGGAACGGCACCGTCAGCAGGTCCTTGGGCAACTGGCTCAAGGAGCGGGTTTCCAGCAGCGCATCCGGACGACTCAGGCCGAGTTTGTCACTGGCCAGTGCCGCCGCCGGCACCTTGGGCTTGTGCAGCAGCCAGCCAAGACCACCGGCCACCCCGGCCACCAGGACCAGGCCGATCAGCAGCGCCGGCCAGCGCCGGGAAGGTTGGCCGGCAGGTGTCGGGACGGCCGGAGAAGCAGCGTTATCACTCATGTTCACAAAACCCGAAGTTCATCCGTGGTGCGGGATGCTTAATAGTTGAAAGTCTTGACCAGCAGCAGATCACCGATCGCCCGCAGGGGCACGATGAATGTTTCGCGTTTTTCGTCGACCGTGTTTTCGTTGAGCACCAGCGTGATTTGCGAGGTGATGACCTCGTTCTGATTGCTGGCCTCCTCGAAGTTATAGCCGCCGTCGCCGAAGTTGCCCCAATAGTTGACGTAAACCAGATAGGTGCCATGCAGCGGCGCGGTCATGGTGAACATTTCCGGGCCGGGGCCATCGACACCATCCGGGTCCAGACCGCCACCGTTGGTCAACGCCGTATGGGCGAAAAACGCGTGCTGGCCGTCCGGGGTGATGATGTGCAGGTCGAGCTCGGCCTTGGGATCGTCCCAGCCGAGCACCACTCGGATCTTCGCCGGGGTGCGCAGGTTGTTCGCTTCATAGAACTGCACGCGCTTGAGCGACTGCCCCTCGGCACTGCGCACTTCGACACTGTTGGAACCGGCGCCGAACGCATACGGCCGGGCGAATCGCCCGTCATCGTCGGTGTACAGATTCAATGGATTGCCGTTGACCGCCAGCGTGTGCGGCCCGCGCTGATTGCCAATGGCCTTGAGCTGGCCCTGAATCATCGTGCGATTGCGCTGAATGCCGCGATCGATCGGCGGCGTGGGATAGGCGACTTGCGGGTTTTCACTGCGGTCGAGCAGACCGTTATAACGCCAGCCACCGGATGGCTCAGACAGCTCGGCAGTCGGCGCCGCCCACAGCGCAGGCGCGCAAGCCAGACCGATCAGCAGCCAAAGAAATGAACGCATGTAATGCCTCCTGCCATGCCTGAACGAAACCTTGCACCCGATCCTCGGTACTTCACAGCGGTGGAAACTGCGTTTCGTCTGAAAGACCCCGTGACTAGCGGGTCGTAGAAGGCGCGAAGATTAGCGATTCGGCAGTTTTTTAACAATCGGATACATCTGGATTTGCGGTGGGAATCACGCCGTAAAGTAGACGGTGAGCCGAATAGCCGTCATATTCGGCTCACTAAATGAGCCGAATAGCATTTCTATTCGGCTCACGGCCCTATTACAGGCAGTAACCGATGACCACTCAATGGATCTGGCAGCAACCGAATTGGCCCGACTTCAACTGGCAGGCAGAACGTCTGGCGCCGCTGCTGCGTGAATGCGTTCAGGCACAAGGCCAATTGATGGGCATGGCTGGATCCGTGGGCAACTCCCTGAGCGCTCAGACCGAACTCGACGCACTGTTGCAAAACATCGTGACCTCTTCGGCCATTGAGGGTGAACAGTTGAATGTCGGCTCGGTGCGCTCGTCATTGGCTCGACGCCTGGGGCTGGAGTTGCCCGATAGCGATAAAGTCAGTCAACGGAGCGAAGGCCTGGCCCAACTGATGCTCGACGCCACCCGGCGCTTCGCTGAACCACTGACGCTGGAGCGATTACTGGAATGGCATCGATGGCTGTTTCCGGATCAGGAAAGCGACTTCACCGCAAGGTCGATGCATGTCGGTGCGCTTCGCGGTGACGAACCGATGCAGGTAGTTTCCGGTCGTCTCGACCGTCCCACTGTGCATTTCGAGGCCCCTGCGCGCCAAGGTCTCGAACGGCAGGTGGATAAATTTCTCACTTGGTTCGAGGCCAGCCAGCATCAAACAGCGCTGGATCCGTTGCTGCGTGCTGGCATTGCGCATTTCTGGTTTGTCACGCTGCATCCGTTTGATGACGGCAACGGTCGCCTGACTCGGACCATCACCGATCTGGCGCTGGCGCAAGGTGAAGCCCAGGCGATCCGCTTTTACGCGATGTCGGCCAGCATCCTCGATGACCGCAACGGCTACTACCGAGTACTCGAGGCCAGCCAAAAGGCGACGCTGGACGTCACCCAATGGCTCACCTGGTTTCTGCAGACTCTTTTACGCAGTCTGCAGCAAGCCATCGCGCGTATCGAAAGTGTGCTGGGTAAAACCCGCTTCTGGCAGGCGCACCGTGAATCCGAGCTTTCGGTGGAGCAGAGTAAAGTGCTCAATCGCCTGCTCGACGGTGGAGAACGAGGCTTCGAGCACGGCATCAGCGCGGCACAGTATCAAGCGGTGGCCAAGGTCTCGAAAGCCACGGCAACCCGCCATCTGGCGGAACTGCTGGAAAAGGGCTGCCTGCAAAGAATGCCGGGGGGGGGACGGAGTACCCGCTACAAAATCAATTACCCGGGCGATTCCTCAAACTGACCACTGGCGTCTGTAGTGAGGGGATAAGGGTCGGCCGCGCCCCGCTCATTTGCCCATAAACCCCCTATCTGCTAGTGTCGCGCCGGTTTAACGTCAACCGGAAATCGCCGCCATGGCCCGCAAAAAAGCTGCACTGGATTTCGAACAGTCCCTCGCCGACCTGCAAACACTGGTCGAGCGTCTGGAGAACGGGGAATTGTCGCTGGAAGACTCGCTGACCGCTTTCGAGCAGGGCATCGGCCTGACCCGTGACTGCCAGGCAGCGCTGGCCCAGGCCGAGCAGAAGGTGCAAGTGCTGCTGGAGCGCGATGGCGAACTCGCCGAGGAACCCTTCGACGCGGAACAGCCAGAATGATTGCGGCGTATTCGGAGACCAGCCAGGCGCGGGTCAATGCAGCACTGGAAATCCTCTTCAAGGCTCCGCTGCCGGAGCTATCGCGCCTGTATGAGGCGATGCACTACAGCGTGATGATCGGCGGCAAACGCGTACGTCCGCTACTCGCCTACGCTGCGTGCGAAGCGCTGGGTGGCAAGGCTGAGCAAGCCAACGGTGCGGCTTGCGCGGTGGAGCTGATCCACGCTTATTCGCTGGTGCACGACGATTTGCCGGCGATGGACGACGACGATCTGCGTCGCGGCCAGCCCACCACCCACAAGAAATTCGACGAAGCCTGCGCGATTCTCGCCGGTGACGGCTTGCAGAGCCTGGCCTTCAGCGCCCTGCTCGACCCGCGCCTGAGCAGCCTCGACGCTGACATCCGTCTGCAACAGGTCACGGCGCTGGCGCACGCGGCAGGCCCGGCGGGTATGGTCGGCGGTCAGGCCATCGACCTCGGCTCGGTCGGCCTGAAGCTGGATCAGCAAGCGCTGGAGCAAATGCACCGGCACAAGACCGGCGCGTTGATCGAAGTCAGCGTCAAGCTCGGCGCCCTGGCCAGCGGCCGCGCCGAGCAGGATCAACTCAAAGCCCTGCAGGCTTATGCACAGGCCATCGGTCTGGCCTTTCAGGTGCAGGACGACATTCTCGACGTCGAAAGCGATACCGAAACCCTCGGCAAACGCCAGGGCGCCGACATCGCCCGCGACAAACCGACCTACCCGGCCTTGCTGGGGCTGGACGCCGCCAAAGCCTACGCTCTGGAACTGCGCGATCAGGCCCTGCACGCGCTGCGACCGTTTGACGCGGCAGCCGAGCCTTTGCGCGACCTGGCCCGGTATATCGTCGAGCGGCGCAACTGAACGCCAACCTGCCAAAAAAGACCAACGCGTGGGCAGGGGGCGATGCATCAGGTAAACTGCCGCATCTTTTATACCTATAACGATTCGCCTGATGCCCACGACGTTTCATGAGATTCCCCGCAAGCGCCCGACCACGCCCCTGCTCGACCGCGCGAACACGCCGGACGGCCTGCGCCGGTTAGGCGAAGCCGAGCTGGAAACCCTGGCCGATGAGTTGCGCCTGGAATTGCTCTACACGGTCGGCCAGACCGGTGGGCATTTCGGTGCCGGCCTGGGCGTCATCGAGCTGACCATCGCGTTGCATTACGTCTTCGACACCCCGGATGACCGGTTGGTGTGGGACGTCGGTCATCAGGCGTATCCGCACAAGATCCTCACCGGTCGCCGCCAGCGCATGGAAACCCTGCGTCAGAAGGACGGCATCGCCGCCTTCCCGCGTCGCGCCGAGAGCGAATACGACACCTTTGGCGTCGGCCACTCCAGCACCTCGATCAGCGCAGCGCTGGGCATGGCGATTGCCGCCCGCCTGCAAAACAGCGATCGCAAGGCGATTGCGGTGATCGGTGACGGCGCGCTGACCGCCGGCATGGCCTTCGAGGCGCTGAACCACGCGCCGGAAGTCAACGCCAACATGCTGGTGATCCTCAACGACAACGACATGTCGATCTCGCGCAACGTCGGTGGCCTGTCCAATTATCTGGCGAAGATTCTTTCCAGCCGCACTTACGCGAGCATGCGTGAGGGCAGCAAGAAAGTCCTGTCGCGCCTGCCCGGCGCCTGGGAAATCGCCCGTCGCACCGAAGAATACGCCAAAGGCATGCTGGTTCCCGGCACCCTGTTCGAAGAGCTGGGCTGGAACTACATCGGCCCGATCGACGGCCACGACCTGCCGACCCTGATCGCCACCCTGCGCAACATGCGCGATCTGAAAGGCCCGCAGTTTCTGCACATCGTCACCAAGAAAGGTAAAGGCTTCGCCCCGGCGGAAGTCGACCCGATCGGTTACCACGCGATCACCAAGCTCGAACCGCTCGACGCCCCGGCCGCTGCGCCGAAAAAGGCCGGCGGGCCGAAGTATTCGGCGGTGTTCGGCGAATGGCTGTGCGACATGGCCGCGGCTGACCCGCGTCTGGTCGGGATCACCCCGGCGATGAAGGAAGGCTCGGATCTGGTGGCGTTCAGCGAACGTTTCCCGCTGCGCTACTTCGACGTGGCGATTGCCGAACAGCACGCCGTGACGTTCGCCGCCGGCATGGCCTGCGAAGGCGCCAAACCGGTGGTGGCGATCTACTCGACATTCTTGCAACGCGGCTACGACCAGTTGGTGCATGACGTCGCGGTGCAGAACCTCGACGTGCTGTTCGCCATCGACCGCGCCGGTCTGGTGGGTGAAGACGGCCCAACTCACGCCGGCAGCTTCGATCTGTCTTACCTGCGCTGCATTCCGGGCATGGTCATCATGACCCCAAGCGATGAAAACGAACTGCGCAAGATGCTCACCACCGGCCACCTGTACAACGGCCCGGCGGCAGTGCGTTATCCGCGCGGCACCGGCCCGAATGCGACCATCGACAAGGATCTCGAGCCGATCGAAATCGGCAAGGGCATCGTCCGTCGTCAGGGCAGCAAAGTCGCCCTGCTGGTGTTCGGCGTGCAACTGACCGAAGCGCTGAAAGTCGCCGAGAAGCTGGATGCGACCGTGGTCGACATGCGCTTCGTCAAGCCGCTGGATGAAGCGCTGGTACGCGAGATCGCCGGCAGCCACGAGTTGCTGGTGACCATCGAGGAGAACGCAATCATGGGCGGCGCCGGTGGCGCGGTCAGCGAGTTCCTGGCGCGCGAGAACATCCTCAAGTCGATGCTGCATCTGGGCTTGCCGGACATCTACGTCGAGCACGCCAAACCCGCGCAGATGCTGGCCGAGTGCGGGCTGGATGAAGCGGGAATCGAAGCCTCGATTCGCGAGCGCCTGGAACTGCTCAACAAGTAACACGCAATACCCATGTGGGAGCGGGCTTGCTCGCGAAGGCGCCGGTTCAGTCGATGATGAGTTGACTGAACCGGCGCCTTCGCGAGCAAGCCCGCTCCCACATTTGATTTGTGTACATCAGAAATATCCACTGGAACACCGATGAACCTCTCGCGCCTCGCCCTGCCCTTCTTCCTGCTGCCAGCCACCAGCACCCTCGCCGACAGCTTCGAACGCGATCAGGCCCTGAAGCTGCCTGACACGCTGATCAGCGCCAACCGCCAGGTCGAAGCGCGCAACGACAGCAGCGCCGCCAACACCGTGTTCACCCGCGAAGACATCGACCGCCTGCAACCGGGCAGCGTCACCGATCTGCTGCAGCGGGTGCCGGGTGTGCAAGTAGCGCAGGCCGGTGGGCGCGGTAGCCTGCCGGGGATCTACATTCGCGGCACGCAATCGGCGCAGAGTCTGGTGCTGGTCGACGGCCAGCGCATCGGCAGCTCGACCTCTGGCGACAGCAACCTGCAGCACCTGAGCATCGACCAGATCGAGCGCGTGGAAGTGTTGCGCGGTTCGCGCTCGGTGATTTACGGCAGCGATGCGATTGGCGGGGTGATTCAGATCTTCACCCGGCGCGGCACCGAACAAGGCCTGCAGCCGCGCTTGCACGTCGGCTTCGGCAGCAACCAGACCTGGGAACGCAGCCTCGGCCTGTCCGGTGGCGATGACAAGACCCGCTTCAACCTGGGCGCCAGCCTCGATGACACCGCAGGCCTGGACCGCACTCACGAGTCGTACCCCAGCGACAGCGATCATGATGCCTATCGCAATAAATCCGTCAGCCTGAGCCTCAGCCATGCGCTGACCGATGACATCGAAGTCGGCGCCAACCTGCTGGATAACCGCGGCAAAAGCGAATTCGACAACCCGTTCGGCCGCTTCGATACGACCACTTTCGAGTCGGTGCAACAGCAGCCCTACAGCGACTTCAACGTCAGCAGTGTCAGCAGCTACGTCGATGCCCGGGTCAACGAAATCTGGAAAACCCGCGTCGAATTCGGTCACACCGAAAACCGCGAAAAGACCCTCGACAAACTCAGCGACGAGCGCACGGTGTTCAACACCTATCGCGATTCGGTGAACTGGCAGAACGACCTGACTCTGGATGCGCGCAACAGCCTGATCCTCGGCGGCGACTGGTACGAAGACCGGGTCAACAGCAGCACCGCGTTCGACGAGGACAGCCGCTGGAACCGCGCCGCGTTCATCCAGCATCGTTATCAGGCCGACAGCTTCTCCACCGAACTGGGCCTGCGTCACGACGACAACCAGCAGTTCGGCAGCCAGAACACCTGGAGCGGCACTTTTACCCTGCCGCTGAACCCGGACAACGATCTGTTGCTGAGCTACAGCGAAGGCTTCCGCGCGCCGACCTTCAACGACCTGTACTACCCGGATTTCAGCAACCCGGATCTAAAGCCGGAAGCCTCGAAAAGCTATGAGCTGCAATGGCGCAGTCAGTTGAGCGATAGCAGTCGGCTGGAGGCATCGATTTACCGCACTGATCTGCAAGACGCGATCATCTTCGGCAGCAACTCACGCCCGGAGAACGTGGCCTCGGCGCGGATCAATGGCTTTGAAGCGGCGCTGAAACAGGAACTGTTCGGCTGGCAGAGCAATCTCGGTGTGGCGATTATCGACCCACGTGATCGCGATAGCGGGCACACGTTGGCGCGTCGTGCGCGGCGCACGATGAGTTGGGATCTGGATCGACAGTTTGACCGGTTGGGCGTCGGCGCGAGCTGGCAATTGGTCAGCGGCAGTTACGACGATCTGAACAACACCCAGCCGTTGGGTGGCTACGGCACGCTTGGACTGCGCAGCAACTGGGCGCTGAATCGCGAGATCAAACTGGATCTGAAGGTCGATAACCTGCTGGACAAGGGTTACAGCCGCGCGTTGTACAGCTATGACGGCAGCCAGTATGGCTATCGCGAGGAAGGTCGGGCGTGGGTGTTTGGGGTGACCTGGACACCGGGGCTCTGATCCGGAATTGACGCTGTTTTGACTGGCCTCTTCGCGAGCAAGCCCGCTCCCACAGGGGTAACGCATTCCACCTGTGGGAGCGGGCTTGCTCGCGAAGAATTCACCTCGGTCTCAGCGCTCAGGCGCGATCAATTGGCAGAGTTTGGCGGTGGCTTCGATCATCTGGCCGCTTGGGCGCTCCAGGCCTTTGTCGCTGATCAGCAGCAACTGACCATGTGCCACCGCACTCACCTGCGGCCAGGCCTTCCACGCATCGAGCTGGGCCTGATCACCTGCCAGAATCACCTGCGGATCACGCTGCAACACGGCTTCGATGCTGACCTGTGGCGCCGGCAAACTCAGATCGGCAAACACATTGCGTGCGCCACAGACTTCGAGCGCATCGCTGATGATCTGCCCGCCACCGACGGTGTACAGCGGCTTGTCCCAGACTTGATAGAACACGGTCAGCGGCGTGTCCCGGCGATAGCGTTGGCGCAGGTCATCGAGCTTCTGGCGCAGGTCCGCCGCCAGTTTCGTCCCACGCTCAGGTCGCCCCAGTTGCGCGGCAATCGTCTCGATCTGCGCAGACAGCTGTTCGAGATTGTGCGGCTCGGCGACGTAGGTCGGAATGTTCAGGCGTTTGAGCTGATCGCGTTGTGCCGGGCCGACACTGCCGGGCCACAGCAGCAGCAAATCCGGCTTGAGACTGAGCAGGCGCTCCATGTCGAGTTGGCCATAACGCCCCACCGAGGGAACATCGGCAATGGCAGCCGGACGCTCGCCGGCATCGAGCACGCCAACCAGCAGATCGGCCGAGCCCAGCTCAACAACGATTTCAGACAGAGAAGGCGCGAGACTGACCACTCGCAGACTCGCCAGCACCGGGCCGGCGCAGGCCAGCAGCAGAACCGCCAGCCACAGACGACGCATCAGCCGAGTTGACGCGGGATGCGATAGAGGTAGAACAGCACCGCCGTGGACAACGCCAGCAGCATCAGCGGTACGGCTTCGAGGCCGACGAACACCGCCAGCGCACCGATCCATGCCGGCAACGATGCCGCGAGCAATGCAATACGGCGCTGAGTGGCCAAAGCAATCCAGGCCGCCGGTTCATCAGGGGTGTCGAGGGCTTTCTGCGTGGCGATCAACGCGTGTTTGTAGCGCCCGAAGAACTTCAGGCTGACAAACATCGACGCAACGCCGGCGATGAACAATGGCATGGTCAGCACCGGCAGAATGCCTTCGCCCTGGCCGAACAGGCCATTCAGGACAAACAGGGGTACCAGCGCCAGCGCCAGATACTTCCACCAATCGACCGCCAGACGGCGGCGCACCTGACCGCGGGTCACGCGCGGTCGACCTCGCCCTGATGCTCGTTGCCCATCATGTGGTCGAGCTTGCTGGCCTTGGTCGCCAGGTACAGTTTGTTGTGCGGGTTGTGGCCGGTGTGCAGCGGCACGCGCTCGGCGACGACGATGCCCATGTCGGTCAGGGCTTTGACCTTGCGCGGGTTGTTGGTCATCAGACGCAGCGACTTCACACCCAGATGCTCGAGCATTGGCAGGCACATGGCGTAGTCACGCTGATCGGCGGCAAAGCCCAGACGCTCGTTGGCTTCAACGGTGTCGGCGCCGCCGTCCTGCAACTCGTAGGCGCGGATCTTGTTCAGCAGACCGATGCCGCGACCTTCCTGACGCAGGTACAGCAGCACGCCACGGCCTTCACGGGCGATGGCCTTGAGCGCCGCTTCGAGTTGCGAGCCGCAGTCGCAGCGCTGGCTGAACAGCGCATCACCGGTCAGGCACTCGGAGTGCAACCGGCCGAGAACCGGGGCACCGTCGGCGAAATCACCCAGGCTCAGCACAACGTGCTCGCGGCCGGTAGCCTCATCGAGAAAACCGTGCATGGTGAATTGCGCAAAAGGCGTTGGCAGCTTGGAAGCGGCGACAAAAACGACAGGCACCGGTGTGCTCCTGATCTAAAAGTCTGAAAATTCGCAGGCCGGCATTGTAACAGCAGGTTCCTGCAGACGCTTAGGCTGAATTATCGGGCATAACGATCAAAAAGTTTGATAACACCCGACTTGCCTGGCCCCCCTGTGGGAGCGGGCTTGCTCGCGAAGGCGTCGTGTCAGTCGGCAATAGGCTGGCGGAACCACCGTATTCGCGAGCAAGCCCGCTCCCACAGGGGGGACTGCCCTGTCAGTTCGGCTCGAACGGATACGGCTGCTTCCACTGTTCGAAAATTGGCTTCAGCTCGCCGCTCTTGACCAACTGCTCCATGCGCCGGTCGAACACTGCCATCAACATGCGCGCTTGCGGTGTGTTGGCGAAGCACAGGTACAGCGGCAGTTCGGCGATATGCGTCTTGCGAAACTGCGTCGGTTCCCTGGCCCGGCCAAGCACGTAATCGATTTCGGTCAAAGCATCGATGTAATAGTCGGCGCGGTTGTGGGTGAGCATCGAGAGGATCCCGGTACGTCGCACGACCTCGTTGAAGTTGCGCACGCCGGGTAGATAATTCTGATAGTCGTAACCACGAACCCAGGCCAGCCGATATTGACCGAGGGTTTCCGGGGTCGGTGCTGGATTACTCGCCAGGCCCAGGGCGTAGATGTGGTCGGTGTCGAAATTCCAGCGCGGATAGAGCAGGTCGCTGAATTCTTCATGATAAGAACCGACACAAGCATCGACCTCGCCACGCTGGGCCAGCCCAACTGAACGAGTGTACGGTTCGCTGCGAATGTCGAGTTTCACTCCCGCCGGTTCGAACACCTTGCGCAGCACGTCCCAGCCCAGGCCGTGGCCGTCGGCGGCGGTGTAGTCTTCCCAGTCTTCGCTGGCCAGATGGATGACCGACGGCGCGTGCGCGGTTTCCTGCGCACTGGCGACAGTGCCCAGCAAAGTCAGAAACACCAGCGCCAGCCAGCGTCGAGCCATCCCTAGTCTCCTCACTGAACCCGGACAATCCGGATCAGGCGAAAATCCACACCAGTCCCTGCATCGCCAGCCAGGCGAACACGCCGGCCAGCACGTCGTCGAGCATGATGCCGACGCCGCCATGGACATGCCGGTCGATCCAGCGAATCGGCCACGGCTTGAGAATGTCGAAGAAACGGAACACCAGAAAACCCGCGAGCAACCAGTACCAGCCCTCCGGCACCAGCCACAGGGTGATCCACATCCCGACCATTTCGTCCCAGACGATGCCTTCATGGTCGTGGACCCGCAGATCGTCGGCGACCTTGCCGCACAGCCAGAAGCCGAACAGCATGGTGATTCCGAGCATCAGCCAGTAACCCCAGTCGGGCAACATCTGCCACAACGGGATAAAGGGTAGCGCAACTAACGAACCCCACGTGCCCGGCGCTTTCGGCAAGGTGCCGGAGCCGAAGCCGAACGCGAGGAAATGCCAGGGATTGCGCCAGACCGACGGCGGAACGAATTCGGCCGGAACCTGTTTCGGGTGATCTGTCACGGTGTCTCCTGAAAATGTTGATAACCCCGGATTTGCGGGGTGATGTCGTGTCCTTCGCGATCCAGCAGGACCACACCCTGGCCCTGCGCCACACGCCCGATCACATGGATCGGCCAGCCATCGGCCAGCAGCGCCGGCAACTCGACGGACGGTAGCGTGAAGGCCAGCACATAGTCATCGCCGCCGCTCAACGCCGCCCGTTCGGCACCGCGCTGACCGAGAAACGCCACTAAAGCATCGGACAACGGTACGCGCTCGCGTTCAACCTCAAGCCGCACCTGCGAAGCCAGAGCGATATGGCCGCAATCGGCAAGCAGGCCATCGGAGATATCCAGGGCCGAGGTGGCCTTGCCGCGCAAGGCCTGACCGAGCCCGAGTTGCGGTTGCGGCGCCCAGTAATGACTGAGCAGCGGCTCGGCAATATCAGTGTCGGCTTCACGCTGGCCAAGCACCAGCGGCAAGGCACCGGCGGCATTGCCCAGTTCGCCGCCAACACAAAGCAGATCACCCGGTTGTGCGCCGCTGCGGGTCAAGGCCTGCCCGGCCGGCACCCGACCGAACACCGTGACCGTCAGGCTCAACGGCCCACGCGTGGTGTCGCCGCCGACCAGCGCGACGCTGCAGCACTGCGCCATGCGGTTCAAACCGCGGGCATAGGCTTGCAGCCAATCGGCGGTCACCGTCGGCACAGTCAGGGCAAGGGTAAAGGCAACGGGCGTGGCGCCCATGGCGGCCAGGTCGCTGACCGCAACGGCCAGCGAGCGCTGACCGAGCAGAAATGGATCGCAGGGATCGGCGAAGTGCACGCCGGCCACCAGCGTATCGGTGGAAATCGCCAGCTGTTCCCCGGAGGGAACCGCGAGCAAGGCGCAGTCGTCGCCGATCCCCAGGGCAACGCCCTCGCCGCCCTGCGCACAAGGCGCGACGGCGAAGAAATTGCGGATCAGCTCAAACTCGCCCATGAGGTCTCAAGCGCGTATCAGCGCTTGAACGCCTTCACTTCAGCTTCACGCAGGCGCGGAGCCAGCTTGTCGAGTACGCCGTTGACGAACTTGTGGCCGTCGGTCGAACCGAAGACTTTCGCCAGCTCGATACCTTCGTTGATCACAACGCGGTACGGCACATCGACGCGCTTGAGCAGCTCCCAGGTGGACAGGCGCAGAACCGCCAGTTCAACCGGGTCCAGCTCTTCGATTTCGATGTCCAGGCACGGCTTGAGCGCGGTGTCGATTTCGGTGCGGCTCGCCGGAACCCCGTGGAGGATTTCGCGGAAATACGCGCCATCGACATCGGTGAAATCGTTATCAACGCGGAACTGCGCTTCGATCTCGTTCAGCGAAGCCTTGGCCATGTGCCACTGATACAGGGCCTGAGTCGCGAGCTGACGGGCTTCGCGACGCTTGACGCTTTTCGATGGCTTGCCGGCATCCGCAGGTTTCGGATCGCGCGGGTTGAAACGATCGCTATCGTCGCTAATCACTTGGCCTCCAACTGCGCCAGCAGGCTGACCATTTCCAGAGCGGACAGGGCAGCTTCAGCACCTTTGTTGCCGGCCTTGGTGCCGGAACGTTCGATGGCTTGCTCGATGGAATCAACGGTCAGGACGCCGAACGCGACCGGTACGCCGAACTCCATGGACACCTGGGCCAGACCCTTGGTGCACTCGCCTGCCACGTATTCGAAGTGTGGAGTGCCGCCACGAATGACCGCGCCGAGGGCGATGATGGCTGCGAACTCGCCTTTCTGGGCGACTTTCTGCGCAACCAGCGGGATTTCGAAGGCGCCAGGCGCGCGGATGATGGTGATGTCGCTTTCGCTCACGCCGTGGCGAACCAGGGCATCAACTGCACCGCTGACCAGGCTTTCAACCACGAAGCTGTTGAAACGGCCCACTACCAGAGCGTAGCGGCCTTTAGGGGCGATGAAGGTACCTTCGATGGTCTTCAGGGTCATTCGTCAGATCTCTTAAAGAGCCGGGACGCGTTTCGTACGCATCCCTCAGTGATATTAGCCACAAATTCATGACCGGAAACACCGCATTGCTGTTCGACTACACCCCTGTGGCGAGGGGATTCATCCCCGATGGACTGCGCAGCAGTCCCAACCAAATAGGGCCGCTACGCAGCCCGTCGGGGATGAATCCCCTCACCACAAGGATCTACATCAACAATGCCGAATTCACCGGGTCATTATTCGGAGGGCACGTATTCTACAACTTCCAGATCGAAACCGGATATCGCATTAAATTTCATTGGCGCCGACATCAGGCGCATTTTGCGCACACCGAGGTCACGCAGGATCTGCGAGCCGGCACCGACGATGCTGTAAGTGGTCGGTTTTTTCACCGCCGCCTGCTCACCGGTTTCGCGGATATGCGCCAGCAGCACGTCGCCGTCCAGCGGGTGGCCGAGCAACAGCACCACACCGCTGCCGGCCTCGGCCACCGCAGCCATCGCGGCGCGCAGGCTCCAGCGGCCCGGTTGCTTGACCATCAGCAGGTCGCGCAGCGGGTCCATGTTGTGCACGCGAACCAGGGTCGGTTCCTCGGCGCAAACGGTGCCCAGCGTGAGGGCCATGTGCACGTCGCCTTCCACCGAATCACGATAGGTCACCAGGTTGAATTGGCCCAGTTCGCTGTCCAGCGGCTGCTCGGCAATCCGCTGAACGGTACGTTCGTGGATCATCCGGTAGTGAATCAGGTCGGCGATGGTGCCGATCTTGATGTTGTGTTCGGCGGCGAACGCTTCCAGCTCGGCGCGACGGGACATGGTGCCGTCGTCGTTCATCACTTCGCAGATCACGCCGCTTGGTTCGAAACCGGCCATGCGCGCCAGGTCGCAGGCCGCTTCAGTATGACCAGCGCGCGCCAGGGTGCCGCCGGCCTGGGCCATCAGCGGGAAGATGTGGCCCGGGCTGACGATGTCTTCAGCCTTGGCGTCTTTGGCCGCCGCCGCTTGCACGGTGCGCGCACGGTCGGCGGCGGAGATACCGGTGGTCACGCCTTCGGCAGCTTCGATCGACACGGTGAACTTGGTGCCGAAACCGGAACCGTTGCGCGGGGCCATCAACGGCAGCTTCAACAGCTCGCAGCGCTCGCGGCTCATCGGCATGCAGATCAGGCCGCGGGCGTGCTTGGCCATGAAGTTGATGTGCTCGGCCTTGCAGCATTCGGCGGCCATGATCAGGTCGCCTTCGTTCTCGCGGTCTTCGTCATCCATGAGGATGACCATCTTGCCTTGGCGGATGTCTTCAACCAGTTCTTCGATGCTATTGAGCGCCACAAGGCACCCCCTTCAGTCAGGATTTGAGATAGCCGTTGGCGGCCAGAAAGCTTTCAGTAATACCGCCAGCGCTTGGCTCAGCAGCCTTGTCGCCGAGGAGCAAACGCTCCAGATAACGCGCCAGCAAATCGACTTCCAGGTTCACCCGGCGGCCCGGCTTGTAGGAAGCCATGATGGTTTCGCTCAGGGTGTGCGGAATGATCGTCAGCAGGAATTCGGCGCCATCGACCGCGTTCACGGTGAGGCTGGTGCCGTCGACGGTGATCGAGCCTTTATGGGCGATGTACTTGGCCAGTTCTTTCGGCGCGCGGATGCGAAATTCGACGGCGCGGGCATTGTCGCTGCGCGATACCACTTCGCCGACACCGTCGACGTGACCGCTGACCAGATGCCCGCCGAGACGGGTGGTCGGGGTCAGGGCTTTTTCCAGGTTGACCGGGCTGCCGCTTTTCAGGTCATTCATGGCGGTGCAGTCGAGGGTTTCGCGGCTGACGTCGGCGGCAAAACCGTTGCCCGGCAGTTCAACCGCCGTCAGGCACACGCCGTTGACCGCGATGCTGTCGCCGAGTTTGACGTCGCTCAGGTCGAGCTTGCCGGTTTCGACATGCACCCGCACATCACCGCCCTTGGGGGTCAGTGCACGGATACTGCCGATGGATTCGATGATGCCGGTAAACATGGGGTTCTCCTTGAGAACGAAGCCAGCGCTAAGGCGATGGCCGGGAATTATACGCTCGCCGAAACGACTGGCGTCGCAGTGACTCGCCAGTCATCGCCAACCGCGCGGATTTCAGTGATTTTCAGCTCGGGAGCGTCCTTCATATAGGCCAGCGGCCAGTCCAGCAGCGGCCGCGCCGAGGAGCCGAGAAACTTGCCGGCGATGAAGATCACGAACTCGTCGACCAGACCGAGCTGAGCGAATGCACCAGCCAGACGCGGGCCGGCCTCGACCAGCACTTCGTTGACGCCACGGTTGGCCAGTTCGATCAGCAGTTGATGCAGATCGACCTGACCGTCGTCACCCGGCACGATCAGGCATTCCGGGCCATTGGCGTATTGCTCTTCGACCGCCATGCAGGTGGCGACCAGCGCCGGGCCGGCCTTGAAGAACGGCGCATCCAGCGGCACTCGCAAGCGCCCGTCGATCAGCACCCGCAGCGGCGAACGGCTCATGGCCCGTGCGGTTTGTTCGGCATCCAGACCCAGTTCGTCGGCGCGCACGGTCAGGCGCGCGCCGTCGGCCAGTACGGTGTCGGCGCCGGTCAACACCACGGCCGCCTGCGCGCGCAAACGCTGCACGGCGGAACGCGCGGCCGGGCCGGTGATCCACTGGCTCTCGCCACTTTCCATCGCCGTGCGCCCGTCGAGACTCATCGCCAACTTGACCCGCACGAACGGCAAGCCATGTTCCATGCGCTTCAGGAAACCTTGATTGAGCTGGCGCGCCTCGACTTCCAGCACGCCGCTTTCGGTGGCGATCCCGGCATCGCTCAGACGCTGCAAGCCACGCCCGGCGACCTGCGGATTCGGATCGCGCATCGCGGCGACCACCCGAGCAACCCCGGCAGTCACCAACGCATCGGCGCACGGCGGTGTGCGGCCATGGTGGCTGCACGGCTCAAGGGTCACGTAAGCCGTGGCACCCCGGGCCAGTTCACCGGCAGCGCGCAGGGCGTGGACCTCGGCGTGGGGTTCGCCGGCGCGCTCGTGAAAGCCTTCGCCGACAATCTGCC
The DNA here is from genome assembly GCF_017947305.1 of Pseudomonas sp. MWU347. NCBI lineage: Bacteria > Pseudomonadati > Pseudomonadota > Gammaproteobacteria > Pseudomonadales > Pseudomonadaceae > Pseudomonas > Pseudomonas sp. MWU347. The sequence continues at coordinate 250,694 of NZ_JAFGZB010000008.1, forward strand.
CGTCACGCACGATCACGCAGCCAACCCGTGGATTGGGATGGGTGGTGTAGTGGCCCTTGCGCGCCAGTTCCAGCGCGCGCGCCATGAAGTGGGCGTCGAGGATCGCCTGCTCGGCGGCGCGGGTCATTCTTTCACCGGTTCGCGGGCGAGGCGGTCGATCTCTTCACGGAACTCGTTAAGGTCCTGGAAGCGCCGGTATACCGAAGCGAAACGGATGTAGGCCACTTCATCGAGCTTTTGCAGCTCGGCCATCACCAGTTCGCCGACCACGAGGGATTTGACCTCGCGCTCGCCGGTGGCGCGCAGCTTGTGCTTGATGTGAACCAGAGAGGATTCGAGGCGCTCGACGCTCACCGGACGTTTCTCCAGCGCGCGTTGCATGCCGGCGCGGAGTTTTTCTTCGTCGAACGGTTGGCGGCTGCCGTCGGTTTTGATCAGGCGCGGCAACACCAGTTCGGCCGTCTCGAATGTCGTGAAACGTTCGCCGCAGGCCAGGCATTCACGCCGGCGGCGCACCTGTTCGCCCTCGGCGACCAGACGCGAGTCGATGACCTTGGTGTCGTTGGCACCGCAGAAGGGACAGTGCATGGTGGCTGGCAACAAAAAAAGGGAGGGCCATGGTAGCGCATCCCGGTGGCAAGACAAGCCATAGGGTTTGCGGTATACAGACTGCCATGATCGTTTGATCCACGGATTTCATTTTCTGGAGCTGCCAATGTCGCTACGACCGCTCGTTTTGCTCAGTCTTTTCGCCCTGCTGGTGGCCTGCGGCAGCGACAAGCCCAAACCGCAACCGCCAACACCGGGACCTGCACCACAACAGGCGCAAAAAAAAGCCCGCGAGGCCGCTGATCTTGGTCCGCTGCCGGCCTATCAACGGGAACTGAGCGGCACCCTGCAAGGCGTGCCGGCCGGGGCCGAAGTCGAACTGGCGCTGCTGGTGATCGATGAAAAGTCGCGCCCGCAACAACTGCTCGCCAGTTCCAGCCTGATCGGCAACAACCAGATTCTGCCGTTTCGCCTGCGCTTCAATCCGGAGTCATTTCCGGCCGGCGCACGGGTTGAGCTGCGCGGTCGTGCCACGCAGTCGGGCCAGTTGATCCTGCACCTGCCGTCGCAAACCATTACCCAGCCGACCACCCAGGCGCTGGGCCAGCTGCAATTTGTCAAAGCACCATGACCGTACCGCTCGACCTGCAACAGGCGTTGGGTGAATTGCTCGGTGATGCGCGGCTCAAGGCCTGTGCTTTACCGGGCACCGATTTGCAGCTTTGGCTGATCGACGGCGAGAACATGGATCGTGAATTCAGCTCGGATGAAACCCGACGCATTCTCCACGAGCCGCCCTATTGGAGTTTCTGCTGGGCCAGCGGTCTGGCGGTGGCGCGTTATCTCGCGGAGTTCCCCGAGTGGGTGCGCGGCAAGCGGGTGCTGGATTTCGGCGCCGGCTCCGGCATCGCCGCGATTGCTGCAGTCAAGGCCGGGGCTTTGGAGGTGGTGGCCTGTGATCTGGATCCGCTGGCGATTGCTGCGTGCCGGGCCAACGCTGAACTCAATGATGTGCAGATGAGTTATTCGACGGACTTCTTTGCCGAGGCTGATCGCTTCGATCTGATCCTGGTGGCGGATGTGCTCTACGACCGTGAGAACCTGCCGCTGCTCGATGCGTTTCTCAGCCGTGGCCGCGAGGCGCTGGTGGCAGACTCACGGGTCCGGGATTTTCGCCATCCGTTGTATGAGCGAATCGAAATGCTTGAGGCGATGACCTTGCCGGATCTGGCAGAGCCGGAAGAATTTCGGCATGTGAGCCTGTACCACGCGCGGCGGAGCTAAAAAGCTTCGTCGGATCGCCGCCCGGAGCAAGCCCGCTCCCACATTTGGATTGCGTTCCCCCTGTGGGAGCGAGCTTGCTCGCGAAGGCGTCCTATCAGGCAACACATCTCTAAACCTGCCCCCGCTTCCGGCCACACCCCGCCAAGCCGTATAGTTGCCCCATCCACGCTTTTACGAGATCCCCCATGAGTCAGCAAACGCCGTACATCTTCGACGCCACGACTGCCGATTTCGACCAGTCGGTGATCGAAGCTTCCTTCAACAAACCGGTGCTGGTGGATTTCTGGGCCGAGTGGTGTGCGCCGTGCAAGGCGTTGATGCCGATGCTGCAAGGCATTGCCGAGAGCTATCAGGGCGAACTGCTGCTGGCCAAGGTCAACTGCGACATCGAACAGGACATCGTCGCCCGCTTCGGCATCCGCAGCCTGCCAACCGTGGTGCTGTTCAAGGACGGTCAACCGGTGGACGGTTTTGCCGGTGCGCAACCGGAATCCGCAGTGCGCGCGTTGCTTGAGCCGCATGTGCAAATGCCGCCGCCGGCCGCTACCGATCCGTTCGAACAGGCGCAGGCGCTGTTCGATGAAGGACGTTTCGCTGAAGCAGAAGCCGCGCTGGTGGTCATGCTCACCGAAGACAACAGCAACGCCAAGGCGCTGATCCTCTACGCCCGCTGCCTGACCGAACGCGGCGAACTGGGCGAAGCGCAAACCGTGCTCGACGCGGTCAAGAGCGATGAGCACAAGGCTGCACTGGCCGGCGCCAAGGCGCAGATCAAATTTCTGGGACTTGCCCGTGATCTGCCGGATGCTGCCGACCTCAAGGCGCGTCTGGCCAAAGATCCGCAGGACGACGAAGCGGTGTATCAACTGGCGATCCAGCAACTGGCGCGTCAGCAATACGAAGCCGCGCTGGAGGCCTTGCTCAAGCTGTTCATCCGTAACCGCAGCTACGGCGAAGGGTTGCCGCACAAGACGTTGCTGCAGGTGTTCGAACTGCTGGGCAACGATCATCCGCTGGTGACCGCTTACCGGCGCAAGGTCTTCGCTGCGCTGTACTAAGCGCTCACTCGACCCAGCTGTAGAGCGGCGTATCGCCGCCGCTCGCCACTTTCACCTGTGAACTGTGGCGCAAGCGCACCAGCAGGCGTTTGCCTGCGGCCGCGCTGCCGGTCAATCCCTCAAGCTGCTCCAGAAGATCTGGCCCGCTGAGTTGCCCGGCCTTGCGCAACAGATCCTGCGCGACCTGCCACAACGCATCGTCCTGGTTCAGTGGCTTCACTGCCGGCGTGCTCAATGCCGCTTCAGGCTGATCGCCCTGCGGCTGCGCGCCAAGGGCTGCGCCGAGCTTCACCCAATCGCTGTCATCCAGCTCCACCGTCAAATCCACCGGCGTCGCGCCAACGGTTCCGCGTATCCGCAACATCTGCTTCGCTCCTGCACATTTCTGACCTGCATGCTCCCACGGGACTTGTGCAACGCCAAGCGCACGGGCAAACTCTGCGAAGTTTCGTTATAAGATTACATAACAAACTCTTCACTTTACTTTCCGGAGACCGCCATGCGTCGTCTGCTGCTCGCTTTGCCGTTTGCCCTGTTGCCGCTGGCCATCGCCCATGCCGCCGATGAGCACGATCATGACCATGAGCACGGCAGCCTCGGCGCCCACGAACATGGCGTCGGCCGCTTGAACGCCGCACTCGACGGCCAGACCCTGGAGCTGGAACTGGAAAGCCCGGCGATGAACCTGGTGGGCTTCGAACACGCTGCCGCCAGCGACGCCGACAAAGCCAAAGTCCTGGCCGCGCGCACCAAACTGGAAAACCCGCTGGCGCTGTTCAGCCTGCCAGCCGCCGCCGGTTGCAAGGTCACCAGCCAGGAACTGGAAAGCCCGCTGTTCGGCGACAAACCGGCTGCCGACGAGCATGACGATGATGATCACGACGAAGATGCCAAGGGCGGTGAAGCGCATCACCACGATCACAGCGAAATCCACGCGCACTATCAGTTCAGTTGCGCGGCCCCGGGTGCTCTGAAGACGCTGGATCTGGCGAACCTCTTCAATACCTTCCCGGCCACGCAGAAAATTCAGGTACAACTGATCGGCCCGAGCGGCCAGCAAGGCACGGAAGTGACGGCCAAGGCGGCTGCCTTGAATTTCTGATCACACCGATAATCCCCTGTGGGAGCGGGCTTGCTCGCGAATGCGGTGTGTCAGTCAACATAGATTTGGCTGATCCACCGCGTTCGCGAGCAAGCCCGCTCCCACAGGGTTAAGTGTTCACTCCTTGAAATTGGTGCCATGACCCAAGCACTCATCGAACTGTCCAACCTGGGCTTCAACTGGCCCGGTCACCCGCCGCTGCTGGACATCCCGGCGTTTCGCCTAGCGCCGGGCGAAACCCTGTTCCTCAAAGGCCCGAGCGGCAGTGGCAAGACCACCCTGCTCGGCCTGCTGGGCGGGGTACAGAAGCCCGGGCGCGGCAGCATTCGCCTGCTCGGCCAGGAACTGACCGAGCTGGGTGCCGGCGCCCGCGACCGCTTTCGTGTCGATCACACCGGCTACATCTTCCAGCAGTTCAACCTGCTGCCGTTTCTCTCGGTGCGTGAGAACGTCGAGTTGCCGTGCCACTTCTCCAGATTGCGTGCCGAGCGGGCGAAACAGCGTCACGGCAGCGTCGATCAGGCCGCCACCACCCTGCTCGCCCACTTGGGCCTGAAAGATGAAAGCATCCTCGGTCGTCGCGCCGATTCGCTGTCGATCGGTCAACAGCAACGGGTCGCCGCCGCTCGTGCCTTGATCGGCCAACCGGAACTGGTGATCGCCGACGAACCGACCTCGGCGCTGGATTACGACGCCCGGGAAAACTTTATCCGTCTGCTGTTCGCCGAATGCCGCGAAGCTGGCTCGAGCCTGTTGTTCGTCAGCCACGACCAGAGCCTGGCGCCGCTGTTCGACCGTCACCTGTCCCTGGCCGAGCTCAATCGCGCCGCCACGTCTGCCGAGGTCTGAGATGTATCTGTTTCGTCTGGCCATGGCCAGCTTGGCCAACCGCCGCTTTACCGCCCTGCTCACCGCGTTCGCCATTGCCCTGTCGGTGTGCCTGTTGCTCGCCGTCGAGCGCGTGCGCACCGAGGCCAAGGCCAGTTTCGCCAGCACCATCAGCGGCACCGACCTGATCGTCGGCGCCCGCTCAGGTTCGGTGAACCTGCTGTTGTACTCGGTGTTCCGCATCGGCAACGCGACCAACAACATCCGTTGGGACAGCTTCGAACATTTCGCCAGCAACCCGAAAGTGAAGTGGGCGATCCCGATGTCCCTCGGCGACTCCCATCGCGGCTACCGGGTGATGGGCACCACCGAAGCCTATTTCGAGCATTACCAGTACGGGCGCCAGCAGCATCTGCAACTGGCTGATGGCCGGGCATTTGCCACCGACCCGTTCGAAGTGGTGCTCGGTGCCGAAGTGGCCGAGGCGCTGCATTACAAGCTCGGCGACCAACTGGTACTGGCTCACGGCGTGGCTGCGATCAGTCTGGTCAAGCACGACGACAAACCGTTCACCGTGGTCGGCATTCTCAAGCGCACCGGCACGCCGGTGGACCGCACGCTGCACATCAGCCTCGGCGGCATGGAGGCGATTCACATCGACTGGCACAACGGCGTGCCGGCCCGGGGCAACGGCCGGATCACCGCAGATCAGGCACGCAACATGGACCTGACGCCACAGGCGATCACCGCGTTCATGCTCGGCCTCAACAGCAAGATTTCCACCTTTGCCCTGCAACGCGAGATCAACGAATTCCGTGGTGAGCCGATGCTGGCGATCCTGCCGGGCGTGGCCTTGCAGGAGTTGTGGAGCCTGATGAGTACTGCGGAAAAAGCCTTGTTCGTGGTCTCGCTGTTCGTGGTGCTGACCGGGTTGATCGGCATGCTCACGGCGATTCTCACCAGCCTCAACGAGCGTCGCCGCGAGATGGCGATTCTGCGTTCGGTCGGTGCGCGGCCGTGGCACATCGCGAGCCTGCTGGTGCTGGAGGCCTTCGCCCTGGCGCTGACCGGAGTGATCGCGGGGCTGGCATTGCTGTACATCGGCATCGCCGCCGCGCAGGGCTATGTGCAGGCCAATTACGGTTTGTATCTGCCACTGGCGTGGCCGAGCGAGTATGAATGGACGCTGCTCGGTGGCATTCTGGCGGCCGCGCTGCTGATGGGCAGCGTGCCGGCCTGGCGCGCGTATCGCCAATCCCTGGCCGATGGCCTGTCGATCCGTTTATGAGGATGTTCACCATGCCCCGCGCCGTGCTTGCGCTGCTGTTGCTGGTTGCCCTGCCTGTGTGGGCAGCGGCGCCGAAAGACCTGACCTGGTCGGAGATGATCCCGCCGGACGCCGCGCCGGAAGTGCCGAACATGACGCCGTTGCACGACATGTCGAAGATGAGTGATGCGCTGTCCGCCGAGTCGGCGCCGGCGGCGAAACAGGACATGCCCAACGCGCCGGTGGTGCAGAGTCTCGACGGGCAGAACATCCGCCTGCCGGGCTACATCGTGCCGCTGGAGGTCAACGAAGAAGGACGCACCACCGACTTCCTGCTGGTGCCGTACTTCGGCGCCTGCATCCACGTGCCGCCACCGCCGTCGAACCAGATCGTGCATGTGAAAAGCGAGCTGGGCGTGAAGCTCGACGAGCTGTATCAGCCGTACTGGGTCGAGGGACCGTTGCAGGTCAAGGCGTCCACCAGCGAACTGGCCGATGCCGGGTATCAGATGGCGGCGGACAAGATTTATGTGTATGAGCTGCCGGAGTGAATCCCGGTAGTTTTTGTATTGTTTGATCCGGCCTCTTCGCGAGCAAGCCCGCTCCCACAGGTGACCGCGTTCCAAAGTGGGAGCGGGCTTGCTCGCGAAGGGGCCGGCCAAGGTTCCACAAAAAACCGCGGCATCACTGTTTCATTGAGCTGAGTCAAAAGACCGTATCAGTTGGCTTCATACCATAGGACATCAGAAACTTTTAACGTCCTTTTGGAGCCCCCATGAACAAGTCCTTGCTCAGCGCCTCGCTGTTTGCCCTCGCGCTCGCAGCCCCGCTCGCCCACGCTCACGAAGCCGGCGACATCATCGTTCGCGCCGGTGCGATCACCGTCAACCCGAAGGCCGACAGCTCCAATGTCAAGGTCGATCAGGGTCCGTTGAGCGGCACCAACCTGGGCGGCAAGGCGACCATGAGCAGCGACACCCAACTGGGTCTGAACTTCGCCTACATGCTGACCAACAACATCGGTATCGAGTTGCTGGCCGCCTCGCCGTTCGAGCATGACGTGAAAATCAAAGGCACTGCGCTGCCAGCCGCCAACGGCAAACTCGGCACCCTGAAACACCTGCCGCCCACCCTCAGCGTCGTGTACTACCCGCTGGATGCGAAATCGCCATTCCAGCCGTACATCGGCGGCGGCATCAACTACACCTGGATCTACGACGAGCACGTCGGCAGCGAAGCCCAGTCCAATGGCTTCAGCAACTTCAAGGCGAAAAACTCCTGGGGCCTGGCCTGGCAGGTCGGCGCCGACTACATGCTGACCGACAACATCATGCTCAACGCCCAGGTGCGCTACATCGACATCGATACCCGCGCGACTGTCGAGAACAACGCCGTGGCGCCGGGCACCCGTGCCAAGGTGAATGTCGATGTCGATCCGTTTGTGTACATGGTGGGTCTGGGCTACAAGTTCTAAGGCAGATTCAACCAGGAACGTTCACGTGGTGGTGAATGAGGCTTTGGGTGAGCAGGCTTAGAACTGACGACGATCACTTCGTGATCGATCGGGGATAAATCCCCTCGCCACAGGATTAGCGACAAATTCCGGCCGTGAAAAAGGCGCCTGTAACAAGGCGCCTTTTTCATGTCTGCGGTAAACCTACTTGCCCAGCAACCGCGCCAGCCCCACACGCATCGGCGTCGGCTCTGGCAGCTTGAAGCGTTGCAGCAAACGCGCGTTATTCGCCCGCGAGTGACGGATGTCGCCGGAGCGCGCCGGGCCGTAGCTGACCGGGGGCAACTCGCCGACCACTTCCTGCAGCGCTTGCAGCATCTGCTTGAGGTTCATCGCCTGATTCCAGCCGACGTTCATCGCCCCCACTTCCACTTCAGGCTTGTCGATTGCCTGCACCAGCACATCGACCAGATCCTCGACATAGAGGAAATCGCGGGTCTGCTCGCCATCGCCGAACACCGTGATCGGCAGGCCTTTCTGTGCCCGCTCGCTGAAAATGCTGATGACCCCGGAGTACGGCGAGGACGGATCCTGGCGCGGGCCGAAGATGTTGAAGAAGCGGAAGATCACCGGCTCCAGACCATGCTGACGACGGTAGAAATCGAAGTAGTGCTCGCCGGCCAGTTTGTCCGAGGCATATGGCGTCAGCGGGGCTTTTGGCGTCTCTTCGTCAATCGACTCGCCTTCACCGTTGTTGCCGTACACCGCTGCGCTCGAGGCGTAGAGCACGCGCTTGACCCCGGCCTGGCGCATGGCTTCGCAGACATTCAGGGTGCCGATGAAATTGCTCTGGTGCGTCTTCACCGGATCGTCCACCGACGCCTGCACCGAGGCCACCGCCGCCAGATGCGCGACGGCGCTGCAGCCTTGCATGACCTGCGCGACCAGCGCGGCATCGGCGACGTCACCGACGATCAGTTCGACCTTCGGGTTGTCCAGCGGCAGGTTGCCGCGTTTGCCGGTCGACAGATCATCGAGAATCCGCACCGAGTGGCCGGTGGCGAGCAACGCGTCAGTCAGGTGCGAGCCGATGAAACCGGCGCCGCCGGTGATTAAAACAGGGCCTTCAGCCATGACGATAAAACCTATCCAGTAAAGCCGGGAGCGCGGCGCGCCAGGCGCGGGGCTTGATCCCGAAAGTGTGCAGAATTTTCTTGCAGGCGAGCACCGCGTGCTGCGGCTCCTCGGCGGCGTCCGGCCGCGCGGCGTGGGCCTGAGCGGTCGGTGCTTCGATTGCCAGCGGATGCAGGCTGCGCGCCTCGGTCAGAATCGCCTGCCCGAGCGCCAGCGGCGTGGTCGCTTCGTGGCCGGCGTAATGGTAAGTGCCCCACAGCGGCGCCGCGCAATCGAGTTGCTTGAGCACCGAAATGATCACCCGTGCCGCGTCATCCACCGGAGTCGGATTGCCCCGGCGGTCATCGGCCATGAGCAATTCGTCCGGTTGTTCGGCGCGGGCGAGGAAGCGCCCGAGGGTGCCTTCAGGGCTGTCATCGAGCAGCCAGCCGAAGCGCAGCAACACGTGTTGCGGGCAAGTGGCGCGAACACTTTGCTCGATGCGCCACAGCGCCTGACCGCGCAGGCCCAACGGCACCGGCTCGTCTTTTTCGCTGTAGGCGGTCGCCCGCGAACCGTCGAACACCCGATAGCTGGAAGGCTGCACGAGGATGATGTTGTGGTGCTGGCACAGCTCGGCCAGCCGTTCGATGGCGCGTTCCTGCCCGGCCAGACGGCTTTCGCTGACGGTCTCGGCCTGGAACCAGTCGAAATAGTAGGCGAGGTTGATCAACGCATCCGGACGGGTATCGTCGAGCAGTTGCGTCAGGCTCGCGGCATCCCAGCCGTCTTCTGGCGGGCGGGGGGCGAGGAAACCGATGTCTTCTTCCGCACCGAGGCGAATCAGCGCCTGCCCAAGGGCATTTCCGCCGCCCAGTAACATAAGGCGCATTCGCATAGAGTCAGCAGGCCCAGTCTGATTGGAACGATGGCTTTAGCGACGGTGCTGGTGACACCGTCATCGATAATTGCCGGAATCGTTGCATTTTGCGGGTTTAGTGCGCAACCGTCACCCGTAAAGTGTAGATCCCTGGCATTTGTGGCGTTGCAGCAGGCCTCTTCGCGAGCAAGCCCGCTCCCACAGGGGAATGCGGTCAACTGTGGGAGCGGGCTTGCTCGCGAAGAGGCCCGGCCAAAAGCTGAATATCCCAGCGGTACTTGCATCTTGCCGCCCCCACCCGCATAACTTGAGCCATGAATCTGCCCATCCCCAAGGACGCGGCCCTGGCAGGCTTTCACCCCGCCGTCAGCGCCTGGTTCAGCAGCACTTTCCCGACGGTCACCGCCGCCCAGGCCCGCGCATGGCCGTTGATCCGCCAGCGCCGCTCGACGCTGATCGCCGCGCCCACCGGCTCCGGTAAAACCCTTACCGCGTTTCTCGCCGTGCTCGACGACCTCGTCCACCGGGGTCTGGAAAACCCCGCAGGCCTGCCAGACGAAACCCTCGTCGTCTACGTCTCACCGCTCAAGGCGTTGTCCAACGACATCCGCATCAACCTGCAGAACCCGCTGGCGGGAATCACCGAACAATTACGCCAGATGGGCCTGCCCGAACTGCAAATCACCACCGCTGTGCGCACCGGCGACACCCCGCAAAAAGACCGCGCCGCCATGCGCAAGCGCGCGCCGCACATTCTGGTGACCACTCCGGAATCGCTGTACGTGCTGCTTGGCTCCGAGTCCGGACGCAAAATGCTCGGCAGCACACGCACGGTGATCATCGACGAGATTCACGCCATCGCTGCTGGCAAACGCGGCAGTCATCTGGCGCTGAGCCTCGAACGCCTGCAGGCGCTGTGCGCAGAACCACTGACCCGCATCGGCTTGTCCGCCACGCAAAAACCGATCGACGCCGTGGCGCAGTTTCTGGTCGGCACCGATCACCCCTGCGAAATCATCGACATCGGCCACGCCCGGCCACGGGATCTGGGCATCGAGGTGCCGCCGGTGCCGTTGTCGGCAGTGATGGCTAACGACGTCTGGGAGCTGGTTTATGACCGGCTCGCCGAACTGGCCCGCGAACACCGAACCACGCTGATTTTCGTCAATACCCGGCGCTTGGCCGAACGCCTTAGCCGCCACCTCAGCGAGCGCCTCGGCAAGCACGCAGTCGCCGCGCACCACGGCAGTCTGGCCAAGGAATTCCGCCTCGACGCCGAACAGCGACTCAAGCGCGGCGAGCTGCAAGTGCTGATCGCCACTGCGTCGCTGGAGTTGGGCATCGATATCGGCGAAGTCGATCTGGTCTGCCAAATATCCTCGCCGCGTTCGATTGCCGGGTTTCTGCAAAGGGTCGGGCGCTCCGGGCACCAAGTCGGCGGCACACCCAAGGGCCGCTTGTTCGCCACCACCCGCGACGACCTGATCGAGTGCGCCGCCCTGCTCGACTGCGTGCGCCGTGGCGAACTCGACACCCTGCACATTCCCGAAGCGCCGCTGGATGTACTCGCGCAGCAGATCATCGCCGAAGTCAGTTGCAAGGAATGGGCGGAGGACGCATTGCTGGCGCTGTTCCGCAAAGCCTCGCCGTATCGCGATCTCGACGAAAAACACTATCAGGCGCTGCTGACCATGCTCGCCGAAGGCTACAACGGTCGTCAGGGCATCCGCAGCGCCTACCTGCACCGCGATGCGGTCAGCCGCACCCTGCGTGGCCGCCGTGGCGCGCAACTGACCGCCGTGACCAGTGGCGGCACCATCCCCGACAACGCCGACTACAGCGTGTTGCTGGAGCCGCAGGGCCTGAGCATCGGCAGCGTCAACGAAGACTTTGCCGTGGAAAGCATTGCTGGCGACGTGTTCCAGCTCGGCAATACCTCCTATCGCATCTTGCGGGTGGAAACCGGCAAGGTACGGGTCGAGGATGCCCAAGGCCAGCCGCCGACCATTCCGTTCTGGCTCGGCGAAGCCCCGGGGCGCAGCGATGAATTGTCGGCGGCGGTGGCGCGCCTGCAAGCGACTCTCGACCTGTTGCTCGGCGCCAGCCCCGGCGATCTGCAACCGGCGCTCGACTGGCTGACCGCAACCCTCGGCCTGAACCGCGCCAGCGCCGAACAGCTGGTGGACTATCTCGCCCGCGCTCGCCTGACGCTCGGCGCCCTGCCCTCGCAGGACACGCTGCTGATGGAGCGTTTTTTCGACGAATCCGGCGGCACCCAGTTGATCATCCATTCACCGTTCGGCAGCCGCATCAACCGCGCCTGGGGCCTGGCGCTGCGCAAGCGTTTCTGCCGCACGTTCAACTTCGAGTTGCAGGCAGCCGCCAGCGAAGATGCGATCGTCCTGTCGCTGTCCACCAGCCACAGTTTCGAGCTGGACGACGTCTGGCGTTACCTGCACAGCAACAGCGCCGAACACATCCTGATTCAGGCAATTCTCGACGCGCCGTTGTTCGGCGTGCGCTGGCGCTGGAATGCCGGGGTGGCGTTGGCGCTGCCGCGTTTTACCGGCGGGCGCAAAGTTGCGCCGCAATTGCAGCGGATGAAAAGCGAGGACCTGATTGCCAGCGTGTTCCCCGACCAGATCGCATGCCTGGAAAACCTCGCCGGCGAACGGGAGGTTCCCGAACATCCGCTGGTGGAACAGACCCTCGACGATTGCCTGCACGAGGCCATGGACAGCGACGGCTGGCTCAATCTGCTGCGGCGCATGGAGCGCGGCGAGGTGCGGTTAATCAGCCGCGATCTGCCGGCGCCGTCACCGCTGGCGGCAGAAATTCTCAGCGCGCGGCCGTACAGCTTTCTCGACGATGCGCCGTTGGAAGAACGCCGCACCCAAGCGGTGATCAACCGGCGCTGGAGCGATCCGCAATCCACCGATGACCTCGGTGCGCTGGACGCGGACGCTATCAACGCGGTGCGCGAGGAAGCATGGCCGACGCCGGCCAACGTCGATGAAATGCACGAGGCGCTGGTGAGCCTGGCCTGCATCAGCGACCTTGAAGTTCAGGCTGGCGAACACTGGCGCGAATGGCTTGACGCGCTGACTGCGAGCGGTCGCGCCTGCCGCTTGGCCGTTCCGCCAGTAACGGCAAAAGAAAAGCTTCGCAAGCAGGCTCGCTCCCACATTCAACCGCATTCCGCCAGTTGGAACACTGTCAACTGTGGGAGCGAGCCTGCTCGCGAAGACGGCCTCACCGTCACTACACATCCACAGCCTGGCTCGTTGTGGCTGGCGCGAGAACGCCTGACCTGCCTGTTGGCGCTTTATCCACAGGCCACGCTGCAACCGCAGCAAGAGGCCTTGCCCGGTTTCAACGAACCTTGGACGTTAGAGGAAGCGCTGGTCGAAGTGCTCCGCGCGCGACTGGGCGCATTTGGCCCGCTGCCGTTAGCCGCCATTGCCGAACCACTCGCGTTGCCGATACCGCAGGTCAATCAGGCCCTCGCGCAACTGGAGCGCGAAGGCTACGTGCTGCGCGGTAAATTCACCCCGGGCGCGACGGTTGAGGAATGGTGCGAACGGCATCTGCTGGCGCGCATTCATCGCTACACGGTCAAGCGTTTGCGCCGGGAAATCGAGCCGGTGGCTCTGCAGGATTTCATGCGTTTTCTGTTCGACTGGCAGCATCTGTCCTCCGCTACCCGCGGTCAGGGCAGCGCGGTGTTGCCGGCGATTGTCGGCCAGTTCGAAGGTTACCCGGCAGCGGCCTCCGCGTGGGACAGCGACATTCTCCCGGCGCGCCTGAAAGACTACTCGCCGAGCTGGCTGGATGACCTGTGCCGCAACGGCAAACTGGTGTGGACGCGCCTCAGTGCCCGACAGAAAGTCAGCGGCACGGCGTTGCGCAGTACGCCGATTGTGCTGTTGCCGCGCAGTCAGGTCGGACTGTGGAGTGGATTGGCCGAGCAAACACCGGTCAGCGAACTGTCAGCGAAAACGCAGAAGGTCTACGAGGCGCTGAGTCAGCACGGCGCGTTGTTTTTCGATGAGTTGATCCATGAAGCGCATCTGCTGCGCACCGAGCTGGAAATCGCCTTGCAGGAACTGGTCGGTGCCGGCCTGGTGAACGCCGACAGCTTCGCCGGTTTGCGCGCCCTGATTACCCCGGCGAGCAAGCGCCAGCAACGCAGCAGTCGACGCGGGCGCGGGGCGTTTGTCGGTGGCATGGACGATGCCGGGCGCTGGGCGTTGTTGCGCCGAGGGTCGCTCGTGGAGAACAGCCAGAGCGCTTCGCCGGAAACCCTCGAACATGTCGCCATGGCGTTGCTGCGCCGCTACGGTGTGGTGTTCTGGCGTCTGCTGGAGCGCGAGGCGGATTGGCTGCCGAGCTGGCGCGAATTGCTGCGCACGTTTCATCGGCTGGAGGCCCGTGGCGAGATTCGCGGCGGGCGCTTTGTCAGTGGTCTGGCGGGGGAACAGTTTGCCTTGACGGAGGCGATTCCATTGCTGCGCGAAGTACGACGGCGGGCGCATGACGGCAGTTTGATCGCGGTGTGCGGGGTGGATCCGTTGAATCTGGCGGGGACTTTGCTGCCAGGAGCGAAGGTGCCAGCTTTGGTGAGTAATCGGTTAGTGTATCGGGATGGCTTGCCGGTGGCAGCCGAGATTGCCGGCAAGCAGGTTTTCTGGACTGAGCTGGATCAGGTGGTCATGGAGCAGGTGCGTAGCAAGCTGATCCGGCATTGATGTCGACAGTTCCGGCCCTTTCGCGAGCAAGCTCGCTCCCACAGGGGATCTGCGTCGTTCACAAATCCAATGTGGGAGCGGGCTCGCCCGCGAAGAGGCCGGCAATCCCACTGCAAAATCGGCAATCAAGTACTCGACTTCTGCGGCACCTCGCTCGCCACCAACTCCCCCTCACCCTGCCGCTTGGGCAACAAAACCTGCTGTGGATAAGTCTGCGCGAAATGCACCTCGGGACTGTTATCCACAAGCTTTTTCAAACGCTGATTGAACGCCCGGCTCACCGCATATTGCCCGCCCGACACAGTACGGAACTGCGCCGTCAGCACCACGCCGTTCAAGTCCATCCGGTCCACGCCAAACACATCCAGCGGCCCTTGCAGGTTGTACTTGAGGAACGGGTCTTCGCGGATCGAATCGCCAGTCTCGCGGATCAGCTCGATGGCCTTGTCGACGTCGGTGTCGTAGGTGAACTGCACCGAGAAAAATGCATAGGCGAACTGGCGTGATTGGTTGGTCACTGCCTTTATCTGGCCGAACGGCACCGAGTGCACGAAGCCCTTGCCGTCACGCAGGCGCAGGGTGCGAATGGTCAGGCCCTCGACCGTACCGGCATGCCCGGAATCAAGCACCACCCAGTCGCCGATCGACAGCGTGTCTTCGATGATGATGAACAGCCCGGTGATCACGTCCTGCACCAGTTGCTGCGAACCGAAACCGATGGCCAGACCGACCACCCCGGCACCGGCCAGCAGTGGCGCAACGTTGATGCCGAGGTTGGCCATGGTGGTGATCGCGCAGATCACCACCAGGATGATTTTGATCGCGTTGCGCAGCAGCGGCAGGATGGTTTTCACCCGGGTGCTGGGCTGGCGCGACGAGCGTTTGCTGACCGGTGGTTTCAGCGCTTCCTGAATCGCCGTGTCGAGCACCACCCACAACAGCCACGTGACGAGGAAGATCAGGCCGATGCTGCTCAACGCATTACTGATCGCCCGGCCGATCGTGCTGCTCTGGGCGAAATCGAGCAGTGAAACGCCCCAGATCCGCCCGAGAATATCGATGAAGGCAATCGCAATAACGATCCGCAGCAACGCGTGCAACAGGCTGAGAAAGCGTTCCTTGTAGGCGCTGCTGCGCTGGATCGCTTCGGCCTTTCGCGACTTGAACAGGTGCTGGAGGATGGTGCTGAGGAACACCGTGCCGATCAGCAGCACGGTGGTGAACAGCGCACAGCGCAGGGCCTTCTGATTGTCCTCACCGATGCCGATCAGATTGACCGCCGAAACCAGCACCATCAGCACGATGGGCCAGTACCAGAGCCCGGAAAAAATCCGCAGCGACTCCTGCAACGAAGGCTGTTTAAGACGTTGCGCCAGTGGCCGGTTACGGATCAGGTGCGCCACCGGCCGGCGCAGGCGAATCACCAGCAGACCGAAGATGATCGAGGCGATCAACCCAGTGAACACCGCGACGCTGCTGGTGATGTTGCCACCCAACTGACGGGCGATCTGTGGACTGGTCAACGCGTCACTGAGGGCGGCGAGAAAGCCAATCAGGAACAGCGGCTTCGGGCAATAGTCGCGGATGATCCGCGCGGCCGGCCGTTTGTGGCCGACGTTGAACATCACCACCACGCACAACAACATCGAGGTGGAGAAAATCCCGCTGCTGGTGGCGTACGCCAGACACAGCGCCAGCGCCCGACCGACCGAGGCCTGCAGAAAGTGGCTGACGTACAGTGTCAGCGGCAGGCAGATCAGCGCTGGCAGCGTGTACGGCAGCAGGTAGCCAACCAAGTCCTGACTGCGCTGGCGGGTGCGCAGCCAACGACCCTGACTCAGCCGTTTGGCCAGCAGGCTGCCGAGCACCGTGAGCAGCGCGAAGGCGCCAAGCCACACGCCGGACAACATCAGGAAATCCCCGGCGACACTCCAGCCGGAGCGGTTCGACGGCTGGTTGACCAGTTTGTCGACCTCGTCCGCCGCTCGATCGGCACGCAGGCGCCAGGCGTCGACCAGATGCTCGTTGAGATCGAGTTTGTCCTGCACGTCGTCGATGCTCGAACTGATCGCGCCGAGCAGACCGCCCTGCACAATCGGCTCGGGTTTGGCCGGTTCTTCAGCAGCGGCCGGAACCCCCGGCAGCGTGGCGGCTTCGAGTTCGCTGGCGCCGAGAAACAGCAGCGCTCCCAGCAAAATGGCGATCCTGAACTTGATCAAAACTCTGATCCCTCTTGGCTGAACCTGTAAGGAACTGATCGGTAATTGTCTGGCAAGTTCAAGAGCACCCTCACCCCAGCCCTCTCCCCGAGGGAGAGGGAGCCGACCGGGTTGTGCTCTCGAGCTACATCGACCTGAAATATCCAGCCGAACTCAATATTGAGTGCAACCGAGATCCGCTCCCTTCCCCCTCACCCCCTTGGGTGAGATGGAGCCGACCGAGTTGTGCTCTCGAGCTACATCGACCTGAAATATCCAGCCGAACTCAATATTGAGTGCAACCGAGATCCGCTCCTTTCCCCCTCGCCCCTTTGGGGGAGAGGTTTGGGGTGAGGGGGAGCGCTTTTGACCTTTGCCTCCAAGGCAAATATCAAATGCCCAACCCCGTATTTTTCCGCACAACCCAAACTCCGACACTGCGCTCCATTCAAACCTCTACCGGAGTGCTGTCATGCCCATTGCCTTGCTCGCGCTGACTCTCAGCGCATTCGCCATCGGGACGACCGAGTTCGTCATCGTTGGCCTGTTGCCCACCATCGGCGCCAATCTCGGCGTCAGCCTGCCGTCCGCCGGGCTGCTGGTCAGTCTGTATGCACTGGGCGTCGCCATTGGCGCGCCGGTGCTGACCGCCCTCACCGGCAAAGTCCCGCGCAAATTGTTGCTGCTGTCGCTGATGGTGTTGTTCACCCTCGGCAACCTGCTGGCCTGGCTGGCGCCGGGTTATGAATCGCTGGTGCTGGCGCGGATCGTTACCGGCCTGGCGCATGGGGTGTTCTTCTCTATCGGCTCGACCATTGCCACCAGTCTGGTGCCCAAGGAAAAGGCTGCCAGCGCGATTGCCATAATGTTCACCGGCCTCACTGTGGCGTTGGTCACCGGCGTACCGCTGGGCACATTCATCGGCCAGCATTTCGGCTGGCGCGAAACCTTCCTCGCCGTCTCGGCGTTGGGTGTGATCGCCTTCATTGGCAGCCTGCTGTATGTGCCGAACAACATCGCCCACAGCAAACCGGCGTCCTTGCTGCAGCAACTGCAAGTGCTGAAACAACCGCGTCTGCTGCTGGTGTACGCCATGACCGCGATCGGTTACGGCGGCTCGTTCATCGCCTTCACCTTCCTCGCGCCGATCCTGCAGGACATCTCCGGCTTCAGCGCCGGCACCGTCAGCCTGGTGTTGCTGGTGTACGGCGTGTCGGTGGCGGTCGGCAATATCTGGGGCGGCAAACTGGCGGACAAGCGCGGGCCGATCAGCGCCCTGAAAATCATCTTCGCCCTGCTCGCCGCCGTGCTGTTCGTGCTGACCTTCACCGCCGCCAATCCATGGCTGGCGTTGGCGACAGTGCTGGTGTGGGGCGCGGTGGCGTTTGGCAACGTGCCGGGGTTGCAGGTGTATGTGGTGCGTCAGGCTGAACATCACACACCGCAGGCAGTGGACGTGGCATCCGGGCTGAACATTGCTGCGTTCAACCTCGGGATTGCCGGTGGGGCATGGGGTGGCGGGTTGATCGTCGAGCATTTGGGCCTGATTCATACGGCGTGGATCGGTGGTCTGGTGGTGCTGGTGGCGCTGGTACTCACCGCATGGAGCGGTCGACTGGATCGGCTCGGTCCGGCCTATGCCGAACCGGCTCAAGGCCGAGTATTCACGGGCCACTGAGTAACCCTGTGGGAGGGGGCTTGCTCCCGAAGTCGGTGTATCAGTCGCCATTGATGTTGACTGAACGACCGCCTTCGGGAGCAAGCCCCCTCCCACATTGGTTGTGTGATGTTCTTGAGAATGTACCGTCCGTAACGCCACCGAAACTTTCCCGAACCGCCCGCAGTCATCAACAGACACAGGCTGTACGAGGACTGACAACGGGAGGGCGGCATGGCAACGATTCACATCGGTATTTCCGGCTGGCGCTACGTTCCGTGGCGAGGGGATTTCTACCCGAAAGGACTGACGCAGAAGCGCGAATTGCAGTTCGCTTCGCGGGCGGTCAACAGCATCGAAATCAATGGATCGTTCTACGCCCTGCAACGGCCCGAACGTTACGCCCATTGGTACAACGAAACGCCGGACGACTTCGTGTTCAGCGTCAAGGCGCCGCGCTTCATCACCCACGTCCGGCGCCTGCGCGAGATCGAAAAGCCGCTGGCGAATTTCTTCGCCTCCGGGGTGCTGGAACTCAAGGAAAAGCTCGGGCCGATCCTCTGGCAGTTTCCACCGAACTTCAAATTCGATCCTGAGCTCTTCGAACACTTCCTCTCATTGTTGCCCCACGATACCGAAGCCGCTGCCGCCCTCGCCCGCCAACACGATTCACATCTTCACGGCCACGCCAGCCTCAAAGCCTGGCGCAAAAAACCGCTGCGCCATGCCGTGGAAGTGCGCAATGACACGTTCATCGACCCCGACTTCGTGCGCTTGTTGAAACGCTACAACACCGCTCTGGTGATCGCCGACACCGCCGGCAAATGGCCGTACCGCGAAGACCTCACCAGCGATTTCGTCTACCTGCGCCTGCACGGTGCCGAAGAGCTGTACGCCAGCGGTTACACCGACGCCGCGTTGAACAAATGGGCTGAACGCATCGACGCCTGGCATCACGGCCGGCAACCCGGCGATGCGCATCTGATCGCGCCGCGCCTCAAGCCGCGGGCGCGTACATCCCGCGAAGTGTTCTGCTATTTCGACAACGACATCAAAGTCCGCGCGCCCTACGACGCGCGCAGTTTGCTCCACCGATTCGAGCTGGATAAAACGCTCGCCACCACCCCCGGTGAACCGGCTGCCGAAGGGGTGCTGGCATGAGTATTCCAGAGCCGGTCGGGTTCACCGACGAGCAGACCAGCGTTGAAGTGTCGGTGCGTCGTTTCACCGTGCTGACGGTCAACACACACAAGGGTTTCACCGCGCTCAACCGACGTTTCATCCTCCCGGAGTTGCGCGAAGCGGTGCGCAGCGTGGCCGCCGACGTGGTGTTTCTGCAGGAAGTCCACGGCACCCACGAGCATCATCCCAAGCGCTACAGCAACTGGCCGACGATGCCGCAATACGAGTTCCTCGCCGACAGTCTGTGGCCGCAGTTCGCCTACGGGCGCAACGCGGTGTACCCGGAGGGCGATCACGGCAATGCGTTGCTGTCGAAATTCCAGATCATCCGCCACGACAACCTCGACGTCTCGATCAGCGGCCACGAGAACCGCGGGCTGCTGCATTGCGTGCTGCGCCTGCCCGGCGATGGCGTCGAAGTGCATGCGATCTGCGTGCATCTGGGTCTGCGCGAAAGCCATCGTAATGCGCAATTGAAACTGCTCGGCGAGCGTCTGGCGGAGCTGCCGGTTGACGCGCCGGTGATCGTCGCCGGTGACTTCAACGACTGGCGCCAGCGCGCCGACGCGCTGCTTGAACCCTGCGGTCTGCGCGAGGTGTTCGCCGAGCATCACGGCAAACCGGCGCGCAGCTTTCCGGCGCGTCTGCCGACGCTGCGGCTCGATCGTATTTACGTACGCAACCTCAAGGCCAGCCAACCGAAAGTCCTGGACAACCGGCCCTGGTCACACCTTTCCGACCACGTCCCGTTATCGGTGGAGATCGAACTATGAGCAGCGCACCGCTGGAGAAATCCGCCGTGGAACCGATCAGCATCAACCCGCCGGTACGCGAGCCCGGGCATGTCGATGTCGAGTACGGCTGGCAGGGCAATAACCGCGTCGAGTTGCTGGAAAACGGCGAGGAATATTTCCCACGGGTGTTCGACGCCATGCGTGCGGCGAAGAGTGAAATTCTGCTGGAGACTTTCATCGTTTTCGAAGATAAGGTCGGCGCAGAGTTGCAGCAGATCCTGATCGACGCCGCGCGGCGTGGCGTGCGCACCACTGTCAGCCTCGACGGTTTTGGTTGCGGCGAGTTGACCACCGGTTATCTCGCGGCACTGAGCGAAGCGGGCGTGCATCTGCAAATGTTTGACCCGGCGCCCAAGCACCTGGGCATTCGCACCAACTGGTTCCGCCGCCTGCACCGCAAGATTGTGGTGGTCGACGGACTGATCGCGTTCATTGGCGGGATCAACTTTTCCGGCGATCACCTGGCCGATTTCGGCCCCGAGGCGAAACAGGATTATGCGGTGCAGATTCAAGGGCCAGCGGTCGCTGACATCCATCATTTCGCCCTGCTGCAAAGTGGTCGTCCGGGACGCGCACGGTTCTGGTGGCAGCGCCGGCGTCAGCGCCGGGCGGACATGGCTTTCAACGATCACGACGGTCAGGTACGTCTGGTGTTTCGCGACAACGATCAGCATCACACCGACATCGAAGATGTGTACTTGCACGCATTGCGCCGGGCCAAACGCCGGGTGGTGATCGCCAACGCCTATTTCTTCCCCGGCTACCGCCTGCTGCGCGAGATCCGCAACGCCGCGCGCCGTGGCGTCGAGGTGCGGCTGATTCTGCAAGGTCAACCGGACATGCTGGTGGCCAAACTCGCGGCACGCATGACCTACGACTACCTGCTCAAGGCCGGCGTGCAGATCCACGAATATTGCCAGCGCCCGCTGCACGGCAAAGTCGCATTGGTGGATGAGGAATGGAGCACCGTCGGCTCGAGCAATCTCGACCCGCTGAGCCTGTCGCTGAACCTGGAAGCCAATGTGCTGATCCGCGATCGCGCGTTCAATCAGCATTTGTTTCAGCGCCTCGAAGACCTGAGCCAGAATCACTGCAAGGCCATGGACGCCAGCATGTCCCCGCGAGGACGGATCTGGCACATGACCGTGGGATTTCTGGTGTTTCACTTCCTGCGGCATTTCCCGTCAATGGCCGGTTGGTTGCCGGCGCACAAACCGCGGCTCAAGCCGTTTCGGGGGCGCACGTCATGAGCCATTCCCACGCACAGTCTGCGCCCGCCACTCACTCTCGCTGGAGTCGCTGGAAACGCCCACTAACGTTGCTGTTCTTCCTCGCGCTGATCGTGTTGCTGACGATGTTCGCCACCCGTATCGAATGGGCGGAAGTTCTGCAAACCCTGGCTGACTTCAAGGTGCGCACGCTGATCATTGCCGCCAGCCTGACCCTGCTGAGCTTTCTCACCTACGCCAGTTTCGACCTGATCGGCCGCACCTACATTCGCCAGGACCTGACCTGGAAACAGATCCTCCCGGTGGGGATCATCAGTTATGCGTTCAACCTCAATCTCAGCGCCTGGGTCGGCGGGATTGCCATGCGCTATCGGCTGTATTCGCGCCTGGGGGTGAGCAAAAGCAACATCGCCAAGATTCTCGGTCTGAGCCTGGCCACCAACTGGTTCGGTTACATGACGATTGCCGGCGTGGTGTTCAGCAGCGGCCTGGTGAGCATGCCGCCGGGCTGGAAAATCAGCAGCGCCGCGTTGCAGGGCATTGGCGTGCTGCTGTTGTTATTGAGTGCCGGTTACCTCGCCGCGTGCCAGTTCTCCAAGCGCCGCGAGTGGTCGATTCGCGGGGTGGAAATCAACCTGCCATCACTTCGCATGGCCGTGCTGCAGTTGCTGCTCGGTGCATTGAACTGGTCGCTGATGGCGGCAGTGATTTTCACTCTGCTGCCGAGCAAACTGGATTATCCGTTGGTGCTCGGCGTGCTGTTGATCAGCGCGATTGCCGGAGTCATCACGCACATTCCGGCGGGGCTTGGAGTGTTGGAAGCGGTGTTTGTCGCGCTGCTGCAGCACGAGGCTTCGCGGGGCAGTCTGGTGGCGGGGTTGCTGGCGTATCGGGCGATTTATTTTCTGTTGCCGTTGTTGATTACGGTGGTGATGTATTTGCTGGTGGAAGCCAAGGCCAAGGCGTTGCGGATCGAGAAGAAACCGTCCTGATTTTGTGGCTATGGCTGATGGCCCCTTCGCGAGCGAGCCCGCTCCCACAGGTAGAACGCATTCCAAATGTGGGAGCGGGCTTGCTCGCGAAGGCGTCCGAAGAGCCACAACAAATCATGTGGACTGGATGATGCTCAACCGCTCACCCACCACCATCTCGGTAATCCAGTCCACCAGAATCGAAGTATAGGCCTGCTGCGAAACCGGCTCGCTCAAGGCATGGTCGGCGCCATCGATGATCCGGTGCGTCAGCGAATGCGTCTGCTGACAGGCGGCACGGTAGCTCATGATCGTCGCGTGGGGCACGTAGTCGTCGGTTTCCGATTCCACCAGCAACACATCCCCGGTGAACTGCGAACAGGCGTGCAGCGCACGGTTGCTGTCTGCACGGACCAACGTCGCCCGGTAGTCGCGCAGGTCGGCCTTGTCCAGTTCACGCTTGGGCGTGTGCCATTGCTCGTCGCGATACAGCGCCGGCACTCGCAGCGCCAGCCAGCGCACCGGGCGCAACGAGGTGAGGATCGAAGCCAGGTAACCGCCATAACTGGTGCCAACCACCGCAATCGCCGAGGTGTCGAGCGCCGGATGCGCGAGCAGGCGGTCGTAGGCTGCGAGCAGGTCACGCAGGTTGTCTTCGCGCGTCACCCGCGTCAGCGGAATGCCGGTACCGCCGGTGTGACCGCGCAGGTCGAAGGTCAGGCATACACAACCAAGCCCGGCGATGCCCTTGGCGCGTTCAAGATCACGCTCCTGGCTACCGCCCCAGCCGTGCACAAACAACACGCCGGGGACTTTCGATTTTGGACTGAGAAACGTCCCGCTCATCTGTTCATCATCAATGTCGATCTGAATGCTTTCGCTTCTAGCCGTCATAAGATTTGACCGTTACGTATTTGAGAAGGAAGTCGCTGTTCTCCGCTGGCCCGCGATAGATTTCGATGGTGTCCGCCGGCAGGCTTTGATCGCTATAGGTTTCTACGGTCGACACGCGGATCGCGGGCATCTGCGGATCATTGACGAAGCTTTGCAACGCGGCCAATTCAGCGCTGCTGGCACCGCCCATGCGCCAGGATTGTTCGAGCACCCCGCTGCGGGGTTTGCCATTGCTGTCCAGGCCTTGGGCAATGTCGTAGTTGCGCCGCGAGGCGTAGAAATCTGGATAAGCCTCATCCGCCGCCCGGTCGAAAATCTGCGCCTGCTTGATGGCCAGTCGCACGTCATCCGGCAAGTCCAGCGCCAGCAGATCTTCGTAGCCGCCCTGCACTACCAACAGATTCGAACCACCATAGACGTCTTCGCCATGGGCATCCTTGGTCAAGTATTGATCACCGCAGTAGCTAAGCACTTTGTCGCCGATGAATGACTGGCCAACGCTGTGGGTGAAGACCTTGCTCAAGTCCTGTTCGAGCACCACGCCATCGCGAAACAACGCTTCCGCTTCTGCACGGGCCAGTACTTCATCGAACGCGTCGAGGCTGTTGATAACTTCCTGGCCACGACCGGCACAGGCGTGAATCGGCTTCAGGCGGATCGGTCCGCTGTACAGCAGATGCTCGGCAGCGGGTCGCGCATCTTCCACGGCAAACACCGTCAAGCCGTCGAGCACCACATCGCGCACGCGCTCGGAGAATTGCGGCGCCCAGCCTTGTGGCGCGTGAGCCAGATGACTGCGCAAGTCGTGACTGATGGCTTTGGTGCAAATGAAATCGTGTTCGACGTACCCGCCCCACAAATCGCCGGGACCCCTGATCCCCAGATTACGCGCGCTGGCCGGGCCAACAATGGTCTGGGTCGGCAGCCAATATAAATCGCGACCGCGATGCTTCTGCGGGTCAAAACTTCCGCCGAAGCTGAGTCCCAGAATCTGCGCCAGCCAGCGGGCAAGTGCCTTGTTGGTCTGCACTTCATGTTGCGGCGCCCCGGCCCGAACCGAATGGGCGACGACCACTTTCCTGCTCGACATCGGGGTCATGCGTCCCCCTTCAAGCCAATTGATGAATGTAATGAGAGAAGTGCAGAGATCAGGCCAATCGCCTGGCGCCGGGAATGCCCAATGATTCAATCGCTTGGAACAAGCATGGTGGCATCAGGCCTGTTTCAATCTGCACGACTGCCAGCGAATCCGCGGCAATTTGCACGAAACGGGACGTCGACTACTGCTGACTGACTTCCTTCCAGATGGCATCGAACATGACACAACGTTTGAGCATAGCCTGACGCCCGATTTGAATCGCAAGCCGCTTGGCTTCAGGCGTCTGGTGAGTCAGGCGTTGCAGAATTCCCAGCATGGTTATCGCGTGGTCCTCATCCTCTTCGATATGCAGGCGAAAGAACTCCAGGCCTTCCTCACTGACATTCAGTCCCTCCAGTGCCAGCAGAATCGGTTTGTAAATCAGCGGCACAATGGCTTCGGCTCCCAGGCAGAGTGCTGCGAGGCCCTCGACAGGATTTTCACTGCGGCAAAGCTGCATGATGCATTGGGTGAAATCCACGGTCTGAGGTAAAGGCAATTCAGCCAAGGGATGGGTGCCCAGGATCCGCAGCGACCTTTGAAACAGCTCGGAATGCGTGAGCTTGTTGTCACCATCTATGCCCATTTCCTCTTGCATGTTTTCCAACAGTAATTTGATGTCGCCAAGGGACTCGAGGCGATTGAGGATTGCGCATAGAAAGCGGGTAAAGTTTCGCGAGTAGTAATGATGCTGGATCAGAAAGTAACGCATCCCCTTCAGGGAAACATGACCGTTTTGCATTGCCAGCAACAGTTCATGATTAACCAATCTATCTAACGCATCAGCGTCCAGCCATTGGTCCCATAATGTGCCTCCGGTCATGAAGTTAATGACCTTCGCCCCATCGCCGCGATTCAACTTTTTATCTACTTCCAACTTTAAATTCCTTTTAATTCTTTATCAGCCATCCAGCCGATCGCAACTTTCCAGTTATTCCGAAACCCCGAAAAACTTACAAAACCGTATTCATTGTGCGTCGCTGTAAATGACCGGGCGCTCAAACCTGGCCAGAAAGTAAGCACATAGAGAGGCGAAAATGATGCACAGACCGCCTGACGCAAGAATCACAGCGCTGCTTGAGAAATGCAGTAACAGCCATCCACTCAGCAGGCTCGCCGGCGGAATCGCGAGGTAGGCAATGAGCCGTGTAACTCCTACCGTTCGCCCAAGAATGGTTTGCGGAACCACTTGCTGGCGATAGGTGAAAAAAGCGATGACCACCACGGATTGGCAACCGGTAGAAAGCGCCCACAGTGCCGAAAGTGACCACGGATCGTTGGCCATCGCCCCCATCAGCGTGAACACTCCGGCCAGCAAACAGCTTCGACGGATAAGAATGCCGGCCGGATATCTCTTCACCAGAAACGCACCCATAGCTGATCCGGCGACGGCACCTGCACCAATGAGCCCGTAGTAATAGCCGACATCACTCAATGGCACGGCCAGTAGCGTGGTGTAGACATAGACAAGGCTGGCACCGATCAAGGCAAAACCGAAATTGCAGAAAAAGAACAGCATGACAAACGAACACAGTTCTCGCTGCTGGATGACATACAACAGTCCGGCTTTGATTTCCGTGAATACCCGCGTGGTGGCCGGCGCAGGCTTACCCTGCTCTTTCAGCAAGAAGCAAAGCGGCAGGGATAGCGCAAATCCGACAATGCTGCCAATCAGCAACTGCTCCTTGGTACTGAAGGCCAGCAAGGCTGCAACGCCGATTGGTGCAACGATGCGAATGATGTTGTCACTGGCATTGACGATTGCATTGAACCGGTGGAGTTTGGGCCCTTCGATCAGTGCGGGCGCAATACTCTGGAAGACCGGGTGGTGGGTGGCACCGACGCTTGCCAACAGAAAGCTCAGCAGTAACAGAGTAATACTCAAGCTGCTCCCGGACAGCGTAATCACGGCAGCATATATAAGGCAGCCGGTGACGATGTTGATCAGATCACCACCGATCAAAAAACGCCGTTTGCTGTAGCGATCACTCCACACACCGGCGAAGGGCGTGACCAGTATGTACGGCGCCATCGCGGCGAAAAAAGCCAGCGACGTCCAGACTGGGGAGCCGGTCTGCTCATAAACATAAAGCGGGATCAGAAACGCGATGGCCCATGAACAGATGGACGTGATGGCATAGGACGCCAGGAGTTTGAACATCTAGACAGTCTCCGCCTGCGGCGACCGTTGCGCGTCCGCGAGATGTCCACACACCGTGCAGTCCGGATTCTGTTGCCAGACTTCGGCGACGCTGACGTCCAGGTCGTCGAATGTGAATTCCTTTAGCTTGTTGGTCAATTGTGGCGGTTGGCAGCCGGTGATGATCTTGACTGTTTCGCTGACCATCATCCCGGCGGTGACAGCCACCAAAGTCACAAGAGCCGGGCCGGGATGCTCATAAGTGATGTCGTGCTGTTTGGCCATGGTCGAAACGCTGTTCACCAGGCTGCTCTTGTTACGCGCCGACGTCAGCCAGCAAGCACCGCAGCCCGAGGAGCCAGGCACCACCGAATAAAACACCGAGCGCCGTACATCAAGCCCGCCTGAAATGAAGGGTACGCCCTGTTCAACACAGGCCTCATTCAGCCAGTCGGCCATGTAGTTCGCGGGTTTATCGGCGACACAAATCACAATATCGTGGCCGCGTACGATGCCGGCGACGTCTTGCGCCGACTGGAGGCGGGTTTCGTGAGCAGTAATGTCGAGGTGACTGTTGAATTCAAGCAACCTGCGCCTGGCCGTTGCAACCTTCGGCATGCCAACGTCGGTTTCCTTGTAAAGGATCTGCCGGTTCAAATTGCTCAACTCGATCGTGTCAAAATCGAGGATCGTCAGATGGTGGACACCCAGCGCTACCAGGTCGAACAGGATATGGGTGCCCAGACCGCCGCAGCCCAGGACACAGACCCTGGCCGTGCGCAGTTTTTCCTGGTGGGTGAACTTGTTCTCGCCCACAGCCGCCATCGACCCGAAAAAGTCGATGTTGCGGGAAAATCTGATGCGATCATGATCCGAAAGAGAAGTAGTCTCAAAGGCATCCGGACTCTCGACCAGCCGGTATTTGATCAGATCTTGCGCGACGCTTCGGATTTCGTCCTGATCCACCGCGGGGTAACGGTCTGCCACTTGGGTAATCAACTCCTCAAAGGGTGTACGGCCATCAAGTGCCTTGATGAACTCCCAGACAGCACCGTGTAGGTCGGGGATTTTTGCGTATT
Source organism: Pseudomonas sp. MWU347 (assembly GCF_017947305.1). Taxonomy (NCBI): domain Bacteria; kingdom Pseudomonadati; phylum Pseudomonadota; class Gammaproteobacteria; order Pseudomonadales; family Pseudomonadaceae; genus Pseudomonas; species Pseudomonas sp. MWU347. The sequence continues at coordinate 278,258 of NZ_JAFGZB010000008.1, forward strand.
GACCGTTAAAACGCAGAACTACCTGACCATCCAGTTTGAACGGAATAATCGTCGGTTTAAGACAAAGCTTCATATTCGAGCCTCGATCGCTATTAAAACAAGTTAGTAAAAGAACCAGGGCCGCGAAGGCCCCGGTTCTTACTGATCAGATCAGCCGATCTGAGAATCGCCAGCGGAAGATGCTTTTTCGAAAGTCATAATGATTTCCTCAAAAGTTGAAGGGCCGGTAGTCCAAGCTGTGTTCCACCGGAGTGAAGGTGTGCACACCCCAAAACTAGAATAAGTTCTTAGTGGTTGCGAACCGACCTTGTTTCTTAATATTACTCACAAAAAAAAAATTTCTACACTCTTACGAAGGGCCGCTATTACTTCTTACGGAAACATGCAAAAACAATGTAGGAATTATCTTCAATACTTAAACAATAAAAAATCACAGCGCGAGAATTGAGAAACAAACTCGCCTTCCAGACAATAAACATCAGTGATTAATCAGAAATACACTCCCCACCCGGCACAACGCTTGCGACCACCACCTCATCAGCGATGTCGACATGCCGAAAAAATCTCACGCGTGAGCCATTGATGGCATTTTGAATTGGTTGTAGTGTGGCTCACGCGTGAGATGTTCATAACGGAGTCATTGCCATGAAAAGTCGCTCCCCCACCGTTGCATCAGAGAGCCCACAGGGAGAGCGCTCGAAACCGTCCGCGAAAAAGCCGTCGAGCTTCTACATGAAGCAGATGCGCGCGGGCCTGGCTGCCGCCGGTTATGTGAAACACGAAACTTGGGTACTTCCGGAAAACCGAAGCTTGCTCAAGCAGATGGAGCAACAGCTACGCCAACCGATTCTGGCTGGCTCATTCATGTCGGAGAATTACATGAGCGCAGGCAACAACTGGAACATCGATAGCCTCTTCAACGCCCTCAAGGCACTGGACGAGGTGGCTTCGCACGAGATCACGCTGTCTCTGATCCAGAGCTCCGAACCCAGCATCAAGCTGGAAATGAACGAATTCGGCGGTCTGCCGATTCACATCGCTGTGGCCGGTCAGCAGATCATCGTCGACACCGTGCTGGTGGACATCGATTCGATCACTGACGTGCGCGCCTTCAACGACGCCGTGCTGCGCAGCCGGGAAATGTTCCCGCTGTCGTCGATCGGTATCGAGTCGATGCCTAACGGCCAGACCGTTTACAACATGTTTGGCGCCCTCAGCGCCGACTCGAGCCTGACCAACGTCGTCACCGAGGTGAAAACCCTGGTCGACAACGTGCAGCGCGCGAGCGAAGCCTTCGAACACTTCTTCAAGTAATCAACAGGGAATATCCAATGACTCAGTCCATCTGGAGCAAGTTGTTCACCGCGCTGCGCGGCGGCGCCAATGAAGTCGGCGAAGCGATCGTCGACCAACAGGCCCTGCGCATCCTCGACCAGGAAATCCGCGACGCCGACACCGCGCTGTCGAATGCCCGCCGTGAGCTGGTCACCATCATGGCCAAGCACAAGCTGGCCGCTGATCGCGTGAGCGAGTACGACGCCAAGATCAAGGATCTGGAAGCCAAGGCGGTTTCAGCGCTGAACGCCGGCCGCGAAGACCTGGCGATGGAAGTGGCTGAAGCGATTTCGACCCTGACCAACGACCTGACCGCCGAGAAAGCCCAGAGCGACGAATTCGGCACCTACGCCGAAAACATGCGCAAGGACATCAGCAAGGCCGAGTCGCGGATCAAGAGCCTGCGCCAGCAGGTGGACATGGCCAAGGCCCGTGAAAGCGTGCAGAAAGCACAGGTCAGCGCATCCATCGCCAGCGGCGGCGCCAATGGCAAGCTGGAAACCGCGGTGGGCACGCTGAACCGTCTGCAGGCCAAGCAGCAGCAACGCGCTGCCGAGCTGAGTGCCGCCGATGAATTGGCTGACGCTTCGACCGGCAATGACCTGGAACGCAAACTGCGCGACGCCGGCATCACGCCGAACGAAGGCAGCGCCAATGCGATCCTCGAGCGTCTGAAGCAGAAGTCCGCGCAGTAAGCGTTTGCACAAAACCTGTGGGAGCGGGCTTGCTCGCGAAAGCGGTTTGTCAGTCGTTACTTTAGCTGCCTGACACACCGCCTTCGCGAGCAAGCCCGCTCCCACATGGTTTACGGCGTGTCGTTCGTCGCCCGGCCCGGTACACTGGCGGCGTTTTTTACGACGAACACCTCCACCCGCCTCAAGGAATGTACCCATGGGATGGTTCAAAGACTTGCTGGGTACCAGCAACTGGCAGACCGCTGCGCCAACGCCAACCGTTGCCAGTGGCCCACTCGGGATGGCACAAGGCAAAGGTGTGCGATTCGATTCGACTCTGGCCTTGCTGCTCGATGGCAGCACCTCGGTGCAGGTTCCAGCGGCAGAGGCAATCTGGAGCGCCGGCTGGATCGACCTCGGCCAATCCAACAAGCTGCATCGCTACTACCTCAATAACGAAGACTTCTGGCTGCAGATCCACGTCACCGGTGACGACCAGATCGAGTCGGTCACCCTGTTCAACTACCTCAGCTACGTGACCGTCAACAGTGACGCCGAGCTGCAGCGCCTGGCCGGCCCCGAAAGCCCGATCGGCCTGCCGATCTATACCCACGACGGCGTCCAGTACAGCCGCGAATGGGGCACCGAACAAGGCCAGACCGAACTCGTACCGATGACCGAACATGTGGTCAACCCGGACGAGAGCTACACCATCGAACACCACTCCATGCTTTACGCGCGCGAGACCGGCCTGACCGATCGCCGCGAACTGCTGCTGTTCTCCGTCGAACAGGACGAGGAAGGCACCGTCAGCCTGAGCACCTCGCTGGGCATTTCGCTGTACACGACTGATTTGAGCACCATTTAAATAAGGAAGTTTTCCATGCTGGAAGTGCTGGCCGTTTCCCTGAACAAGACCGCACTGGTCGGTTTCGTCGTCTACCTGATCGGCGCCGTGCTGCTGTTCATGCTGTTTCAGTTCGTCTACACCCGCATCACGCCACACAAGGAGTTCGAGCTGATTCGCTCCGGCAACATCGCTGCCGCCATCGCTCTGGCGGGCGCGATCATCGGCTTCGCGATTCCGGCCAGCAACGTGATCGCGTTTTCGGTCAACGTTCTCGATTTCGTGCTGTGGGCGGTGATTGCTGCGGTGGTGCAGCTGCTGGCCTTTCTCGCCACGGGGCTGGTGCTCAAGGGCACGTCGCAGCGTATCGCCAACGGTGAAATCGCTTCGGGTATCTATGTGGCCGCAGTGGCCATCAGCGTCGGCATGCTTAACGCCGCGTGCATGACCCCGTCCAACTGATCGGCAGGAAGCCTTCGATGAAACGCAGCAAGTACGTTCAACTGTCTCTCGCCGCTTCGGTGGCGCTGGCGATTTCCGGCGAGGTTGCCGCGCAGGAGCAGCAACGCTTCCAATCTGTCGAGGAGTGCGTCGGCGCCGAAGTGGCCGCCGACGTCTGTTCCAACGCCTACGTCGCGGCATTGACCGAACATCGACGTATTGCGCCGGCCTACGATGACAAGGCCAAGTGCGACGCAGACTTTGCCGCCGACTGGTGCCAGAAAAACTCCGATGGCCGCTTCGTGCCGAAGCTCGGCGGTTTCAAGGTACCGCAGAACGGCGAGGCGCCACAGGACCTGAATGCGCTTGCCAATGCGCAGATGCCTGCCGGTGAAGCCGCCGCCCAGAACGTACAAAGTACTTCGCACTCGTCCGGCGGCGGCAACGGTTGGCTGACGGGCTGGCTGATCGGCAATGCGATGAGCAACAACGCCAATCGCACGGTCTATCGCGATCGCGATACGCGCCAGACCTACAACACCTCGGCGCAGTACCGCAAAATCGAATCGGCGCCGGCTACTCGCACCGACACCCGCTACGACAACTCCCGAAGCAAACCGGTCAACGTCGCTTCGTCGACGTCCCGCGGCGGCTTCGGCAGCCAGTCTTCCGCCCGCAGCGGTTGGGGCGGCTGGGGCAGTTCGAGCAGCTGACCATGAAGAAAATCCACTGCGCCGAGCGCCCCGACTGGAAACAGACGGCCGAAAGCCTCGGTTTTCTGTTTCACACCATCGACGACGAGCCGTACTGGGACGAAAGCGCCTACTACCAGTTCACGCTCGCGCAGATTGAAAACGATCTGGAGGATCCGACCACCGAACTGCACGAGATGTGCATGGACCTGGTCGACCGCGTGGTGCACAGCGAAGAGCTGCTGGATCGCCTGAGCATCCCGGCGCCGTACTACGACATGATCCGCACGTCCTGGCTGGAAGGTCATCCGCATCTGTACGGGCGCATGGACTTTTCCTACAGCGGCAACGGCCCGGCAAAGCTGCTGGAACTCAACTACGACACGCCGACCAGCCTTTATGAGGCAGCGGCGTTTCAGTGGGGCTGGCTGGAGCAGTGCATCGAGCGCGGGATGCTGCCGCGCCATGCCGACCAGTTCAACAGCATCGATACCAAGCTGCACCAGGCGTTTGCCGAGTTGCAGCTCAAGCGGCCGTTCTACTTTGCGTCGATGAAAGACTCGGTCGAAGACAAGGGGACCACCGACTACTTGCGCCTGATCGCGGAAAAGGTCGGCATCGAATCCCGGCACATCGACATCGAAGACATCGGCCTGACCGCCGAGGGTTGCTTCGTCGACCTTGAGGATCGCTGGATCCCGCACCTGTTCAAGCTGCATGCCTGGGAATTTATTTTCCACGAGCCATTCGGTGCGGCAATCGCCGAAAGCGATACGCAGTTCTTCGAACCGGCGTGGAAGTCGATCCTGTCGAACAAAGGCGCGCTGCCTTTGCTGTGGGAGCTGCACAAGGGGCATCCGAATCTGCTCGCGGCGCACCTTGATCCGAATCCGGCCAGTGCGGTGCCCAAGGGCTGGGTACGCAAACCGTACTTCTCCCGCGAAGGCGCGAATATCGAACTGCAAACGGCAGAAGGTCTGATCGTCAAAGAAGGCGGGCCCTACACCGATGCGCCATTCATCCTGCAGGAATTTGCGCCATTGCCGAAGTTCGACGACAGCTACACGCTGATCGGCTCGTGGGTGATTGGTGATCAGGCGGCGGGGATCGGCGTGCGCGAAGACAACAGTCTGATCACCAAGGATTCAAGCCGGTTTCTGCCGCACCTGATCCTCGACTGAAACACACACCCGCTCCCACAGGAGATCAGTGGTAATCGCGGACCTTGCGCCACAAAAAAGGCCCGTCGTGTTGAACGACGGGCCTTTTTTATTCAGCGTGGATGCAGCAGCGAATCAGAACGGGATGTCGTCATCGAAGCTGTCGAAATCCGGGGCCGGTTGCGGTGCAGCCTGCTGTGGAGCCGGGGCTGGACGCTGTTGTGGAGCCGACTGCTGCGGACGCGGAGCCTGTTGGCGTGGCGCCTGCTGCTGGTAGTTGTTGCCACCGCCTTGTTGGTCGCCCTGTTGTGGACGGCCGCCGAGCAGTTGCATGGTGCCTTGCATGTCGACCACGATTTCTGTGGTGTAACGCTTGATACCGTCTTTTTCCCACTCGCGGGTCTGCAGCTTGCCTTCGATGTACACCTGCGAACCTTTACGCAGGTACTCGCCGGCGATTTCCGCAACCTTGCCGAACATCGAAACACGGTGCCATTCGGTCTTCTCGACCTTTTGACCGGTTTGCTTGTCGGTCCACTGTTCGCTGGTTGCCAGACTCAGGTTGGTCACGGCGTTACCGTTAGGCAGGTAGCGAACTTCGGGATCCTGGCCGCAAGTGCCGACCAATATGACTTTGTTAACCCCACGGGCCATAACGTTCTCCTAGGCTTCGCAAGCAGCCCCGGCCGGGTTGTTCACCAGGCGTTCGAGGGTGTCGCGATCCACTAATTCTTTGTCCAGTTTGATGTAAACAGCCGCTTCATCAGCAACTATCACTGCATCTGTTACCCCTACGAGGGCCTTGAGGCGCTCGACCAGACCCGCTTCGCGGATCGCTTCGGGCGACAACGGCAAGCGCAGGCTCGTCACGTAGGGAGGTTCGCGCATGGTAACAGCAAAGGCCAGCCAGATGGCAGCCAGACCCGCACATCCAAGGAACACAACCGACAGACCGCCATGCTGAAACAGCCAGCCGCCGAGTATCCCGCCGAGTGCCGAACCGAGGAACTGACTGGTGGAATACACGCCCATGGCCGTGCCCTTCCCGCCTGCCGGTGAAACCTTGCTGATCAGCGACGGCAACGAAGCTTCCAGCAGATTGAACGCGGTGAAGAACACCACCGTGCCGATCACCAGAGCCCGCAAGCTGTCACCGAACTGCCAGAAGAATAGCTCAGTGAGCATCAGCGTCAGGACGGCACCGAGCAAAATTCGTTTCATTTTGCGTTTCTTCTCGCCGTAGATGATGAACGGGATCATGGCGAAGAAAGAAATCAGCAGTGCGGTCAGGTAAACCCACCAGTGCTGCTCCTTGGGCAAACCGGCCTTTTCCACCAGCGCCAGCGGCAGTGCGACGAAGCTCGACATCAGCATCGCGTGCAGCACGAAAATGCCCAGGTCCAGGCGCAGTAGATCGGGATGTTTGAGCGTCGGCATCAAGGCCTGACGCGCCACACCAGACTCTCGATGGCTCAATGGCCCGGTGGATTTCGGCACCATGAACATTACGATGACGATCCCGAACAGGGCCATGCCGCCCGTCGCGAGGAACAGTCCGGACAGGCCGAACGCGCGGGTCAGCAACGGCCCGACCACCATGGCCACGGCGAACGACAGACCGATGGTCATGCCGATCATGGCCATGGCTTTGGTGCGGTGTTGTTCGCGAGTCAGGTCGGAAAGCAACGCCATCACCGCAGCGGAAATTGCCCCGGCGCCTTGCAGGATGCGTCCGGCGATCACGCCCCAGATCGAATCGGCCTGAGCCGCCAGCACACTGCCGAGGGCGAAGACCACCAGCCCGAGGAAAATCACCGGACGCCGGCCGATACGGTCGGAAATAATCCCGAACGGAATCTGGAAAATCGCCTGGGTCAGGCCGTAAGCGCCAATCGCCAGCCCGATCAGGGCCGGGGTCGCTCCCGCCAGGTCCATGCCGTAGGTCGCCAGTACCGGCAACACCATGAACATGCCAAGCATACGGAAGGCGAACACCAGGGCCAGACCGCTCGCTGCGCGGGTCTCGCTGCCACTCATGCGTTCGCTGTGGGGATCGTGCATGGAAAAACCTCGTGTGAACCGGCGGCGATTCTACCAGTCCCATCGAAAGACGGGGTATATCGCGACGCTATGACGCGTATAGATGAAACTCTCTTCATGCAAGGTAAAAAACCCTTCGTTTGATAGTGTGCATCCATCCAGTATTTGCCCGTATACTCCTACGTTTTCGACGCCCGCCGAGCGAGGCCACTTTGGACAAGATCCTGATACGTGGGGCCCGTACCCACAACCTGAAGAACATCGACCTGACCCTGCCACGGGACAAACTGATCGTCATCACCGGCCTGTCCGGATCCGGCAAGTCGTCCCTGGCCTTCGACACGCTGTACGCCGAAGGTCAGCGCCGCTATGTCGAATCCCTGTCGGCCTACGCCCGACAGTTCCTGTCGATGATGGAAAAACCCGACGTCGACACCATTGAAGGTTTGTCGCCGGCGATCTCCATCGAACAGAAGTCGACCTCGCACAATCCGCGTTCCACGGTCGGCACCATCACCGAAATCTACGACTACCTGCGTCTGCTGTATGCACGTGTCGGTACGCCGCGCTGCCCGGATCACGACATTCCGCTGGAAGCGCAGACCGTCAGCCAGATGGTCGACCTGGTGCTGGCACAACCGGAAGGCAGCAAACTGATGTTGCTGGCGCCGGTGATCCGCGAGCGCAAGGGCGAACATCTGTCGGTATTCGAAGAACTGCGTGCCCAAGGCTTCGTCCGCGCCCGGGTCAACGGCCGCATTTGCGAACTCGATGAACTGCCGAAACTGGATAAACAGAAGAAGCACTCGATCGATGTGATCGTCGACCGTTTCAAGGTCCGCGCCGACCTGCAGCAGCGTCTGGCCGAATCGTTCGAAACCGCACTGAAGCTGGCGGACGGCATTGCCTTGGTCGCGCCGATGGACGATGAGCCAGGTGAAGAGATGATCTTCTCCGCGCGCTTTGCCTGCCCGATCTGCGGCCATGCCATCAGCGAGCTTGAGCCGAAGCTATTCTCCTTCAACAACCCGGCCGGCGCCTGCCCGACCTGCGATGGCTTGGGCGTGAAGCAGTTCTTCGACATCAAGCGCCTGGTCAATGGTGAACTGACTCTTGCCGAGGGCGCGATTCGCGGCTGGGACCGGCGCAACGTCTATTACTTCCAGATGCTCGGCTCACTGGCCTCGCACTACAAGTTCAGTCTTGAGAAGCCGTTCAACGAGCTGACCGCCGAACAGCAGAAACAGATCCTGCACGGCAGCGGCTCGCAGAATGTCGACTTCAAGTACCTCAATGACCGCGGCGACATCGTCAAACGTTCGCACCCGTTCGAAGGTATCGTGCCGAACCTTGAGCGTCGCTACCGCGAAACCGAATCGGCCAGCGTGCGCGAAGAGCTGGCCAAGTTTCTCAGCACCCAGGCTTGCCCGGATTGCCGCGGCACTCGTCTGCGTCGTGAAGCGCGGCACGTGTGGGTGGGTGAGAAAACCCTGCCGGCAGTGACCAACCTGCCGATCGGCGATGCCTGCGAGTACTTTGGCGAACTGAAGATGACCGGCCGTCGCGGCGAAATCGCCGACAAGATCCTCAAGGAGATCCGCGAGCGCCTGCAATTTCTGGTCAACGTCGGCCTCGACTATCTGTCGCTGGATCGCAGCGCCGACACCCTGTCCGGTGGCGAAGCGCAGCGCATTCGTCTGGCCAGCCAGATCGGCGCCGGGTTGGTTGGGGTGCTGTACATCCTCGACGAACCGTCCATTGGCCTGCATCAGCGCGATAACGACCGGTTGCTCGGCACCCTCAAGCACCTGCGCGACATCGGCAACACGGTGATCGTGGTCGAGCACGACGAAGACGCGATTCGTCTGGCCGACTATGTGGTGGATATCGGGCCGGGCGCCGGGGTGCACGGCGGGCAGATCGTGGCTGAAGGCACGCCGGCCGAAGTCATGGCGCACCCGGATTCCCTGACCGGTAAATACCTGTCGGGGCGGGTGAAGATCGAAGTGCCGGCCAAACGCACGCCGCGTAACAAGAAGCTGACGCTGTCGCTCAAGGGCGCGCGCGGCAACAACCTGCGCAACGTCGATCTGGAAATCCCGATCGGTCTGCTGACCTGCGTGACCGGCGTTTCCGGCTCCGGCAAGTCGACGCTGATCAACAACACGCTGTTCCCATTGAGCGCTACTGCACTCAATGGTGCGACCACGCTGGAAGCGGCCGCACATGACAGCATCAAGGGCCTGGAGCATCTCGACAAGGTCGTCGATATCGACCAGAGCCCGATCGGCCGTACGCCGCGTTCCAACCCGGCGACCTACACCGGGCTGTTCACACCGATCCGCGAACTGTTCGCCGGCGTGCCTGAGTCGCGCTCCCGTGGTTACGGCCCGGGGCGCTTCTCGTTCAACGTCAAGGGCGGTCGCTGCGAGGCGTGCCAGGGCGACGGCCTGATCAAAGTGGAAATGCACTTCCTGCCGGACATTTACGTGCCGTGCGATGTGTGCAAGAGCAAGCGCTACAACCGCGAAACCCTCGAGATCAAATACAAGGGCAAGAGCATCCACGAAACCCTCGAGATGACCATCGAGGAGGCGCGGGAGTTCTTCGACGCGGTACCGGCGCTGGCGCGCAAGCTACAGACGTTGATGGATGTGGGCCTGTCGTACATCAAGCTCGGGCAGTCGGCAACCACGCTGTCCGGTGGTGAGGCGCAACGGGTCAAGCTGTCACGCGAGCTGTCCAAGCGCGACACCGGCAAAACTCTGTATATCCTCGATGAGCCGACCACCGGCCTGCACTTTGCGGATATCCAGCAATTGCTCGACGTGCTGCATCGCTTGCGCGACCACGGCAATACCGTAGTGGTGATCGAGCACAACCTGGACGTGATCAAGACCGCCGACTGGCTGGTGGATCTGGGGCCGGAGGGCGGCTCCAAGGGTGGTCAGATCATCGCCACCGGTACGCCGGAGGAAGTGGCCGAGATGAAGCAATCTCACACTGGTCATTACCTCAAGCCATTGCTGATTCGCGATCGGGCTTGATCTCCGGGCATGAAAAAGCCCCTGTCACTTCAACCGTGACAGGGGCTTTTTTGTGTCTGTGCAATCAGGTGTGAGATTGCAGGTAATTCTCGAGACCGATGAGTTTGATCAGGCCCAACTGCTTTTCCAGCCAGTAGGTGTGATCTTCTTCAGTGTCGTTGAGCTGAACACGCAGGATTTCGCGACTGACATAATCCTTGTGCTGCTCGCACAACTCAATGCCTTTGCACAGAGCGGCGCGGACTTTGTACTCGAGACGCAGATCTGCTTCGAGCATCTCCGGGACGGTGGTGCCGACGTCGAGATCGTCCGGGCGCATGCGCGGTGTGCCTTCGAGCATCAGGATCCGGCGCATCAGTGCGTCGGCGTGACCGGCCTCTTCTTCCATCTCGTGGTTGATTCGTTCGTAGAGCTTGGTGAAACCCCAGTCCTCATACATCCGCGAGTGAACAAAATATTGGTCACGCGCGGCCAGTTCGCCGGTCAGCAACGTGTTGAGGTAATCGATTACGTCTGGGTGGCCTTGCATCGCCCTACATCTCCCTGCTTGAAAGTCTGTAGTTTGAACCAAGCTGACCGGAAGGTCACCCCGTTTCGCGCAATAAAAGCGAAGATATTCTGAGAAAACCAGCCTAAATAACGCAAAAACCGCCCCAATGAGGGCGGTTCTGCTTCTCGTTTAGACTTCGTTAAGCTGTACGTCGAGCAGCTTTGCGATTGCTTCTCCATACGCCGGATCGGCCTTATAGAAATGCTGCAACTGACGATCAACCACATCAGGTGAAACCCCGCTCATGGCGCCGGCGATATTGCTGACCAGCAAGGCTTTCTGCTCGTCACTCATCAGACGGAACAGCGCACCGGCGTGGCTGTAGTAATCGGTGTCTTCGCGATGATCGTAACGGTCAGCAGCACCGCTCAATGCCAGTGCAGGCTCGGCGTAGTGCGGAGCTTGCTTCGGTGATTCAATGTAGCTGTTCGGTTCGTAGTTAGGTGCTGCACCACCATTGCTGCCGAAGGCCATCGAGCCGTCGCGCTGGTACGTATTCACCGGGCTGCGCGGCGCATTCACCGGTAATTGTTGGTGGTTTGTGCCCACGCGATAGCGGTGTGCATCGGCGTAGGCGAACACGCGGCCTTGCAGCATGCGATCCGGCGACAGACCGACACCTGGAACCATGTTGCTCGGACCGAATGCGGCTTGCTCGACCTCGGCAAAGTAGTTCAGCGGGTTGCGGTTCAGCTCCAGTTCGCCGACCTCGATCAGCGGAAACTCCTTTTGCGACCAGGTCTTGGTCACGTCGAACGGGTTCTCGTAGTGCGCTGCAGCCTGAGCCTCGGTCATGATCTGAATGCATACGCGCCATTTCGGGAAATCGCCACGCTCGATGGCTTCGAACAGATCACGCTGAGCGTAATCCGGATCGGTACCCGCCAGGCGCGCAGCATCGGCTGGTGCCAGGTTCTTGATGCCCTGCTTGGTTTTGTAGTGCCACTTCACCCAGTGACGCTCACCTTTGGCATTGATCAGGCTGTAGGTGTGGCTGCCGAAGCCGTGCATATGGCGATAGCCGTCGGGAATGCCACGATCCGAGAACAGAATGGTCACTTGATGCAGTGCTTCCGGCGAATGCGACCAGAAGTCCCACATCATCTGGGCGCTTTTCAGGTTGCTCTGCGGCAGACGTTTCTGCGTGTGGATAAAGTCGGGAAACTTCAGTGGATCACGAATGAAGAAAACAGGGGTGTTGTTGCCAACGATGTCCCAGTTGCCCTCTTCGGTGTAGAACTTGAGGGCGAACCCACGTGGATCACGTTCAGTGTCAGCCGAGCCACGTTCGCCGCCTACAGTGGAGAAGCGCAAGAACGTTGGCGTTTGCTTGCCCACGGCCTCAAACAGTTTGGCGCTGGTGTATTCGGTGATATCACGGGTCACGGTGAACGTACCGTAAGCACCCGAGCCCTTGGCGTGCACGCGGCGCTCAGGAATGTTTTCACGGTTGAAATGGGCAAGCTTCTCGATCAGATGAAAATCGTCGAGCAGCAGCGGGCCACGGGGGCCGGCGGAGCGAGAATTCTGGTTATCGGCGACAGGTGCGCCACTGGCGGTCGTAAGCGTTTTGATCTGGCTCATACGGTCTTCTTCCTCTGTCAGTCTTGAAACTGCCGGCTAATCGGCTTGCTGGGAAGTATTGATCATCGATGAGACACCTACAAATTCATTAACTTGCAGTCATCGATAGATAATTACTAATTATGCTTCCCTGCACATAGTGGCAACACAACAATGTCAGAAGCTTGTACGAACAGCGCATTTCTTGCGGGCACAAAAAACCGGGCACTAGGCCCGGTTTTTCGTTTCAGACTGACGTCTTACTCGGCGGATACAGCTTCGCCAGCAGTAGCACGATCAACCAACTCGACGTACGCCATAGGCGCGTTGTCGCCAGCGCGGAAGCCGCACTTGAGGATGCGCAGGTAGCCACCCTCACGGGTAGCGTAACGCTTGCCCAGGTCGTTGAAGAGCTTACCAACGATAGCTTTCGAACGAGTACGGTCGAAAGCCAGACGGCGGTTAGCCAGGCTGTCTGTCTTGGCCAGAGTGATCAGCGGCTCGGCAACGCGGCGCAGTTCTTTGGCTTTTGGCAGAGTAGTCTTGATCAGCTCGTGCTCGAACAACGACACCGCCATGTTCTGGAACATGGCCTTGCGGTGCGAGCTGGTGCGGCTCAGGTGACGCCCACTTTTACGATGACGCATGGTTCATTCCTTACCAAACACTACGTTCGGTGATTACGACGATCAGGCAGTCGCCTTGTCGTCCTTCTTAAGACTTGCAGGCGGCCAGTTGTCGAGGCGCATGCCGAGGGACAGACCGCGGGAGGCCAGAACGTCCTTGATTTCAGTCAAGGATTTCTTGCCCAGGTTCGGAGTCTTCAACAGCTCTACTTCGGTACGCTGAATCAGGTCGCCGATGTAGTAGATGTTTTCCGCCTTAAGGCAGTTAGCCGAACGTACAGTCAGTTCCAGATCGTCAACCGGGCGAAGCAGGATCGGATCGATCTCGTCTTCCTGCTCGACAACCACTGGCTCACTGTCACCTTTGAGGTCGACGAACGCAGCCAACTGCTGTTGCAGGATGGTTGCAGCGCGGCGGATAGCCTCTTCAGGATCCAGAGTACCGTTGGTTTCCAGATCAATAACCAGCTTGTCCAGGTTGGTACGCTGCTCGACACGGGCGTTTTCCACCACGTATGCGATACGGCGAACCGGGCTGAACGAAGAGTCGAGCTGCAAGCGACCAATGCTGCGGCTTTCGTCTTCATCGCTCTGACGCGAGTCGGCTGGTTCATAACCACGACCACGAGCTACGGTGAGCTTCATGTTCAGGGCGCCGTTAGACGCCAGGTTAGCGATTACGTGATCGGGGTTAACGATCTCGACATCATGATCCAGCTGAATATCGGCAGCGGTAACCACCCCCGAACCCTTCTTCGACAAGGTCAGCGTAACTTCGTCACGACCGTGCAGCTTGATGGCCAGACCTTTAAGGTTCAACAGGATTTCAATTACGTCTTCCTGTACACCTTCGATGGCGCTGTACTCGTGGAGCACACCGTCAATCTCGGCCTCGACTACTGCGCAGCCGGGCATTGAGGACAACAGGATGCGGCGCAGCGCGTTGCCCAGGGTGTGGCCAAAACCACGCTCGAGAGGCTCGAGAGTGATCTTGGCGCGGGTTGGACTGACAACCTGCACATCAATGTGGCGGGGTGTCAGGAACTCATTTACCGAAATCTGCATGGATGCACCTATTTTCTAGCCCTTACTTGGAGTAGAGCTCGACAATCAGGCTTTCGTTGATGTCGGCGGACAGATCACTGCGAGCAGGAACGTTCTTGAAAACGCCCGACTTCTTCTCAGTGTCTACTTCTACCCATTCTACGCGGCCACGTTGGGCACACAGATCGAGAGCTTGGACAATGCGAAGTTGGTTTTTTGCTTTCTCGCGAACTGCGACCACGTCACCAGCACGAACCTGATACGACGGAACGTTTACGGTCTGACCGTTAACGCTGATCGACTTGTGCGATACCAGCTGACGGGATTCGGCACGAGTCGAACCAAAGCCCATACGGTATACAACGTTGTCCAGACGGCATTCGAGCAGTTGCAGCAGGTTTTCACCGGTTGCACCTTTCTTGCCAGCAGCTTCTTTGTAGTAGCCGCTGAACTGACGCTCGAGAACGCCGTAGATACGACGGACCTTCTGCTTTTCACGCAGTTGGGTGCCGTAGTCGGACTGGCGACCGCGGCGTTGGCCGTGGATACCAGGTGCTGCTTCAATGTTGCACTTCGATTCGATCGCGCGCACGCCGCTCTTCAGGAAGAGATCGGTGCCTTCGCGACGAGCGAGTTTGCATTTTGGACCAATGTAACGAGCCATTCTTTACAATCTCCTGGATTACACGCGGCGCTTCTTCGGCGGACGGCACCCGTTGTGCGGGATTGGCGTCACGTCGGTGATGCTGGCGATCTTGTAGCCACAGCCGTTCAAAGCGCGGACTGCGGATTCACGACCTGGACCTGGACCCTTGACGTTAACGTCGAGGTTTTTCAGGCCGTATTCCAGCGCAGCTTGACCAGCACGCTCAGCAGCTACTTGAGCAGCGAACGGGGTGGACTTGCGGGAACCGCGGAAACCCGAACCACCGGAGGTAGCCCAGGAAAGAGCGTTACCTTGACGGTCGGTAATGGTCACGATGGTGTTGTTAAAAGAAGCATGGATGTGGGCGATGCCATCAACCACTGTCTTTTTAACTTTTTTACGAGGACGAGCAGCAGGTTTTGCCATGATTAAATTCCTGTCGATTCGCTGGGGCGATTACTTGCGGATCGGCTTACGCGGACCTTTACGGGTACGCGCGTTGGTCTTGGTACGCTGACCGCGTACTGGAAGACCGCGACGATGACGCAGACCGCGATAGCAACCGAGGTCCATCAAGCGCTTGATTTTCATGTTGATTTCGCGACGCAGGTCACCTTCAGTGGTGAACTTCGCCACTTCGCCACGCAGCTGTTCAATTTGCTCGTCGCTCAGATCTTTGATCTTTGCTGCTGGGTTTACCCCAGTGTCTGCACAGATTTTCTGCGCAGTAGTGCGACCGACACCATAGATGTAGGTCAGCGAGATAACAGTATGCTTGTTATCTGGAATGTTAACGCCTGCAATACGGGCCATTCAGTGGGACTCCAATTGACAGCTACCTACGCCCCGGAAGCCAAGAAATAGGGCGCGAGATAATATCGCTGTAATAACAAATAATCAACCCGGCAGCGCACTAGCTGCCGGGCTTGAAGCACAATCACACTCAGCCTTGGCGCTGTTTGTGACGCGGTTCCGCGCTGCAAATTACTCGAACAACACCTTCGCGGCGAATAATCTTGCAGTTACGGCACAGCTTTTTCACCGATGCACGAACTTTCATCACCAACTCCTCGAACCTTATGGGTACTCAGCGCAACATGCCGCTGCCGTAACCCTTCAGGTTGGCTTTCTTCATCAGGGATTCGTACTGGTGCGAAACGAGGTGCGATTGTACTTGGGACATGAAGTCCATCACAACCACGACCACGATCAGCAACGAGGTCCCGCCAAGGTAGAACGGAACGTTTGCTGCAACCACCAGGAATTGGGGCAACAGGCACACGGCCGTCATGTAAAGAGCACCGAACATGGTCAAGCGAGTCAGAACGCCATCAATATAGCGTGCAGACTGCTCACCTGGACGGATGCCCGGAATAAAGGCACCGGACTTCTTCAGGTTTTCCGCTACGTCTTTCGGATTGAACATCAACGCCGTATAGAAGAAGCAGAAGAAAATAATCCCTGCACTAAACAGCAGAATATTCAACGGCTGACCAGGAGCGATCGACTGCGAGATGTCCTGCAACCAGCCCATACCTTCAGACTGACCAAACCAGGCACCCAACGAAGCCGGGAACAGCAAAATGCTGCTCGCGAAAATAGCCGGAATAACACCGGCCATGTTCACCTTCAGCGGCAAGTGGCTTGTCTGCGCAGCAAAAACCTTGCGGCCCTGCTGACGCTTGGCGTAGTGAACAGCGATACGACGCTGGCCACGCTCAATGAACACCACGAAACCGATAATCGCTACTGCCAGCAAACCGATGGCAACCAAGGCGAAGATATTGATATCACCCTGACGCGCAGACTCGAAAGACTGCCCGATTGCTCTCGGAAGACCGGCGACGATACCCGAAAAAATCAACATCGAGATACCGTTGCCTACACCACGCTCAGTAATCTGCTCACCCAGCCACATCATGAACATCGCACCAGCCACAAAAGTGGATACCGCGACGAAATGGAAGCCAAAGTCACCAGTGAACGCAACGCCCTGCCCCGCCAGACCAATGGACATGCCAATAGCCTGAACGAGAGCGAGGACGACGGTGCCGTAGCGGGTGTACTGGCTGATCTTGCGACGGCCAGCTTCACCTTCCTTCTTCAACTGCTCCAGCTGCGGGCTGACGGCGGTCATCAATTGCATGATGATCGATGCCGAAATGTACGGCATGATCCCCAGTGCAAAGATGCTCATCCGTTCCAGCGCGCCGCCGGAGAACATGTTGAACAAGCTAAGAATGGTCCCCTCATTCTGTCGAAACAGGTCTGCGAGTCGGTCCGGGTTGATACCTGGAACCGGGATGTGTGCGCCTATTCGGTAGACGATAATCGCCAGGAACAGAAAACGCAGACGAGCCCAGAGTTCAGACATACCGCCTTTGCCGAGCGCAGAGAGAGCACCTTGCTTAGCCATTTATTCCTCGAACTTGCCGCCAGCTGCTTCGATAGCCGCACGCGCACCTTTGGTGGCGCCGATTCCCTTGCCGATAGTGACAGCGCGAGTCACTTCACCGGACAGCATGATTTTCACACGCTGTACGTTGACGTTGATCACGTTGGCATCTTTCAGGGACTGCACGGTGACGATGTCGCCTTCCACTTTGGCCAGCTCGGACAGACGCACTTCTGCGCGGTCCATGGCTTTCAGGGAAACGAAACCGAACTTCGGCAGGCGACGATGCAGCGGCTGTTGACCGCCTTCAAAGCCTGGAGCAATAGTGCCACCGGAGCGGGAGGTTTGACCTTTGTGGCCACGGCCACCAGTCTTACCCAAACCGCTACCGATACCACGGCCCGGACGATGCTTTTCGCGACGGGAACCCGGCGCTGGACTCAGATCATTGAGTTTCATCGATTAACCCTCGACACGCAGCATGTAGTAAGCCTTGTTGATCATCCCGCGATTCTCGGGAGTATCCTGGACTTCTACAGTGTGACCGATGCGACGCAGACCCAGACCCTTAACGCACAGTTTGTGGTTAGGGATGCGGCCGGTCATGCTTTTGATCAGCGTAACTTTAACGGTAGCCATGATCAGAAGATCTCCTTGACAGTCAGACCACGCTTGGCAGCGATGGACTCAGGAGATTGCATGGCTTTCAGACCTTTGAAAGTGGCGTGAACCACGTTTACCGGGTTAGTCGAGCCGTAGCACTTGGCCAGAACGTTCTGAACGCCAGCAACTTCGAGGACAGCACGCATAGCGCCGCCAGCGATGATACCGGTACCTTCAGAAGCAGGCTGCATGTACACCTTCGAAGCGCCGTGAGCGGACTTCATTGCGTACTGCAGGGTAGTGCCGTTCAGGTCAACTTGAATCATGTTGCGGCGAGCAGCTTCCATTGCCTTCTGGATCGCAGCAGGCACTTCACGCGACTTGCCACGGCCGAAGCCAACACGCCCTTTACCATCACCAACCACGGTCAACGCGGTGAAAGTGAAGATACGGCCGCCTTTAACGGTTTTGGCTACGCGGTTAACTTGAACCAGCTTCTCAATGTAGCCTTCGTCGCGCTTTTGGTCGTTATTTGACATAACTTAGAACTCCAGCCCAGCTTCACGAGCAGCATCAGCCAGCGCTTTAACGCGGCCATGGTACTTGAAGCCAGAGCGGTCGAAAGCCACTTGCGAGACGCCAGCGGCCTTAGCACGCGTAGCGACCAGCTGGCCAACCTTTGTGGCCGCGTCGATGTTGCCAGTGGCGCCATCACGCAGTTCTTTATCCAAAGTCGAGGCGCTTGCCAGGACTTTGTTGCCGTCGGCCGAGATGACCTGGGCGTAGATGTGCTGCGACGAGCGGAACACGCAGAGACGCACGACTTCGAGTTCGTGCATTTTCAGGCGTGCTTTGCGAGCGCGACGCAGTCGAGTAACTTTTTTGTCGGTCATTTGCTATGCCCTACTTCTTCTTGGCTTCTTTACGACGGACGACTTCGTCCGCGTAGCGCACACCTTTGCCTTTGTACGGCTCTGGTGGACGGAAGTCGCGGATCTCAGCGGCCACTTGACCTACCAGCTGTTTATCGATGCCCTTGATCAGGATATCGGTCTGGCTAGGAGTCTCAGCGGTGATGCCTTGCGGCAGTTCGTAATCCACTGGGTGCGAGAAGCCAAGAGCCAGGTTCAGCACCTGACCTTTTGCTTGCGCTTTGTAACCAACACCGACCAGCTGGAGCTTGCGCTCGAAGCCTTGGCTTACGCCTTGGACCATGTTGTTTACCAACGCACGCGTGGTACCGGCCATTGCGCGAGTCTGTTGATCGCCATTGCGAGCAGCGAAACGCAGCTCACCGGCTTCTTCAACGATCTCAACGGACGAATGGATGTTCAGTTCAAGAGTACCCTTGGCACCCTTCACCGAAAGCTGTTGGCCTGCGAATTTTACTTCGACACCGGCTGGCAGCTTAACGGGGTTCTTAGCGACGCGAGACATGCTTATCCCCCCTTAGAACACAGTGCAAAGAACTTCGCCGCCGACACCGGCAGCGCGCGCAGCACGATCCGTCATCACACCTTTGTTGGTGGAGACGATAGACACGCCAAGACCGCCACGAACCTTCGGCAGATCTTCAACGGACTTGTACTGACGCAGGCCTGGACGACTAACGCGCTTCACTTCCTCGATGACCGGACGGCCTTCGAAGTATTTCAGCGAGATGGACAGCGACGGCTTAGCGTCGGTGGTGATCTGAAAATCCGCGATGTAACCTTCGTCCTTCAGGACTTTTGCTACAGCCACCTTCAACGTGGAAGACGGCATGCTTACGACAGACTTTTCAGCCATCTGGGCATTACGGATTCGAGTTAGCATGTCCGCTAACGGGTCCTGCATACTCATGGGCTAGACGCTCCTAATACAGAAAAATTAGCCTTGCGGCTACTACATGTCGCCGAGAAACTCCGGGCATGAAAAACACGGGCTCAGGCGAGCCGGTCATTCTAGACACACCCCAGAAATGAATCAAGCCCCAAAAGGGGCTTGATTCAGATTCAAGGCCACCGATGGTCAGGTTCTTGCGAACCCGACCATCAAGGCTTTGACAGCGATTACCAGCTGGCTTTAACCAGACCTGGAACGTCACCACGCATTGCCGCTTCACGCAGTTTGTTACGGCCCAGGCCGAACTTGCGGTAAACGCCGTGCGGACGACCAGTCAGGCGGCAACGGTTACGCATGCGCGAAGCGCTTGCGTCGCGTGGTTGCTTCTGCAGAGCTACGGTAGCTTCCCAACGCGCTTCTGGACTTGCGTTCAGATCAACGATGATAGCTTTCAGCGCTGCACGCTTGGTGGCGTACTTGGCAACAGTGAGCTGACGCTTCAGCTCACGGTTTTTCATGCTCTTCTTGGCCATTTTCCTACTCCAATCAGTTGCGGAACGGGAATTTGAAAGCACGCAGCAGAGCGCGGCCTTCATCATCGTTCTTGGCAGTGGTGGTCAGGGTAATGTCCAGACCGCGGAGAGCATCGATCTTGTCGTAGTCGATTTCCGGGAAAATGATCTGCTCTTTCACGCCCATGCTGTAGTTGCCACGACCATCGAAGGACTTGGCATTCAGGCCGCGGAAGTCGCGAACCCGAGGCAGGGAGATCGACAGCAGACGATCCAGGAACTCGTACATACGCTCACGGCGCAGAGTCACTTTGACGCCGATCGGCCATCCTTCACGGACTTTAAAGCCAGCGATGGATTTACGAGCGTAGGTCACAACGACTTTTTGGCCGGTGATCTTTTCCAGGTCAGCAACAGCGTGCTCGATGACTTTTTTGTCGCCGATCGCTTCGCCCAGACCCATGTTCAGGGTGATTTTGGTAACGCGCGGAACTTCCATCACGTTCGAAAGCTTAAGTTCTTCCTTAAGTTTCGGAGCGATTTCCTTCCGGTAAATCTCTTTTAGTCGTGCCATGGTCTTCTACCTAGCAGTGTTCAAGCATCAACCGCTTTTTGGGTCGACTTGAAGACACGAATTTTCTTACCGTCTTCTACTTTGAAACCAACGCGGTCAGCCTTGTTGGTTTCGCCGTTGAAGATGGCGACGTTGGAAGCGTGCAGTGGCGCTTCTTTCTCGACGATACCGCCCTGTACGCCCGACATCGGGTTAGGCTTGGTATGACGCTTGACCAGGTTCAGACCACCAACAACCAGACGGTTGTCAGCAAGAACCTTCAGCACCTTACCGCGCTTACCTTTGTCTTTGCCGGCGATCACGATGATCTCGTCGTCACGACGAATCTTTTGCATGTCGGATCTCCTTACAGCACTTCTGGGGCGAGCGAGACGATCTTCATGAACTTCTCAGTACGAAGTTCACGGGTCACTGGCCCAAAGATACGGGTGCCGATCGGCTCTTGCTTGTTGTTCAGAAGAACAGCAGCGTTGCCATCAAAGCGGATAATGGAGCCATCAGCACGACGTACGCCGTGACGAGTGCGGACTACAACAGCAGTCATCACTTGGCCTTTTTTCACTTTACCGCGAGGAATTGCTTCCTTGACGGTAACTTTGATGATGTCACCGATACCAGCGTAACGACGATGGGAGCCACCCAGCACCTTGATGCACATAACGCGGCGAGCGCCGCTGTTATCGGCCACATCGAGCATGGATTGAGTCTGAATCATATAATTTCTCCGACCCCTAGCCCTTAGACTTCCACAGCGCGTTCGAGAACATCAACCAGCGCCCAAGACTTGGTCTTGGCCATCGGACGAGTTTCACGAATAGTGACTTTGTCGCCGATGTGGCACTGATTGGTTTCGTCGTGCGCGTGCAGCTTAGTCGAACGCTTAACGTATTTACCGTAGATCGGGTGCTTAACGCGACGCTCGATCAGAACGGTGATGGTTTTGTCCATCTTGTCGCTGACAACACGGCCAGTCAGCGTACGGACAGTTTTTTCGGCTTCAGCCATGATCACTTACCTGCCTGCTGGTTGAGCACAGTCTTCACGCGAGCGATGTCACGCTTAACTTGCGAGAGCAGATGAGACTGCCCCAACTGGCCAGTTGCTTTCTGCATACGCAGATTGAACTGGTCGCGCAGCAAGCCGAGCAGTTGCTCGTTCAGCTGCTGTGCGGATTTTTCACGAAGTTCATTCGCTTTCATCACATCACCGTCCGTTTAACAAAGGAGGTGGCGAGCGGCAGCTTTGCAGCAGCCAGGGCGAAAGCCTCACGCGCCAGCTCTTCAGAAACACCCTCGATTTCATACAGGACTTTGCCTGGCTGAATCTGGGCAACCCAGTACTCCACGTTACCCTTACCTTTACCCATACGAACCTCGAGAGGTTTCTTGGAGATCGGCTTGTCCGGGAATACACGGATCCAGATCTTGCCACCACGTTTTACGTGACGGGTCAGAGCACGACGCGCTGACTCGATCTGACGAGCGGTGAGACGACCACGAGCAACAGACTTCAGCGCGAACTCGCCGAAGCTGACTTTGCTACCGCGCAGTGCCAGACCACGGTTGTGGCCGGTCATCTGCTTGCGGAACTTCGTACGCTTTGGTTGCAACATTTGGCGTACCCCTTACTTAGCAGCTTTTTTACGAGGCGCTGGTGCTTGTGGTTTCAGCTCTTCTTGGCGACCACCAATTACTTCGCCTTTGAAGATCCAAACCTTTACACCGATCACACCGTAGGTGGTGTGAGCTTCGTAGTTGGCATAGTCGATGTCGGCACGCAGGGTGTGCAGTGGCACACGACCTTCGCGATACCATTCAGTACGTGCGATTTCAGCACCGCCGAGACGACCGCTCACTTGGATTTTGATGCCTTTGGCACCAATGCGCATGGCGTTCTGTACTGCGCGCTTCATAGCGCGACGGAACATTACACGACGCTCCAGCTGCTGAGCTACGCTCTGCGCAACCAGCATACCGTCGAGCTCCGGCTTGCGGATCTCTTCGATATTGATGTGCACAGGCACACCCATTTGCTTGGTCAGGTCCTGACGCAGTTTCTCAACATCTTCACCTTTCTTCCCGATAACGATACCTGGACGAGCGGTGTGGATGGTGATGCGTGCAGTTTGGGCCGGACGATGGATATCGATACGGCTTACGGACGCGCTTTTTAGTTTGTCTTGGAGATACTCACGCACTTTCAGATCTGCGAACAAGTAGTCCGCATAAGTCCGACCGTCTGCGTACCAGACGGAGGTGTGCTCCTTGACGATTCCCAGGCGAATGCCAATGGGATGTACTTTCTGACCCATCTCTTCGACTCCGTTACTTGTCAGCAACCTTGACAGTGATATGGCAAGACCGCTTGACGATGCGATCAGCACGGCCTTTGGCACGTGGCATGATGCGCTTCAGCGAACGCCCTTCGTTGACGAAAACGGTGCTGACCTTCAGGTCATCAACGTCTGCGCCTTCGTTATGCTCGGCGTTGGCTACGGCCGACTCCAGCACTTTCTTCATGATCTCGGCGGCTTTCTTACTGCTGAAAGCCAACAGGTTGAGCGCTTCGCCCACCTTCTTCCCGCGGATCTGGTCGGCGACCAAGCGGGCTTTCTGGGCGGAGATTCGAGCGCCCGACAACTTAGCGGCTACTTCCATTTCCTTACCCCTTAACGCTTGGCTTTCTTGTCAGCCACGTGCCCACGATAAGTGCGGGTACCGGCGAACTCGCCCAGTTTATGGCCAACCATGTCTTCGTTCACGAGAACTGGGACGTGCTGACGGCCGTTGTGTACTGCGATGGTCAGACCGACCATTTGTGGCAGGATCATCGAACGACGCGACCAAGTCTTAATTGGTTTGCGATCGTTCTTTTCCGCCGCCACTTCGATCTTCTTCAGTAGGTGAAGATCAATAAAAGGACCTTTTTTCAGAGAACGTGGCACTGTCGTATCCCTCTATTTACTTGCGACGACGGACGATCATTTTGTCGGTACGCTTATTACCACGAGTCTTCGCGCCCTTAGTCGGGAAGCCCCATGGCGATACCGGATGACGACCACCAGAGGTACGACCTTCACCACCACCATGTGGGTGGTCAACCGGGTTCATGGCAACACCACGAACGGTTGGGCGAACGCCACGCCAGCGTTTGGCACCAGCTTTACCCAGCGAACGCAGGCTGTGCTCGGAGTTCGAGACTTCGCCCAGGGTCGCACGGCATTCAGCCAGGACTTTACGCATTTCACCGGAACGCAGACGCAGGGTAACGTACACGCCTTCACGAGCGATCAGCTGAGCCGAAGCACCAGCGGAACGAGCGATCTGCGCGCCTTTACCTGGCTTCAGTTCGATGCCGTGTACGGTAGAACCGACTGGAATGTTGCGCAGTTGCAGAGCGTTGCCTGGCTTGATTGGAGCCAGAGCGCCTGCGATCAGTTGGTCGCCAGCACTCACGCCTTTAGGGGCGATGATGTAGCGACGCTCGCCGTCTGCGTAGCAGAGCAGTGCGATGTGAGCAGTACGGTTTGGATCGTATTCGATACGCTCGACAGTGGCGACGATGCCATCTTTGTCGTTGCGACGGAAATCGACCATACGGTAATGCTGCTTATGACCACCACCGATGTGACGAGTGGTAATACGGCCATTGTTGTTACGACCACCAGTCTTCGATTTTTTCTCGAGCAGCGGTGCGTGAGGAGCGCCTTTATGCAGCTCCTGGTTGACCACCTTGACCACAAAACGGCGGCCAGGGGAAGTCGGTTTGCATTTAACGATTGCCATGATGCACCCCTTCCTTACTCAGCACTGCTGCTGAAATCGAGATCTTGGCCTGGCTGAAGGGAGATAACTGCCTTCTTCCAGTCATTACGCTTGCCCAGACCGCGAGCAGTGCGCTTGCTCTTACCCAGAACGTTCAGGGTAGTGACGCGCTCTACTTTCACGCTGAACAGGCTTTCGACGGCCTTCTTGATTTCCAGCTTGGTTGCATCAGTAGCAACCTTGAAAACGAACTGGCCTTTCTTGTCTGCCAGAACCGTAGCCTTCTCGGAAACGTGCGGGCCAAGCAGAACTTTAAATACGCGTTCCTGGTTCATCCCAGCAGCTCCTCGAATTTCTTCACGGCCGACACAGTGATCAACACCTTGTCGTATGCGATCAGACTAACTGGATCGGAACCTTGCACGTCACGTACATCTACGTGTGGCAGGTTACGAGCAGCCAGGTACAGGTTCTGATCAACAGCGTCCGACACGATGAGAACATCGGTCAGGCTCATGTTGTTCAGCTTGCCCAGCAGATCTTTGGTTTTCGGAGTTTCAACAGCGAAATCCTGAACCACGACCAGACGATCAGTACGCACCAGCTCAGCAAGGATGGAACGCATTGCTGCGCGATACATCTTCTTGTTCAGCTTCTGGGAGTGATCCTGTGGACGAGCTGCGAAAGTGGTACCGCCGCCACGCCAGATTGGGCTACGGATAGTACCGGCACGAGCACGGCCAGTACCTTTCTGACGCCATGGGCGCTTACCGCCACCACGAACGTCGGAACGGGTCTTTTGCTGCTTGCTACCTTGACGGCCGCCGGCCATGTAGGCCACGACTGCTTGGTGAACCAGCGTCTCGTTGAACTCGCCGCCAAATGTCAGTTCGGAAACTTCGATCGCTTGAGCGTCATTTACATTTAATTGCATGTCAGCTTCCCCTTAACCGCGAGCCTTGGCTGCTGGACGTACAACCAGGTTGCCGCCAGTAGCGCCAGGAACAGCGCCCTTGACCAACAACAGATTGCGTTCAGCGTCCACGCGCACTACTTCCAGGGACTGCACGGTCACGCGCTCAGCGCCCATATGACCGGACATTTTTTTGCCCTTGAATACACGACCAGGAGTCTGGCACTGGCCGATAGAGCCTGGGACGCGGTGGGATACGGAGTTACCGTGGGTGTTATCTTGCCCGCGGAAATTCCAACGCTTGATCGTACCCTGGAAGCCTTTACCCTTGGACTGACCGGTTACATCAACCAGTTGACCAGCGGCGAAGATTTCAGCGTTGATCAGATCGCCAGCCTGGTACTCGCCTTCTTCAAGACGGAATTCCATGGTGGTACGACCAGCGGCAACGTTCGCTTTAGCGAAGTGACCAGCTTGAGCTGCTGTTACACGCGAAGCACGACGCTCGCCGACAGTGACTTGCACTGCACGATAGCCATCGGTCTCTTCAGTTTTGAACTGGGTGACGCGATTCGGCTCGATCTCAATGACCGTGACCGGAATGGAGACACCTTCTTCGGTGAAAATACGGGTCATACCGCATTTACGACCGACTACACCAATAGTCATGTTGTAAACCTCATGAGTGTACGGGGCTTTCACCCGCTATGGCCGCCCATTTCAGAGCGTTACACGACCAAGACCGAGTCTTAGCCGAGGCTGATCTGCACTTCCACACCGGCCGCAAGATCAAGCTTCATAAGAGCATCAACGGTTTTATCCGTTGGCTGGACGATGTCCAGAACGCGCTTATGAGTGCGGATTTCGTACTGGTCACGCGCGTCTTTGTTGACGTGCGGGGAAACCAGAACGGTGAACCGCTCTTTACGGGTAGGCAGTGGAATTGGACCACGCACTTGAGCACCAGTACGTTTCGCGGTTTCCACGATTTCCTGGGTTGATTGGTCGATCAGGCGATGGTCGAAAGCCTTCAACCTGATACGGATTTGCTGATTTTGCATTGGATTTCAGACTCCGGCTGCTATTCCCACCGGGCGCAATACGCCCGTTAAAAGGAGGCGCAATTCTATAGACGCCCCAGATAGGTGTCAACCCAATAAAAAAGCCCCCGCTGAGCGGGGGCTTTTTCAATTCATCAAGCAGACTCTATAAAAGAGAATTACTCGATGATTTTGGCTACGACGCCAGCGCCGACGGTACGACCGCCTTCACGGATAGCGAAACGCAGACCATCTTCCATCGCGATGGTTTTGATCAGGGTAACAGTCATCTGAATGTTGTCACCTGGCATTACCATTTCAACGCCTTCTGGCAGTTCGCAGTTACCAGTCACGTCAGTAGTACGGAAGTAGAACTGTGGACGGTAGCCTTTGAAGAACGGAGTGTGACGACCGCCTTCTTCCTTGCTCAGAACGTAAACTTCTGCGGTGAACTTGGTGTGCGGCTTAACCGAACCCGGCTTAACCAGAACCTGACCACGCTCAACGTCGTCACGCTTGGTACCACGCAGCAGAACGCCGCAGTTCTCGCCAGCACGACCTTCGTCGAGCAGCTTGCGGAACATCTCAACACCGGTGCAGGTGGTGGTAGTGGTGTCACGCAGACCAACGATTTCCAGTGCATCTTGAACGCGAACGATACCGCGCTCGATACGACCAGTCACAACAGTACCGCGACCCGAGATCGAGAATACGTCTTCGATTGGCATCAGGAATGGCTTGTCGATCATACGAACTGGTTCTGGGATGTAGGTATCCAGAGTTTCAACCAGCTTACGAACGGCAGTGGTGCCCATTTCGTTGTCGTCTTTGCCTTCCAGCGCCATACGAGCCGAACCGATGATGATCGGAGTGTCGTCGCCTGGGAAGTCATAAGTGGACAGCAGGTCGCGAACTTCCATCTCAACCAGTTCCAGCAGCTCAGCGTCGTCTACCAGGTCAGCCTTGTTCAGGAAAACCACGATGTACGGAACGCCTACCTGACGGGACAGCAGGATGTGCTCACGGGTTTGTGGCATCGGACCATCAGCGGCCGAGCAAACCAGGATCGCGCCATCCATCTGGGCAGCACCGGTGATCATGTTCTTCACGTAGTCAGCGTGACCTGGGCAGTCAACGTGAGCGTAGTGACGAATAGTCGAGTTGTACTCAACGTGAGCGGTGTTGATGGTGATACCGCGAGCTTTTTCTTCTGGAGCGCTGTCGATCTTGTCGAATTCAACTACGGCCGAACCGAAAACTTCGGAGCAGACGCGAGTCAGAGCAGCGGTCAGAGTGGTTTTACCGTGGTCAACGTGACCGATGGTGCCAACGTTGACGTGCGGTAGGGAACGATCAAATTTTTCTTTAGCCACGACAATTAACTCCTAGCCTAAAGGGGCTGAATCAGCCTTGTTTTTTGGTTACGGATTCGACGATGTGCGACGGAGCCGTATCGTATTTTTTGAATTCCATAGAGTAGCTTGCGCGACCCTGAGACATGGAACGAACGTCGGTCGCATAACCGAACATCTCACCCAGTGGAACCTCGGCACGGATAACCTTGCCGGACACTGTGTCTTCCATACCCTGGATCATGCCGCGACGACGGTTAAGGTCGCCCATTACATCACCCATATAGTCTTCAGGCGTAACAACCTCTACCGCCATGATCGGCTCGAGCAACTCACCACCACCCTTCTGGGCCAGTTGCTTGGTCGCCATGGAAGCAGCCACTTTAAACGCCATCTCGTTGGAGTCGACGTCGTGGTAAGAACCATCGAACACGGTTGCCTTCAGGCCGATCAGCGGATAGCCGGCAACAACGCCGTTCTTCATCTGCTCTTCGATACCCTTCTGGATAGCCGGGATGTATTCCTTAGGAACCACACCACCTACAACTTCGTTCACGAATTGCAGACCTTCCTGACCTTCATCAGCAGGAGCAAAACGGATCCAGCAGTGACCGAACTGGCCGCGACCACCGGACTGACGAACGAACTTGCCTTCGATTTCACAATTCTTCGTGATGCGCTCACGATACGAAACCTGAGGCTTGCCGATGTTGGCTTCGACGTTGAACTCACGGCGCATCCGGTCAACCAGGATGTCCAGGTGCAGCTCGCCCATGCCGGAGATGATCGTTTGACCAGTCTCTTCATCAGTTTTAACACGGAAAGACGGGTCTTCCTGAGCCAGCTTGCCCAGTGCGATACCCATTTTTTCCTGGTCATCCTTGGTCTTAGGCTCTACGGCAACCGAAATAACCGGCTCCGGGAAGTCCATGCGAACCAGGATGATTGGCTTGTCAGCGTTGCAGAGGGTTTCACCAGTGGTGACGTCCTTCATGCCGATCAGGGCCGCGATGTCGCCAGCGCGCACTTCCTTGATCTCTTCACGGGCGTTTGCGTGCATTTGCACCATACGACCCACGCGCTCTTTCTTGCCTTTAACCGAGTTGATCACGCCGTCGCCGGAGTTCAACACGCCCGAGTAAACACGGACGAAGGTCAAGGTACCCACGAATGGGTCGGTAGCGATTTTGAACGCCAGTGCCGCGAACGGCTCGTCGTCACTTGCGTGACGCTCCATTTCCTCTTCCTCGTTATCAGGGTTCGAGCCCTTGATAGCTGGAATGTCGGTTGGAGCAGGCAGGAAGTCGATAACGGCGTCGAGAACCAGGGGAACGCCCTTGTTCTTGAACGACGAACCGCACACTGCCAGAACGATTTCGCCAGCGATAGTGCGCTGACGCAGAGCGGCCTTGATCTCTTCGATCGACAGCTCTTCGCCTTCCAGGTACTTGTTCATCAGCTCTTCACTGGCTTCGGCCGCAGCCTCAACCATGTTGCTGCGCCACTCAGTAGCCAGCTCGAGCATGTCCGCAGGGATTTCCTTGCGAACAGGAACCATACCCTTGTCAGAGTCGTTCCAGTAAACAGCCTGCATGTTGATCAGGTCGATCTGGCCCTGGAAGTTGTCTTCCGAACCGATAGCCAGCTGAATCGGCACCGGAGTGTGACCCAGACGCTGTTTGATCTGACCGATCACGCGCAGGAAGTTGGCACCAGCACGGTCCATCTTGTTTACGTAAACAAGACGTGGAACGCCGTATTTGTTGGCTTGACGCCATACGGTTTCCGACTGCGGCTCAACACCCGAAGTACCGCAGAATACAACCACAGCGCCGTCGAGTACGCGCAGGGAACGTTCAACTTCAATGGTGAAGTCTACGTGGCCCGGGGTATCGATGACGTTGAAACGGTGCTCGTGCGGGTACTGCTTCTCGGAACCTTTCCAGAAGGCGGTAATGGCAGCAGAAGTAATGGTAATACCACGCTCCTGCTCCTGAACCATCCAGTCTGTGGTCGCGGCGCCGTCATGCACCTCGCCCATTTTGTGACTTTTGCCAGTGTAAAAAAGGACGCGCTCGGTGGTGGTGGTTTTACCAGCATCCACGTGAGCGACGATACCGATGTTACGGTAGCGACTAATCGGAGTAGTACGAGCCATAAAGCCCTCGCAAAATTAGTGAAGCTAAAATTAGAAGCGGTAGTGCGAGAAAGCTTTGTTGGCTTCGGCCATACGGTGCACGTCTTCACGCTTCTTAACAGCAGCACCTTTACCTTCAGCAGCATCCAGCAGTTCGCCAGCCAAGCGCAGAGCCATAGACTTCTCGCCACGCTTACGGGCGAAGTCTACCAACCAGCGCATTGCCAGAGCGTTACGGCGGGAAGGACGAACCTCGACCGGAACCTGGTAAGTAGCACCACCAACGCGGCGCGACTTCACTTCGACCAGCGGAGCGATGGCGTCGAGTGCTTTTTCGAAGAGTTCCAGGGGATCGGTGCCGGCCTTACGAGCCTTCACGGTTTCCAGGGCACCATAAACGATACGCTCGGCAACGGCTTTCTTGCCGCTTTCCATAACGTGGTTCATGAATTTGGCGAGGATCTGGCTTCCGTATTTCGGATCGTCCAGAATCTCACGCTTTGCTGCTACGCGACGTCTTGGCATGATAAGCCCTCAAGCGGTCTTCAGGTTAGTTCGGGACAGATCCAGTGGATGCAAGCCCGACCTTACTCTTATCGACTCAATAAAATGAAAATCTGCAAAACGACCGATTACTTCGGACGCTTGGTACCGTACTTCGAACGACCCTGGTTACGGCCTTTAACGCCGGAAGTATCCAAGGAGCCGCGAACGGTGTGGTAACGAACACCTGGCAAGTCTTTTACACGACCGCCGCGGATCAGTACCACGCTGTGCTCTTGCAGGTTGTGGCCTTCACCACCGATGTACGAGGAAACCTCGAAACCGTTGGTCAGACGCACACGGCATACTTTACGCAGTGCCGAGTTAGGTTTTTTCGGCGTAGTGGTGTACACACGGGTGCACACGCCACGACGTTGCGGGCAGTTCTGCAGCGCAGGTACGTCGGATTTCTCGACGATACGCTTACGCGGCTGACGTACCAGCTGGTTGATAGTTGCCATCTACTAGCTCCACTGTTGTCTTGCGACGCTATTGTCTTGCAAGAAAAGCAAAATGACAGGAACGGATTCCCGCCAAATTTAGGGGATCAAGAGTCTAAAGAGGATCTTGTCCCCAGTCAAGGCAAGGCCCCGACCTCCCCGCCCGTCGAACCTTGACAATTTGTCTCGATTCGACGAACGGAGCGATCAGGGCCTCAGCTTAGTTACCGCAGAACTCAGTTACCGCTCGAGTTCAGCGCTTCGGTCAGTGCAGCTTCCACTTCACTGGCGCTTACGCGCAACGGCTTGTCTGCATCACGACGACGCTTGCGCTCGCTGTGGTACGCCAGACCGGTACCGGCCGGGATCAGACGACCCACAACCACGTTTTCTTTCAGGCCGCGCAGGTAGTCGCGCTTGCCGGTGACTGCCGCTTCGGTCAGTACGCGAGTGGTTTCCTGGAAGGAAGCCGCCGAGATGAACGATTCGGTCGACAACGACGCCTTGGTGATACCCAGCAGAACGCGAGTGAACTTGGAGACAAACTTGTCTTCCGCGCTCAGACGCTCGTTCTCTACCAGTACGTGAGTCAGTTCCATCTGGTCGCCCTTGATGAAACTGGAATCGCCGGACTCGGAGATCTCAACTTTACGCAGCATCTGACGCAGGATGGTCTCGATGTGCTTGTCGTTGATCTTCACGCCTTGCAGACGGTAAACGTCCTGGATCTCGTTCACGATGTACTTGGCCAGCGCGCTCACACCCAGCAGACGCAGAATGTCGTGCGGATCGCTCGGACCGTCGGAGATAACTTCGCCGCGGTTTACCTGTTCACCTTCGAACACGTTCAGGTGACGCCACTTCGGAATCAGCTCTTCGTACGGATCGCTACCGTCGTTCGGGGTAATGACCAGACGGCGCTTGCCTTTGGTCTCTTTACCGAACGCGATGGTGCCGCTGACTTCAGCCAGAATCGACGCTTCCTTCGGACGACGAGCTTCGAACAGGTCGGCAACACGCGGCAGACCACCGGTGATGTCGCGAGTTTTCGAAGTTTCTTGCGGGATACGAGCGATAACGTCACCGATCGCGATCTTCGCACCGTCCGCAACACCGACCAGGGCGTTGGCTGGCAAGAAGTACTGAGCGATAACGTCAGTGCCTGGCAGCAACAGATCCTTGCCGTTGTCGTCGACCATCTTCACTGCTGGACGGATTTCTTTGCCCGCAGCTGGACGATCTTTCGCGTCGAGTACTTCAATGTTGGTCATACCGGTCAA
Source organism: Pseudomonas sp. MWU347 (assembly GCF_017947305.1). Taxonomy (NCBI): domain Bacteria; kingdom Pseudomonadati; phylum Pseudomonadota; class Gammaproteobacteria; order Pseudomonadales; family Pseudomonadaceae; genus Pseudomonas; species Pseudomonas sp. MWU347. Next base: position 310,300 of record NZ_JAFGZB010000008.1, read on the forward strand.
TTCGTCAGTCTGACGCTTGATCGTGATGCCTTCTTCCATGCCCACGTAGGTCACGGTACCTTTCATTTCGGTAACGATCGGGTGAGTGTGCGGATCCCACTTGGCCACGATTGCGCCAGCGTCGACCTTGTCACCTTCTTTAACCGAAATCACAGCACCGTACGGCAGCTTGTAACGCTCACGCTCACGACCGAAGTCATCAGCGATTGCCAGCTCACCGGAACGGGACACGGCAACCAGGTGGCCATCCACTCGCTCAACGTGTTTCAGGTTGTGCAGACGGACAGTACCGCCATTCTTCACCTGAACGCTGTCGGCTGCGGAAGTACGGCTTGCCGCACCACCGATGTGGAACGTACGCATCGTCAGCTGGGTACCCGGCTCACCGATGGACTGGGCAGCAATAACGCCGACCGCTTCACCGATGTTCACCTGGTGACCACGAGCCAGATCACGGCCGTAGCACTTGGCGCAAATGCCATAGCGGGTTTCGCAGCTGATCGGCGAACGCACGATCACTTCGTCGATGCTGTTCAGCTCGATGAACTCGACCCACTTCTCGTCTACCAGGGTACCGGCAGGAACGATAACGTCCTCGGTGCCTGGCTTGAATACGTCACGGGCAATAACACGACCCAATACGCGCTCACCCAACGGCTCTACAACGTCACCGCCTTCAATGTGCGGAGTCATCAACAGACCGTGTTCGGTGCCGCAATCGATCTCGGTTACAACCAGATCCTGCGCCACGTCTACCAGACGACGAGTCAGGTAACCGGAGTTCGCAGTTTTCAACGCGGTATCCGCCAGACCTTTACGAGCACCGTGAGTCGAGATGAAGTACTGAAGTACGCTCAGACCTTCACGGAAGTTCGCAGTAATCGGCGTTTCAATGATGGAACCGTCCGGCTTGGCCATCAGACCACGCATACCGGCCAGCTGACGAATCTGTGCTGCGGAACCCCGCGCACCCGAGTCGGCCATCATGTACATCGAGTTGAAGGACTCTTGGTCAACTTCATCGCCATGACGGTCGATGACTTTCTCTTTCGAGAGGTTGGCCATCATCGCCTTGGAAACTTCGTCGTTCGCCTTCGACCAAAGGTCGATCACTTTGTTGTACTTCTCGCCCTGGGTTACCAGGCCGGAGGCGTACTGGCTCTCGATCTCTTTCACTTCGTCGGTGGCTGCACCGATGATGCGGGCTTTTTCGTCCGGGATAACGAAGTCGTTAACGCCGATGGAAACGCCGGAGATGGTCGAGTAAGCGAAACCGGTGTACATCAACTGGTCAGCGAAGATCACGGTCTCTTTCAGACCAACCACGCGGTAGCACTGGTTGATCAGCTTGGAGATCGCCTTTTTCTTCATCGGCAGGTTGACGACATCGTACGACAGACCTTTTGGCACAACCTGGAACAGCAGCGCACGGCCGACAGTGGTGTCGACGATACGAGTGTTGCTCACGCTGTTGCCGTCACGGTCGTTGACGGTTTCATTGATACGAACCTTGACCTTGGCGTGCAGTGCGGCTTCGCCGGCACGGAACACACGGTCAACTTCCTGCAGATCCGCGAACACACGACCTTCGCCCTTGGCGTTGATCGCTTCACGAGTCATGTAGTACAGACCCAATACAACGTCCTGCGACGGAACGATGATTGGCTCACCGTTGGCTGGCGACAGAATGTTGTTGGTCGACATCATCAACGCACGCGCTTCGAGCTGGGCTTCCAGCGTCAGCGGTACGTGCACGGCCATTTGGTCGCCGTCGAAGTCGGCGTTGTACGCGGCGCAGACCAGCGGGTGCAGCTGGATAGCCTTACCTTCGATCAGGACCGGTTCAAACGCCTGGATACCCAGACGGTGAAGGGTCGGTGCACGGTTGAGAAGAACCGGGTGTTCGCGAATCACTTCAGCGAGAACGTCCCAAACCTCTGGCAGTTCGCGCTCGACCATTTTCTTGGCCGCTTTGATGGTGGTCGCGAGACCACGCATTTCCAGCTTGCCGAAAATGAACGGTTTGAACAGCTCGAGAGCCATCTTCTTCGGCAGACCGCACTGGTGCAAACGCAGGGTCGGACCTACGGTAATTACCGAACGACCGGAGTAGTCAACGCGCTTACCGAGCAAGTTCTGACGGAAGCGACCCTGCTTACCCTTGATCATGTCAGCCAGGGATTTCAGAGGACGCTTGTTCGAACCGGTGATAGCGCGGCCACGACGACCGTTGTCGAGCAGTGCATCGACAGCTTCCTGCAACATACGCTTTTCGTTGCGCACGATGATGTCCGGAGCGGACAGATCCAGCAGGCGCTTCAAACGGTTGTTACGGTTGATCACTCGACGATACAGATCGTTGAGGTCGGAAGTCGCGAAACGACCGCCATCCAGCGGGACCAGTGGACGCAGATCTGGCGGCAGAACCGGCAGAACGGTCAGCACCATCCACTCTGGCAGGTTGCCGGAACCCTGGAAGGCTTCCATCAACTTCAGACGCTTGGACAGCTTCTTGATCTTGGTTTCCGAGTTGGTTTGCGGAATTTCTTCGCGCAGACGACCAATCTCGTGCTCCAGGTCGATAGCGTGCAGCAGTTCACGGACAGCTTCAGCACCCATGCGGGCGTCGAAGTCGTCACCGAACTCTTCCAGCGCTTCGAAGTACTGTTCGTCGTTCAGCAACTGACCTTTTTCAAGGGTGGTCATGCCTGGATCGATAACGACGTAGCTCTCGAAGTAGAGAACGCGTTCGATATCACGCAGGGTCATGTCCATCAGCAGGCCGATACGGGACGGCAGCGATTTCAGGAACCAGATGTGGGCAACCGGCGAAGCCAGTTCGATGTGCGCCATGCGCTCACGACGAACCTTGGCCAGCGCAACTTCAACGCCGCACTTCTCACAGATCACACCACGGTGCTTCAAGCGCTTGTACTTACCGCACAGGCACTCGTAATCCTTTACCGGGCCAAAGATCTTGGCGCAGAACAGACCGTCACGCTCAGGTTTGAACGTACGGTAGTTGATGGTTTCCGGCTTTTTAACTTCGCCGAACGACCACGAGCGGATCATCTCAGGCGAGGCCAATCCGATACGGATGGCGTCGAACTCTTCGACTTGACCCTGGTTTTTCAGCAAATTCAGTAGGTCTTTCAAGGCCTTTCCTCCTGGCGGAGCAGAGAGCGGGCAGTCCTGCCCCGCTCTCGATCGCGTCACGTGTTATTCGGTTTCCAGATCGATATCGATGCCGAGGGAACGAATTTCCTTGATCAACACGTTGAAGGACTCGGGCATGCCCGGCTCCATACGGTGATCGCCATCCACGATGTTTTTGTACATCTTGGTACGGCCGTTCACATCGTCCGACTTCACTGTGAGCATTTCTTGCAGAGTGTAAGCGGCACCGTATGCTTCCAGTGCCCAGACCTCCATCTCCCCGAAACGCTGACCACCGAACTGCGCCTTACCACCCAGCGGCTGCTGGGTAACCAGGCTGTACGAACCGGTAGAACGCGCGTGCATCTTGTCGTCTACCAAGTGGTTCAGCTTCAGCATGTACATGTAGCCAACGGTAACTGGACGCTCGAACTTGTTGCCGGTACGGCCGTCAGTCAGCTGCATCTGGCCGCTTTCCGGCAGGTCTGCCAGTTTCAGCATGGCCTTGATTTCGCTTTCCTTGGCACCGTCGAACACTGGAGTGGCCATTGGAACGCCGCCACGCAGGTTCTTCGCCAGATCCAGGATTTCCTGATCGGAGAAGCTATCCAGATCTTCGTTACGACCGCCGATCTGGTTGTAGATCTCGTCGAGGAAGGTACGCAGTTCAGCGACTTTACGCTGCTCTTCGACCATCCGGTTGATCTTCTCGCCCAGACCTTTGGCCGCGAGGCCCAGGTGGGTTTCAAGGATCTGACCAACGTTCATACGCGAAGGTACGCCCAACGGGTTGAGGACGACGTCGACCGGGGTGCCATTGGCATCGTGCGGCATGTCTTCAACCGGCATGATCACGGAGACCACACCTTTGTTACCGTGACGACCGGCCATCTTGTCGCCCGGCTGGATGCGACGACGGATTGCCAGGTAAACCTTGACGATTTTCAGCACGCCTGGAGCCAGGTCATCGCCCTGCTGCAGTTTGCGCTTCTTGTCTTCGAACTTGTCGTCCAGCAGACGGCGGCGATCAACGATGTAGGCCTGAGCCTTCTCGAGCTGCTCGTTCAGAGCATCTTCAGCCATGCGCAGTTTGAACCACTGACCATGCTCAAGACCGTCGAGAACTTCGTCGGTGATGTCCTGACCTTTCTTCAGACCGGCGCCGCCTTCAGCCTTGTGGCCTACCAGAGCGGAGCGCAGACGTTCGAAGGTCGCGCCTTCAACGATACGGAACTCTTCGTTCAGATCCTTGCGGATCTCGTCCAGCTGGGACTTCTCGATCGACAGTGCACGAGCATCACGCTCAACGCCGTCGCGGGTGAAGACCTGTACGTCGATGACAGTACCTTTGGTACCTGTAGGTACACGCAGGGAGGTGTCTTTAACGTCGCTGGCTTTTTCACCGAAGATCGCACGCAGCAGTTTTTCTTCCGGAGTCAGTTGGGTCTCGCCTTTCGGAGTGACCTTACCCACCAGGATGTCGCCTGCGCCGACTTCAGCACCTACGTAAACGATACCGGCTTCGTCCAGCTTGTTCAGTGCAGCTTCACCCACGTTCGGGATGTCTGCAGTGATTTCCTCTGGGCCAAGCTTGGTGTCACGGGCCACACAGGTCAGTTCCTGAATGTGGATCGTGGTGAAGCGATCTTCCTGAACCACACGCTCGGACAGGCAGATGGAGTCTTCGAAGTTGAAGCCGTTCCATGCCATGAACGCGATGCGCATGTTCTGACCCAGTGCCAGTTCACCCATGTCGGTGGACGGGCCGTCGGCCATGATGTCGCTACGCTGAACGCGATCACCCTTTCTCACCAGCGGACGCTGGTTGATGCAGGTGTTCTGGTTCGAGCGGGTGTATTTGGTCAGGTTGTAGATGTCGACACCAGCTTCACCGGTTTCAACTTCGTCATCGGCAACACGAACCACGATACGGCTGGCATCAACAGAGTCGATCACGCCGCCACGACGAGCCACGACGCAAACGCCGGAGTCGCGAGCCACGTTACGCTCCATGCCGGTACCTACCAGCGGCTTGTCAGCACGCAGGGTTGGTACAGCTTGACGCTGCATGTTCGAACCCATCAACGCACGGTTGGCGTCGTCGTGCTCGAGGAACGGAATCAGCGACGCTGCAACCGAAACTACCTGCTTCGGCGAAACGTCCATCAGGGTGACGTCTTCCGGCGCCTTGACGGTGAATTCGTTCAGGTGACGTACGGCTACCAGCTCGTCGATCAGGACTTTCTGGTCGTTCATGGTCGCCGAAGCCTGCGCGATCACGTGATCGGCTTCTTCAATGGCGGACAGGAACACGATCTCGTCAGTGACCACACCCTCTTTCACCACGCGGTACGGGCTTTCCAGGAAGCCGTACTGGTTGGTGCGGGCATAAGCAGCCAAGGAGTTGATCAGACCGATGTTCGGACCTTCCGGCGTTTCAATCGGGCATACACGACCGTAGTGAGTCGGGTGTACGTCACGAACTTCAAAGCCTGCGCGCTCACGAGTCAGACCGCCAGGGCCGAGTGCAGAGACACGACGCTTGTGGGTGATCTCGGACAGCGGGTTGTTCTGGTCCATGAACTGCGAGAGCTGGCTGGAACCGAAGAACTCTTTCACCGCCGCAGCCACTGGCTTGGCGTTGATCAGGTCTTGCGGCATCAGGCCTTCGCTTTCAGCCATCGACAGACGCTCTTTGACCGCACGCTCAACACGTACCAGGCCAACGCGGAACTGGTTCTCGGCCATTTCGCCTACGCAGCGAACACGACGGTTACCCAGGTGGTCGATGTCATCGACGATGCCTTTACCGTTACGGATGTCGACCAGAGTCTTCAGTACCGCGACGATGTCTTCCTTGCACAGCACGCCCGAACCTTCGATCTCGGTACGACCGATACGACGGTTGAACTTCATCCGGCCGACCGCAGACAGGTCATAGCGCTCAGGGCTGAAGAACAGGTTGTTGAACAGGGTTTCGGCAGCGTCTTTGGTTGGCGGCTCGCCTGGACGCATCATGCGATAGATCTCGACCAGCGCTTCCAATTGGTTGCTGGTGGAGTCGATCTTCAGCGTGTCGGAGATGAACGGACCGCAGTCGATGTCGTTGGTGTACAGAGTTTCGATGCGAACAACGCCGGCCTTGGCGATTTTCGCCAGGACTTCGGTCGACAGCTCGGTGTTGCACTCTGCCAGGATTTCGCCGGTAGCCGGATGCACGATGACCTTGGCGGTGGTGCGACCCAGGACGTAGTCCAGAGGCACGTCCAGCTCTTTGATCCCGGCCTTTTCCAACTGGTTGATGTGGCGGGCAGTAATACGACGGCCCTGCTCGACAATAACCTTGCCTTTATCGTCCTGGATATCGAGGACAGCCACTTCACCGCGCAGACGCTGAGGCACCAGTTCCAGGCTCAGGCCTTCGCCTTTAACGTGGAATACGTTGGTGGTGTAGAAAGCGTCCAGCACTTCTTCGGTGGTGTAGCCGAGCGCGCGCAGCAGCACCGAGGCCGGCAGCTTGCGACGACGGTCGATACGCACGAACACGCAGTCTTTCGGGTCGAACTCGAAGTCCAGCCACGAACCGCGGTAAGGAATGATGCGCGCGGAGTACAGCAGTTTACCGGAACTGTGCGTCTTGCCGCGGTCGTGGTCAAAGAACACGCCCGGGGAACGGTGCAGCTGGGAAACGATAACACGCTCGGTACCGTTGATTACGAAGGTACCGTTCTCAGTCATCAATGGGATTTCGCCCATGTAGACTTCTTGCTCTTTGATGTCCTTGATCGCTTTGTTCGACGATTCTTTGTCGAAAATGATCAGGCGCACTTTTACCCGCAAAGGTACGGCGAAAGTTACACCGCGCAATACGCATTCTTTGACATCAAATGCCGGTTCGCCCAGGCGATAACCGACGTACTCCAGCGCAGCATTGCCGGAGTAGCTGATGATCGGGAAAACGGATTTGAAGGCCGCATGCAGGCCCACGTCGCGGAACTGATCTTTAGTCGCTCCCGCTTGCAAGAATTCACGATACGAATCCAGCTGGATGGCCAGGAGGTACGGCACATCCATGACGTCCGGCAACTTGCTAAAGTCCTTGCGGATACGTTTTTTCTCAGTATATGAGTAAGCCATCAGCGTTCCCCAGCTTGGTCACCTGCTTGTTTGGCCCCTCCCGACGGGAGCAGCCAGAAAATCGTGCAAACCCCATGGTTTGCGCCACCGCATCGGGTGGTTACAGCGCCTTTATCAGCACCGACCCAGTCGGCTGCCAATAACGGAAAAAGGCCGGTGGCAAGAGCCACCAGCCATCAGCCTGTCGCTTGACGCTCGGGCTGGAGGAGCAAAGTCGATACTTATTTCAGCTCGACTTTAGCGCCTGCTTCTTCCAGCTTCTTCTTAGCGTCTTCAGCAGCTTCTTTCGAAACGCCTTCAGCTACAACCTGAGGAGCGCCGTCTACTTTCTCTTTGGCTTCTTTCAGGCCCAGACCGGTCAGTTCACGAACTGCCTTGATCACGTTAACCTTCTTCTCGCCAGCTTCCAGCAGAACAACGTTGAACTCGGTTTGCTCTTCAACAGCAGCAGCAGCTACAGCTGGGCCAGCCGAAGCAGCAGCAGCGGTAACACCGAAGGTTTCTTCCATCGCTTTGATCAGCTCAACGATTTCCACTACGGATTTCTGGCCGATTGCTTCGATGATTTGTTCGTTAGTCAGAGACATGACTCAATTCCTGAATTGGGGGACGGCCTACGCGACCATCGAAATAAACAAAAAACGCGAGAAGTTGACGAGCCTTAGGCTGCGGCAGCTTCTTTCTGGTCGCGAATTGCCGCCAGAGTACGAGCCAACTTGCTGGTAGCGCCTTGAATCACGCTCATCAGCTGAGAAATTGCTTCGTCACGGGTCGGCAGAGTTGCCAGTACGTCGATCTGATTAGCTGCGAGGAACTTGCCCTCGAACGCAGCTGCCTTGATCTCGAACTTGTCCTGACCCTTGGCAAACTCTTTGAAGATACGGGCAGCAGCGCCCGGATGTTCGTTCGAGAATGCAATCAGGGTCGGGCCGGTGAACACGTCGTTGAGAACACTGTATTCAGTGTCAGCAACAGCGCGCTTGAGCAGGGTGTTACGTACAACACGTACGTAAACGCCAGCTTCACGAGCCTCTTTACGGAGTCCGGTCATTGCGCCTACTGTTACGCCACGGGCATCAACCACGACAGCGGACAGAGCGACTTTGGCAGCCTCGTTGACTTCAGCGACGATGGCCTTCTTGTCTTCGAGATTAATTGCCACGGGTTTAACTCCTGCTTGTTACCGTTTCACTCGGTCGAAACCGAATGTCGTTTTGGTGTCTGATTCGGTAAGGAACCGGGAGCACCATCTGCGTAGGCTTGTGGTTTAAGGCTTGCGCCGCCTACGGTCTTGGATAGCCCCCGCCAGGCAGGGACCCCAATCTTTCAATTGGCGCGAATAATCGCACCAACCTTTGTCTTACGCGTCCAGCGAGCTCTGGTCGATAACCAGACCTGGGCCCATAGTGGTGCTCAGGGTAACGCGCTTGACGTAAATACCTTTCGAGGAAGCTGGTTTGATACGCTTCAGGTCAGCGATCAGGGCCTCAACGTTTTCCTTCAGCTTGACGGCATCGAAACCGATCTTGCCAACGGAGGTGTGGATGATGCCGTTTTTGTCGGTGCGATAACGAACCTGACCAGCCTTGGCGTTTTTAACCGCGGTAGCTACGTCTGGAGTTACGGTGCCGACTTTCGGGTTAGGCATCAGGCCACGTGGACCGAGGATCTGACCCAGTTGACCTACAACGCGCATGGCATCCGGGGATGCGATCACTACGTCGTAGTTCAGGTCGCCGCCTTTCATTTCGGCAGCCAGGTCGTCCATACCTACACGGTCAGCGCCGGCAGCCAGAGCGGCCTCAGCAGCTGGACCCTGGGTGAACACAGCAACGCGAACGGTCTTGCCAGTGCCGTGTGGCAGCACAGTAGCGCTACGAACAACCTGGTCGGATTTACGCGGGTCTACACCCAGGTTTACAGCAACGTCGAACGACTCGCTGAACTTGACAGTCGACAGCTCAGCCAGCAGAGCAGCAGCGTCTACAATGTTGTAGGCCTTGCCTGCTTCGATTTTGCCGGCGATAGCCTTTTGACGCTTGGTCAGCTTAGCCATTACACACCCTCCACGTTAAGGCCCATGCTACGAGCAGAACCGGCGATAGTACGCACGGCTGCATCCATATCAGCTGCAGTCAGATCCGCGTTTTTGGTTTTCGCGATTTCTTCCAGCTGAGCACGGGTAACAGTGCCAACCTTAACGGTGTTCGGACGAGCGGAACCGCTGGTCAGACCGGCCGCCTTCTTCAGCAGAACCGAAGCAGGGGTGGATTTGGTTTCGAAAGTGAAGCTACGGTCGCTGTAAACAGTGATGATCACTGGAGTCGGCAGACCTGCTTCAAGACCCTGAGTACGGGCGTTGAAAGCCTTGCAGAATTCCATGATGTTCACGCCGTGCTGACCCAGAGCAGGACCAACAGGTGGGCTTGGGTTAGCCTGAGCGGCCTTCACTTGCAGCTTGATGTAAGCGGTAATCTTCTTGGCCATGAGGCACTCCAATTACGGGTTCGAACGCCTCGAAAGGCTCCCCGGTTACTTGCGCGTTTATCCCAGTGACGACAAAACCCCACAGCCTAGGGCTGCGGGGTTGGGATGCTTGTTCAGCTAGACCTTTTCGACCTGACTGAACTCCAACTCTACCGGAGTAGAGCGACCGAAAATAAGCACTGCCACCTGGACACGGCTCTTTTCGTAGTTAACTTCTTCGACGGTGCCGTTAAAGTCAGCGAATGGACCGTCAGTAACGCGAACTACCTCACCCGGCTCAAACAGAGTCTTCGGCTTCGGCTTATCGCTACCATCAGCCACGCGACGCAGAATGGCTTCCGCCTCTTTGTCGGTGATTGGAGCAGGCTTGTCGGCGGTACCGCCAATGAATCCCATCACCCGAGGAGTATCCTTGACCAAGTGCCAAGTACCCTCATTCATATCCATCTGTACCAGCACATAGCCTGGGAAGAACTTGCGTTCGCTTTTGCGCTTCTGGCCATTACGCATTTCAACCACTTCTTCAGTGGGAACCAGAATTTCGCCGAAGCCATCTTCCATGCCAGCCAGCTTAACGCGCTCAATCAGCGAGCGCATGACATGCTTCTCGTAACCCGAGTAAGCATGCACAACGTACCAACGCTTAGCCACGGGACACCCTTAGCCGACAATCAAGGAAACAAGCCAACCGAGCAGGGAATCAACACCCCACAACAGCAACGCCATAACGATAACCACAGCAACAACGATCAACGTTGTCTGCGTGGTTTCCTGGCGAGTTGGCCATACGACTTTACGAATCTCGGTGCGCGCTTCCTTAACCAGTACAAAGAACGACTTGCCCTTTGCAGTCTGCAGGCCTACAAAGGCAGCTACAGCAGCAATTACGAGCAAAGCGAGTACACGGTACAGGATCGGCGAAGCAGCGTAATACTGATTGCCAACTACACCCACAACCACCAAAGCGGCTACCACAAGCCACTTGAGCAGATCGAAGCGAGAGCCTTGAGCTTCAGCCTTAGGAGTCATCTATGAAGATCCTGTGAAAAGAAAGCCAGACACACCGAGTGAATCTGGCAGGTCAGGAGGGAATCGAACCCCCAACCTACGGTTTTGGAGACCGTCGCTCTGCCAATTGAGCTACTGACCTAAAACAAAATCAGGCCGACCATTATGCCGGCCCGAAAAATACATTACAACCGCTTATTCGATGATTTTAGCTACGACGCCAGCGCCGACGGTACGACCGCCTTCACGGATAGCGAAACGCAGACCATCTTCCATCGCGATGGTTTTGATCAGGGTAACAGTCATCTGAATGTTGTCACCTGGCATTACCATTTCAACGCCTTCTGGCAGTTCGCAGTTACCAGTCACGTCAGTAGTACGGAAGTAGAACTGTGGACGGTAGCCTTTGAAGAACGGAGTGTGACGACCGCCTTCTTCCTTGCTCAGAACGTAAACTTCTGCGGTGAACTTGGTGTGCGGCTTAACCGAACCCGGCTTAACCAGAACCTGACCACGCTCAACGTCGTCACGCTTGGTACCACGCAGCAGAACGCCGCAGTTCTCGCCAGCACGACCTTCGTCGAGCAGCTTGCGGAACATCTCAACACCGGTGCAGGTGGTGGTAGTGGTGTCACGCAGACCAACGATTTCCAGTGCATCTTGAACGCGAACGATACCGCGCTCGATACGACCAGTCACAACAGTACCGCGACCCGAGATCGAGAATACGTCTTCGATTGGCATCAGGAATGGCTTGTCGATCATACGAACTGGTTCTGGGATGTAGGTATCCAGAGTTTCAACCAGCTTACGAACGGCAGTGGTGCCCATTTCGTTGTCGTCTTTGCCTTCCAGCGCCATACGAGCCGAACCGATGATGATCGGAGTGTCGTCGCCTGGGAAGTCATAAGTGGACAGCAGGTCGCGAACTTCCATCTCAACCAGTTCCAGCAGCTCAGCGTCGTCTACCAGGTCAGCCTTGTTCAGGAAAACCACGATGTACGGAACGCCTACCTGACGGGACAGCAGGATGTGCTCACGGGTTTGTGGCATCGGACCATCAGCGGCCGAGCAAACCAGGATAGCGCCGTCCATTTGAGCAGCACCGGTGATCATGTTCTTCACATAGTCAGCGTGACCTGGGCAGTCAACGTGAGCGTAGTGACGGATCAGCGAGTTGTACTCAACGTGTGCGGTGTTGATGGTGATACCGCGAGCTTTTTCTTCTGGAGCGCTGTCGATCTTGTCGAATTCAACTACGGCCGAACCGAAAACTTCGGAGCAGACGCGAGTCAGAGCAGCGGTCAGAGTGGTTTTACCGTGGTCAACGTGACCAATGGTCCCTACGTTGACGTGGGGCAGGGAACGATCAAATTTTTCCTTAGCCATCGATAACACCCTCAACAGAAGAATTAGACGAACGATATCTACCATTAAAACAAAGGCAGATATTTTCATATCTGCCTTGTTATATGGAGCTCTTGAGCGGATTTGAACCGCTGACCTCACCCTTACCAAGGGTGTGCTCTACCAACTGAGCTACAAGAGCGTAACACTTTGCACAACCTGCAAACTTGGAGCGGGTAGCGGGAATCGAACCCGCATCATCAGCTTGGAAGGCTGAGGTTCTACCACTAAACTATACCCGCGGAGCTTGCAGCTCACGCTAAAAATGGTGGAGGGGGAAGGATTCGAACCTTCGAAGTCGTAGACGTCAGATTTACAGTCTGATCCCTTTGGCCGCTCGGGAACCCCTCCTAAGCGAGCCGGCATTCTATACTATGCCGACCTTCTGTCAAGCATTTTCTCATTAAAAACCTGAGGTTAGCTGCGTTGACACCGCTCTACTTGGACAACCTGTTTAGGTGTTCGCTGTGGAGCGGGCGCCATTCTATGCAAACTATTCCAGCGGTGCAACCCCCTCACACAGCATTATTTTATGTTTTAACTCATTGAATTCCTTGGAAAGGTTCTGCAACTGCACATCCCCCAATAAACGCTGGCTCTCGGGCGCAATGCGTAACCAATATCCAGGCTCGGGAAGATCCTTTTGCGATGCCTGAACCTTCACACTCATGCCCGCTAGACGCATCTGTAGCGCGGAAAGGCTGCTTTCTTGAGTCAAACCACCCAAAAACAGACACTCCTGTCCGGCATGGCGCGCGCCTTGCACTCCCGCCGAGTCACCAGTCGCCTCACTCAATAAGCGAATATCTTGCTGGGACCCGCGGTACATGCTGAGAGGAGTGACATCTTTTGCACGCAAGGGCGCCTCCTGCTGATGCCAGACGTAATAGAACACATTGAGAACAACGAGCAGCAGGAACAACCAACGCATACAAACCTCAAGTTAAAGGACACGCCATCGCCAACCCTACAAATACCAGGTCAGGGACGATCCGAGCATCAGGCACGACGTCCGCCACCAATCCAGCATCGCCACCGGTAATAAAGACAGCAAAGCGCTCCCCCCAATAGGATCGAGCCATTTCCATCTGGGTCAGAACGAAACCTCTCAACATTAAAGAGCACCCTCGCTCCACCGCCTCGACGGTACTGCGCCCCGGAGCATGGCTCGTCAACGCTTTTTCGGCAGCCAAGTCCCCATAACGGATTTTCCGGGTATGCGTACGTAACTGGTTACGCATCAAGGGCATTCCTGGGCAAATGAATCCCCCAAGGTGCTCACCTTCGGCATTAATAAAGTCGGCCGTCACAGCAGTGCCAAAATCCAGAATCAGACAGGCGCCGGCAGCCAGATGAAAGCCACCGAGCATCGCCAACCAGCGATCCAGTCCCAAGCGTTCATAGTCGTCATAGCCATTCCTGACACCAGACATTTCACTGGCCGACTTGGCGCACACGACCGAGATGCAGAACGTCTGCTCGAGAATTCGGGTGAGCGCAGCAGTTTCTTCGCTGGTTCTTACGCTGACCAACCGACATTTGCGCAACGACAGGTTCTCAAATGCGCACAAGCTATCCACCAGAGCTTGATCCGAGTCGACAACACCTTCCGCGAAAAGACCGCCAGCAGCCGTATTCAATACGCGCCACTTGATAAAGCTATTCCCACAGTCGAGCTCAAGAATCATCACGCAACCTCAGACTGAGCTCACCACCACTAAATACTTTTTCCACGCCGCCCACCTTCAAGCGCAGCGCACCCTGGCTATCAATACCAAGCACTACGCCTTCTATATGACTAACGCCCGCAACCAAAGAAACCGGGCGACCTTGCCACATGTGATCCTTTTCCCATTCCTCCTGGAACGCAGAGAAACCATGGACCTGATGACGCTGGATATAACCGCGCAGTTGGTCGCTCAGCTCAGCCACCAAGACGTTGCGATCGCAGGTTTGACCCGTCTCGAGTCGAATTGACGTCCATTGCTGGTCAACTTCCTCAGCAACCTGCATGTTCACATTAATGCCTATACCCAGCACCACATGGCAAACATCTGCCGGATCCCCTACTAGCTCAAGAAGAATACCGGCGATTTTCTTGTTCCCGACCAGCACATCGTTGGGCCACTTCAATCCTGCGCCCGCCACCCCCAGCTTTCGCAGGGCATGCATAACAGCCAAACCGACCACCAGACTCAAGCCCTCAAGCTGGCGCATGCCACCTTCAATGCGCAGGACCAGGCTGTAGTAGAGATTTTCAGCAAAAGGGCTTACCCATTTGCGGCCTCGGCGACCGCGACCGGAAATCTGTCGTTCGGCCAATACCAGAAACGGCGCCGCTCGACCCTGATTGATCGCGCGAAGCGCCTCTGCGTTAGTGGAATCGATGGAATCAAAGACTGTAATCGGCCAAACCGCTGCTAAGGCACTAATCTTCAGGGGGTCGAGGAGCGTCAAGGGTGCAGCCAGTTGATAGCCTCTGCCCCGGACTTTGTTTATGGACAACCCGAGCTCAGCCTCAAGATGCTGAAGCTGCTTCCACACCGCACTTCGACTGATTCCCAGGGTAACCCCCAGAGCCTCGCCGGAATGGAATCGACCATCCTTTAATAGATTCAACAACGTCAGCATGCAGGTCTCGCCTCACAATGAGGTCCGAATAATAGCCATGAGCCGGGCGATTGCATAGAAATCAAGCGCACC
>NZ_JAFGZB010000009.1:0-322520 GCF_017947305.1 Pseudomonas sp. MWU347
AACACCCATGCTGTGCTCACTGAAGATCCACTGTGGGAGCGAGCCTGCTCGCGAAGAGGCCAGTCCTGACCGCAGCTTATTCCTTGACGCTCATGTATTCCTTCGCCCACAGAATGTAATCCTCAGGCTGGGTATAGGTGTGCGTCAGCTCGGTGGCGCTCAGGTCCGAGGCCTGGGTGAAGATCTGGCGTTGTTCGCGCAGGCTGTCGTAGGTCGCCTTGATCGCGGCGAAGTAGGCGCCGTGGCCGTCGATGGTCACGCGCACCCCGAGTTCGGCCAGGCGCTTGTCGTCGCGCAGCGCCGGGTTGCCGTAGGTCACCAGCATCAGCGGGACCGTCAGGTGTTCGGCGATTTGCTCGAGCTGATCGAAGTCCTGCACCCCGACCATGCAGATGCCGTCGGCACCGGCGGCCTGATACTGCTTGGTGCGGCTGATGATTTCCTGATTCGGCAGAATGCCGGCATTGGTGCGGGCGATGATTGCCATTTCCGAATCGACCCGGGCTTCCAGCGCCGCGCGGATCTTGCCGACGCCTTCGGCGACCGAGATCAGGTCGGTGGACTTACGGCCGAATTGCGCCGGCAGCAGGGTGTCTTCGATGGTCAGGGCGGCGACGCCGGCGCGTTCCAGTTCGACGATGGTGCGCATCACGTTGAGGGCGTTGCCGTAACCGTGGTCGGCGTCGGCGATCACTGGCAATTGGGCGACGCGGCCGATGCGGGTGGCCTGTTCGGCGAATTCGCTGAGGGTGATCAGGGCAAAGTCGGGGGCGCCCAGCACCTGCAACGAGGCCACGGAGCCGCCGAGGATCCCCACCTCAAAACCCAGGTCTGCGGCAATGCGCGCGGACATCGGGTCGAACACCGAGGCGGTGTGGTAGCAGGTGTCGGAAGCCAGCAATTGACGGAAGTTACGGCGCAAATCTTGATGGGAAAGCCTGGTCATACGAGTTCCACCAATACAAAGGAATGGAACGGCTTGAGCAAAGGTGTCAACGCCGAAGAATGAAAAGGCTATCACGCGAATGGGTCAAGGTTCATGACGAATTTGCGAGTGAGGCGTTGATGAAGGATCCAGCGGCTGAAAGGTTTCATCGGCAGTCAGCGGATTTTCACTGGCTAAACCGCAGATCAGGCCGCTACCGCCTGTTGCTGTTGCCTGGGCAGCAGCACGGCGCGCACCGAATTGCCCGGTTGCAGTTGCAGGCGCTTGGCGGTGAGGCGATCGACCACCAGGGTATTGCCGACCAGACGACCGGGGGCCACGGTGATGCGGCAGTTCTCCAGGCGCCGGTTGTGGATCAGCCACAACGGTGCCTGATCGTCCGGCGTGCCGAGACTCAGGGTCAGCGCCAGGCTGTCGCGCACGGTACGAATGTTGCCGATCGGTGCTTCGATCACCGGGCCACCGTCGAAGATGTCGATGTAGCCCTTATGCACAAATCCTTCTTCGCGCAGGATCTTCAGCGCGGGCTCGGTATTGGGATGCGCCTGGCCGATGGCCGCCTGTGCCTGTTCGGTGAGCATGCAGGTGTACAACGGCTGGCGCGGCATCAGTTCGGCGATGAACGACTTGTTGCCCAGACCCGACAAGTGGTCAGCATGGCTGAAGTCCATCTGGAAGAAATGCCGGCCCAGACTGTCCCAGAACGGCGAGCAACCGAGTTCATCGGCACTGCCGCGCAGTTCGGCGATCATCTTCTCGCCAAACAGTTGCGGAAACTCGGCCACGAACAGCAGCCGCCCGAGCGACAGCAGCCGTCCATTGTTGCCATGGCGTTGCTCATGCTGAAGGAACAGCGAACACAGTTCCGACTGGCCGGTCAGCTCGTTATTGAGAAACAGCGTGGGGATCTGCCGCGAAATGCCCAGATCCGGTGCCGAACTCACGGTCAGGCCGACTCGGTAGTTGTACCACGGCTCGCGCAAGCCTACCGCGCCGGTCAGGGCGCTGACGCCGATCACCCGCAGGTCGTCATCTTCAAGCACGAACAGATAATCGGCGTCGGCCCGTTCCACTTGTCCGGAAAACGCGCGCTGGGCCCAACGCACCCGGTGGGCGAGGCGATCCTCATTGGCCGGGAGGGTGGTGAACCCCGGGCCGGCCTGTTGCACCAGAGTCATCAGTGCTGGCAGGTCGCTGACTTTGACCGGACGGACGATCATGCGGTAACTCCTTGTACGCGCCGGTTCGGGCACTGTCGTTGGGTGTGCAGCCGGTGGCGGTTCACAGGGCTGTCACCCTGATCGTGCTGCCATCGGTGACCTTCAGTGCGGCACACAGATCCGGCGTCAGCGACAGCGGTTGCTCAGGCTGGTAATCCAGTTCGGCGACGATGGCCCGGAAGCCATGCAGCGCGTCGTTGCTCAGCAGGTAATGGCCGCGGGCGTCGATCTGCGCCTGCTCGCGCACGCTGGCTGTCTTGCTGTGGGCGATAGAACGGATGTTCGCGGTGCGCGCATACAGGGTCGGACCGGCGTCGAACAGGTCGATGTAGCTGTTGGTTTCAAAGCCTTCGCGTTCGAGGATGTCGAACGCTTCCTGGCCGTCCGGGTGAATCCGGCCGATGCACTCCTGTGCTGCCGGAGGCAGCATCGGTACGTAAATCGGGTATTGCGGCATCAGTTCGGCGAGAAACGTGCGGCTTTGCAGACCGCACAGGCGCTCGGCCTCGACGTAGGGCAGGTCGAAGAAGTGTTTGCCCAGTGCGTCCCAGAACGGCGAATGACCGTACTCATCGCTATAGCCGACGATTTCGGTGATCACCGCATCGGCGAAACGTTGTGCGTGAGCGGCGATGAACAGCAGCCGTGCCCGCGACAGCAATTCGGAAAAGGCGCTGCGCACCAGTGCGTTGTCGATGTGAAACCCGCGCAATAGCGTGTTTCCGCTGAGGTCGTGACACAGTGACAACGCCGGCACCCCGTGCTCGATGTTCAGTTCCCGCGAAGCACTGGTGAAGTGGCGATTGCGCAAGCTGTAGAACGGTTCGTTGAAACCGGCCGTGGCGAGGATCT
Organism: Pseudomonas sp. MWU347; assembly: GCF_017947305.1. Classification (NCBI taxonomy): domain Bacteria; kingdom Pseudomonadati; phylum Pseudomonadota; class Gammaproteobacteria; order Pseudomonadales; family Pseudomonadaceae; genus Pseudomonas; species Pseudomonas sp. MWU347. The sequence continues at coordinate 3,019 of NZ_JAFGZB010000009.1, forward strand.
CCGAGCAACCGACCAGCCGTTGAGTGTCGAGGTCTTCCAGCACGAAGAAGTAGTTCTCCGGGCCTTGCGCCTGAATGTCGTTGTCGAACGAGGCACAGGAGCCGGCGATTTTTTCGCGCAGGCGTTCGCTGTCGTCAGGCAGCGACGTGACGCCGACCAGGCTGTTGCGGGCCAGCTGCTGCAATTGCGGCAGGTCGGTTGTCTCGACTGGGCGTAAGACCAGCATGGATGCACTCCTGTATCAAAGGGTCCGGTGATCCCACCGAACCTGACTATCACTGTCGGTTGCCACGCTTTAAAGCGGCGGTCGCCTGATTTGATGTCAGACGCCGCTCTTTTTCTTGTCAGCCATTGCTCGGGTCAGGCAGCGCGGTGCTGGCGCCGAGCTTGTTCAGGAAGAACAGGTACACCAGACCCAGCGCGATCCAGATCAGACCGAGTTTCTGCGCATCGACGCCCATGTTGTACATGATGGCGGCGACGATAATGAAGCCGATCACCGGGCAGATCAGATGGCGCACGACCTGACCGGACTTCTGCCGACGCCAGTAGTAGTTGATCACTGTCAGGTGCAGCAGCATGAAACCGCTGAGGGCACCGAAGTTCACCAGCGAAGTCAGGGTGTCGACCGAATTGATGAACAGGTAGCAGATCACCAGCGACAGCACTGCCACCAGATAAATGCTCAGGTACGGGGTGTTGTGCTTCGGGTGCACCTTGGCCAGCACTTTCGGCAACTTGCCATCGCGGGCCATGCCGAACAGCAGGCGCGACACTGCCGCTTGCGAGGTGATCGCTACTGCGACACCCCAGGCCAGCGCGGTCGCCACACCGGTCAGGGTGGCCAGCCAGCTGCCAGCGGCGATTTCGGCGATTTCATAGAACGCGGTGTCGGCGGACTTGAAGCCCATGCCGGCGGCCAGATCGGTGGCGATCCAGGTCTGTACGACGAAAATCACGCCCATCACCACCAGAGTGATCAGTGCTGCGCGGCCGACGCTGCGGCCCGGATCGCCTTTGATTTCTTCGGCGAGGGTCGATATCGCATCGAAGCCAAGGAACGACAGCACCGCAATCGACACCGCTTGCATCAGCAGGGCGAAGTTGAACGTTTCCGGGTGATACAGCGGCGCCAGGGTCAGCTCGCCGTTGCCGCTGCCGTTGTGCAGGGCGTTCCAGGCGTAAAACAGGAAGATTCCCAGCACCACCAGCTGTGCCAGCAGGAAGATGATGTTCATCCGTGCGGTAAAGGTGATGCCGCGCAGGTTGACGAAGGTTGCACTGACCAGAAACGCCAGAATGAAGCCGACCTTCGGAATGTCCGGGTACAGATGGTTCAGGGCCATCGCCGCGTAGACGTACAGCAGCGGTGGAATCAGCAGGTAGTCGAGCAGCATCAGCCAGCCGGCGATGAAACCGACGTGTTGATTTAGGCCGCGTTGTGCGTAGGAATACACCGAGCCTGCGACCGGAAACGCCTTGGCCATGCTGCCGTAGCTCAGCGCGGTAAACAGCATCGCGATCATGCCGATGATGTAGGCCAGCGGCACCATCCCGGGCGCCTCGGCATTCACGTAGCCATACACGCCGAAGGGCGCGATGGGGATCATGAAGATCATCCCGTACACCACCAGGTCGGTCAGTGTCAGGCTACGTTTCAACTCCTGTTTGTAGCCGAACTCTTCTATTTCCATGAAGCGCAACTCCTTGTCAGCCTATCCAGCGTTTTAGTTGTTATGTCGATCCATCGTTACAGCGTCAGCAGTCTTGCAGCATTCTTTACAGCAGCGGCGCCAGGCGCTCGGCCCACAACGATACCGCTTCGGGGCTGCGCAGCAGATCGTTGCGCACTTCGATCAACACCGATTCCAGCCCCCGGGCATCGCCGTGCACCGGAACGGTCATGTCACCCAGCGGATCAACCCGGTACGGCTGGTTGCCCGCGACGTTCAGCGGGTGCTGGCCGAGGCCATCGATCACCCGTTGCGCATAGGCGCCGGCCTGACCGAACAGCACGCCGACTTCCAGCGGGCGCGGCTGGCCGTAATACACCGGGGTAAAACTGTGAATCCCCACTACCCGCACCGCCTGGCCTTGTGCAACGCGCTGGTCGATCAGGGTCTGCAGCCGGGCGTGAAACGGTTTGAACAGGGTCTGGCGCCGGTATTCGCGCGTGGCTTCGTCCAGCTCGCGGTTACCGGGCACCTGATAAATCTCGCTCTGCGCCGGAATGCTGTCGGGGGCATGCCGGGGCCGATTGAGGTCGATCAGCAGCCGTGAATAGTTGGCGCTCAACAGTGTCGCGCCGAGTGTCTCCGAGAGCTTTTCGGCCAGTTGCAGTGCGCCGATGTCCCAGGCGATGTGTTCGCGCGCGGCGGCATCGTCCAGGCCCAGATTGTTCAGGGCCTCGGGGATGTAGCGGCTGGCGTGCTCGCACACCAGAATCAACGGATGCGATGAATCTTCGCGGCTCAGGTTGTAGACCGGGCGGGTGTACAACCCCAGCTCGGCGGATTCAGTACAGGCGTGCATAGTGCTCACACAGGTCAGCGGGCGAGAGCTGTTCCGTCAGCGCCAGTTCCTCGGTTTTAAGGGCGTGGTAAGTGTCGAGCAACGGCTTGGGCAGCCATTGATTGAAGGCTGCACTGTCACGCAGGCAATCCAGCGCCTGGGCCAGCGAGGCGGGCAGGGCCACAATGCCCCGGGCCTTGCGTTGCTCGTTGTTGAGTGAATCGGGAATTTCATCGGTGATCGCGTTCAGCGCCAGACGCTGTTCGATGCCCAGCCGTCCGGCAATCAGCAGCGCGGCCATTGCCAGATGCGGCGAGGCGGTGGCGTCCATCGCGCGGAATTCCAGGTTGTACTGCGCCGCCACGGATTTGCCGCCCAGGCTCACGGTCGGACAAATGCGCAGCGCCGCTTCACGGTTCTGCTGCCCCAGACACGCATAGGACGCGCTCCAGTGGTGTGGCTGCAAACGCTCGTACGACACCGGTGTCGGCGCGGTGAACGCACACAGCGCCGGCAGGTAATGCAGGATCCCGGCGGCCCAATGCTGGCCGAGGGTCGACAGACCGTTGCTGGTGCCGGCGTCGTAGAGCAGTGGCAGACCTTGCAGGTCGAGCAGGCTGATGTGCAGGTGCACACCGTTGCACACCGCGTCAGCCTTGGTTTTCGGCGCGAAGCTGACGTCGACGCCCATTTGCCGGGCGATTTCGCGGGTGATTTCGCGCACGTTGACCGCACGATCCGCCGCCGCCACGCCGAGGGTCGGCCGGCAGGTGATTTCGTATTGGTGCTTGCCGTATTCGGGCAGGAACATTTCCGGCTCAACGCCACCCGCGCGCAGCGCGCTGAGCAGCCAGCCGCCGAACTCGGCACCCTGACGCTGGGCTTCGAGGGAAAACGCCAGATGCTCGGCAAAACCGGCATGCAGGTTGAATTCGTGTTCGAACGCCGCGTTGACCTGCAAACCGAGGTCGTCGCGATAGCGCTCGATTTCATCGCGCAGCAGTGTGCGCGGGCAAGCGCTCCACGGCCGGCCATCGGTCTCGCGGATGTCGCCGTGGATAAAGTCCAGCGCCGGTGCTGCGGCGTCCGGGCCATTACCGACCGTCACGCGGCTGCTCAAATCGGGAATCAACCGCAAATCACCATAAGCGCCCCATGGGTTGGTCGAGGCGATGATGTCCTGGGGCGTCAATGCACTGTTGGCCGGCACCCAGCCGCAACCGGCGGCTTGATAATGCTCCAGCTGATCGGTGGGAAACGAGCGGCCACGGGTGATGCCGATCAGGTCGGTGGTGACGATGGTGGTCATCGGCAACGGCGTCAGGCGCTCGCTCATGGACGCATCTCCTGCAAGCGGCCGAGCACGGTTTGTGTGTCAGTGATCCAGCAGTAACCCTTGATCGCGTTCAGGCAGGCGTCATGCCGCGCCGGGGTGTAGGTGGCGCAGGCGTCTTCGACCAGCGTCACCAGATAGCCACGGTCGGCGGCATCCCGCACGGCCATGTCGACGCACTGGTCGGTGACGATGCCAGCGATGATCAGGTGACGGGTTTCGAGGTTGCGCAGCACGTAATCGATGTTGGTCGAGTTGAACACCCCGGATGAGGTTTTCGGCAACACGATCTCGTTTTCCACCGGGGTCAGGTCGTCGATGATCCGCGCCTGGGTGCTGCCCTTGGGCAGGTGCATGTCCGACAGTTTGTGATCCAGCGAGCGGTCGCGACCGTCGGCGGTCAGGCTTTCGATAATCGTGTGCAGCACGTTCTGCCGCGCTTCGCGAAAGGCACTGAGCAAACGGCGCTGGTTGGGCACCACCTGCATGTGCGCGCGGGTCAGGAAATACTCGGCGTCCGGGCCGTTCAGGTGCGGGTCGAACTGAGGTTCGAGCCAGGCACGCTGCATGTCCACAAGCAGCAATGCGGTGTGGTCGGTGACGAACGGCAAATCGCGCGGCGAGCGGTGGGGAAGACTGAACATCCTTATTTATCCTCCAGCAGATGGGTGTTGAAGTCGTTGCGCAGGGCGTCGATGCCTTCCAGGCGATCGGCCAGATCGGGGCTGCGCAGGGTCAGGCAGGCAATCAGCGCCTCGACCTGGGCCAGCGCCGGCACCATGGTGTCGAACGGCGAGGCCGATTCCACCGGGGCGCTGATGATCAGGTCCGCCAGTTCGCGCAGCGGCGAGGCATAGATGTCGGTGAACAACACCACCCGCGCGTTGTTGTTCTTCGCCGCCGAGGCAACCCGCAGGGCCTGGGACTGGTAGCGCCGATAGTCAAACAGCAGCACCACGTCCTGGCGTTGCAGATCGAACAGGCGGTCGGGCAGTTGCGCGTTGTCTTCCAGGGCAAAGCAGCCGGGTCGCAGCAGGCGCAAGTGATTGAGCAGGTAGTTGGCCATCAGGCTGCTGAAGCGCCCGCCGAAGCAGTAGATCTGGTGCCGGGTATCGAGCAGCCAGTCGAGCAGAATGCGCACGTCTTCGGGTTGCGTCAGAACCTGGGTTTCCACCAGCAGACGCTGGCTGTCGGCCAGATAATGGCCCCAGGCATCGTCCTTGTTCAGGTGCGAACGCGGCTGCAACAGGGTGCGCGGTGAACGCAGGCGGTGGTCCATGTCGCTGAGCAGGGCGTCCTGAAACTCGGCGTAACCGCCGAATCCGAGCTTCTTCACCAGCCGCACGATGGTCGGATCGCTGACGCCGGCGTGTTCGGCCAGACGCGCCATCGGACCCAAGCCGTTGCGTGGATACTGGTCGAGCAGGGCGCGAATCACTTTGCGCTCCGACGGCGTCAGTTCCAGGCCGGGGTCGGTGATCAAGTCTCTGAGAGGGGGCATCCGGGCTCCTGCTGGATGAAGGGGGGGTGTTGAATTCGTTTCACAATCCGTTAAAACAGTATTTATGTAACTCAGGTTACATGTCTAGTGAATTTTTAGCGTTGGCGATTCGACGTTTAAATAAGCTCACAACCCTGAGTAACAAGGGCTACACCTAAGTCTGTGCCTCTTGTAGTCCATTGCCTCCAGGCGTGTCAGACATTGCCGCTTTTTCTACTTCAGAGTACTGGGCTGGAGGTTCACGAGATCCCCTGAAGCGACCGGGTTACGGCACAATTGCCACAAGACCGGCGATTTGCCGCCGATTCAGCTGATGCTTATCGAGTGAAATCCTGTGCAGTCCACCCGTTTGACTTTGATTTGCCACGCGCGAACCGTCGCACAGAAATTGTCGCGCTTTCCTACGAACGAGCCTGTTGAAAATTCGCCATTCGCGATCGGCGCGTTGGCCGCGAAGTTCACCGGTGCCAGTCGTTTGTTGTGCGGGCCGGAATTGCGTACGCGCGAGACTGCCGAGTGGTTCGGTGCGGCGCCGCAAGTGGACGAAGCGCTGCGCGATTGCGATTTGGGGCGCTGGCACGGGCAAGCGATCAAGGATCTGCAAGTGCGCGAGGCCGAGGCCTTGCAGGCGTGGATCAATGATCCGCAGGCGGCACCGCATGGTGGCGAGTCGGTAATGCAGTTGAGCGAACGCGTGGCGGCATGGCTGACCAGTCTGCAAGGCGCATCGGGGCACATCGTCGCCGTCACCCATCCGTTTGTGGTGCGTGCGGCACTGATGCAGGTGTTACAGGGCGCGGCGTTCAACGCCATTGATGTTGAACCGTTGTCCATGGTTGAACTGCGGTTCAACGGCATCTGGCGGCTACGCTTGCCGGGTATCGATCTTGCGGGAGCACTGTAATGAAACGACTGCTGGTAATTGGCATCGGCGCCGGAAATCCCGACTACATCACGATGCAGGCGGTAAAGGCGCTGAATCAAGTCGACGTGTTCTTTCTGATGGACAAAGGCCCGAGCAAGGACAAACTGATCGATCTGCGGCGCGACATCTGTGCGCGCTACATCACCGATCCTGCGTATCGCTTCGTCGAATCCCACAGCCCCGAGCGCGCGCGCGGCGACGTGGACTACACCCGCGCGGTCGATGATCTGAATCGCGCCAAGCAAGAAACCTTCGAACAACTGATCAATGAAGAATTGGCTGACGAGCAGTGCGGCGGATTCCTCGTGTGGGGCGACCCGGCGTTGTACGACAGCACGATTCGTATCCTGCAGGCGATTCTGGTGTCAGGTCGCTGTGCTTTCGAGTTTGAAGTGATCCCCGGGATAACCAGCGTTCAGGCGTTGGCGGCGCAGCATAAAGTGCCGTTGAACAGCATTGGCCGGTCAATTGAAATCACCACTGGCCGGCGTCTGGCGGCGGGCCAGGTGAGTGACACGGACAGCCTGGTGGTGATGCTCGATGCGGAAGATTCCTACCACCATGTGGCGGATCAGCAGACCGAGATTTATTGGGGAGCCTACCTGGGCACACCGGATGAAATTCTGATCAGTGGCAAGCTCAAGGATGTGGCGGCCGAGATCGAGCGGGTGCGCAAAGCAGCCCGTGCCGAGCATGGGTGGATCATGGATACCTATCTGTTGCGTAAGCCGTAGGTTTATTGTGGCTGGACTGGCCTCTTCGCGAGCAAGCTCGCTCCCACAGGGGGGCCCATTTCAAATGTGGGAGCGAGCTTGCTCGCGAAGGGGTCATCACAGTCAACTCAAGAAATGGCCTTGACCCCACGCCCAAACCGCTCCCGATACACCGACGGCGGCACCCCGACCACGCTGCGAAACGCCACGCGAAAACTTTCCACCGAGCGATAACCGCAGTGCAGGGCAATTTGCTCGGTGTTGTGCACGCTGCTCTCCAGTAATTCCCGCGCCCGGGCCAGTCGCTCGTGTTGTAGCCACGCTTTGGGCGATTGTCCGCTGGCTTCGGTGAAACGGCGCAAAAAGGTGCGCTCGCTCATCGCCGCTTCGCTGGCCAGATCGCGCACTTCCAGCGGTTGGTGCAAGCGCTCGCGGGCCCACTGCATCACCCGCGACAAGTCGTTTCGCGGCGTCGCGCTGACCGGCGTGGGGATGAACTGTGCCTGACCGCCAGTGCGTTGCGGCGACATCACCAGACGCCGGGCCACTGAATTGGCGACCTGGGTGCCGAAGTCCCGTGCCAGCAGATGCAGGCAGGCATCGATCCCGGCGGCGCTGCCCGCCGAGGTGATCAACTGTCCGGAATCGACGTAAAGCACATCCGGATTGACCGCGATCGCCGGGTAGCGTCGCGCCAGTTCATCGGTGTAGCGCCAGTGGGTGGTCGCACCGTGGCCGTCGAGCAAGCCACTGGCGGCCAGCACAAACACCCCTGAGCAAATTGACAGCAACCGCGCACCCTGGGCGTGGGCCTGTCGCAAGGCGTCGATCAGCGCCGGCGGCACCGGGGCCTCGCGGTCGCGCCAACCGGGAATGATGATGGTGCGCGCCTGCGTCAGCAGCTCCAGGCCGCCGTCGGCCAATACGTGAATCCCGCCCATGGCGCGCATCGGCCCTTGATCGACGGCGACGATGCAGTGCTCGTACCACGGGAAATCGAATTCCGGCCGGGGCAGGCCGAAAATCTCCACGGCAATGCCGAACTCGAAGGTACAGAGGCCATCGTAGGCCAGAATCGCGACCAATCCAGGTGAGTCAGGCATTTGGCGGAAAATTCCCGGTGAGTGTCTTGTGCGCCACTGTAGCGCCAAGTGCCGGCCCGATAAAGTCTGCTCACACCCCAACAGATGAAGGAGCCACACAACATGACCAGCTTGGTTCGCGACATTCCTGCCGCACCGTCGGCGATTGCCCTGATGCACTTCAGCAACCGTCTGACCTTTGAAACCGATTGTTCTGACGTGTACGGCAGCCAGGAGGCCGGTGAAGTCGATTTTGTCCTGGTCGATGTGCGCGGGCCTTTGGCGTTCGAGCGCGGTCACGTGCCGGGCGCGATCAACATTCCGACCCGCTTGCTGACCGCCGAAGGCCTGGTGGAGTATTCGACGAGCACGTTGTTCGTGGTCTATTGCGCCGGCCCGCACTGCAACGGCGCCAACAAGGCTGCGGTGAAACTGGCGGCGTTGGGTTACCCGGTCAAGGAGATGATCGGCGGCGTGACCGGCTGGCTGGATGAGGGCTTCAGCTTGAGTGCTACTCAAGCCGCCAAGGCGCCTATTGGATGTGAATGCTGAAAGCTTTTGTAGGAGCTGCCGCAGGCTGCGATCTTTTGACTTTTAAAGAGCAAAAGATCGCAGCCTGCGGCAGCTCCTACAAAGGCCATTTGTGTCGTTTTCAAAGATTTGTCCTACAGCCTTTGCACCATGTCGGCGCACCGTTGATCCCGGTCAACGCGTGCGCCGATTTTCTGTAAGTATTTGTCGCCTAAACACAATTTGCCCTGTGCGCGCCGCCATAGACTGCCGGCCACGTCGGTTTTTGCTGCTCAATGGCCATGACCGAACGCCAATCGAAAGCTGCCAATAAAAGCCTCCGCACACAGGAGTAATAAATGAAGAAGCTAGTGATGTTCGGTGCCCTGGCACTGTCGATGTTGTCCCTGACCGCAGTGGCCGAAGACGCCAAACCGATTCGTCTGGGGATCGAAGCCGCTTACCCGCCATTCTCGATGAAAACCGCTGATGGCAAACTCACCGGGTTCGACGTCGATATCGGCGATGCCCTGTGCAAACAGATGGACGTCAAATGCGTGTGGGTCGAGCAGGAGTTCGACGGCCTGATCCCGGCACTCAAAGTGAAGAAGATCGACGCGATCCTGTCCTCGATGACCATCACTGACGACCGCAAGAAAAACGTCGATTTCACCATCAAGTACTACCACACCCCGGCGCGCTTCGTGATGAAGGAAGGCTCCGGTGTCAAAGATCCGCTGACCGAGCTCAAGGGCAAGAAAGTCGGCGTGCTGCGCGCCAGTACCCACGACCGCTATGCCACCGACATGGCCAAGGACGCCGGGTTTGAAGTGGTGCGCTATGGCTCGCAACAGGAAGCCAACCTGGATATGAAATCTGGTCGTCTTGACGCGATGCTGGCCGACTCGGTCAACCTCAGCGACGGTTTCCTGAAGACCGACGCCGGCAAAGGTTTCGAATTCGTCGGCCCGACTTACGAAGACGCCAAGTACTTCGGCGGCGGTGCCGGGATTGCCGTACGCAAGGGCGATACCGAGCTGGCCGAGAAATTCAACAAGGCCATCACCGAAATCCGCGCCAATGGCGAGTACAAGAAAGTCCAGGACAAGTACTTCGACTTTGACGTGTACGGTCATTAATACGCTGTAGAAAAAAGTGGTCCCGTTTGCGCGGTGGCCACTTTTTTTGTGCTCTGATTCATAGGAGAACCCTGTAGGAGTGAGCCTGCTCGCGATAGCGGTTTAACATTCAGCCGCTTTAGTGCCTGACACACCGCTATCGCGAGCAGGCTCACTCCTACAGGGGATCTGCGTGATCCAGCCATTCAGGAGTTTTCCCATGCAACGCATCGACCATGTCCTGCCCTGGAGCCATCTGGGCAGCGAACGTTCCCTCAGCGTCTTCCGTTACGGCGCGGGCAGCCGCAAGGTGTACATCCAGGCCAGCCTGCACGCCGACGAGCTGCCGGGGATGCGCACCGCGTGGGAACTCAAGCAACGCCTCAACGCGCTGGAACAGCAGGGCCGTCTGCAAGGCGTGATCGAGCTGGTACCGGTGGCCAACCCGATTGGCCTCGACCAGCATCTGCAAGGCAGCCACATGGGGCGCTTCGAGTTGGGCAGCGGGAAGAATTTCAACCGCGCGTTTGTTGAACTCAGTGCGCCGGTGGCGGCGCGAATCGGTGAGCAACTGGGCAGCGACGCCGAGGCCAACATCGCGCTGATCCGCCAGACCATGGGCGAGGTGCTCGATGAGTTGCCAGCCCCGGCCTCGCAACTGGAAGCGCTGCACCGCTTGCTGCTGCGCCATGCCTGCGACGCCGACATCACCCTCGATCTGCATTGTGATTTCGACGCGGCGATTCACATTTACGCATTGCCACAACACTGGCCGCGCTGGCAATCGCTGGCGGCGCGACTGAAGGCCGGCGTGGCCTTGTTGTGCGAAGACTCCGGTGGCAGTTCGTTCGATGAATCGTGCTCATCGCCGTGGCTGCGTCTGGCCCGAGCGTTTCCGAGTGCGGCGATTCCCCCGGCGAACCTCGCCACCACCCTTGAACTGGGCAGCATTGGCGACACCCGGGTCGATCAGGCGCAGGCCAATTGTGAAGCGATTCTCGGCTTTCTCGCCGAGCAGGGTTTCATCAGCGGCGAATGGCCGGCGGCGCCGAGCGAATGCTGCGAAGGCATGCCGTTCGAAGGCACCGAATACCTGTTCGCGCCGCACCATGGCGTGGTCAGTTTCCTGCGCAATGCCGGGGAGTGGGTCGAGCAGGGGGATGCGCTGTTCGAAGTGGTGGATCCGTTGAATGACCGGCTGACCACCGTCCGCGCCGGCACCAGCGGCGTGCTGTTTGCGATTGATCGCGGGCGCTACACCCAGCCGGGGATCTGGCAGGCCAAGGTGGCGGGGCGTGAGCCGATTCGGGTGGGCAAGCTGATAAACGACTGACAGATTTCCTTGGATTTTCCGGCCTCATCGCGAGCAGGCTCACTCCTACATTTGGCATGCGTTGTCCCTGTAGGAGTGAGCCTGCTCGCGATAGCGGTCTCGCCAGCACCACAATCTTCAGAGAGTGTTAGGCTCACCGACGAACCCGACACTCTGTGAAGGAAGGCTCTATGTTGAAGGCGTTTGCCCTGTTAACCCTGCTGGCGTCCAGCGCCGTCCACGCGCAAACCACGCTGCAAAGCGATTTGCCACTGAAATACATCGAACAGGTTCACCCGGACGCGAACACCCGGCCGCTGGTGATTTTTCTGCACGGCTACGGCAGTAACGAAGCCGATCTGATCGGCATGAAGTTTCAGCTGCCGGCGCAGTACAACTACCTTTCGGTGCAGGCGCCGCTGGCGTTGGGCGAAGGGCGTTTCCAGTGGTTTCGCAAAAAAGGCGAAGGCGCCTACAACGGTGAGACCGATGATCTGAAGGCCAGCGGTCAGAAACTGCGGGAGTTTGTCGCCCTGGCGGCGAAGAAATATCACGCCAGCCCGGACAAGGTGTACCTGATCGGCTTCAGCCAGGGCGCGATGATGACGTACGAGGTGGGCTTGCGTCCGCCCGTGGCGGTCGGTGGCATCGCGGCGTTGAGCGGACGCCTGTTGCCGGTATTGAAAACCGAGCTCCAGGCGCAGCAACAACCGTTGCCGCTGAAGATCTTCATCGGCCATGGCACCGCCGATGATCGGGTGCCGTACCGCGACGGCACCGCGGCCAATGCGCTGCTGCAAAAACTTGCCTACAAACCCGAGTTTCACGCTTATCCCGGAGTCGGCCACAGCATCAGTTCTGCCGAACTGCGGGACTTGAACGCTTGGCTGCAGCAGCTCAATCCGTAAGGATCACTTGTCCTTGAGGATGGTTTTCACCAGCGCATCGTGACCGCTCTTGTCGCTGGCCCGGGAAATCACCTGAACCAGCGCCATGCGCTTGCCGGAGGCGGCGAGCAGGGTGGTATTGAGGGTCTGGCCGCCGCCCTGAGTGGCGGTGCTGTCGACCTGACGCACGCCGAGGCCGCTGCTTTTCTGGGTCAGGCTTTTTTCGCTGAGCTTGTTGAAGTCCGGCAGGGCCTTGCGCTGGTCATCGATGAAACTCGCCAGGCTGCCATCGAGAAATTCGTTGTCGTTGTCCTTGACGCTGGCGCCGCCGGCGATCTGGTTTTCCGCGGCGATGACCACAGTCTTGGTCGCCTGATTGGTGTACATCGTGCCCTTGGCACCGGTTGGCCCGGCCGGCAGCGGGTCGGCGGTGAAGCCTTTGGGCAGGACGAAGGTGAACTTGCCGTCGAGCATCGATACGTTGTTGGTCGAGGCTTTTTCCTTGGGCTTGGCTGCCTGGGCGTTGAGGGCGCCGAAACCGGCGACCGCCGCCAGCAACAGGACGACGGCTTTCTTGCTGAGCAATGACATGTGAATCTCCGAGGGATGGTCGCGCCAGGGCGGCGATGATCCCACGGAGCATGCCTGGCATTCCAGCGCGGTTTGTCAGGCTGCCTCAGCCTTGAGGTTGTGGGCTTTTGGCGGGAGTCGGTCGGGCCAGCAACTTGCGGGTGACCCCGAGCATCGCCACCGACACCGCGACACCGGCGATGAATCCGCTGAGGCCCAGGGTTGGCAGGGTCAGCGCCGACACCAGGCAAAACGCCGAAAACGAGTACATGCCGGTCGCCGTCGCCCGCAGCAATGCCGCGGTAAACGCCGGACCACGAGTCTGCTGAGAAAACACCGCCATTACACTTCCGAGCACCGGGAACACCGCGAGCAAGCCGCTCCAGCGCTCGCCCACAGTACTCGCGAGCATGGTCACCAGCAGCGTCAGCGCCGCACCGGCAATCATCCGCCAGAGCAGTTTGTCCGACTTCGGTGTCGGACCGTTCAGCACCGGCTGCACGTCGGGAAACAGGTACGGCGCGGCGAGCAGGGCAATCGCCGCCGCAGCGATCGAGAACGGCAGCGACGGCGGAATCAGCGACAAAACCAGCGCCAGTACCGCCCACACCGACAGTGACGCCGTCAGCGCCAACGGCCAGTTCGCCCGCTGTGCCACCTGCGCGTAGGTAATGCAGAAGGCGATCATGGCGAACATCGCCGACAGCGCCGCCACCGCCGATTGCGCAGCAAACTGAGGCCCCTGTTCGATGGCGAGGAAAAACAGAATCGGCCCGACCACCACCGGCAACCCCGACAGCCAACCGGCGACGCTTGGTCCCCAGCGCTTGCCGGCGAGAGAAATCAGCAGCAGAAAAGCGGGGATCAGCAGTAATTTGAGGATCAGCACGCGGGAGGCCTCCGGGATGGAACGGCCAAGGTAACCGATTGCTGCATTGATCGACAATTTTTGTATACAAAGTCTGCGAGTGATATCCGCTATGCTCTGAAGATCAGGGTTTACCGGAGTCGATGCCGCGATGAGCAAACCATCGAAGTTGCTGCGTGGGTGCTGTGGCATCGGCTTGTGGGCGTTGTTGCTGACGCCGACCTGGGCCAATTGGCAGGACGCCGTGCCCGGCGCGCAAATCATCGGCACCGGTGATTTCAGTGTGTTCGGCTTCGACGTCTACAACGCCCGGTTGTGGAGTGCGGCACGCCCGTTGTCCACCGAACAGCCCTTCGCCCTGGAGCTGATCTATCGGCGCAAGATCTCCCGCGATGATCTGGTGCAGGCCAGCGTCGATGAAATCAAACGCCTGGCAGGCTCGGGCGTCAGTCCCGCGCAACTGGCCAGGTGGCAAGGACAAATGGAGCAATCGTTCGTCGATGTGCAGGCCGGCACGCGGATCACGGGCGTGTATCTGCCGGGGCAGGGCGCGCGGTTTTTTGTCGGTCAGCAGTTGCAGCATGAAATCGATGATCCGCAGTTTGCCCGGGCATTTTTCGATATCTGGCTGGATCCGCGTACCCGTAACCCCGAACTGCGTGAGCAACTGTTAGGCATGAGCCGATAGAGTTTTTGTTCTTCAAGGCGCTGACTGAAACCTCTAAGCTGCGTCTTTCGAACTTGTTTCTGGATGTGTGCGTGAAATTCAGCTTACCCAAAATCGCCACCGCGCCGTTCTGCCCGCCGGAAGTGGCCGGCAGTGTCGCGGTGGATCCGAACGCCTCGTTCTTCAAACGCGTGCTGCGTTTTGCCGGTCCGGGCTTGCTGGTCTCGATCGGCTACATGGACCCGGGCAACTGGGCGACCGCCATCGAGGCCGGCTCGCGTTTTGGTTACAGCCTGCTGTTCGTGGTGTTGCTCGCAAGTCTGGCGGGGATGGTCGTGCAATGCCTGTGCTCGCGTCTGGGCATCGCCACCGGCCGCGATCTGGCGCAATTGTCCCGCGAGCGCTACAGCACCCCGACCGCACGCCTGCAATGGGTGCTGGCGGAAATCTCGATCATCGCCACTGATCTGGCCGAAGTGCTCGGCTGTGCCTTGGCCTTCCATTTATTGCTGGGTTGTTCGCTGACCTTCGGCATTGCCCTGACCGCCTTCGACACGCTGCTGGTGCTGGCCTTGCAGAACCGTGGCTTCCGTCGGCTGGAGGCGATCATGCTGGTGCTGGTGGCGACCATCGGCGTGTGTTTCTTCGTTGAACTGGTGCTGATCAAACCCTACTGGCCGGATGTGTTCGCCGGTTTCAAACCGTCGCTCTCGGCGATCAGCGATGCCGCACCGCTGTATCTGGCGATCGGTATTCTCGGCGCGACGGTGATGCCGCATAACCTCTACCTGCACAGTTCGATCGTGCAGACGCGGATGATCGGCAAGGACCTGGCCAGCAAGCAGGACGCGGTCAACCTGGCGCGCATCGACACTATCGGCTCGCTGGCGCTGGCGCTGCTGGTCAACGCGGCGATCCTGATTCTGGCGGCGGCTGCGTTTCACCAGTCCGGGCATACCGACGTGGTCGACATTCAGGACGCCTACCACCTGCTCGACCCGCTGGTCGGCGGCGCACTGGCCAGTGTGTTGTTCGGCGTGGCGTTGCTGGCGTCGGGGCAGAGCTCGACGTTCACCGGGACCATCGCCGGACAGGTGATCATGGAGGGTTATCTGAACCTGCGGATTCCCTGCTGGCAGCGGCGTTTGATCACCCGTGGGCTGGCGCTGATCCCGGCGTTCATCGGCGTGTGGCTGATGGGGGATAACGCGGTGGGCAAGTTGCTGGTGCTGAGTCAGGTGGTGTTGAGCCTGCAGCTGCCGTTTGCGCTGTACCCGCTGATTCGCATGACCAGCGACAAGCAACTGATGGGGCCGTTTGTGAATCGGCTGCCGACCCGGGTGCTGGCGTGGGGCTTGTTTGTGGTGATCAGTGGCGCGAATGCCTGGTTGATTCTGCAGATGGTGGTGTGAGCCCTGGTTTTTCTGTTGCCTGAGCTGGCCCCTTCGCGAGCAAGCCCGCTCCCACCCTGGAATGCATTCCCCTGTGGGAGCGGGCTTGCTCGCGAAGAGGGAGGTCCATTCAAAGAAGATTTTGAATGGGCAAAAAAACACCCGGTGCAACGCAAGTCGCACCGGGTTTTTTGTTGCCAGCGAGCAGCGGATGTCGTGGATCCGCCGCCCGCTGTGAACTCGGGGGTTAAGCGCGTTCCAGCGCCAGCGCCACACCCTGACCGCCGCCGATGCACAGGGTCGCCAGACCTTTTTTCGCATCACGCTTGATCATTTCGTGCAGCAGCGTCACCAGCACGCGGCAGCCCGACGCACCGATCGGGTGACCGAGGGCGATGGCGCCGCCGTTGACGTTGACCTTGTCCAGATCCCATTGCAGATCCTTGGCCACTGCCAGCGATTGCGCGGCGAACGCTTCGTTGGCCTCGATCAGGTCCAGTTGGCCGATGTTCCAGCCAGCCTTGTCCAGGCAGCGACGGGTGGCCGAGACCGGGCCGATGCCCATGATCGCCGGGTCAACACCGGCGTTGGCATACGCGGCGATTTTTGCCAGTACCGGCAGGCCCAGGGCCTTGGCTTTCTCGGCGCTCATCAGGATGACTGCGGCGGCGCCATCGTTCAGCGACGAAGCGTTGCCGGCGGTGACACTGCCGTCCTTCTTGAACGCCGGACGCAGTTTCGCCAGGGATTCGGCGGTGGTGTCGCCGCGTGGTTGTTCGTCGACCTTGAACGCTACCGGATCGCCTTTGCGCTGCGGGATCAGGATCGGGGTGATCTCATCGACAAAGCGTCCGGCCTCAATGGCCGCAGCGGCTTTGCTCTGCGAGGCGGCGGCGAAGGCGTCCTGCTGTTCGCGGCTGATCTCATATTTATCGACCAGATTCTCGGCAGTGATGCCCATGTGGTAATCGTTGAACGCATCCCACAGGCCATCGCTGATCATGGTGTCGACGATTTGCGCGTGACCCATGCGCAGACCGGTGCGTGCGCCCGGCATCACGTAATTGGACAGGCTCATGTTTTCCTGACCACCGGCGATGATCACCTCGGCATCGCCGCAACGGATCGCTTGCGCGCCCAGGTGCAGGGCTTTCAGGCCCGAGCCGCAGACCTTGTTCAGGGTCATGGCGGGCACGGCGTGGGGCAGGCCAGCCTTGATCGCCGCCTGACGCGCCGGGTTCTGGCCGGCGCCGGCGGTCAGCACCTGGCCCATGATCACTTCATCGACCTGTGCACCGTCCAGGCCGGTCTGCTCGAGCAACTGGCGAATCACCGCAGCGCCCAGATCAACGGCGGACACCGAGGCCAGCGAACCCTGGAAACTGCCGATCGCGGTGCGGGTGGCGGCAACAATTACGACGTCTTGCATTTTCGAATTCCTCACTGGGCAGCGAACTGCATTTCCGGTACGTGATCCGGGACGATCAGTTTACCAGCGGTTTTGGCGACGATTTCCTCGACGCTGACGCCAGGTGCGCGTTCCTTGAGGACAAAAGCGCCATTTTCGATTTCCAGATAGGCGAGGTCGGTCAGCACCCGCTTGATGCAGCCGGCGCCGGTCAGCGGCAGGCTGCACTTGGCCAACAGTTTCGACTCACCGTCCTTGGAAGCGTGGGTCATGATCACGATGATGTTGTCGGCGCCGGCCACCAGATCCATCGCGCCGCCCATACCCTTTACCAGTTTGCCGGGAATCATCCACGAGGCGATGTTGCCTTCGACGTCGACTTCGAACGCGCCGAGCACGGTCAGGTCGACATGCCCGCCGCGGATCATCGCGAAGGATTCGGCGGAGTTGAAGATCGATGCGCCGATGCGCGCGGTCACGGTCTGTTTGCCGGCGTTGATCATGTCGGCATCGATGGTGTCTTCCGTTGGAAACGGGCCCATGCCGAGCAGACCGTTTTCCGATTGCAGCATGACTTCCATGCCGTCGGGAATGTAGTTGGCGACCAGGGTCGGAATGCCGATGCCGAGGTTCACGTAGTAGCCGTCCTGCATTTCGCGGGCGACGCGCTGAGCCATTTGTTCGCGGGTAAGTGCCATGTTTTTATTCTCCGTCAGCCTGGATTATTTGCGGATGGTGCGCTGTTCGATGCGCTTTTCGAACGTGCCGCAAATGACCCGGTCGACGTAGATGCCGGGGGTGTGGATCTGCGACGGATCCAGCTCGCCGGGCTCGACGATTTCTTCGACTTCGACCACGGTGATCTTGCCGGCGGTGGCCGCCAGCGGGTTGAAGTTCTGCGCGGTGTGACGGTAGACGACGTTACCGAAATGGTCGGCTTTCCAGCCTTTGACGATGGCGAAGTCGCCGGTGATGGACTCTTCCATCAGGTACTTGCGCCCTTTGAATTCACGCACTTCCTTGCCTTCGGCGACCGGGGTGCCGACGCCGGTGGCGGTGAAGAAGGCCGGGATGCCGGCGCCGCCTGCGCGCATTTTCTCGGCGAGGGTGCCTTGCGGGGTCAGGATGACTTCGATGTCGCCCTTGAGCAGTTGCTCTTCGAACAGTTTGTTTTCGCCGACGTAGGAGGCAATCACCTTGCTGATCTGGCGGTCGGTCAACAGCACACCGAGGCCGAAACCGTCGACGCCACAGTTATTGGAAACCACGGTGAGGTCGCGGGTGCCCTTGCGCTTGATCTCGGCGATCAGGTTTTCCGGAATGCCGCACAGGCCGAAGCCGCCGGCGATCACGGTCATGCCGTCTTCAAGACCGGCCAGAGCTTCCTCGTAGGAACTCACGCGCTTGTCGAAACCTGCCATATGCACCTCTTTTATTGTTTGTCGGGCGGCTGGCTAGCCGAATGACTGGAGTGTCGCGCTGGAGAATATATTTGTTAAGTTGATTTTTAAGGTTGATTGATTGATAAAGTTAAACAATTGACTGATTGCAGATACGGAAGCATAGCGCTCATGACCATCAAACAGATCCGTGCTTTCCTCGCTGTGGCCCAGAGCCTGAGCTTCGCCGTGGCCTGCGAGCGCCTGCACCTGTCGCAATCGGCGCTGAGCCTGACCATCAAGGCGCTGGAGGAGGGGCTGGGCGGGCGGTTGTTCAGTCGCAACACGCGCAATGTGGCGCTGACCGCCGAGGGCGAATCGCTGCTGCCGCTGGCCCGGCGCCTGATTGCCGACTGGGACAACGCCGAAGACGAAATGCGTCAGCGCTTCAGCCTGCAACGCGGGCGGGTGACGCTGGCGGCGATGCCATCGTTTGCCGGCAACCTGCTGCCGCCGATCCTCAAGACCTTTCGCGCGCGCTATCCGAACGTCAACGTCACGGTCAACGACGTGATCAACGAGCAAGTGCTGGAAATGGTTCGCGACCGGCAGGTGGAGCTGGGCGTGGCGTTCGAGCCGATGCAGAACACCTCGCTGACGTTCACCCCGTTGTACATGGACCGCTTCGTCGCAGTGGTGCCGCAGGATTCAGCGCTGGCCGGGCTTGGCGAAATCGACTGGCAGACCTTGCTGCAGGAACCGTTCATCACCCTGCAACGGCCGTCGACGGTGCGGGTGATGCTCGAAGAGCACTTGCAGGCCCGGGGCATGAAACTGCCGGTGGAATTCGAGAGTCATCAACTGGCAACCGTCGGGCGCATGGTCGCCAGTGGCCTGGGGGTGAGTGCGGTGCCAGCGTTGTGCGCCGACCAGATGCTGGAGCTGGGCGCGCATTGCCTGACCTTGAATGATTCAGTGGAGCGGGCGATTGGTGTGCTCACGGAGCCGGGCAATGAGCTGTCGGCAGCGGCGCAGGCACTGTTCGATATTCTCAAAGCCGAACATTGATCCTGTGGGAGCGGGCTTGCTCGCGAAGGCGGGGTATCAGTCGAGGAAAGTCTTGGCTGAAAGGACGCTATCGCGAGCAGGCTCGCTCCTACAGGGGATTTCGCGAGTCAGGAAGTCAAGCGTTGCACCAGCAACGGCAGCAGCTGTTCGCATGACGCCTCGATCTTCAGATCCAGCAGATCATCGGCGCGAGTCTTGCCCAGATTGATCGCCAGCAACGGCTTGCCCCGATCGGCGATCACCCGGCACAGACGAAACGCCGAATAGGCCATCAGCGACGAGCCCACCACCAACAATCCCGCGGCATTTTCTGCCGCCGCCATGGCCCGCGCCACCGTCGGCTGCGCCACGTTCTCACCGAAAAACACCACGTCCGGCTTCATCCGTTCACCGGCGCAATACGGGCATTGTGGCGTCTGAAAACGTGCTTCGAAGGCCGGATCGAGCAGGGTATCGCCGTCCGGCGCCTGCATCGCGTCGACCCCGGCCAGATACGGATTCTGCTCGACCATCCGCTGCTGAATGTCGTCACGCGCGCTGCGCTGGCCGCAATCCAGGCACAACACCCGGTGCAGGCTGCCATGCAGTTCGATCACGTCCTGACTGCCAGCCTGATCGTGCAGGGTGTCGACGTTCTGCGTGATCAAGGCGCTGACCAGACCCCGGCGCTGCAAATCGGCCAGTGCTTGATGCGCGGCATTGGGCCGCGCCTGACGCACCCGCGGCCAGCCAAGCATGGCCCGCGCCCAGTAGCGGCGACGGGATTCCGGAGCGGCGAGAAATTCCTGATACATCATCGGCTGCCGGCCCCGGCGTACACCCTCACTGTCGCGGTAATCCGGGATGCCCGACGGCGTGCTGATGCCCGCGCCGGTCAGCACCACAAAGCCGCCATCGGCCATGGCCTGGTGCAGGGTGTCGAGGTGTTCGCGGGTCGGGCTGTCGAGCATGGTCAGCACTCCGGGGAGGACGATGCCCGCAGGTTAGCATTAACCGTGTGGCGAGGGAGCTCGCTCCCGCTGGACTGCGCAGCAGGCCTGTTTTGGGCTTGCTTTGCAATCTGACGGGAGCAAGCTCCCTAGCCACAGGTGATAGCGCTGATTTATTTGCGCGCCTCCAGTATCAGATTGAACGGCGTCTGCGTCGCCCGGCGAAAATGCTTGAACCCGGCCTCGGTAAACACCTTGCGCAAGCGCATTTCACCGGCCTGCGCACCCAGCCCCAGGCCAACTTCCTGGGACAGCGAATTCGGCGTGCAGATAAAGGTCGAGGCCGCGTAAAACAGGCGTCCGACCGGGTTGATGTTGTCGTCCAGCGCGTCGTTGGCAAACGGCTCGACCAGCAGCACCGTGCCGTCCTTCTTCAATGATTCGAACGCATGCCGTGCGGCGCCGACCGGGTCGCCCATGTCGTGCAGACAGTCGAAGTAGCAGATCAGGTCATAGTCGTCGCCGGGGTAGTTTTTGGCGTTGTTCTGGAAGAACTTCGCCCGGCTGCTGACCCCTCCTTCTTCGGCGCGCTGGGTGGCGACGGTGATTGACGGCGCGTGGTAGTCGAAACCGACGAAGTGTGAGTTGGGATAGGCCTGGGCCATGATCACCGTCGACGCGCCGTGGCCGCAGCCGATGTCGGCGACTTTGGCGCCTTTTTCGAGTTTGGCGACCACGCCGTCCAGCGCCGGCAGCCATTCAGCGATCAAGTGACCTTTGTAGCCGGGGCGAAAGAAGCGTTCGGTGCCGCTGAACATGCACGGATGGTGATCGCCCCAGGGCAGGGCGCCATTGCCGCGCATGGCTTTGACCAGTTTGTCCTTGTCGTGGAAAAACGAGGCCACCACACCGAGTCCGCCGGCGACGTACACCGGCGAGTCTTCCACGGCCAGTGCCAGCGCCTGCTCTTCCGGCAACCGAAACTGGCCATCGTGATGCTCCATATAGCCGGACGCGACATGCGCGCTGAGCCATTCGCGTACCAGACGCGGGTTGCAGGTGGTTTTTTCGGCGAGGGCTTGCGGGGTGACCGGCTGACTGTCGGCCATCGCCCGGTACAGCCCGAGTTCTTCGCCAACGATGACGTTCGCCAGCATCGCGGCGCCGCCCATGTCGTTGACCAGTTTGCCCATGAATGCGTTGAGTCGTGTTTCGTCCATCACGAGTGCTCCTGATACAGGATCACCGTCCGGTGGCAAAACGTTGTCGAGGCATGGGCCGCTGGGCGGTGGTCACAGAAGTGGGCAGGGCACAGCTGACGTCGTCCTGCAATCCCCCTCGACTGGGGCATGAATCAGTCTAGTCGGGCTGGGGCAAGATGCAGTGTTTGTGCTCCATGCAAATTCCAATGTGGGGATCAGCGCAGGGGCAATTTCAACTCCGCGCACAGGCCTCCGCCCTCGCGGTTGCTCAGGGTCAGTGATCCGCCGAGGGCCATGGCCAGTTGCTGGGCGATGGCCAGGCCCAGGCCGGTGCCGCCGGTGCTGCGGTTGCGCGAGTTTTCCACCCGGTAGAACGGCTGCATGACCTGTTGCAACTCGGCTTCGGCAATGCCTGGCCCGCGATCGAGGATTTTGATGCAAAGACCGTCGTCGATATCGACCTGCAACTGCGCGGCACCGGCAAATTTCAGTGCGTTGTCGGTCAGGTTCACCAGCACCCGGCGCAGGGCCTGGGGACGGGTATCGATCACCGCCGCGCTCTTGCCGCTCAGCTGCACGTCCTTGCCCATGTCCTGATAGTCGAACACCAGGCTGTCGAGGAACGAGTCGAGATCGGTGCGCCGGCTTTCCTCGGTCGAGCCGTGGATGCTGCGAGCGTACGCCACGCCTTCGCGCACCAGATGCTCCATCTCGCCGAGGTCGTTCCACAGTTTGTCTTTCTCGACCGAGTCGTCCATGAACTCTGCGCGCAATTTCATGCGGGTGATCGGGGTTTGCAGGTCATGGGAAATCGCTGCCAGCAGTTGCATGCGCTCCTTCAGATACGCAGCGATCCGCGCCTGCATCGCGTTGAAGGCCCGTGCGGCGTAGGCCACTTCGGTCGGGCCGTGTTCGTCGAGCATCACCGGGTGCGCGTTGGGGTCGAGGGATTCCACGGCATTGGCGAGGCGGGCGAGGGGGCGTATGGCAATGCGCACCGCCAGCCAGGTGCAAGCGATCAGCAGCGCCAATTGCCCGAGCAATACCCCCGGCAGCCACGGCGACAGCGGCGGCATGGCCGGGCGCACATCGATGGTCAACGGGCTGCCGTCGCTGAGGCGCAAATGGGCCTGGAAGTGTTTTTTCTCTGCGGAAAAACGGCTGAAGGACAGCGGATGGGCGCCACCGATCGCACTGCTGATCGAGGTCGCGGCCACCGGTACCTCCTCGGCGTCGAGCGGGGCGCCGGGATCGCCGTCGTTCAACCGATAATCGTAGTTGGTGCGAGCCAGTCGTGGCAGCCAGGCAGGGCGTTCCTGCGCCGGCAAGCGGTCGAGGATTGCAACCGACGTCGAAACGTCGTTTTGCATATTGCTGAGCATGGTGCTTCTGGCGCTTTGGAAACGCTCGTAATACTGCGCGCCAAACGACAGGGCCTGGGCCAGGATCAGCCCGACCAGAAAGATCAGCGACAACCGCGAAGCCAGGGTGCGTGGCCAATGCAGCTTGAGGCTCATGCCGAGGCCCCGAGGATTTCCACCGGTAGCGAAAAAACATAACCCTCGCTGCGCACGGTCTTGATGTAGGCCGGCTCACGCGCATCATCAAGCAGGCGCTGGCGCAAACGGCTGACCAGCAGATCAATCGAGCGATCAAACAGATCGGCTTCGCGGCCCTGGGTCAGGTTGAGTAACTGATCACGGCTGAGCACCCGTTGTGGATGATCGAGGAACACCCGCAGCAAGCGGTATTCGGCACCACTGAGGGCTACCAGTGTGCCGTCATTGTCCAGCAGATGCCGGGCCGAGGTGTCCAGTTGCCAACGGCCGAAGGCCAGCAGGCGACCGCTTTCGGTGACCACCAGATTCGGCGGCAGCATGCGTGTGCGCCGCAGCACCGCGTTGATCCGCGCCAGCAGTTCGCGGGCGGCGAACGGCTTGGTCAGGTAATCGTCGGCGCCCATTTCCAGGCCGATGATGCGGTCGGTTTCATCGTTGCGCGCCGTGAGCATCAGCACCGGCGTGGCCTTGTGTTTGCCCACGCGTAGTTCGCGGCACAGCTGTAGGCCATCATCGCCGGGCATCATGATGTCGAGCACAATCAGGTCGACGGTGTTGGCTTCGAGAAAACTGCGCATCTGCCGACCATCGGCGACCACGGTGGTGCGCAGTCCGTTCTTCTTCAGGTAATTGCCGACCAGCTCGCGGATCTCGCGGTCGTCGTCGACGATAAGGATGTGATCGACATGTTCCATCGGTGCAGAACCTCTATCAAAGGGCAATGCCATGCAGTCTATCGAGCCTGCGCCGGCTTGCCTGCCCGGGTTTGTATTGCAGTGTATCTGGCGTAATGGCGGATACACACACATGCAAAAACGCGATTTTTTCAGGGTTTTGTATCGCTGTGTATCTCCGGGCGGTGGGGATACACAGTGATTGATAGCGGCCGTTTCCTGACACAGACGCGATACCTCACGCGCCTCAAATAGGCTCCATCGAGGCCCACACAACTTGCCTCGGCTCAACCCATACAAGCCTTGAGGAAACCACCATGACGCACAAAACCGTTGTCGCCGCCTGCCTGTTCGCCGCCCTGAACATCTGCACCCTGTCGGCCCGGGCCGAAGCCGATGTCAGCCCGCACACCTACACCTACGGCACGCACCTGGACATCCAGAAAGTGCTGTCGATGACCGAGGACAACTCGGTGACCTGCGGCATTATCGATGCGCGCATGATGTACCTGGATTCGGCCGGAAAAACCCAGGTGCTGGATTACCGCAAATTTGCCGATGGCTGTAACAACCAGAACTGAGTGCTCAGATGCATCGACAGTCACCGCCCGCGCATATCAATGGCTCACAGGTCGCGCACCATGAGCCATTGCTCGTTGTCCCAGGCGCGAAAGCGCTCCAGCACTGTCCAGCCGCGTTTGGCGTAGTAGTCCTGCTTGCTCTGCGTGTGCAGATAGAAACGCGCGAAGCCGCGCTGTTTCGCCGTCTGGCTGATGCCATCGATCAACCGCTCTGCCAGCCCCTGGCCACGAGCTTGCGGGCTGACAAACACGCACGCCAGCCACGGGCCGAGATCCGGACGCAGGGCCAGATCCGCCCGGGCCAGCGCCGCACCGCCGAGCAGACGCTCGCCGTCCAGCGCAATCAGGCATGACCAGTCGCCATTGTCCTGGCCGGCAGCGAACTCGCGTTGCCAATCGGCCAAGGGTTGCTCGGCATATTCGTAGGCGAACTGGCGGTGAATCCACGCGGCGTAAGTGTCGCTGTGCTGCGGGTGATCGACGAGCCATTCAAAACGCAGGGACATGATGGAATCCATTCACGGAAGACGGGAAGGCATAAAAGCCGATTGCCCCATGCAATGGCAATCTCGGAGTGTCTCGAGGCCTTTACAAAAAGCCGCCACTCATCGGCCCGGCCGTTGTTTTGCCGGCTCTTCGGACGATTGGCAGGGACGCCATCGACCCTCGGCGCGATAGTGGATGAGCAGGGCCACTGTCGGCCCTGTCACTGATAAAAAGAACGCGAGGTTGCCATGCCGAAATTCGTGATTGAACGCGAGATTCCAGGGGCCGGAAAGCTGTCGCCGCAAGAACTCCAAGCCGTGTCGCAAACCTCCTGCCAGGTGTTGCGTGAACTCGGGCCACAGGTGCAGTGGCTGCAGAGTTACGTCACCGCCGACAAAATCTATTGCGTCTACATCGCCCCTGACGAAGAGCAGGTGCGCGAGCACGCCAGGCTGGGTGGATTCCCGGCCAACAGCGTGGCGCGGGTGATGACGGTCATCGACCCGACCACGGCCGAATGAAGTCCTTCTACCTGCTGCGGAGCACGATTGATGAGTACTCCCATTGATCTGACGGGTCTGAAAGAGCGCCAGAAAGTCGCCTGGGCCAGCGGTGATTACGCGGTGATCGGCACCACCTTGCAGATCGTCGGCGAAAACCTCGCCGAGGCCTGCGACCTGCACTGCGATGAGGAGGTGCTGGATGTCGCCGCCGGCAATGGCAACGCCACACTGGCGGCGGCGCGACGTGGTTGTCAGGTGACCTCGACCGACTATGTCGCGGCGCTGCTGGAGCGGGGACAGGATCGGGCGCGGGCCGAGCATCTTGATGTGATTTTTCAGGTCGCCGATGCCGAATCGTTGCCGTTCGCCGACGAGAGTTACGACGCGGTGCTGTCGACCTTTGGCGTGATGTTTGCCCCGGATCAGGCGACTGCCGCAGCGGAACTGGCGCGGGTCTGCCGAAGGGGCGGGCGCATCGGTCTGGCGAACTGGACGCCGGAAGGTTTCGTCGGCCAGATGTTCAAGGTTCTCGGTCGCCACGTGCCACCCCCCGCCGTGGCCCAGCCGCCGTCGAACTGGGGCACTGAAGCGTGGTTGCACAGCCACTTCAATGAGCGCGAATTTCTGCTGCAGGTCACCCGCCGCACCTTCAATTTCCGCTATCGCTCGGCGGCGCATTTCATCGACATTTTCCGTCACTGGTACGGGCCAGTGCACAAGGCCTTCGCGGCATTGCCGCCGGAAAGCGGGCAGGCGCTGGAGAGTGATCTGGCGGATCTGCTGAACCGCTCGAACCGGGTGGGAGAGAAGTCGCTGGTGGTGCCGAGCGAGTATCTGGAGGTGGTCATTACCAAGCGCTGAATGTTCAGAACCATGCAAAACCCCTGTGGGAGCGGGCTTGCTCGCGAATGCGGTGGATCAGTAGACAGAATTATTGACTGGACAGGCGCATTCGCGAGCAAGCCCGCTCCCACAGGTTTTGTGTATGGTGATCGGGCCTATTTCAGGTGCGCCCCATCAACCCATTCCAGCGCCGTACGCCAGATGCAGATCCCCAGAAAGTACGCCGACGCCAGCAACCACAAACCCATCACCAGCGGATTGATCATCGGGTGATTAAGCACCAGCGACAGGCTGCACAGCAGCCAGATTGCCGTCACCGCGATGTTGATCGGCATGAACCGGCGTACCCGGAACGGGTGCAGGAACTTCATGCGGGTCACGGTCAGCAGCGCCAGACCGATGATGGTCAGAAAGGTGATCCACGGCCCCGGATTGATGATGTACAGGCACAGCGCGACCACGTTCCATGCGGCGGGGAAACCGACGAAATAGTTGTCCTTGCTCTTCATGTTGACGTTGCAGAAACAGAACAGCGACGACACCAGAATCAGCGACACGCTCAGCAGCAGGGTGTAGTCGGGCAGGGGAATGTAGCGATAGATGAACAGCGCCGGAATGAACACGTAGGTCAGGTAGTCGATCACCAGATCGAGGATCGAGCCGTCGAAACTCGGCAGCACCGACTGCACATTGACCTTGCGCGCGAGCGCTCCGTCGAGACCGTCGACGATCAATGCCACGCCCAGCCACATCAGGCAATGAGTCGGCTGGTTTTCCAGCAGGGCGAGGGTCGCCAGAAAGGCTGTGACCACGCCGGTCGCGGTAAAACCATGGGCGCCCCATGCTTTGAGCCTGGCGATGTGTACGGTCGATATCACAGGGGCGTTCTCCAGAAAAATGAAGCATGCCGGGTATCACCCTTGGGCAAAGGGCGCCGGCAAACCGGGTCGGGGTTGCAGCTATCGACCGGTTTGGCCGGGATAAGGTTCACCACCTTTGAATCTTAGCTGCCCGCACAAAAAATACCTCGGCGAAATCTGCCAGCGTCAGCCAGACGGTGCTGGCGCGCCGGCGTCGGCGGTCTATTGTTGCCTGACGCATTTATTGCCAATGGCTGAGGACGAGATCATGAACACCAGCGATTTGCTCGAACAACTGCTGCGGGGCCAGGCCTCGGCGGGACAACAAGGTGCTGGTTCGGCCGGCGGTGGGCTGGGTGGGTTGGGCGGTTTGCTTGGCGGTCTGTTGGGTGGCGGCGCGAGTACAGGCGCCAGTGGCGCGCAGTCCGGTGGGCTGGGCGGTTTGGGTGGTTTGCTGGGTGGTTTACTTGGCGGCGGTGGCGGCGGTGGATTGGGCGGCGCGCTGGGTGGGGCACTCGGTGGCGGCGGAACACAAAGTCGTTCCGGCGGCACCAATTATGCGGCACTGGCCTCGTTGGGAATGATGGCGTTCCAGGCGTATCAGGCCTGGCAGCGCAGTCAGGCGTCGGCGGCGCCACAACAGATTCCGCCAACCGCAAATCTGCTGGCCGGGCCCGAAGTCGAGGAGCACGGGCATGCTGTGCTGCGGGCGCTGATCGCGGCAGCCAAGGCTGATGGTGAGATCGATGACCGGGAACGGCAGATGATCGATGAAGAGATTGGCAAACACACCGACGATCCAGAATTGCAGCAATGGTTTAACGCTGAAGTTGCCAAACCGCTGGATGCGAACGAAGTAGCCGAGGCGGCCAACGGCGACCCGGCGACGGCCGCCGAAATGTACCTGGTCAGCGTGATCCTGGTGGACGATCAGCAAGACGCCGAACGCAACTACCTGGATGAACTGGCTGCCGCGCTGCAGATCGCCCCGCAATTGCAGGTGCACCTGGAGGCTCAGGCCAAAGGTCAGGCCTGAAGCACCGTCAAAAATCGCGGTATCGAGCAGCCCTTGCCGGGACCGCGATGCTCCGTCCGTCAGGGCGATTTTCATGTTGATTGAATTTTTCTCCGTAGCGGTTGCTCTGCTGATGTAGAGGCGTGAAACAACGCCCTGACCGGCCAACCGAACGAGAACACTCACATGACTGCCCTGACCCCTCTGCAGGCGCCGAGCGCGCAGCAACAGCCCATCACTGCCGACGGCGATCTGCGGCGTATTTATGAGGCACTGCTGCTTGAGGATGCGCCTGAAACCCTCGCGCAGGATTTTCTCGCCGAGCAGTTGCAGCGTGCCGCGCTGTTGCCCGAAGAACTTCCGCAGGATCCGTCGGCGTGGCAAGGCTGGGTCGCCGAACATTGCACAGAAGTTGCCCGGCAGTACGCCGATTACCTGCAACAGCGCCAGGCCGGCGGACCGCGCCAGTTCTTCCGCAACAAGGCTCACGCGTTGTACTTTCTGCAAGCGGTGGCGCCGACCAAACTGGTCGATGGCGCGTGGCTGTACGGTTTGTTGGCGCAGTGGCGCGACCCGCGTTTCGACGGGTTGCTGTGTACCTATCTGGAAGAATTGGGCGACGGCAATCCGGCGCAAAACCACGTAGTGATCTACCGCAAACTGCTCGCTGAGCACGGTTTGCAGGACGCCAGCGCGATTGCCGATGAACGCTACCTGCAAGGTGCACTGCAACTGGCGCTCGGTGCCTGTGGCGAAAGCATGTTGCCGGAGGTGATCGGCTACAACCTCGGCTACGAACAACTGCCGCTGCACTTGCTGATCAGCGCCTATGAACTCAGCGAGTTGGGCATTGATCCGTACTACTTCACCCTGCATGTGACCATCGACAACGCCAGCACCGGGCATGCGCAAAAGGCCGTGCAGTCGGTACTTGACTTGCTGCCGCTGGAAGCCGATCGCGGCGAATTTCTGCGCCGGGTGTCGTTGGGCTATCGACTCAATGACCTGGGGCAGGGCAGTCGCGCGATCATCGAGGGTTTTGACCTGGAGCAGGAAGTGCTGGCGATGCTCGAGCGCAAGCGCCCGTTCGGTCAGCACATGCACTCCGACTACTGCCGTTTCGAAGGCAAAACCGTCAATCAATGGCTGGCCACGCCCGAGCAACTGCCCGGATTTCTTCAGGCGATGCAGGACAAGGGCTGGATCAAACGCAACGAAGATCCGCAAGCCAGCCGTTTCTGGCAACTGATTGACGGCGACGGTGCGGCGATGTTCGGCGTATTCAGTCCGTATGAAAAGCAGCTGCTGCACGACTGGATTGCCGGTGACTGGACGCCATCCGACCAACGCAAGGCGCCACGACGCAGCCGTCAGGTGGCAACCCCGGACGCCGCCGTGCCCGAACACGATCCCGACGTACAACGCCTGACTTCTGCGCTGCAAGGTCAGGACGGACACGCGCAAATGGCCACGCTGATCCCATGGTTGTCACCGGCCCGCCATGCCCACCCGGCGGGGCTGCTGGCGACACGTCGCTTTATCGAACTCAAATCCAGTCTGCGCTAAGGAAATCTCCATGAATCAGGAAGAACAACTGTCCGCCAACGACCTCACGCTGCTGCAACTCGGCCGGCGCTTGCAGGCCGACGGCTACCGTTTCATCACGCCGACGCCGTTGACCCATCAGCGCGTCAACCAGCGTGACGAAGGGCAGGTCGCCGATACCCTGCGCGACGTGTTCGGTTGGTCGCGTCCGTTCGAACCGGGCCTGTTGTCCGCCGATGAACAGCGGCAGTTGCAGGAGGCTCAAGTGATTGACGTCTACGACGGCCGCTTGAAAAGCCGAGTGCGCTGGTCGAGCCTGGATGACCTGCTGTTCGTGCATTCGGGCTTCCCAACCGATGCCGCCGATTCGGTGTTTTTCGGCCCGGACACCTACCGTTTTGCGAACCTGATACACGCGCATCTGCAGCAGAGCTTCGCGCCGATTCAGCGCGCGGTGGACATCGGTTGCGGTGCCGGCGTCGGCGCGATTCTGATTGCCCGCGCACGGCGTGAAGCCGAAGTGCTGGCGGTGGACATCAATCCCGCCGCGCTGCGCCTGACCGCGATCAACGCGGCATTGGCCGAGGTCGCCAATGTCCAGGTGCAGTCCAGTGATGTACTGCAGGGCACCGAAGGCAACTTCGACCTGATTGTCGCCAACCCGCCGTACATGGCCGATCCGGCCGGTCGTGCCTATCGGCATGGCGGCGGCTCGCTCGGTGCGGGGTTGTCGCTGCGCATCGTCGAGCAGGCGCTCAATCGGCTGGCCCCCGGTGGCTCGTTGCTGTTGTACACCGGCGTGGCGATGGTCGATGGCCGCGATCCGTTTTTCGACACCGTGGTGCCACGTCTGGATTCGACGCGATTCGGCTGGACCTATCGCGAACTGGATCCCGACGTGTTCGGTGAAGAGTTGTTGAACCCCGGTTACCAGCGCGTGGACCGGATCGCCGTGGTCGCGCTGACCGTGACCCGCATTGGCTGACACAAGGCAGGTGCGCCATGACCAGGAACCTCGACGACTACAACCGCATGCGCGATTTTTCCGCGACCTCGGAGCCCGCTGCCGTCAAGCGTCGTGGCCGCAGCAAGGCCACTGAGCATGCGCTGCAGTTCTGCATCCAGAAGCACGACGCTTCGCACCTGCATTACGACTTTCGCCTCGAACTCGATGGCGCGCTGAAGAGCTGGGCGGTGCCCAAGGGCCCGTCGCTCGATCCCAAGGTCAAGCGTCTGGCGGTGCACGTCGAAGACCATCCGCTGGACTACGCGACCTTCGAGGGCAGCATCCCCGAGGGGCATTACGGCGCGGGCGATGTGATCGTCTGGGATCGTGGTGTGTGGATTCCGCAGGAGGATCCAGCCAAGGCCTACGCCAAGGGCAAACTCAAGTTCGAACTGCAAGGCGAAAAGCTCTCCGGGATCTGGAATCTGGTGCGCACGCACATGCCGGGCAAGAAGGAAAACTGGTTTCTGATCAAACATCAGGACAGTGCGGCGCGCCCGCAGGACGACTACGATGTGCTCAGCGCCGAGCCGGACAGCGTGCTCAGCGAACGCACCCTGATCAGCAAACCCAAGCTCGCCGCCGAGCAAGCCAGGCCCGTGAAAAAGGCCCCGGCGAAACCGCGCAAAGCGGCATCCGGGACGCTCACCGGAGCGCGCAAGGCCAAACTGCCGGCGCAGCTCAAACCGGAACTGGCGACCCTGGTCGACAGCGCACCCGAAGGGCAGTGGAGCTACGAGATCAAGTTCGACGGCTACCGGATCATGGCGCGCATCGATCACGACCAGGTGCAACTGTTCACCCGCAACGGTCACGACTGGACGCACAAACTGCCGCAACAGGCGCAAGCCCTCGCTGAGCTGGGGCTTGAATCGGCATGGCTGGACGGCGAAGTGGTGGTCACCAACGAGCAGGGTGTGCCGGATTTTCAGGCGTTGCAAAACGCCTTCGAAGCCGGGCACAGCGGCAGCATCATGTACTACCTGTTCGACATGCCGTACCTCAACGGTGTCGACCTGCGCGAAGTGCCGGTCGAGGAGCGCCGCGCGGCGTTGTCCACGGTACTCGGCGGGCATGAGCAGCCGTTGCTGCGCTTCTCCGAAGCTTTCGATGAAACGGCGGACGCACTGCTCAACAGCGCCTGCCAGATGCAGATGGAGGGGCTGATCGGCAAACGCCTCGGCTCGCCCTACGTGTCGCGGCGCAGCAGTGACTGGATCAAGCTCAAGTGCAAGCATCGGCAGGAATTCGTGGTCGTCGGCTATACCGATCCGAAAGGTGCGCGCAGTGCCTTCGGCGCGTTATTGCTGGGCCTGCATGATCGCGACAGTGGCGAATTGCGCTATGCCGGCAAGGTCGGCACCGGTTTCAATGAAATTACATTGAAAAGCATCCTCGCCCAGCTCAAGCCGTTGCAGGTGAAGAGGGCTGCGGTGGTCAATCCGCCGAGCGGCTTCGAGGCCAAAGGCGTGCACTGGCTCAAACCGAAACTGTTGGCAGAAGTGGCGTTCGCCGAAATGACCAAGGACGGTTCGGTACGTCACGCCGTGTTCCATGGTCTGCGTAATGACAAACCGGCCAGGTCGATTACCGAGGAGCGCGCGAAACCCGTGAAGACTTCAGCGAAAGCCACCCCGTCGAAAAAAGCTGCCTCGTCGGAGAAAACTGCAGAATCAAAGCAAGCCACTGAGCCGAAGAAAGCCGAACCGGCGCCGTCCCAGCTGGGGCTGGCTAGCGGCAAAGTGCGCATTACCCACCCCGATCGGGTGATCGATGCGGTCAGCGGCACCACCAAGATGCAACTGGCCGAGTATTACGCCAGCGTTGCCGAGTGGATCCTGCCGCAGCTCAAGGATCGCCCGGTTGCGCTGGTGCGGGCGCCGGACGGCATTGCCGGCGAACTGTTCTTTCAGAAAAACGCCGAGCGTCTGGCGATTCCCGGCATCACCACACTGGACAAGGACGTCACCGGGCAACCGGTGATGCTGATCAACAATGCCGAAGCCTTGATCGGCGCAGTGCAGATGAGCACGGTCGAGCTGCACACCTGGAACGCCACCACCGTCGATCTGGACAAGCCTGACCGTTTCGTCCTCGATCTCGACCCGGATCCCGCGCTGCCGTGGAAAAGCATGGTCGAAGCCACTGCGCTGACCCTCACCGTGCTGGATGAACTGGGGCTCAAGGCCTTTCTCAAGACCAGCGGCGGCAAAGGCATTCACCTGGTGGTGCCGTTGACCCGCAAGCATGGCTGGGACGAGGTCAAGGATTTCAGCCATGCGATCGTCAGTCACATGGCCAAGCTGTTGCCGGAACGCTTTTCCGCGGTGTCCGGGCCGAAAAATCGTGTCGGTCGGATCTTCATCGACTACCTGCGTAACGGCCTGGGCGCCACCACCATTTGTGCCTACGCGGCGCGCACCCGTGAGGGACTGCCGGTGTCGGTACCGCTGTTTCGCGAAGAAGTGGGGGAGATCAAGGGTGGCAATCAGTGGAACATCAGCAATGTCCATGAGCGTCTGAACGAAGTCGGCGATGAGCCGTGGGCCGACCTGAAGAAAACCCGCCAGAGCATCACCGCCGAGATGCGCAAGCGGGTTGGCTTGAAAAAATGATCAGGTGTCGCGCAGCAAGTCGTGGGCGTTGAGCAGCTCGAAGGCGATTTCGGGGTGGTTGTTCAAGCCCCGACGAATCGCGGCCGGGATTGACTTGCGGGTCTTGCGGCACAGTCCCGGCAGCGCCTCGATCTGAATCTCGATGCCGAGCATGCTGCGTACCTCATGAAACCCCGGAGCGACCTCCACACGCAGGCCCAACTGCTCGTGCATGCGCTGTTGCAGATGCCGCAAATCCGCGAGGTCTTTGAGTTGTTCCAGTCGGGCGAGGAGGATTTTTTCCTGCTCGCGGGTCAGGCGCAGAATGCGCAGATCCGTGCCCGGCGCTTCCAGCAACGCGTCGCGCCCGCAATCGCAGGCGCCGGGCGGGCAGGGTGAGCGCAAAGGCGCAGGAGGCGCAAGAGTCGTCATGGCCTCCATCATAGAGGCCGTCAGACGGTTTTGCCTATGCGCCCTCAGCTGCCGTCCATCGGCCGCTGCGTCCCTGGCAACTACTGATTCAGGCCTTCGTAATGCACCAGAATCGCGTTGGCGAGGTCTTCATCGCTGGCATTGAGGCCGGGGTTGTCGTGCCGCACCTGTTGCAGTACCGACTCAAGATAAACCCCACGGATGGCCCCGCCGCTGGCGACGAACGCTGACAGGTCGTCGCGCGCCGGTATCACCATTTTGTGATCCTTGAAGGTCGAGTACAGCGACGCGGAAACGCCCGCCGAGGTGGCGACATCGCCGGCGTCGACGCGGGCCAGAGCCGAGCCGACAGGGAGGCAGAGCAGGAGAGAAGAAATGAGCACTAACTTGCGCATGACGATGTTCCTCCACAAGCGCGAAGCAAAAAGGAAGGACTACATAATCTCAGAGGTGCGACCTTTGCCGGAGTTCCGTTCGAACACACGGATACTTGCTGAAACGCTCTGAAGCGGCACATCTGCACAAATAAGCTTAACTGAAATCCTGAAAGGCGCATTCCGGCGCGCCTCAGGGGAGGAACCCACCGTGTCGATCAAATTGCGTTTGCTGCTGCTGATTGCCACCAGTCTGTTGACGGCGCTGATCGTGAGTCTGGTCAGCTATGTGGGGAATACGCGCATGTCCGCAGCGGTGAACGACAACGCGGTGAGCATGACCGCGCTGCGCAATCACATGGAAGCCGACATGATGCACGATGCGCTGCGAGCCGACGTGTATTCGGCAATGCTGGTCGGCTTGGGCAAAAGTACCGGCACAGCCGCAGAGGTGCGGGACTCGATCAACGAGCACGCCACGCATTTTCGCGAAGTGCTGGAAGAAAACCTCAAATTGCCGGTCAATCCGACGATCAAGTCTGCGCTGGAACACATAAAACCCAGCCTGGACACCTACATTGCAGCGGCCGAGCGCATTGTCGGCCTGGCATTGGACAACCCGGATAGCGCGCAACGGGAGCTGGGCACGTTCAACAGCGCCTTCAGTCAGCTTGAAGAGCAGATGGCGGCCCTTAGCGAACTGATCGAAAGCAACACCCGTGACACCAGCCAGGCCACCGAAAGCGCCATTCGCAATGCCAATATCGCCCTCGGTGTGGTGTTGCTCGCCAGTCTGCTGCTGTTATTGGCGCAAGGGCGTTGGGTGACCCGCAGCATCATGGGGCCGCTGAAATCCGCAAACCAGATCGCGCAAAGCATTGCCCACGGCAACCTCAGCGAACCGATCAGCGAGCCGACCGGCAAGGACGAGGCCAGTACGCTGATCCGCAGTCTGGCGACCATGCAGCGTGACCTGCGCAACATGATCGACGTCGTGCGGCGCAATGCCCATGGGGTCAGCGGCATGAGTGAGCAGTTGAGCCACGGTTGCCATCAGGTCGCTGACAGCAGTCAACAGCAAAGCGCCGCGGCCGGCACCATGGCCGCTGCCGCCAGCCAGATGACCGCCAGCATCGAGGAAATCACTCGTCATGCCGAACGCGCGCTGGGCATGGCCAATCAGGCCGAGTCGCTGGCCAAGAGCGGCGGACAGGTGATCCATCAGGTGGTCAGCGACATGGACGACATCGCCCGCTCGGCGCAACAGTCGGCGCAGGTGATCCGTACGCTGGATCAGGAATCCGAAGGCATCTTCAACATCATTCAGGTGATCAAGAGCATCGCCGACCAGACCAACCTGCTGGCACTCAACGCCGCCATCGAGGCAGCGCGGGCCGGCGAGCAGGGGAGGGGCTTTGCCGTGGTTGCCGACGAAGTGCGCAGCCTGGCGGCACGCACCAGTGCCTCAACCCAGGAAATCGCTGCGATGGTCGCACGCATCCAGCACAGCACCCGCGAGGCGGTCAGCAGCATGGAGGCCGGCGTGGCCCAGGTCGACAAGGGCATGGCGGTCACGGCCGAAGTCGAACGGGCGATTCGCGAAATCCTCGACGCCACCCTCAGCACCACGCAACTGGTCAACGACATCACTCGCACCATTGGCGAGCAAAGCCAGGCCAGCAACGAAATCGCCCATCAGGTGGAAATGATCGCCGGGATGTCCGAGGGCAACAGTAAAGTGATCGGGCAGACGGCCAATACCACCGATGAACTGTCGAGTCTGGCGGGGGCGTTGGCGTTGTCGGTGGATCGGTTTCGGTTGTGAGACGACTGTGGGTGTTTGCTCAAGATGGACTGAGCATCTCGATCACTGATCCGCCTTTCGCCGGACATTTATGGCCGCCTCAATTTTCAGCCTGAAATTGTATTTCGCGAAAAGATTCTTCGCATTGAATTCTGGCTTGACGAAGGGGGATTTCTTGTTGCAGACGTACGCTATTTTGGGATGGTAGCTATCCAGGAATTGCTCGCCGTGTGCCGCAATCAAAAATTTTATAGTCGACTCTAGTTGTTTTATTCCTTGGCTTTGCCAGCCACTCCCAGCTCGATCCTTGAGTTCCACCAAGTACAGGGCATCATCGGTATTCAGCATGCAGTCGCAACGCTCCCGTCCTTTTTCCTCCCCGTCTTTGATCACGCATTTGTCAATCGCGGTAAATACAACCGATCTTTGGAGGGGGTTTACTACCGAAGCTACCCATTTTTCCGGGTTTCCTGCGTCGACATAGGCTACGGGAAACTCTTGATCGTCACGTATTCCAAATTCGGCGTCAGTAAACGGGCCTGTCTGGCAACGAATATCAAGAAAATTCACCCTTTCAGCTCCTCCTCGATATCGAGTAATACGTCAAATAAATCATTGCCTTCTTGTAAAGATCTGTTCAGGAAATTGTCATCGGAAGGAATGCCATCAACTATCGGCAGCGTCTTGATTGACCCGGTTTTTTCATCTGCCTGGTAAATCGCCAGCTCGTTGATGTCCACCAAGGCGTATGAAGGAATAACCTCGTCAAGTTTAGGAAGAAGATCCTTGTCGCGTTTTTGCTTGTGAATTTTGTCCAGTAGATGTTTTCCTTGTACGGCAATCGTCAAGTAGTTGACCACATAAGGGCTATGGGTTGTCATCACCAGGCGGTTGTTCTCTCCCTGATTATTGAACTGCAGGAGACTCTGCAAAACGCTCCATTGCGACTGCGGATAAAGATTCTGCTCCGGCTCTTCCACTATGTTGATAAACGCTGATTTGTTGAATCTGGACGAGAGAGCGGAAAGAGCTATGCGTCGCTGTTCCTCAGTCAGGGAATCGATAGAAAATATTTGTACGACCTCCTTTCTGAAGCGATCCAGTTCCTCGGCGCTCATGTTCTCCTGCCGCTCTTCGCTGCGTACTTGAACAGCATTAGCCAGATAATGGCTTACTAAATGCAATGGCACAGCAGATTGAAATCCACTAGAGGCGTCTGCCAGCCTGAGTTTGTAGTCGGAGTCACGAATATTGAGAAGATCGTTCAATTTGTCGTACTCGAGTTCTGCCTGGTTGATGGGCAATAACAGAGTGCCCTTCATATTGGCTTTTGCTGCATCGAACTCGGTCAAAAATTCCTTGAGCGAGTCAGAGGATAGTTTCAGCTCGCGAGGATGTCTGACATACGAGATGAAGTTGCGCTCAGCAGGAACATACATAATCTGAGGCAGATGATAATTACTGCCTTTTGAATCAGTAATATGCAGTTGGCCGCGCAGATAGCGAATGGAAAAGGCCTCACCCTCGTATTCGATCTCCGAGGAATCAGAGATGTAGTGTTCCAGCCTGTGATAAGTCAGAAAAGGCTTGATGAATTTGTTTTTTCGTTCAAACCATTTTTTTTCGTAGTCCCCGCGTACCAAAGCCTTTTCTATCCACGAAAAGGTCGAGTACAGCTTGGCCAGCGTGCTTTTTCCGGAGCCTTGGTTGCCCACGAACACGGTCACGCGCTTGAACTCTATCCAGCCGTCATTCTCAACTCCATCGCGGATAGGGCCAAAATGCTTGACGCGTAGTCGGGTCATTGAACACTCCATGAGAAATAGCTTGGTAGGTACAGCTGTGCAGCATATCAGGGCGATAGGCAAACAGGAGGAGCAAATGCGTGAAGCTTGTCGGCGGAACTTGCTTTCCTCTAAGAACAAAAGCTCCGCCGAGTCAGATCGGCGGAACGCTACACATCAATCAGAACTTGTATGCCTGTCGCCCGATCAGCAACCACTTGCCATTCTGCTTCTGCCAGATCTGGAAGTTTTCGATCTCCGTCGGTACCACCTCCGTGCCTTTCAATGCCTGCGCCGAAAAGTGATGACGCACCAGTGCCGTGTCACCGGAAAGGGTGATGGTCTGGTTCTGCATTTCGAGTGTCTTGAATGCACTTTTGCCGGTTTCGATGTCGGCGATGAACGCTTTCTTGTCCTGGATCTTGCCGCTGGAGTGGCCGTAGGTCAGGTTGTCTGCCGTCAGGGCGCTCAACGCAGGGATATTTTTGTGCAGCATCGCCTGGGTAAGATGATCGACTGCCTGGGCTACGTCTTGTTCTGCCGGAGCAGGGGCGGCCATGGTGTAACTGTTGAATGCAC
Source organism: Pseudomonas sp. MWU347 (assembly GCF_017947305.1). NCBI lineage: Bacteria > Pseudomonadati > Pseudomonadota > Gammaproteobacteria > Pseudomonadales > Pseudomonadaceae > Pseudomonas > Pseudomonas sp. MWU347. Next base: position 41,032 of record NZ_JAFGZB010000009.1, read on the forward strand.
CGAGAAATCCGATCAGGAGTCGTGTTTTGGTCATGGGACTGTTTCCTTGTTTTTATGGGTTTAACTGATCGCGGTAATTACGTTCGTCAGTCATCGTACAACTTAGCAGGTTTCAGATTGACCGAACAATGATCGTAGACGGTCAGCCGCTGGGTTGCGCGGTCATGGAAAGGTTTGCAGGCCTCAGTCACAGCTCCATGGGATCATGTTCAGCCCAAACCGGCCGATAACGCCCAGAGCGGAAAAAGACTCTCAAGTCGGGAACAGACGCGCGGGTTTGCCCTGACGTGATATTCTTCGCGCCAACTTGGTTTGACCTTATTCGGTTTGCCTGCCTTTGGGGCGGGCTGACGGAATCCCTGTCGCTCAAGTAGCTGAAGCCAATAATGATAAGAAGTCAGTTCAGAAGGGACATTAACTGAGGTCGATGCGGTACGTCGGCCTTGTGTGCCCACCCGTCAAAATTGAAGTGTGCCGGAATCTGCGACGCGAGCCTGAGCGTCATCAAAGCGGATCGCATACAGATAACAGCGGCGGGCGGAAGGCGTTTTATCATAGGTGCAACGGATGTTTAAGAAAGTGAACACAGCCTTGCTCGGGCTGGCTTTGGCGATGGGGATGTCGTCCGCCAATGCTGCAGAAGCAAAGAAAGTCGACGTTCTGCTGATCGGCGGCGGCATCATGAGCACCACCCTGGGTGTGTGGATCAATGAGCTGGAGCCAAGCTGGTCGATGGAAATGGTCGAGCGCCTCGATGGCGTCGCCCTGGAAAGCTCCAACGGCTGGAACAACGCCGGTACTGGTCACTCCGCCCTGGCTGAGCTGAACTACACCCCGGAAGACGACAAAGGCAACGTGACGATCCCGAAAGCGGTCGAGATCAACGAAGCGTTCCAGGTGTCCCGTCAGTTCTGGGCCTGGCAGGTTCAGCAAGGCGTTCTGAAGAACCCTCGCTCGTTCATCAACACCACGCCGCACATGAGCTTCGTGTGGGGCGATGACAACATCAAGTTCCTGAAAAAGCGCTACGAAGCCCTGCAAGCGAGCCCGCTGTTCGCCGGCATGCAGTACTCCGAAGACCCGGCTGTGATCAAGAAGTGGGTCCCGCTGATGATGGAAGGGCGTGACCCGAACCAGAAAATCGCGGCCACCTGGAGCCCGCTGGGTACCGACATGAACTTCGGCGAAATCACCCGCCAGTTCGCCGGTTACCTGCAGACCAAGCCTAACTTCGACCTGAAGCTGTCGAGTGAAGTCGAAGACATCACCAAGAACGCCGACGGCACCTGGCGCGTCAGCTACAAAAACCTGAAAGACGGCACCAAGACCGAAACCGACGCCAAGTTCGTGTTCATCGGCGCTGGTGGCGGCGCTCTGCACCTGCTGCAGAAGTCGGGCATTCCTGAAGCCAAGGAATACGCTGGCTTCCCGGTCGGCGGCTCGTTCCTGGTGACCGATAACCCGGCCATCGCCGAGCAGCACCTGGCCAAGGCCTACGGTAAAGCTTCGGTTGGCGCACCGCCGATGTCGGTTCCGCACCTGGACACCCGTGTTCTGGACGGCAAGCGCGTCATCCTGTTTGGCCCATTCGCGACCTTCAGCACCAAGTTCCTCAAAGAAGGCTCGTACCTGGACCTGCTGACCAGCACCACCACCCACAACATCTGGCCGATGACCAAGGTCGGCATCAAGGAATACCCGCTGGTCGAGTACCTGGCCGGTCAACTGATGCTGTCGGATGAAGACCGTCTGAACGCGCTGAAGGAATACTTCCCGAACGCCAAAGCCGAAGACTGGCGCCTGTGGCAAGCCGGCCAGCGCGTGCAAATCATCAAGCGTGATGAAGCCGCTGGCGGCGTGCTGAAACTGGGCACCGAAATCGTTGCTGCACAAGACGGCTCCATCGCCGGCCTGCTGGGCGCATCGCCAGGCGCGTCGACCGCTGCACCGATCATGCTGAGCGTGCTGCAGAAAGTCTTCAAAGACAAAGTCGCCACCCCTGAGTGGCAGGCCAAGCTGCACCAGATCGTTCCAAGCTACGGTACCCAGCTGAACAGCGATCCGGCCAAAGTGGCACAAGAGTGGGCGTACACCGCCAAGATCCTCGAACTGCCAACTCCACCGGTGATCGGTCAGGCTGCTGCCCCGGCTGCACCTGCAGCTGAAAAAGCTGACGCACCGAAGGAAAATGCTGCACGTGACATGGCGCTGTAACTAGACGCCAGATACGCAAAAGCCCACTGAACCGGTAACGGTCAGTGGGCTTTTTTGTGGCGCCTGATCCTACTTTGGTTTCGCGCTTGCCAGATACGCACCAAGCCGCCGCCCCATCTCTTCGCCGAGGGCCTGCAACCCGCTCAACGGTCGCACCATCACCTCGAACTCTACAATTTTCCCGCTATCATCGAAGCGAATCATGTCGATCCCCTTCAGTTCTTTCGTCCCCACCTTGGCGCTGAACTCCAAAACCACATTCAAACCATCGGCAGTCACCAGTTCGCGGTGGTATTTGAAATCTTCAAACACGTCGAACACGGTGTTGAGGATCATCGTCACCACTGGCGCGCCGGGGTAAGGCGAGTGGGCCATGGGCGAGCGGAACACGGCATTGGCATCGAGCAGTTCGGGCAAGGCCTTGAGGTTGCCGGTGCGGATCATCTCGTGCCAGCGTTTCAGGGATTCAGCGGCGTTGGGGTGCAGGTTCAGTTCGGACATTGACCACTCCTGGAATTGTTGTTGTTCTTCGCGCGACGGCAATCACTCTAGTTCAAAGCGGTGGATCTCGAACCGTTGTGTGCCGATCTGAATACCAGAGCATGGGCGGAGCGGATCAGATTGGCATCTGATCCGTATTTTTCTGTTGGATCTGCCTCTGTAACCGGCTCAGTCAGGCGCTCAGAATAGCCCGGCAATTCGGTCACCCGCGGCAGCCCTTCATCCCGAAGCGCCCGGTGCACCGCAAGCTCAACATTAAGGAGAGCAGCATGAACAAGATGGCGATTTTCCTCGGTGGGTTTCTGACGTTGACCATTCTGATCGGAATGCTTGCGACGATTTCCCCGGTCTGACCCCGGCAGCACTCCACCAGACTCCAGCGCCCTTTTTTATCGAAGGGCGCGGCTGTTTCTACTTCGCTGTAACTTCTCGCATCACACCGAACTGGACTGAACCGGGAGGCGGCGCAAGCGATTGAGGGTGTCTGTACCGGCCTCTTCGCGAGCAAGCCCGCTCCCACATGGATTTGTGAACAACACAGATCCAGTGTGGGAGCGGGCTTGCTCGCGAAGGGGCCAGTAGCGTCACTGAAAAGCTCTCAAGCGAATCAAGGCGCACCAAACACCATCGTCCAGTAAACCCCCTCATCACTGCGCGCCTCACTGGCGAACCCGGCACCGACCTGAGTGAACATCGGGTTCATCAGGTTGGCACAGTGCCCGGGACTGGCCAGCCATCCGGCCATCGCCTTGGCCGGTGAGCTCTGCCCGGCGGCGATGTTTTCGCCGATCTGCCGTCCCCGATAACCCGCCGCCCGGGCGCGATCCGCCGGCAGGTCGCCGTCCGGGTCGCGATGGGCGAAGTAGTTGCCGTAGGCCATGGCTTTGCTGTGGCCTTGTGCGGCGGCGCCCAGTGCGGCGTTCCAACTCAGGGGGCGGGCGGCGGCGAAGCGTTGGCGCCCGCACATCCGTGGTCGTGCCCGGGCGGCGTTGACCTCCGCTAGCAAGGCCTTGCCGACGCTGCGGTTGTCGCCGACACGACTGTCGAGCACCGGTTGCGCCAGCACCACTTGCCATTCACCACGGGAGCGGCTGACACCGATGTCGGCATACTGGGCGTCGAGCAGGGCGGTGCAGTGGCTGTCTTGCAGCTGTTCGAAGGCTTCCTCGGCATCCCCGGCCCCAATGATGCGGATACTGCGTACCGCCACCGCCGAATACCCCGAAGACTTCAATCTCTCGCGCAAGCCACCGCCGTAGCCATAGCCGATCGGTAGCGCCAGATTCGATTTCAGCGACAGTGGCGCCAGGCGCTGGGCCGGGCGGCGGTCGCAGCGTTGCGGATGGGCGCGGTAGTCGTTGATCGCGGCCACCAGTTGCCGCTCCTCGCTGGCGTGGGTGGTCTCGGTGAACAGTGGGGCAAGGATCAGCAGGCACAGCGAAACGAAGCGTGATGAGCGAACGACATGGCGCATGGGACGGCAGACTCAGGGAAAAGGACAGTGCTGAAGTGGGCAGCCGCGGAATACGGCGCCACTAGGACTGGGCTTTTTGCACTTGGTTCATGCTGGCCACCTGGCTTTTTTGTGGGGTGATTCAGGGGGGGGCGAGCCGGACTTTGTGCTGTCTGCACTGGCGTCTTCGCGAGCAAGCTCGCTCCCACCTTGGCAATGCGTACCTCTGTGGGAGCGAGCCTGCTCGCGAAGGGGCCAGTTCAGCCAACGCAATAATCGGCTATCAGCGATCAAGCACTTCCTGCATCCACTGCAGATACTGCACCCGCTCGGAAATCGAGTTGTGCCCCGAATCCGGCACCACCCGCAGCGTCGCCACGCCTTTGGGGAAACTCTTCAGCAGTCGTTGTGTGCTGGCCAGAGGAATCACCTCATCATCGCTGGCCGCCAACAGCAACGTCGGCACACGAATGTGCGCGGCATAGCGGCCCGACTCGAAGCGATCCTTCAGCAGCCATTTCACCGGCAGCCACGGATATTGGCGGACGGCGATGTCTTCGAGGCTGTTGTACGGCGTCACCAGAATCAATATCTCCGCCGGACGCTGACTCGCCAGCCGCGCCGCCACCCCGGAACCCAGGCTGCGCCCGATCACGGCAATCTTTGGATGGCTGGCGTACACCTGATCGAACAGCGCCAACGCATCTTCGGCAATCGCTTCTTCCGAAGGTGAGCCGCCGCTGCCACCGAAGCCCCGGTAGTTCAGCAAAAACACCGCGTAGTCGGGAAAGGCTGAACTGAACGACGGCAGATTGCGCGACACGTCCTCGGCATTGCCGCCGAAGTAGATCAGCGCTTTCGGCCCGGCATGCTCGCGAACGGTCACCCAGACATCAGCATCCGGCATCACCAGTTTCATCCGGGACTCCGGCGCGGAAACGGCGCTGCCGGATTGGGGAAAGTAGATCAGCGAGCGCTGAAAAATGAACAGCGCTGCACATAGCAACAGGTAGAGGGCGATGAGCAAGGCGACGAGTGACATCAGTTTTCTGGACATTCGACTAACTTTAACGGGGCGCGGGTGTTCGCAGTCGCAGTGTAGTCCAGCGAATCGGGCCGGCAGCCGTCGCACATAACGTGCAACAGATTCACGCAGCAGGGGAACCCGCATGAGCCACACTGAGGGTTGCTCCCGTCGCCGCTTGCTCACGCTGGCTGCCGGGGTTTCGGCGGTCCTGACCTTTGACCGGGCGTTGGCCACTGCCATCACGCCGACTGCCACTTCGCCGAGCCAGGCAGGAGACCAGACCATGCAGACCCGCGCCATCCCTTCCAGCTCCGAGCTGTTGCCCATAGTGGGCGTGGGCACTTATCGCGGCTTTGACGTTGCCCCCGGCGATCCGGCTTATAAGCTATTGCCAGCAGTGCTCGACGAGCTGTTCAAAAAGGGTGGCACGTTGATCGACAGTTCGCCAATGTATGGCCGCGCCGAGCAAACTACTGGCGAGCTGCTATCGATTCACGAACCGCGTTCACCCGCGTTTCTGGCGACCAAGGTCTGGACCCGCGGGCGCAAGGAGGGCATCGCGCAGATGGAGCAGTCCTTCCGTCTGCTGCGCACCGAACGCATCGACCTGATGCAGATCCACAATCTGCTGGACTGGCAGAGCCATCTGCCAATCCTGCGCGAATGGAAAGAACAGGGGCGCATTCGCTACATCGGCATCACCCATTACACGCCGTCGGCCTACGATGAAGTCGAAGCAGTGCTCAAGGCCGAGCAACTGGATTTTTTGCAAATCAACTACGCCCTCGATGACCGTGGCGTGGAGAAACGCATTCTGCCGCTGTGCCGTGAACGCGGGGTGGCGGTGATCTGCAATCGGCCTTTTGGCGGCGGCGGGTTGCTCGCCCGTCTCAAGGTCAAGCCGTTACCGGCCTGGGTCTCGGACGTGCAGGTCAACAGCTGGCCGCAACTGGCGTTGAAGTTCCTGCTGTCGCACCCGGCGGTGACTTGCGTGATTCCCGGCACCGGCAATCCGCGCTACATGGCCGACAACGCTGGCGCCGGCTTCGGGCCGATGCTCACCGATGCGCAGCGCCACCAGTTGATTGCGCTGCTGGGGTAGGCGGTCAGCCGCGATACCGCAACGCCTCCACCAACAGCGCAAACGCCGGCGCCGCCTGCCGTCGGCTCGGGTAATACAGGTGATAACCGGCAAACGTCGGGCACCAGTCTGCCAGCACTTGCACCAGACGCCCGTCGGCCAGATACGGCGCGACGATATTTTCCGGAATGTAGCTGAGGCCGAAACCGTCGACTGCGGCGTCGAGTAGCGGGTAGACACCGTTCAGTGTGACTTGCCCGGACACCCGCACCTTGAGGCTTTCGTCACCCTTCTCGAATTCCCAGGTGTACAGCCCGCCGTTGGTGGGCAGGCGCAAGTTGTTGCAGGCGTGGTCAGTCAAATCTCTTGGCGTTTGCGGGTGTGTACGGTCGGCGAAATAGGCCGGCGAGCCGACCACCGCCATGCGCATGTCCGGGCCGATGCGGGTGGCGATCATGCCTTGGGCCACGTCTTCGCCCAGCCGAATGCCGGCGTCGAAGCCTTGTCCGGCGATGTCGACGAAACCGTAATCGCAGATCACCTCGACGGCGATGTCCGGGTACTGGGGCAGGAATTCCTTGAGCACCGGGCGCAGCAGCCAGTTCAGCGAATGGTCGGTGGCGCTGATGCGGATCCGGCCGGCCGGGGTTTCGCGCAGGTTGCTCAGGGCCGCCAGTTCCTGTTCGATCTCTTCGAAGCGCGGGCCGATGGTCTGCAGCAAATGTTCGCCGGCCTCGGTGGGTGAGACGCTGCGCGTGGTGCGGGTCAGCAGGCGCAGGCCCATACGCGCTTCAAGGGCGCGGATGGTATGGCTGAGCGCCGATTGCGAGACGCCGAGTTTGGCCGCGGCTTTGGTGAAGCTGCGCTCGCGGGCCACGGCGAGGAAGGCGAGCAGGTCACTGGCGTTTTCTCGAAGCATTAATGAGTGTCCTGCATAAGTTTTTTCGAATTCTAGTCGATTATTTGAAGAGTACGGCTCGGTAAAGTGCGGCTATTGATCACCGGAGACCATCGCCATGAACCCGATTGCCGCTTCTGCACTGACCCTGTCCTTACTTGCGGGTGAGACCCAGGCCAACGAATCCCCGCGCGTCATTGTCACCCCCAACGGCTCGCAACCCTCGGCCCAAGGCCCGGCAGACTGGTTCACCGGCACTGTGCGTGTTGACGCGCCGTTCAAGGGCAGCGATGCCGCGCGTGTCAGCGGCGCCACGGTGACCTTCGAACCCGGCGCACGCACGGCGTGGCATACCCATCCGTTGGGTCAGACGTTGATCGTCACCGCCGGTTCAGGTTTTGTTCAAGAGTGGGGTCAGCCGGTTCGACAGATCCGTCCCGGCGATACGGTGTGGATCGCGCCGCAGGTGAAGCACTGGCATGGCGCCGCACCGACCACGGCGATGACGCACATTGCGATTGCCGAAGTGCTGGACGGTGAAGTGGTGGAGTGGATGGAGCAGGTGAGTGCTGAGCAGTATTTGCGATCCGAGTGACGCGGTTCCCTCACCCCAGCCCTCTCCCGGAGGGAGAGGGGGCCGATTGGGGGATGTCTGTGAGCACTACGCTGAGTCCATAATCGACACGACCTCTCATGTCGGCGCATCCCATAAGACAACTCGGTCAGTCCCCTCTCCCTTTGGGAGAGGGTTAGGGTGAGGGGCTTTTCCAGGTTGCTCAGGTCATCTCCGGCAACGAATCGAGGATCTTGTCCAGCGTAATCGGATACTCACGCACCCGCGCCCCGGTGGCGTTGTAGATCGCATTCGCTACCGCCGCGCTCACGCCGCAAATCCCCAGTTCCCCCACACCCTTGGCTTTCATCGGCGATGAAATCGGATCGGTCTCATCGAGGAAAATCACCTCCTGATGCGGGATGTCGGCATGCACCGGCACCTCGTATCCGGCCAGATCGTGATTGACGAAAAAGCCCAGCCGCTTGTCCACCGCCAGCTCTTCCATCAACGCCGCGCCGACGCCCATGGTCATCGCGCCGATCACCTGGCTGCGTGCGGCTTTCGGGTTGAGAATCCGTCCCGCCGCGCACACCGCGAGCATGCGCCGCACGCGGACTTCGCCGGTCGCTGCATCCACCGCAACCTCCACGAAATGCGCGCCGAAAGTCGATTGCTGATACTGCTTGGCGAGGTCGGCGAACTCGATGCTGTCCTCGGCCTCGACCACGCCATCTTTTGCCGCATCACGCAGCGGCAGGGTCTTGCCGCCGGCGCGCACCTGACCGTCGGCGAACTCGACATCACTACCGCTCATGCCCAGCTTCGTCGCCACCGCTTCACGCAGTTTCATGCACGCGGCATACACCCCGGCAGTCGAGCAGTTGCCGCCGAACTGGCCACCGGAGCCGGACGATACCGGGAAGGTCGAATCCCCCAGATGCACGCTGACGTCCGCCAGGTCCACGCCCATCATCTCGGCCGCGGTCTGCGCAATGATCGTGTAGCTGCCGGTGCCGATATCGGTCATGTCGGTTTCCACCGTGACCTTGCCGTCGCGCTCCAGCCGCACCCGGGCGCCGGACTTCAGCAGCAGGTTGTTGCGAAACGCGGCGGCGACGCCCATGCCGATCAGCCAGCGACCTTCGCGACGGCTGCCGGGAGTAGCATTGCGCTGGTTCCAGCCGAATTTCTCGGCACCGGTCTGCAAGCATTCGATCAGGTGTCGCTGGGAAAACGGACGCTCGGTTTTCACCGGGTCGACCTGGGTGTCATTGAGGATGCGGAACTGCACCGGGTCGAGCTTGAGCTGCTCGGCCATTTCGTCCATGGCGATCTCCAGCGCCATCAGCCCCGGCGCTTCACCCGGCGCGCGCATGGAGTTGCCTTCGGGCAGATCCAGCGGCGCCCGGCGCATGGTCACCCGGCGATTTTCTCCGGCATAGAGCAACTGACTCGGCTGCGCGGCGACTTCGACTTTGCCGTCCTTGAGGTTGCCCGACCAGCCTTCGTGGGCGATGGCGCTGAGCTTGCCGTCCGCCGTGGCGCCCATCCGAATGCGCTGGATCGTGGCCGGGCGATGGGTGGTGTTGTTGGCCATTTGCGGGCGGGCGAGGGCGACTTTCACCGGGCGGTTGGCCAGGCGCGCACCGAGGGCGGCGAGGATTGCGTCCGCACGAATGAACAGTTTGCCGCCGAAGCCGCCGCCAATATACGGCGAGATCAGGCGCACGTTTTCCTTGGGCAGGCCAAGGGTCGTGGCGACGTCGCCGACGCTCCAGGCGATCATCTGGTTGGAGGTCCACAAGGTCAGATGATCACCTTTCCACGCGGCCAGGGTCGCGTGCGGCTCCATCATCGCGTGGGACTGATCGGGAGTGGTGTAGGTCTGGTCGAACTGCACCGGCGCAGCGGCGAAGGCTTTGTCGAAATCGCCGTGGGTGACGTCGGGCAACTCGTCGTCTTCGACGCCTTGGTCAAGCACGTTGGCCAGCTCGAACTCGCCTTTGGCCGCGACGTAATCGACCTTGACCAGTTGCGCTGCGGCGCGGGCCTGTTCGAAGGTCTCGGCGACCACCAGCGCCACGGCCTGGTGATAGTGCTGCACCTCGGGCCCAGCGAGCAGCGGCGCCGAGTTGTATTGGCCTTTGCCGAGCTTGCCGGCATTGGCGGCGGTGACGATGGCCAGCACGCCGGGCGCGGCTTCGGCGGCGTCGAGATCGATGTGGCTGATGCGGCCCTTGGCGATGGCCGAGCCGACCATGAAACCGTAAGCCTGATTCGCCACGGCCTCGTGCTGCTCGTAGGCATATGGCGCCTGACCGCTGGTTTTCAGCGGGCCTTCGATGCGGTCGGTGGGTTTGCCGACGACCTTGAGCTGGTCAATCGGGTTGGTGGTGGCGGGCGTGTCGAATTTCATGCTTCATCCCTCGCTTGCGCCAACACCGAACCGAGCGTGCGCTCGACCAGGGTCAGTTTGAATTGGTTGTCGTGGGTTGGCGTGGCACCGTCGAGCAAGCGTTCGCTGACGGCTTCTGCGCCTTTGGGCAGCAACGCGTCGGCGGCTTCCACCCGCCACGGTTTCGGCGCAATACCGCCGACCGCCACACGGCCGCTGCCGTCCTTTTGCAGGATCAGACCGACCGACACCAGCGCGAAAGCGTACGACGAGCGATCGCGCACCTTGTGATAAATGTGCGTGCCGCCAACCGGGGCCGGCAGGGTTACCGAAGTGATGAACTCGCCGGGCGTGAGGCTGGTTTCGATGTTCGGCGTGTTGCCCGGCAGTTGATGAAGATCGGCGATGGCGATGCTGCGCGTGCTGCCGTCCGGCTTCACCGTTTCAACCTGCGCATCGAGGGCGCGCATGGCAATCGCCATGTCACTCGGGTGGGTCGCGATGCAGGCGTCGCTGACGCCGATCAGCCCCAATTGCCGACTGACCCCGCCAATCGCCGCGCAGCCACTGCCGGGCTGGCGTTTGTTGCAGGCCTGATTGACGTCGTAGAAGTACGGGCAGCGGGTGCGTTGCAGCAGGTTGCCGGCGGTGCTCGCCATGTTGCGCAACTGGCCCGAGGCCCCGGCGAGCAGAGCGCGGGAGAGCAACGCGTAATCCTTGCGCACGCGGCTGTCAGCGGCCAGATCGGTGTTGCGCACCAGCGCGCCGATGCGCAATCCGCCTTCAGGCGTGGCTTCGATTTGATCGAGGCCCAGGTGGTTGACGTCGATCAGGTGCAACGGGGTTTCGATGTCGAGTTTCATCAGGTCCAGCAGGTTGGTGCCGCCGGCGATGAATTTCGCGCCTTCGACCTGCGCCGCCAGCGCTGCTGCTGCGGCGGGGGAATCGGCGCGGCTGTAATTGAACGCTCTCATGCTGGCACCTGCGCGACTTCAGTGATGGCTTCGATGATGTTCGAGTAGGCGCCGCAGCGGCAGATGTTGCCGCTCATGCGTTCCTGGAATTCGCTGGCGATCAGTTGCGGGGCTTCGGTCAGGCTCGGGCTGACGTGGCTGGGAATGCCCTCGCGGATTTCCTTGAGCACCGCCACCGCCGAACAGATCTGCCCCGGCGTGCAATAGCCGCACTGGTAGCCGTCATGCTTGATGAACGCGGCCTGCATCGGGTGCAGGTTGTTGGGCATGCCCAGGCCTTCGATGGTGGTGATCTCGCTGCCTTCATGCATCACCGCAAGCGTCAGGCAGGAGTTGATCCGGCGGCCGTCGGCGATGACGGTGCAGGCACCGCACTGGCCGTGGTCGCAGCCTTTTTTGCTGCCGGTCAGGTGCAGGTGCTCGCGCAGGGCGTCGAGCAGGGTGGTGCGGTTGTCCACCTCAAGGGCTTGGGGTTTACCGTTGACGTTGATCGTCAGTTTGGCCATGGCGGGTTGCTCCAGACTGGCCGCGTAGGCCTTGAGGCTAATGAAGGGGGGCATTGCAAACGCGGTGGCGGTCACCGCGCCGAGGATCAGGAATCTTCGTCGGGAAATCGTCATGCTTCGATTCCTCTCTGGCTTAATCAGGACGGCAGGGATTGAAGGGCCCAAACGGGCGCGCCGGCATGTTTACCGGTCTCGTTCTTGGAATGACCTGCGCGGAGGGGAAAAGGTTTTTGCGGATTTGCGCTATAGAGTTATGCGCATGGCTCATCAATCTTCTGATCGACATAGCCAAATTTGGGGGGCATGCCTATCAATGTGGAAGGGGAGCTTGCTCCCGAAGGCGTCGGAACAGTTCGTCTATGAGTTGAATGACACACCGCTTTCGCGAGCAAGCCCGCTCCCACATTGGGAATGCATTCCAATGTGGGAATGGGTTTGTTCCCACGGAGAATGCAATCCTGGTGGGGAAATAGCTTGTTCCCAAAGGGCAATGCAGTCCAAATGTGGGAGCGGGCTTGCTCGCGAAGAGGCCCCTACAAGCGACATCAATGCCCGCCAACCACCATGTGCGTAAACGGCGCCACATACGCCTGCAATGTCACCAGCCCGCCCACCAGGATGGCCAGCACGATCGAGTGAAAGAACACGTAGCGCAGAATCTCGCCCTCATGCCCATACCAGCGGGTGGCGGTGGAGGCGACCACGATCGATTGCGCATCGACCATCTTGCCCATCACCCCGCCGGAACTGTTGGCCGCTGCCATCAGCACCGGGCTGATGCCCAGTTGTTCCGAGGTCACTCGTTGCAGTCCGCCGAACAGCACGTTCGAGGCCGTATCCGAACCGGTCAACGCGACGCCGAGCCAGCCGAGCAGGGTGCCGAACATCGGGTAGAACACCCCGGTCGCGGCAAACGCCAGCCCCATGGTGGCGTCCAGACCGGAATAACGCGTGAGGAACCCCAGCGCCAGCATCGCGGCAATGGTGATCAGCGAAAAGCGCACCACCCACAACGTGCGCAGGTATTGCTTGATCAGTTGCGGGATCGAATAGCCCATTAGCAGCCCGCCGACAATCGCCGCCAGCAGGATGCCGCTGCCGGTGGCAGTGAACCAGGTGAACTTGTAGATCGCCTCTTCGGCTTTCGGCGCCGGCACCACCGGCGGGACTTTCTGCACTTGCAGGTGCAGGGTGGTGAAGGTCAGCGCCGGCGAGAAAATCGGGTTGGCCTCATTCAGCGGTTTGCCTTGCGCATCAAGTTTCACCGAATGGGTTACCGGATCCAGCGCCGGGCGCACGTCGAAGACGTTCTTGAAGCCCTGGGTGCCCCAGGCAAACACGAACACCGTGAGGATGATCCACGGCATCCACGCACGCATCACCGCCGGGCGCGCCTGATCGCGGAATGCGGCGCTGGCGGTGACTTTTTCTTCCTCGACCCGGGAGTTGTCGACCCGCCCGGACAGGGCGGCCGAGGTGTACACCGTCGCCGGTTTCCAGACCCGCAGAAACAGGGTCAGGCAGGCCATGGAAATCAGCGCGGCGATCACGTCCACCAGCATCGGCCCGTGGTAGTTCGACACGAGGAATTGCGGCACCGCGAAGCTGACCCCGGCCACCAGAATCGCCGGCCAGATCTCCAGCATCTTGCGCCACCCGGCAAACGCCCAGATCAGCCAGAACGGCACCAGCACCGAGAAAAACGGCAGCTGTCGACCGACCATCATCGACAGCTCCATCTCATCCAGCCCGGTGACCTTGGCCAGGGTGATGATCGGCGTGCCGAGGGCGCCGAACGCCACCGGGGCGGTGTTGGCAATCAACGCCAGCCCCGAGGCGGCCAACGGCGAAAAACCGAGGCCGATCAGAATCGCCCCGGTCACCGCAACCGGCGTGCCGAACCCGGCCGCGCCTTCGAAAAACGCGCCGAAGCAGAACGCGATCAGCAGCAACTGCAAACGCCGGTCATCGGTGATCCGCGCGAGGGAGTCCTGCAGCACTTTGAATGAGCCGTTCTCGGTGGTCAGGCGATGCAGAAAGATGATGTTGAGCACGATCCAGCCGATCGGCAGCAAGCCATTGGCCGCGCCGAACAGCGCGGCAGAGCCGGCCATGCTCGCTGGCATGCCGAAGGCGAAGATCGAGATGAGCAGGGCCGACGCCAACGCCAACAGAGCGGCCAGATGCGCCTTGACGTGAAAGAACGCCAGCGCCGCGAGCATCACCACCACCGGCACCGCGGCCATCAGCGTGGAGATCAGCGGGTTGCCGAACGGGTCGTAAATTTGCTGCCAGACCATGATCCACCTCTGCTTGTTGTTATCGAGGCGCAGATCCGTTGCGTGGGAGTCGCTAAGAAGCAGTATAGGTGGCATTTCGCCGCTGCCCGGATGCTGGCGGCGGGCCGATCAACGGTCGTGGTCGGGCAGTGAATCAAAGTCCTTTTGTCCGGTCGTATCAGCGGCTGCGCGCACTGCGTCCTGAAGGCGCGGGCAGTGACAGCCGTTCCGTGGTCAAGACCTTGGTGTTAGGGAAGTTTGAATGAAGCGTGCAACAACCTTGCTGTTGACGATATCCGCCGCTGTTTTGCTGGCTGGCTGTGTGGCGGACTTTGATGATGATCATCGCCACGGACGACATTACGACCGTGATCACGGGCGCTATTACGACCATGACCGGCGTTGGGATGACCGCGACGATGGTCGTCGCGACGGGCGTCGTTACTATCGTGATCGCGACGATGACTGAGTAGTAATCAAAAGGGCGTTCCCGCAACGGGAACGCCCTCGTCGATTAAAAATGAGCGCTCGCCCGGACGCTGGAATGCGCAGGCGCGGTGGCCTCGAGATCCAGCAAATGGGTGGCGAGTACGTCGCTCAGAAAGCGGAACTGATCGTTGATGCCGACCACTTCATTGCTGAAATGATTGCTCGCGGCGGGCATCAGCACATCGTCGAAATCTTCGTTGAACAGCAGCGCCTGGGTCTTGCGCGAGACGACTTGCTGGTCGTAGTAGTTGCTGCCGAACACCGGGAAGCTCACGGAGAGGGTGATGGTGCGAATCATGATGGGTACTCCTCGTTGCGTCTCGGATGGGTGAATCGTGCCTTCGCCGGGCGGCGGGCGGAAGGCAATCGTGGCGATGGTGAATATCGACGGCGTTGATGGTTGATGCTTCCCCCTGTGGGAGCGGGCTTGCTCGCGAAGGGGCCGGCACAGCCAACATCTTCATGGCTGACCCACCGCTTTCGCGAGCAAGCCCGCTCCCACAGGGGGAACGCATTTCAAAGTGAGAGCGCCCGTCCGGCCACAAACGACAAATGGCCCAATACCCGCACCTATACTCAAATCTGTTTTCCTCCATTCAAGGACTCCACCACCGTGAACCTGCGTGCGCTGAGCCTCGCCGCACTGTGTCTGCTGGCTGGCTGTGCCTCCTCGGCGCGGGCCCCGGTGGCGCCGCGAGCAGTGGTGGTATCGGCGGCGACCTGGCAGCAGATCGATCGCGACATCGTCAGCGCCTCGCAGCAATCCACCGAGCAAGTCAAAGTATTTGCCCGTGGCTCGATGGAACATTGGCGCACTCGCGTCTATCAGCAAACTGAAGAAAATTTCATTCCGTGGTTCAGCAGCTACTGGACCCAGGAATGGCTGTCGATGAAGGTCAGTTGGTACACCATCAGTGCCGGCGGCGAGCAGGATGCGTCGGCCAAGCGCCTGGCGAGCTATCTGCTTGAGCAATATCAGGAAAGAGTGCTGGAACCGGTGGCGGTGGAGATCGATCCGGATGCGATCCTCGGGCAGGCCACGGCGTTCTACGCGCAACTGATGGCCCAGCAGATGCCGCTCATCGCCCAGCGTTACGGTGTGCCGGTGGCCCAGCTCAACGGGCGTCTGCAAAAGGTCCCGGCGATTGCCCTCGGGCCGCCGCCGGCGCGGGATGCGTCGCTCTATCAGGTCATCAGCACCGAGCCGCTGAACACCTTGCCGGCGTATGCCGCGTTGATCGACAAGATCCACACCGAAGGCGGCAGCAAGGGCATCGCTTCGACCGACGCCGGCATGGCCCCCGTGGCCAAACGCGCCAGCCAGCGGATGGAGGCGGAAATGGCTCCGCGCGGAGCGGCCAGTGCGGTGGCGGCTGCGGCGGGCAAGTTGGTCGGCGGGGTGATCTCGATCGGTGTGGCGGGCATCCGCGCGATCATCCAGGCCAACGACCGGCCCGACAGCGAAGCGCTGATTCGCAGCAGCCTGGGCAGCACGTTCGACAAGGCCTGGGCGAAATTGCTGCAGAACCCGACCACCGGGGTCATGGCCGGAACCCTGCATATCGCCGGGCAGGTCGAGGGCAGCCTTGGCGGGGGCGAACAACCGTCGGTCGGGCAGGGCGTGAATCGTGACGAATGGCAGCCGCCGCAATCGACTACCCGGCAGATTGAACCCAACGTGCAAGGAGAGTGATCATGGCTTACATCGATATTTTTGTAGCACCCGTGCCGAATGCCAATCGCGAACAGTACAAAAAACACTGTGAGATCGCCGCGAAACTGTTCAAGGAATACGGAGCGAAGGAGGTGGTTCAGTGCTGGGGCGATGACGTGCCGGACGGCAAAGTCACGTCATTCCCGATGGCGGTAAAACTCAAGGACGGCGAGACGGTGTCGTCCGGCTGGCTGATCTGGCCCGACAAAGCCACCCGCGATGCCGGCATGGCAAAGATGATGGACGACCCGCGCATGCAACCGGACGTCAACCCGATGGGGTTTGATGGGCAGCGGATGATCTTTGGGGGCTTCAAGAACCTTCTTGAATCCTGAAGACCAGCGCAAATCCATTGTGGGAGCGGGCTTGCTCGCGAAGGGGTCGGCACTGCCACTATCTTCATGGCTGACCCGCCGCTTTCGCGAGCAAGCCCGCTCCCACCCTGGAGTTGTGGTGTGCCCACGATTGTCGTCATCCTGCGAAACCCTGTGGGAGCGGGCTTGCTCGCGAAGGGGTCGGCACTGCCACTATCTTCATGGCTGACCCACCGCTTTCGCGAGCAAGCCCGCTCCCACAATGGCCTGTGGTCACTCTGGAGAGGGGGTGATTCGGCAGCTTTTGCGGTGGCGGATTTGCTCTTCCGTTGGCCGTTCGCGGACGAATTCGAAACGCGGTTCACCTTCGCTGTAATGCACCAGCCAGCCCCATTCCAGCTCGGTTTCATCCTGCCCTGGGCTGGGTGGCCGGGCCCACCACGGTTCTTTGCTGAGGATCTCGCGCATGGCGACCTCCGGTTCGATGGCAATCCTTGAACTATAGCCGGGTGTCGCCAGTCGTCAGAGAAGCCTGTGTAGAATCGGCTGATCGACGAGCGAAGGAGTTGGCCCATGACCGATGATGCGCGCAGGGATGAACCGTTCAAGCGATTGTTTTTCGCCCTCGACTGCCCACCGGCGCAGCGCAAGGCCATTGCTCAGTGGCGTGGCGAGCTGGGGTTGCGCGCCGGTAAACCGGTGCCGGCGGATAACTTTCACCTGACGCTGCTGTTTCTCGGTGCTGTGCCGCTGGCGCAGATCAATGAAGTTTGCGAGGCCGCCGGCAAGGTGCGCACGCCGGGTGAGCCATTGAAGATTGCGCTGGATCGCCTGCAGGTCTGGCATCGGGCGGGGATCCTGTCGCTGGCGCCGGAGCAGGCGCCGCCGGCCCTGTTGCGTCTGGTGTATGCGCTGGAGCAGGCGATGCTGCCGTTCGGCTTCGAAGAATCACCACGCGAGTTTCGCCCGCACCTGACCCTGGCCCGTGACTATCGAACAGAGGCGCCGGAGGCCACTACGCCGCCGGAGTTTTTCCTGCGCGCCGAGCGCTTTGCCTTGTTCGAATCGCACAAGGGTCGCTACCGGATTCTGCAGGATTGGCCACTGAATTGAGCGCAGAAAAAAAGGCGCCCGAGGGCGCCTGAAATTCACCTGAGCCGAGGGAGCCAGGTGAGGCCGTTCATTGCAGGGTGCAGCGGTGGTAAGGCGCTGCGTGAACGGGAAACCGTAAACTTTCAAGCTGACACCTATCTCCTGTGGGAGTGGGCTTGCTCACGAAGGCGTCAGGTCAGTCAATTCATCTGTGCCTGACACTGCGCTTTCGCGAGCAAGCCCGCTCCCACAGGGTTATTCGGTTATTTACCGAGCTTCACCCGGGTCCAGCCGCGGGTCATGATCCGCTGGGTGGCAATCGGCTGATCCGGCACCGCATACAGCGTCGCCATTACCGCCTGCGATGGATACGAACCCGGGTCATTGCGGATCGCTTCGTCCACCAGTGGCGTCGCCGCCGAGTTGGCGTTGCTGTAGCCGTTGCTGTTGGTGATCTCGGCGATGATGTCCGGGCGCATCAGGAAGTTCATGAACAGGTAGGCGTTCTCGACGTTCGCCGCATCGCGCGGGATCGCGACCATGTCGTAGAAACTGCCGGCGCCTTCCTTCGGAATGCTGTAGTCGATCTGCACTTTGTTGCCGGCTTCCACCGCGCGGGCCTTGGCCTGCAGCACGTCACCGGAGTAACCGACCGCCACGCAGATATTGCCGTTGGCCAGGTCCGAGATGTACTTCGAGGAATGGAAGTACGCCACGTACGGGCGGATCTTCATGAACAGCGCTTCGGCTTCGAGGATGTGCGCCTTGTCCTTGTCGTTCACCGGGTAGCCCAGGTAGTGCAGGGCGGCCGGGATCATTTCGGTCGGCGAGTCGAGGAAGCTGATGCCGCACGCCTTCAGTTTCTCGGCGTTTTCCGGTTTGAACAGCAAGTCCCAGGAGTTGGTCGGGGCCTTGGCGCCGAGCACTTCCTTGACCTTGGCCGGGTTGAAACCGATGCCGATCGAGCCCCACATGTACGGGAACGCGTGAGCGTTGTCCGGATCACTGGCGGAGGCGTTTTTCAGCAGCACCGGGTTGAGATTCTTCCAGTTCGACAGCTTGGATTTGTCGAGCGGCTGATAGACCCCGGCCTTGATCTGCTTGGCCAGGAAACTGTTGGACGGCACGACAATGTCGTAACCGGATTTGCCCGCCAGCAAACGCGCCTCGAGGGTCTCGTTGCTGTCGAACACGTCGTAGGTCACCTGGATGCCGGTCTCGTCTTCGAACTTCTTGACGGTGTCCGGCGCGATGTAATCGGACCAGTTGTAAACACGCAGCACCTTGTCGTTGGCCTGGACGCCCGTGGCGATTGCGCCCATTAAGGACAGTGTCAGCAGAGTCCTGCCAAACATTTTCATCGGTGAAACTCCATTCTTTTTATTCAAAAACACAAACCGGGTGTACGTAAAACCTGTGGCGAGGGAGCTTGCTGTGGTGAGGGGATTTATCCCCGATCGGCTGCGAAGCAGTCGCCAAACCATTGCATGCGGTGTTCCTGTTACACCGCAAGTGCTTGGCTTGGGGCCGCTTCGCGACCCATCGGGGATGAATCCCCTCGCCACAGTGTTCATCGGTGTTGCTTAGGCGGTGGCTGCGCGCTGAGGCTGCCACGCCTCATTCGCCGTCTGATCCATCGCTTCCTGAATCGCCTTCTTGCGGTTGGCTTCTGCCTTGCGGCCGAAGTACCAGACGAGGAAGGTCACCAGCGACACCGCGAGCAGAATCAGGCTGGCCACGGCGTTGATCTCAGGCTTCACGCCCAGACGCACCGCCGAGAACACTTCCATCGGCAGCGTGGTCGAACCCGGGCCGGAGACGAAGCTCGCCAGCACCAGGTCATCCAGCGACAGGGCGAACGACATCATTCCGCCCGCTGCCAGCGACGGCGCGATCATTGGAATGGTGATCAGGAAAAACACCTTGAACGGCTTGGCCCCCAGATCCATCGCAGCTTCTTCGATCGACAGATCCAGCTCACGCAAGCGGGCGGAGACTACCACCGCCACATAGGCGGCACAAAACGTGGTGTGGGCGATCCAGATCGTGACGATGCCACGTTCCTGCGGCCAGCCGATCAACTGCGCCATCGCCACGAACAGCAGCAGCAGCGACAGACCGGTGATCACCTCAGGCATCACCAACGGCGCCGTCACCAGACCGCCAAACAGCGTGCGACCCTTGAAGCGCGTCACTCGCGTCAGGACGAAGGCGGCGAGGGTGCCCAGTGCGACGGCGGCAATCGCGGTGTAGCAGGCGATTTCCAGCGAGCGCACCACCGAGCCCATCAGTTGCGTGTTGTCGAGCAGGCCGACGTACCACTTCACCGACCAGCCGCCCCACACCGTCACCAGTTTTGAGGCGTTGAACGAGTAGATCACCAGAATCAGCATCGGCAGATAGATGAACATCAAGCCGAAGATCAACATGAACTTGGAAAAACCGAAGCGTTTCATCCCCGTGCCTCCATCTCTTTGGCCTGGCTGCGGTTGAACAGCAGAATCGGCACAATCAGGATCAACAGCATCACCACCGCCAGCGCAGACGCCACCGGCCAGTCGCGGTTATTGAAGAACTCTTGCCACAGCACGCGACCGATCATCAGCGTCTCCGGGCCACCCAGCAGTTCCGGAATCACGAACTCGCCGACCACTGGAATGAACACCAGCATGCAACCGGCGATGATGCCGTTCTTGGCCAGCGGTACGGTGATTTTCCAGAAGTTGTTGAAGTTGCTCGACCCCAGATCCGACGCGGCTTCCAGCAGGCTGCCGTCGTGCTTCACCAGGTTGGCGTACAGCGGCAGCACCATGAATGGCAGATAGGCGTAGACCACGCCGATATACACCGCGGTGTTGGTGTTGAGGATCTCGATCGGGTGGTCGGTGAGCCCGGTCCACATCAGAAACGCATTGAGCAGACCGTTGTTGCTGAGGATGCCCATCCACGCATACACGCGGATCAGGATCGCGGTCCAGGTCGGCATCATGATCAACAGCAGCAGGACGTTTTGCGCTTCCTTGCTCGCCTTGGTGATTGCGTAGGCCATCGGGAAACCGATCACCAGGCACATCAGCGTGCTCAGCGCCGCGACCTTCAGCGAACCGAGGTAGGCCGACAGGTACAGCTCGTCTTCGCCGAGCATGGTGTAGTTGCCGATGTTGAGCATCAGCTGGAATTTCTGTTCGGCGTAGGTGTAGATCTCCGAGTACGGCGGGATCGACAGCGCAGCCTCCGAGAAGCTGATCTTCATCACCAGGAAGAACGGCAGCATGAAGAACAGGAACAGCCAGATGAACGGGATGCCGATGACGAACTTTCGCCCGCTGGGCACCAGGCGCAGGAATTGCTGATTGAAGGTTCTCATGAGCGCAGTACCACGCCGCTGTCGTCTTCCCACCACACGTAGACCTTGTCGTCCCAGGTCGGACGCGCGCCACGGCGTTCGGCGTTGGCCATGAACGACTGGACGATCTTGCCGCCGGGCAGTTCGACGTAGAACACCGAGTGGCCGCCGAGGTAGGCGATGTCATGCACCTTGCCTTCGGACCAGTTGTAGCGGGTCTCTGGCTTGAGCGTGCTGACGAGCATTTTTTCCGGGCGGATCGCGTAGGTGATCGACTTGTCTTGCACCGAAGTGCTGACGCCGTGGCCGACGTAGATCTTCTGCTGCAGATCCGGGCTGTGGATGATCGCGTGACCTTCAAGGTCTTCCACCACGGTGCCGTCGAAGGCGTTCACGTTGCCGATGAATTCGCAGACCATGCGGCTGACCGGTGCTTCATAGATGTCCACCGGGCTGCCGATCTGGGCGATCCAGCCCAGATGCATGATCGCGATGCGCTCGGCCATGGTCATGGCCTCTTCCTGGTCGTGGGTCACCATCACGCAGGTCACGCCGACGCGCTCGATGATCTCGACCAGTTCCAGTTGCATCTGCGAGCGCAGCTTTTTATCCAGCGCGCCCATCGGCTCGTCGAGCAGCAACAGCTTTGGACGTTTCGCCAGGGAGCGGGCAAGGGCGACGCGCTGGCGCTGACCGCCGGACAACTGATGGGGTTTGCGTTTGGCGTATTGGGTCATGTGCACCAGGCGCAGCATCTCTTCGACGCGGGCGTCGATTTCGCTGGCCGGCAAACGGTCCTGCTTGAGGCCGAAGGCGATGTTCTGCGCCACAGTCATGTGCGGGAACAGCGCGTAGGACTGGAACATCATGTTGATCGGCCGCTCGTACGGCGGCATGTCGGTGATGTCCACACCGTCGAGCAGAATCCGCCCTTCAGTTGGCCGCTCGAAACCGGCGAGCATGCGCAGCAGGGTCGATTTGCCCGAACCGGAGCCGCCGAGCAGGGCGAAAATTTCGCCCTGATGGATCTCCAGGGACACATCATCCACGGCCGTGGTTTCGTCGAACTTCTTGGTGACACGATCGACTTTCACCAGAACCTTTTTCGGTTGCTGGTGGCCTTCAAGTGCCTTCCGGTAAGTGCTGGAGGCGTTTGCCATGTGAAACTCCCAACAGGTTTCGTTCGCTCGGCCAACGTGGCCGGGCTTAAGTGGATTGCAAGCCTGTAAGCGCAATTTCAGTCATTACATATCCCCTGTAGGAGTGAGCCTGCTCGCGATGAGGCCATGTCAGTCGACATCTCTGTTGACTGGTCTATTGCTATCGCGAGCAGGCTCACTCCTACAGGGGGAATTGCGCATGCTTAACTGACCTTGCGCTGCCGAGGGCTTGTTCGGCGCCGCCTTCCTGGCTGCCTGGGTCGTACTTGTTGTTATTACGGTTTGTTGTTTTCACGGATGACGGATGCGCACACGCGCAACCGCCGACCCCGTGGGGGCAGTAAACAGTTTTGAAATCCTGGGTTGAGTCAGCGCTGGTTGCGTCGCGCTGCCCGTTGCCGGCAGGCCGCGCCGAATGCCTGGAAAATCTTCAGGTAGTTCGGGTTGTCCAGCACCTGCCATTCCGGGTGCCATTGCACGCCGAGGGCGAAGGTCGGGCTGTGCTCGACCGAGATCGCCTCGATCAGGCCATCCGGCGCCACCGCTTCGGCACGCAGGCCGGGCGCGAGGCGGTCGATGCCCTGGCTGTGAATCGAGTTGACCTGGAACTCGCCCGGCAACGCCAGCGCTTCGAACACACCGCCCGCCAGCACGCTCACGGCATGCGCCGGTGCGTACTGCACGGCCACGTCCGGGCTGTCTGCTTCACGGTGATCGAGCATGCCCGGCAGCTCATGCACTTTCTGGTGCAGGCTGCCGCCGAACGCCACGTTCATTTCCTGGAAGCCACGGCAAATGCCGAGTACCGGAACGCCCGCCGCAATGGCTGCACGCAATAAAGGAAGGGTAGTGGCGTCCCGCGCCGGATCGTGATCCGTACCGGGTTCGCTGGCCGGGCCTTGATAGTGGAAGGGCTCCACGTTCGAGGGTGAGCCGGTCAGCAACAGACCGTCGAGCTGACCGAGCAGGTCTTCGATTTCAGTCAGTTTGCCAAGGGAAGGAATGACCACTGGAAGACCCTGAGCGCCAACGCTGACAGCACGTACGTACTTGTCGCCGCTGATGTGATAGGGGTGCAGGCCAATCTGTTTGACGCACGCAGTAACGCCGATCAATGGCTTGAATGCCATTTTTATTCACCTCGAAGTTTGACACTTGAACGAGCTTTTCCGGAGCTTAGCCTCGTTGATTTTAATTAACAACTGCCATGTAAAAAATTCTAAACGCCGTTCATCCAATCTTCATGATTCCAGGCCTTGCGGCGCCTGCATTGGCACGTGAGTGTTAAAAAAAGCCCGAAAAATAAACGCTGAACGGCCAGGTGTTCGCTATTGACTTCACTTTGCCTTTCGGATTGACTGGCTCGGCGAAACAGCGGTGAACATAATAATTAACAGCTAAATAGGTGCATCATGTCGGTCCCTCTGCGTGCCGTTCAACTCAACGAAGCAAACGCATTCCTTAAGAAACATCCTGAGGTTTTGTACGTCGACCTTCTGATTGCAGACATGAACGGTGTGGTGCGCGGCAAGCGCATCGAGCGCACCAGTCTTCACAAGGTTTACGAGAAAGGCATCAACCTGCCGGCCTCGCTCTTCGCCCTCGACATCAATGGCTCCACGGTGGAAAGCACCGGCCTGGGCCTGGACATCGGCGACGCCGACCGCATCTGCTACCCGATCCCGGGCACCCTGAGCATCGAGCCGTGGCAGAAGCGCCCAACCGCACAGTTGCTGATGACCATGCACGAGATCGAGGGCGAGCCGTTCTTCGCCGATCCGCGTGAAGTGCTGGCCAACGTGGTGCGCAAGTTCGATGAACTGGGCCTGACCATCTGCGCCGCGTTCGAACTGGAGTTCTACCTGATCGACCAGGACAACGTGAACGGCCGTCCGCAGTCGCCACGTTCGCCGGTCTCCGGCAAGCGCCCGGTGTCGACTCAGGTGTATCTGATCGACGACCTCGACGAATACGTCGACTGCCTCCAGGACATTCTGGAAGGCGCGAAAGAGCAGGGCATTCCGGCTGACGCCATCGTCAAGGAAAGCGCCCCGGCGCAATTCGAAGTCAACCTGCATCACGTCTCCGACCCGATCAAGGCCTGCGACTACGCGGTGCTGCTCAAGCGTCTGGTGAAGAACATCGCCTACGACCACGAGATGGACACCACCTTCATGGCCAAGCCGTATCCGGGCCAGGCGGGCAACGGTCTGCACGTGCACATTTCGATCCTGGACAAAGAAGGCAACAACATCTTCGCCAGCGAGGATCCCGAGCAGAACGCCGCGCTGCGACACGCGATCGGCGGTGTGCTGGAGACCCTGCCTGCGCAAATGGCGTTCCTGTGCCCGAACGTCAACTCGTACCGCCGCTTCGGCGCGCAGTTCTACGTGCCGAACTCGCCGAGCTGGGGCATCGACAACCGCACTGTTGCAGTCCGTGTGCCAACCGGTTCGGCCGACGCCGTGCGCATCGAGCATCGCGTGGCCGGTGCCGACGCCAACCCGTACCTGCTGATGGCTTCGGTACTGGCCGGTATTCACCACGGCCTGACCAACCAGATCGAGCCGGGCGCGCCGGTTGAAGGCAACAGCTACGAGCAGAACGAACAGAGCCTGCCGAACAACCTGCGCGACGCACTGCGCGAGCTGGACGACAGCGAAGTCATGGCCAAGTACATCGACCCGATGTACATCGACGTGTTCGTCGCGTGCAAGGAAAGCGAGCTGGCCGAGTTCGAGAACTCGATTTCCGACCTTGAGTACAACTGGTATCTGCATACGGTGTGATGGTTTCGGCCCTCAAAAGCCAAGAGCTCCTCACCCTAACCCTCTCCCGGAGGGAGAGGGGACTGACCCGGGGATGCTTGGGAAATCCTGCGACCTGAACCTGCTTTACCGAATCCATAATCGACTCGGTCATTCAGGTCGGCGCAACTCCCGAGACAACTCGGTCGGTCCCCTCTACCTCAGGGAGAGGGCTAAGGAGAGGGCAGCTATCTCAAGCCAGACACGACACCCCCAATTCCCCCTTGTCGAGCCACAACAATGACAACCACACGCAACGACTGGGAACAACGCTTCCAGTCCCTGAGCATCGAATCCCGCGCGTTCATCAACGGTGAATATCGCCCGGCGATCAGCGGCGCCACCTTTGAATGCCTGAGCCCCGTCGACGGCCGTTTTCTCGCCTCCGTGGCCAGCACCGATGAAGCCGACGCCAACCTCGCCGTCGAAGTCGCGCGCCAATCGTTCAACTCCGGCGTGTGGGCCAACAAAGCCCCGGCCGAGCGCAAACGCATCCTGATCCGCTTCGCCGATCTGATCCTGCAACACCAGGAAGAACTGGCGCTGCTGGAAACCCTCGACATGGGTAAACCGATCAGCGACTCGATGAGCATCGACATCCCGGCGACCGCCAATGCGATCCGCTGGAGCGCCGAGGCCATCGACAAGATCTACGATGAAGTTGCCGCCACGCCGCACGATCAACTCGGTCTGGTGACCCGCGAGCCATCCGGCGTAGTCGCCGCGATCGTGCCGTGGAACTTCCCGCTGATCATGGCCAGCTGGAAATTCGCCCCGGCCCTGGCCGCGGGCAACTCGTTCATTCTCAAGCCTTCGGAAAAGTCGCCACTGACCGCGATCCGCATCGCGCAACTGGCACTGGACGCGGGCATCCCGAAAGGCGTGTTTAACGTGTTGCCGGGCTTCGGCCACACCGTCGGCAAGGCGCTGGCGCTGCACATGGACGTCGACGTGCTGGCCTTCACCGGCTCCACGGCGATTGCCAAACAACTGATGATTTATGCCGGCCAGAGCAACATGAAACGCGTCTGGCTCGAAGCCGGTGGCAAGAGCCCGAACGTGGTGTTTGCCGACGCTCCGGACTTGCGCGCGGCCGCCCAGGCTGCGGCCGGTGCGATCGCCTTCAACCAGGGCGAAGTGTGCACTGCCGGTTCGCGCCTGTTGGTCGAGCGTTCGATCCGCGAGCAATTCATCCCGCTGCTGGTGGAAGCGCTGCAAGCGTGGAAACCGGGGCACGCACTGGATCCTGCGACCACCGTCGGCGCGGTGGTTGATCAGCGTCAACTGGACAACGTGCTGCGCTACATCAGCATCGGTCGCGAGCAGGGCGCCGAGTTGATCGCCGGCGGCCAGCGCGCCCTCGAAGAAACCGGTGGCCTCTACGTGCAACCGGCGATCTTCGACGGCGTGACCAACGCCATGACCATCGCCCGCGAAGAAATCTTCGGCCCGGTGCTGTCACTGATCACCTTCGACACCGTTGAAGAAGCGCTGCAGATCGCCAACGACAGCATCTTCGGTCTCGCCGCCGGCGTCTGGACCAGCAACCTGAGCAAGGCGCACACCTTCGCCCGTGGCCTGCGCGCCGGCAGCGTCTGGGTCAATCAGTACGACGGCGGCGACATGACCGCGCCGTTCGGTGGCTTCAAACAGTCGGGCAACGGTCGCGACAAATCGCTGCACGCGTTCGACAAGTACACCGAGCTGAAAGCGACCTGGATCAAGCTCTAACTCTTTTACAACGGTGGTCGCTCCTAAGGGCGACCCTCGGAGAACAATAAAATGAAGCAACAACACGTCAACAGCTACTACGCCGCCACCCGCAACGAAGTCATCGACTTCCCGATTCTTGAAGAGTCGGTCGAGTGCGATGTCTGCATCATCGGCGCCGGCTACACCGGCCTGTCCTCGGCGCTGTTTCTGAGCGAGGCCGGTTATAAAGTCACGGTGCTGGAAGCGGCGAAAGTCGGATACGGCGCCAGCGGTCGCAACGGCGGGCAACTGGTCAACTCCTACAGCCGCGACGTCGATGTGATCGAAGAACGCTACGGCGACAAGACGGCGGAAATCCTCGGCAGCATGATCTTCGAAGGCGCCGATATCATCCGTTCGCGGATCAAGGAATACGACATCAAATGCGACTACCGCCCGGGCGGGATCTTCGCGGCGATGAACAAGAAACAACTCAACGGCCTGGCCGAGCAGAAGCGCAGCTGGGAACGTTACGGCAACAAGAACCTGAAGATGCTCGACGCTGCCGACATCCGTCGCGAAATCGGCTCTGACGCCTACGTTGGCGGCCTGCTGGATCTGCAGGGCGGCCACGTGCATCCGCTGAACCTGGCCCTCGGTGAAGCCGCGGCCATCGTGCGTCTGGGCGGCAAAATCTACGAGCAGTCGGCAGCCGTGGAGATCAAGTACGGCGAGCCGAACGTCGTGCGTACTGCCAAAGGCCAGGTGCGCGCCAAGTACCTGCTGATCGCCGGCAACGCCTATCTGCCGCAAGGTCTGGACAACCGCGTGACCGCGAAAAGCATGCCGTGCGGCTCGCAGATCGTCGTCACCGAACCGCTGACCGAGAAGCAGGCGCGCAGCCTGATCACCAACAACTATTGCGTCGAAGACTGCAACTACCTGCTGGATTACTACCGTCTCACGGCCGACAACCGTCTGCTGTACGGCGGCGGTGTTGTCTACGGCGCGCGGGAACCGGACGACATCGAACAACTGATCCGCCCGAAGATCCTCAAGACCTTCCCGCAGCTCAAGGACGTGAAAATCGACTACCGCTGGACCGGCAACTTCCTGCTGACCATGTCACGCATGCCGCAATTCGGCCGCATCGAGAAAAACGCCTACTACATGCAAGGCTACAGCGGCCACGGCGTCACTTGCTCGCACCTGGCCGGCAAACTGATTTCGGAAATGATCCGTGGCGACGCCGAACGCTTCGACGCCTTCGCCTCACTCCCGCACATGCCAATGATCGGCGGCCGCACCTTCTCCGCCCCGTTGACCGCCCTCGGCGCCGTCTACTACTCGCTGCGCGACCGCTTCGGCATCTAGTTACCTCCCCGGCGGCGGTCCCCAAGACCCCGCCGGTTTTTTTAATGCTGTAGCAATACCGCCGATGGCGGCCTGACAACCGCTACCAAGCTAAATGACACAAAACAGATCCAACTGTGGGAGCGGGCTTGCTCGCGAAGGGGCCTGTTCAGCCAACGCACATGTTGTCTGACACAGCGCTTTCGCGAGCAAGCCCGCTCCCACAGTGGCGGTATTACCAAGGCCAGAAGGACTTTTACCGCACCGTCCATCGAACCTGCTGAGCAACACCGGCAAACGTGATTTAATAGCCGCCTTTCACGGTTCCGGGACACGGGAGCAACGTGATCCGCGCCTTGCGCGGCACCCGCCACCCACCCCCATTGCCCTTAAGTACTACTCACATAAGGCTGTCATGGATACGGGTTCTCGACTCAAACTAGTACGCGAAAGCTACAAACTCTCCCAGCGCGAGCTGGCCCGGCGTAGCGGCGTGACCAATGCCACCATCTCCCTGATCGAACAGAATCGCGTCAGCCCCTCCGTCAGCTCGCTGAAAAAGCTGCTCGAAGGCATCCCGATGTCCCTGGCCGACTTCTTCACCTTCGACCAGCCCCCGCGTGAACACCAATACGTCTTCCGCGCCAACGAACAACCCGATCTGGGTCGCCACGGCCTGCGCCTGCTGCTCATCGGCGCCTCCGTCCCAAGCCGCCAGATGCGCCTGCTGCGCGAGCAGTACGCTCCGGGCGCGAGCTCCGGGGAAGAGCCGATCGTGCATGCGGAAGGTGAGGAGTGTGGGTTGGTGACCCGTGGCACGGTGGAGTTGACCGTGGATGGGCAGGTGAGCGTGTTGAGTGCGGGGGATGGGTATTATTTTCCGACGACGCTGCCGCACAAGTTCCGGAATATCGGGGCGGATGAGGCGGAGATTATTAGTGCTAATACGCCGGCGAATTTTTGATTTGTTTTACTTTGAAATTTAATTCAATTCATAGTGCTTGAGCATTTTTGCTGAAAGTGCACCGCTGAACTCCAGAGAGCCAGTGGTGCATTTTTGGAGGCGTATAAAGTGATTTTTTGTATGAGCCAATAGCCTCGAAAGCATTGTTTTTTCTCGTCCAAACTCTAGCGAAGTCTTAATACGATCTGGTAGGCCCTGATCCTAGGCTGTCTTTTGCTGACGTTATTGTCGGGGCTGCCGAGGGAGCAGGTGAAATTCTGTATTTTTCGCGACTGTTATCAAATTCTTGCTCAGTCATGAACTTTCGGCTTTTTTCATCGTAATACCAACCCTCTTTTATTTCCTCCATGCATGAAACGCTCTCACCTTTAAAATACATAGCCTCAGCCCCTTTCATGAGTCCAACTTTTATTATGCGATTGGCAGAAAACTCGTCGGACTTATTGTAGTAGGCATATAACGCACTCATGGATAATCTCCTGAACGATAAATATTGATCTTGCCGAAAACATAGGTTATCGCAATAGCCGTTTTTTCTAACCTGTCATTGCTGACAGGTTTTTGAATGAAAAATTAATAACTCACCTTTTAATCAGTTATAAAGCTTCACGTTCGCTGACTCGACGGTACCGCTAGCAAAACGGACTATTCGGTTTTGGGGCCGCTTCGCAGCCCAGCGGGAGCAAGCTCCCTCGCCACATGAAGTGTTTTCCTACGAAGTTTTCAGATATCGAAACTGCGCGAAATGACTGGGCGATAACCATTCGTCCGACACACCGCACCTTCACCACACACCTTCTTCCAATGCTGTAACTCCCCACGCAGAGGAAGAGCCACCATGCTGAACCATAAAATCGCGGTGTTTACCCTCGCGGCGTTGCTGTCTGGCAGTTCGCTGTACGCGATTGCCGCCGGCGAGACGCCGACCCCGACGGCCAACGACGGCAACAGCCAGACGCGCGACCCGGCGTCCCCTGCCACCCATGCCGAACCGGATGCCAATTCCCTGCCCAAGAGTGGTGGGGGTGGCAAGACCGACAATGGGCCGGTGCCTTCTGCCTCCAAGCCCAGCCCTGCGGGTCAACCGTCGGGTAGCAGCAGTGGGGGTAACGGCGGTGGTTAACGGATATTGCGTACTAAAAAGCCCGGTCTTTAGAGCCGGGCTTTTCTTTGCCTGTCGCAAACACAGATATCAAACGCTTACTTTGCCTTCCATTGGCCCCCACCATTCTCACAATCAATTCGCGCCTGGGCCAGATGATCCACGTCGTAGTAATACGTGGTCACTTGGGCGTTATCGGGGATGTTCAGCGCCTTGGCGTTTTTGTCTTTGCTGGTGGAGTGCGGGTTGGCCAGGGATTCCTGGGTGATCGTGGCGATACAGGTGGCCTGATAGTGGTCGGCACAGTGGTCGACCTTGGTTTTCTTACTGTTGAGCATGTCTTTGCTTTCATTGCTGCACGACCAGTCGATGGAGCTGACGGGCATGCCTTCGTATTCGTAGCAGCTGTGGGTTTCCACCGCTGGCACCGAAGCGCTGGAGGATTGGGTCTGAACGTCGCAGCCTTCGGC
Organism: Pseudomonas sp. MWU347; assembly: GCF_017947305.1. Classification (NCBI taxonomy): domain Bacteria; kingdom Pseudomonadati; phylum Pseudomonadota; class Gammaproteobacteria; order Pseudomonadales; family Pseudomonadaceae; genus Pseudomonas; species Pseudomonas sp. MWU347. The sequence continues at coordinate 71,419 of NZ_JAFGZB010000009.1, forward strand.
CATGACGCAGGTGGGGATGACGGCGAACGTGGCGATTAGAAGCAGGAAGCGAATGTTCATCGGGGTTTCCTCTTCAGGAGCGCCGGGTCTGATCGAAGCTTTTGGCGCTTTATAGTTTCGAGATGGCGTGGAGGAGGGAGGTTCCATCGGGTTTTTGATTTGCTCGTGTGGCGTACACTGCGAAACAATCGGAAACATTAAGCGCCCAAGGATTGGAACATTGCCCATGATCGAAATCGGCAGCCGCAATAACGCGCTCCCCTCGCAGCATCCCTTTCACGACATCTATCTGTTTCACATTGACCCTGCAAAGCCAGACTCGCCTTTCTGTTTCGAGCAGTCGATGTCTGGCGGGCATATGGAGCATGGCGGTGCGCGGTGGTTGGCGCTGGATGAGCTGGATGCTTGGCCGGGCGAGTGGCGTGAACACCTGAGGAAGGCTGACTGCGCGTGGGTTGCCGAGTTGATCGATGCCCATCCAAATGCCGATCAGTCCACCGTGGTCTCGCTGATTCTTCAACGTCATTCCGGGCCTGCGAAGCCAACCGGACGGCTTGAAGCGATCCGCAACTGGCTCAAACGCAACATCCACGTCGGCGGCCGATACGGCGTTTAACCCACAGAGACTCCCATGACCCAGACCCTCGAACGCGCTATCGCCATCGCCGCCACCGCCCATGCCGGGCAGGTCGACAAGGGCGGTGCGCCGTACATTCTGCATCCGCTGAAAGTCATGTTGCGCATGAGCACGCTGGAAGAAAGCATCGTCGCCGTGCTGCACGATGTGGTCGAGGATTGCGGTATCAGCCTCAATGATTTGCGTAAGGAAGGCTTCAGCGAAGAGGTGCTGACGGCGATTGAGTCGGTGACCAAAGTGCCGGGCGAATCCTACGAGGATTTCGTCGAGCGCGCGGCGCAGAACCCGATTGGCCGGGTGGTGAAACTGGCGGATCTGGAGGAGAACAGCGACCTGTCGCGCATTGCCTCGCCAAGTTGGGAGGATCTGGAACGGGTCGAAAAGTATCGGCGGGCGATCGGGCGGTTGCGCACGTAAAAACGAATCCCCCCTGTAGGAGCTGCCGAAGGCTGCGATCTTTTGATCTTGCTTCTAAAAATCAAAGTCAAAAGATCGCAGCCTTCGGCAGCTCCTACAGGGGAGTGGAATACCTCAGGGAAATAGCCAGGAAGGCGAAGAATATGAAATCGATTCTGTGTTTGTTGATCGCTGCCGCCATTGGCGCTGCATTGCAGGTCAGCGGTGTTCCTCATGGCCTCTTGCTGGGGGCGATCCTCGTCACCGCATTGGTCACCACGCGCAGCGGTTTTGCCCCCGCAACCCCGTATGGCCTGGGCTACATCCAGGTCACGCTGGGCATCGCCACCGGGCTGATGTTCGAAGCGTGGGACAGTGCGACGGCTTCGGCGATGTTGCCAAGCCTCGGCGTTCTGCTTCTATGCCTGACGGTACAGATCGCCCTCGCCGGATGGTGGCTGACCCGCGGCGCTGGCTGGAACCGTACCGATGCGCTGTTGGCGGTGTACCCCGGTGCATTGGCGGCGGTGTTCGATTTGCTGGAGTCGGAAAAGGCTTCGAGCAAAGTCATCATCGTGCACCTGATGCGCTTGCTGTTGATCACGGTGCTGGTGAGCTTTTTGATTCCCGGGCAGGCATCGGTGGCGGTGGTTGAAAGCGCTCCGTTGAGCACGGGTATGGCGTTGACCGTGCTGGCGCTGATCGGCTTGAGCATCGTCATCGGGCGACTGCTGTTGGTGATCGGCGTGCCGGCGCCGTTCATGTTGACGGCGATTCTGCTGACGGCGGTGTTTGTGAAATCGGGATGGCTGCACGGCTTTCACATGCCGGACTGGAGCCTGAATCTGGCGGCGCTGATTCTTGGCGTGCGGATCGGCTCGCGCTTTCAGGGACTCGGTCTTGCGGAATTGGGGCGGCACGGGCGGACGGCGCTGGTGTCGGTCGGCTTGATGATCGTGGTCGCGGCGGCGTTTGCCGAAGTGGCGGCGCGCTGGCTGGGCAGTGATCCGCTGTCGCTGTGGCTGGCGTACATGCCGGGGGCGATCGAGACGATTGCGATTGTCGCCTTCGCCGGTGGTCTGAATGTGGTGTTCATCCTGACTCACCACCTGGCGCGGATGGTCTTGCTGCACTTTGCGCCGGCGTTGTTGGTGCAGGTGCGGCGGGCGCGGGAGGAAGTCTGAAGCACATCCCCCTGTGGCGAGGGAGCTTGCTCCCGCTGGGTTGCGCAGCGGCCCCAAACCCCGATGCCGCGGTGTTTCAGGTGTACCGAAATCGCAGGTTTTGCGACGACTGCGTCGCCGAGCGGGAGCAAGCTCCCTCGCCACAAAGGTTCAGTGATCTTTACCGAGTGTGGGCGGCGAAGCCTTCCTCACCCGGAGCAATATCATCCTTGAGCGTCAACGCCGGAATCTCGTAATCCCCGGCATTCTGCTGCCGATACGCTATCGGCCGCGTGCTCCACAATTCATCCAGACGCGTGCCCAGTGCCTCGCAGGTCTCGGCAAACCGCGCTTGATCCATGCGGCTGGCGCGGTACACCAGGAAGGGCGGCACCACGTCGAAACCGGGGTAGAACAGCACGCCGTGCTGAATCGGAAACAGCAAATCATCAATCGGCCCGTTGATCCCGCGCGGGCTGTAGTGAGAATCCCAGCCTCCGGTGGTGACCAGCAGCATCGCGCGTTTGCCTTTCATCTTGCCTTCGCCGTAGCGCTCGCCCCAGCGCGCATCGGAGTGTTCGCCGACACCGTAGGCAAATCCGTAGGCATACACGCGCTCGACCCAGCCTTTGAGGATCGCCGGCATGGTGAACCACCACAGCGGGAATTGCAGGATCAGCGCGTCGGCCCACAACAGTTTTTCCTGCTCGCGGGCGATGTCGGCGGACTGCCGGCCCTGTTGGTAAGCCAGTTTCGAATCGATCGAAGCGTGGAATGGTCGGCTTTCATCGCGACCAGGGGCGTCATCGGCGTCGATCGTGGTCTTCCAGTTCATCGCATACAGGTCGGAGACCTGCACGGTGTGGCCGGCGGCTTGCAGACGCCGGACGGTGAAGTCCCTGAGCGAGCCGTTGAGCGAAGTAGGTTCGGGGTGGGCGTAGACCAGTAGCACATTCATGTGGCAACTCCTTGGTTGAATGCAGGCAGGATCAATCCTTGATCGGTATATTGGAAATGAATGTCTGATATGTCAGGTATAGCCATGAATAATTTACGACGTCTGGATATCAACTTGCTGTTGACCCTAGACGTGTTGTTGGCAGAACACAATGTAACCCGCGCCGCAGAGCGGTTGAGTCTGTCGCAGCCGTCGGTGAGCGTGCATCTGGCCAAGCTGCGCGAAATCTTCGGCGATCCGCTGTTGCTGCCCGGGCCACGGGGCATGCGGCCGACGGCGCGGGCCGATGAATTGCGCGAGCCGTTGCGCGAGGCGCTGGAAGCACTGGAGCGCGCGGTGGCGCCGGCCAGCGCGTTCGATCCGGCGCAGGCCAGGCATGTCTGGAAAGTCGCGGCGACGGATTACGGCGAATCGACAGTGGTGCTGCCAGCGCTCAGCGGTTTGCGCCTTCAGGCTCCGGGCACGCGGTTGGCAGTGCTCGATCTGATGCCGGCGCAGTTGGCCAGGCAAGCGGAGCAGGGCGTGTTTGACCTGGCGCTGCACATCACCGAAGAGGCGCCGCTGGATCTGCATCAACGGGTGCTGTTCACCGAGCATTACGTGTTGGCCGGGCGTGTCGGGCATCCGGGGTTGAAGCGTAAGCCGACTCGCGAACAGTTCTGTGCGCTGGAACACGTGATGGTGTCGCGCGAGGGCGGGGGCTTTTTCGGGGTGACCGACAAGGCGCTGGCCGAGGTCGGCCTGGCGCGCAAAGTGGTGCTGTCGGTGCCGCATTTTCTGATGGTGATGTCGGTGCTGGCGAGTACCGATCTGGTGGCGATGCTGCCGTCACGCTTGGTTCGCGACAACCCGGCGTTGCAGGTAGTCGATGCGCCGTTGCCGGTGCCGGGCTACGAAATGGCGATGTTCTGGGGCGAGCGCGCGCATCGCGATCCGGCACACAAATGGTTGCGTGAGCATCTGGCGGCGTCGGTGTGACGGATCAGGCGTGGCCCAGCGCAATCGCAAAAGACACCACGATCATGCACGCAAACGCAAAATTGAGATTCATCAGCTGTTCATCCTGAGCCTTTTTAAAGTGAGGCCATTCTGAACAGGCTGAATGCAAAGAAAAAATTCGGCATGTTGATTCCAATGATCGAAACAATTGATACCCGCCGGTTTGTGTTTGCCCAAAGCTTTCGCTAGTCTCGGCAAAACCTGCAACTACAAGCATAAACAGGCAAAACCATGCACGATCATTCGGTCACCGAACTGCCATCCCTGCGCCGGCAGAAAATCCTCCTGATCCTCGAACGCGACGGCAAGGTCATGGCCTCCGAGTTGAGCCAGCACTTCGCTGTGTCTGAAGACACCATCCGCCGCGACTTGGCCGAACTGGACCACGCCGGACTGGTGCAGCGCGTGCATGGCGGGGCGTTGCCGAGGCCCAAGGACAGCGGCAAGGATTACTTCACCCGGCTGGAAGAGACCGATGAGGTAAAAGTGCGGCTGGCGCAGTTGGCGGCGCAAAAGGTCGAGGACGGGCAGATTGTGCTGTTCGATTCCGGTTCGACCGCGTTGCAGGTGGCGCGCTCGTTGCGCGCGGATATCCAGATCACTGCGGTGACCGCCGCGCCGATGACGGCGATTGCCTTGTCGGAATACGAGGGCGTGAAAGTGATTCTGGCGGGTGGGCAACTGAACCCCCGCACGATGTCGGCCAGTGGGCACGAGGCGGTGCGCATGCTGGCCGGGATCAAGGCGGATCTGGCGTTTACCGGCGTCTGTGCGATTCACCCGGAGGTGGGCATCACCTCGCTGCATTTTGATGAAGTGCCGGTGAAGCAGGCGCTGCTCGACAGCGCGGCGCGGGTGATTGCGGTGACCACGGCGGACAAGCTCGGCGCGGTGGAGCCGTTTGTGGTGGCGTCGTGCACGCGCCTGCATACGCTGATAACCGAGCGGCATGTGGCGTCGGGCAGTGTCGAGGATTATCGGCGATTGGGGATTGTGGTGGAGCAGTTGCCTGATTGAGATTTGTAGTGAGGCTGCTGGCGCCTTCGCGAGCAAGCCCGCTCCCACATTTGGAATGCATTTCAATGGGGGGGGCAGTTGCCGGACTGAGATTTGTATAGTGAGGCGGCTGGAGCCTTCGCGAGCAAGCCCGCTCCCACATTTGGAATGCATTTCAATGGGGGGGCAGTTGCCTGATTGAGATTTGTAGTGAGGCTGCTGGCGCCTTCGCGAGCAAGCCCGCTCCCACATTTGGAATGCATTTCAATGGTGGAGCAGTTGCCGGAGTGAGATTTGTAGTGAGGCTGCTGGCCTCTTCGCGAGCAGCCTCGCTCTCACATTTGGAACGCGTTTCCCTTGTAGGAGTGAGCCTGCTCGCGATGGGGCCGGTGCGGTCAACGCAACTTTTCAAGCATCTGGTAATACCACATCCCCGCCGCCAGCAGCGGATTGCCCAGCAAATCCCCCATCGGCACCCGAATATGCTGGCACTGCGCAAAGGTGTCGAACTGTTCCATCTGCCCGGTGATCGCGCGGCTCATGATTTCGCCCATGATGTGGGTGGTGGCGATGCCGTGTCCGGAATAACCCTGGCAATACCAGACGTTGTCCGAGAGCTTGCCCAGTTGCGGGATGCGGTTGATCACGATGCCCATCGCGCAGCTCCACTGGTAGTCGATCTGCACCCCTTTGAGCGCCGGGAAGGTCTGCTCGATGCACGGGCGCAGCTCGGCGGCGATGTCCCGTGAATCCTTGCCACTGTAATTGGCGCCGCCGCCGAACAGCAGGCGCCCGTCGGCCGTGAGCCGGTAGTAGTCGAGGACGAAACGGCAGTCGTACACCGCCAGGTCTTCGGGGTTGATCTGCCGCGCCAGATCGCCCAGCGGCGCGGTGGTGACGATGCCACCCATGGCCGGGAAAATCTTGCCCTTGAGCTGGCCCGGTTCGAGCTTGTGATAGACGTCGCCGGCGAGCATCACTTGATTGGCGTCGATCTGGCCGTGGGCGGTGCGCACGCCTGGCGTCTTGCCGTGAATGATCTCCAGCACCTCACTGTTCTCGAAGATCAAGGCACCAAGACTTTCCGCCGCCCGCGCTTCGCCAATGCACAGGTTGAGCGGGTGCAGATGCATATTGCGGGTGTTCTTGATTGCGCCGTGGTAGAGGTCGCTTTGCAGCAGGTCGCGCACTTGGCTGCGGTCGAGCAGACTGACTTCATCACCCAGGCCGCGGCGCACGGCTTCCTCGTAATCCTGGCGCAAACCGTCCATGTGACTTGGCTTGTAGGCGGCGTGCAGATGGCCGTGTTTGAGGTCGCACTGGATGCCGTACTTCTCGACCCGCTGCCGGATGATTTGATGACCGCGCCAGCGCAGATGCCAGATGAAATCGTCGACTTCATCACCGAGTTTCGGGCGCATCTGTTTGCGCATTGCACCGTCGCCGGAGAGGCTGCCGGTGACTTGTCCGCCATTGCGTCCGGTGGCGCCCCAGCCGATCTTGTGGCTCTCGACGATGGCGACTTTCAGGCCTTTTTCGGCGAGTTCGACGGCGGTGGCGACGCCAGTGAAACCGCCGCCGATGATCACCACATCGACCTGATGCCGGCCCTGCAGGGTCGGGTAGTCGGTGTCCTGGTTGAGGGTGGCGGTGTAGTAGGAATTGCAGCGTTGGGTCATGTCGGTGTCCACACAAAATTCGGGAGTCAGGGTGCAATCCCCTGTGGGAGCGGGCTTGCTCGCGAATGCGGTGGGTCAGTCACTGAAATATTGACTGTGCCGACGCCTTCGCGAGCAAGCCCGCTCCCACAGGGGGGATGGTGTGAGGCTTCAGGCTTCGGTCAGATACCAGCGCCAATCCTGTTCACCCACCTCGGCCATGAACTGCCGGTACTCGGCACGCTTCACCGCCAGATACACCCCGAGAAATTCCTGTCCCAGGGCATCCCGTGCCCACACCGAATTCTCCAGCGCCTGCAGCGAGGTCAGCCAATCGGTCGGCAGTAATTCCTTGGCTTGTGCATAGCCGTTGCCCTCGACCGGTGCGCCCGGATCCAGATCCTCGCGGATGCCACGATGGATCCCGGCAAGGATCGCTGCCGCCGCCAGATACGGGTTGGCGTCGGCGCCGCAGATGCGGTGTTCGATGTGCCGGGTGTTGGCCGGGCCGCCCGGTACGCGCAGGCTGACGGTGCGGTTGTCGACGCCCCAGGTCGGCGCCAAAGGCGCATAGCTGTTGGCCTGGAAGCGGCGGTAGGAGTTGGCGTTGGGGCAGAACAGCAGCAGCGAATCGAGCAGCGAGGCGAGCATGCCGCCAATCGCGGTGCGCAGCAGCGGGGTACCGGCCGGGTCTTCGGAAGCAAACAGATTGCGCCCTTCGGCATCGGCGAGGCTGACGTGCATGTGCATGCCGGTACCGGCCAGATCATCGAACGGCTTGGCCATGAACGTCGCCCGCATGCCGTGCTTGTGCGCCACCGCTTTGACCAGGCGTTTGTAGCGCACCGCCTGATCCATCGCGAGCAACGCGTCGCCGTGTTCGAGGGTGATTTCCACCTGGCCCGGGGCGTATTCCGAGATCGCCGTGCGCGCCGGAATACCGTGCAGTTTGCAGGCGCCGTAGAGGTCGGCGAGGAACGGTTCGATCTGCTCCAGTTCACGCAAACCGTAGACCTGGGTGTGTCGCGGTCGGCCACCGTCGGCGTCCAGCGCCGGTTGCGGGCGACCGTTGTGATCGCGTTTGGCGTCGAGCAGATAGAACTCCAGCTCGCACGCCATCACCGGGTGAAAACCCTCGGCCTTGAGGCCGTCGATCACCTTGATCAGTAGATGACGCGGGTCGGCGATGCTCGCCGGCATTCCCTCGCTCGGGTGCATGCTGACCTGCACCGCTGCGGTCGGAATCTGCCGCCACGGCAGGCGCACCAGACTGCCTTCGAGCGGGTAGGCGCGGCAGTCGATGTCGCCGACGTCCCACACCAGCCCGGAGTTTTCCACGTCTTCGCCCTGCACGGTCAGGCCGAGAATGGTGCTGGGCAGCGGGCGACCGCTTTCGTAGACCGCCAGCAGTTCCTCGCGGTGCAACAACTTGCCGCGCGGTACGCCGTTGGCGTCGAGGATGAACAGCTCGATCATGTCGATATCGGGATTCTGTTCCAGGAACAGGCGTGCGTCTTCGATGGCTGCGAATTTCATGGTCAATCACTCACGATGGCGCCGCATGGGCGCGCAGGATCGGGCCGGACGCATGTAGGGCGTCCCGGCAGGGATATCAAATGGAGATCAGTCAGACGTGACACAGAACCTGTGAGGACTGCTGCGCAGTCCATCGGGGATAAATCCCCTCACTACAGTCATGCATCCATCGTTTTTGTTGACTGAGAGAGTCAGCAGGCGATATCCGGCGGGCGTGCGGAGTGACGCAGCTTGGAACGGCGCAGGGCCATGGGGAGATTGACGATGCGATTCATGCGCGGCCCCTGTGACAGAGGGCGCACACAGCGGAGACGTTCAACCTTTCTGGTTGTTGTGGTGACGTGCTCATAACGCGTGTTTCCGTTGGCGGAAAACGTCGGTGGCGGGGCAGGCCCGCCGACCGGTGTGCCCGGATAGTAAGGGGGAATTCGCGGGCGTGTAAACGGGAGATTCGCAGGCCGGGCTTCAGCGCAGCAGGTGCAAGCCCAGCCCGGCAAGGGCGCAAACGATCAACACTTCGATCACCCCGCGTTTGAAAATGAACAGCGCCAACGCCGCCAGCAGCGCCAGCCCGATCGAAAACAGATCCGCGTGCCCGGCAAAACCGTTCGGCCAGAACACGTGATAGGCGAAGAAACACGCCAGGTTCAGAATCACCCCGACCACCGCTGCAGTGATCGCGGTCAGCGGTGCGGTGAACTTCAGTTCGTTGTGCGTTGATTCCACCAACGGCCCGCCAGCGAGGATGAACAGGAACGAGGGCAGGAAGGTGAACCAGGTCACCAGCGTCGCCGCCAGTGCGCCCGCGGCGAACGCATGTTCCGCGCCGAACGCCGGTTGCACGTAACCGCCGATGAAACCGACAAACGCCACCACCATGATCAACGGTCCGGGCGTGGTTTCGCCGAGGGCGAGGCCGTCGATCATCTGCGTCGGCGTCAGCCAGCCATAGTGCCCGACCGCGCCCTGATAGACGTAGGGCAACACCGCGTAAGCGCCGCCGAAGGTCAGCAATGCGGCCTTGGTGAAGAACCAGCCCATTTGCGTGAAGGTGCCATCCCAGCCGAACAGCGCGGTCAGCAGGCCCATCGGTAAACACCACAGCGCTGCGCCAACCAGCAGCAGACGCCACAGTTTCGGCAGGCTGAATCGCGCATGCTCAGGTGTCGGTGTGTCGTCATCGATCAGCGCCGGGCCGAAGGATTTGGCACTGCCGCGCTGCCCGCCATTGTTAAAGCGCTGCGGCGCCAGTCGCCCGCCAAAATAGCCGAGCAACGCTGCACCGAGGACGATCAGCGGGAACGGCAGATTGAAGGCAAAAATCGCCACGAATGACGCCCCGGCGATCGCCCACAGCCAACTGTTTTTCAGCGCCCGCGAGCCGATACGGTGCGCGGCGTGCAAGACGATCGCGGTCACCGCCGGTTTGATTCCGTAGAAGATCCCGGCCACCACCGGCACATCACCGAACGCGATGTACAGCCACGACAGCGCAATCAGGATGAACAGCGACGGCAGCACGAACAGCGCCCCGGCGATCACCCCGCCCCAGGTGCGATGCAACAGCCAGCCAATATAGGTCGCCAGTTGCTGGGCTTCGGGGCCGGGCAGCAACATGCAGTAGTTGAGTGCATGCAGAAAGCGCCGCTCGGAGATCCAGCGCCTGCGCTCGACCAGTTCCTGATGCATGATCGCGATCTGCCCGGCCGGGCCACCGAAACCGATGCAGCCGAGCTTGAGCCAGAAGCGCCAGGCCTGGCGCAGGGTGACGGGAGCGGGGCGGGGCAGGTTGTTGGGCGCTGTGCTCAAACGAAACTCCGGAGTTTAATCCTGGCGGAGTGGCTATCTAATCAGACTTTCAACCCTCACCCCAGCCCTCTCCCAGAGGGAGAGGGGGCCGACCGAGGTGTCTGGCGTCATCCATCGACCTGAGAGATCGAGTCGATTATGGATTCAGAACCAATCTTTCAATTTGGTGAATTTCTTCAATATCCCCCAATCAGTCCCCTCTCCCTCGGGGAGAGGGCTAGGGTGAGGGGCTCTTGATCTTCAGGTATGCGCCAGACTCCAGCGCAGCGCCGCATTCTGGTCACTCTCCCGCGCCTCGACCCAATGCGAACCCTGCGCTGTGCTCTCACGCTTCCAGAACGGCGCGCGGGTCTTGAGCACATCCATGATGAACGCGCAGGCTTCGAACGCCATGTGCCGGTGCTTGCTGCTGACGCCAACAAACACGATCGGCTCGCTGACCGCCAGCGCGCCGACCCGATGCACAATCTCCACACCCAGCAGCGGCCAGCGCTGGCGCGCCTCGTCGGCAATCTGTTCGAGGGCCTTTTCGGTCATGCCCGGATAGTGCTCGAGAAACAGCTCGTTCACGCTCTGGCCAATATTCAGATCACGCACATAACCGATGAAATTCACCACCGCGCCAACCCGTGGATTGCGCGCATGCAGGTCGGCGGTCAACTGGCCGACGTCGAAGCTTTTGTACTGAACTCGAACCGTCATGCTCAGCCCCCGGTGACCGGTGGGAAAAACGCGATCTCGTCGAAGTCTTCGATCGCCGCGCTCGGTTGGCACAGCTCTTGGTTCAACGCACACATCAGGTTGCCGGCGCCAAGCACTTCGCGCCATTCCTCGCCGCGGGCCATGAGCAATTGCCGCACGTCTTCGATGCAGGTCAGGTTGTCGCTCAAAGGGATTTTTTCACCGCCCAGATTGAGGCGGTCACGGTAGCTGGCGAAGTAGTTGATCAGGATCATTGCGCGTCCTCCCATTGAAAATGTCCGGAGCGGCCGCCCTGTTTGCTGAGCAGGCGGATGTCGCCGATGACCATGGCCCGGTCCACCGCTTTGCACATGTCATAGATCGTCAATGCGGCGACGCTGGCGGCGGTCAGGGCTTCGAGTTCGACGCCGGTCTGGCCGGTGAGGCGGCAGGTGCTAGTGATCTGCACGCGGTCCGGTTCGCAGGCCTTGAGTTCAACGTTAATCGAGCTGAGCAGCAGCGCATGACACAGCGGGATCAGTTCGTGGGTGCGTTTGGCCGCCTGGATTCCGGCGATGCGCGCCACGGCGAAAACGTCGCCCTTGGGGTGACCGTTGGCCTGGATCATCTGCAGCGTTTCCGGGCGCATCTGCACCCAGGCCTGCGCCGTGGCTTCGCGGCGAGTCGCGGCTTTGTCGCAGACGTCGACCATGTTGGCGCGGCCCTGATCGTCGAGGTGGGTGAGGGTGTTGCTCATGGCGAAAGCTCCTGGATCGGGCTGTAGATTCGGGGGGCGTTACGGTGCGGAACGTGGATCAGATTCAGGTGATGCTTGAGCGCCCAGCGCACGGTCAATGCGGTGGGGGCGGACAGGCTGACGAGGGTGCCGAGGCGGGCGCGCACGGCCTTGTGGATCAGCTCCAGGCTGCAACGGCTGGTGACCACCACGAAGCCCTGCCGCACATCGACGTCAGCGATTTGCATCGCGCCGATCAGCTTGTCGAGGGCGTTGTGCCGGCCAATGTCTTCGCGGCACAACAGCGCCTCACCGCTGGCATCGAAGTACAGCGCCGCGTGCAGGGCGCCGCTGCTGCGGGCCAGTTGCTGAGCCTGTTCGATGCGTTGGCGGATACCGTCAAAATGCGCGGCCGGCGGCAGGGCGCAGGGTTGCAGAATCTGCAGTTGCGGCAACGCCTGCTCCAGCGCCTCGACGCCACAGATGCCGCAGCCGCTGGTGCCGGCCATTTGCCGACGATGATCTTTCAGCGCCCAGAACGCGCGACTGGATATCTGCACCTCGGCCTGACAGGCCTGATCGAAATGGTTCAGGCGGATGTCGTAGATCTCGTCGACGCTGTCGATGATCGCGTTGCTCAGGCTGAAGCCCCGGATGAAGTCTTCGAGGTTGCCGGGCGAGACCATCATCACCGCCTGACTCAGGCCATTGAAGGTGATCGCCAGAGCAATTTCCGCGGCCAGGGCGGCGTGAGAGAGCGGGGCGTCTTGCAGGTATTCGCGAAACGCCACCTGTGACGGTTGCGGTGCGGGGGCATTGGCATCCCCCGGTTCGGCGGTTGTTGCAACTTGGCACTGCATCTTGAAAAGTCCCGAAGCGCTGAAGTGAGTTCAGGCTACGGGGGAGTCAAAAGTGAGTCCAATCGCTTGTTCTGATCTGGTGATTGGGTGGGTCGATCACCGCTGTCATATCCGAAATGTGTGTGGCTGTCCGGGCCTCTTGGCGGGCAAGCCCGCTCCCACATTTGAAATGCATTCAACCTGTGGGAGCGGGCTTGCTCGCGAAGGCGGCCAGGCGTCCAACAGCAATGTCTGGATAGTCACTCAAATAACCGGCACCTCACCCCCAAACATTTTCCGCGCCTCGGCAAAACACTTCTCGGCAATCGCCGAACGCGGCTCGGTCTTGCGCATTACCAGCCCCAGCGGCGCCAGCACGCTGGCATCCGGCAGTTGCATGAACGACAGGTGTTCGATCGGCTCTTCCAGCCCGCTGTCCAGTGGCATGATCGAGCAGCAGAAGCCCTGGTGAATCGCCTGCAGCAATTGATAGGTCGAATCACTTTCCATGATCGGCTGCGGATTGAGCCCGCGACTGCGGAAGCTCAGGTCGATGGATTTGCGGTAATGCATGCCGGTGGTGATCATCCCCAGCGGCAGTTCGGCGGCGTCTTCCCAGCTCATTTCCGAGCCTTCGAAATGGTAGTGACGGTTGTCGTAAAGCAGACCGACGCGGGTTTCGCCGATCTCGAAAAAATCGAAATAGTTCGGGTTGACGTGGTCGAGGTAGCACACGCCCAGATCCAATTGGTTGTTGCCCAAACCGGCGATGATCTCGTCGGAACTCCCCGACGACAGGCTGAATTTCAGCTCCGGATAGGTCCCGGACAAACTCTGAATGTAATTGACCGGGTTGAAGTTGCTCAGCGGCACCAGACCCAGGCGCAAGCTACCGACCAGTTGCCCGCGGCAGGCCGCCGCTTCGGCGAAAAGACCGTCATGCGCGGCCAGCAGTGTGCGCGCCCAGGCCAGCACCCGTTCGCCGGCCTGCGTGAAACCCTCGAAGCGCTGACCGCGATTGACCAGCACCAGATCCAGCTCATCTTCCAGATTGCGCAGGCGCATCGACAGGGTCGGCTGGGTGATGTGGCAGCGGGCGGCGGCCTGGCCGAAGTGTCGGGTTTCGTCCAGTGCGATCAGGAACTTGAGTTGTTTGATGTCCACGAAGGCACCTGCTCGTTGAGAAATTGAATGGAGTATTGACGCAGATGCGCGCAGCGCACGGAAAACGCGAGGTGCGACGATCTCATTTGACCGTGTTTGCGTCCAATCGGAAGCATTGAAAAGCCTATCGATCAGCTCTATCGCCCATGGTTTCAAACGCTTTGGCCGAGGTCAACGGCGCCGATAGAGCAGCTCGATAATGTGGTTGGCCAGAGTGATTAGACAGTACTCATAAGTGGCACTTAGGCTGCTCGGCAATCTGATTGACTACTGCCGGAGATTCCCATGAGTGCGAAAGCGGATGCCCTGTTTGTCCCCCTGAACATAGCCGTACTGACCGTCAGCGATACTCGCGATTACGCGAGCGACACGTCCGGCCAATTGCTGGTCAGCCGCTTGCTGGAGGCCGGCCATACCCTGAGCGAGCGCAATCTGCTCAAGGATGACCTGTACAAGATCCGCGCCCAGGTCGCGCACTGGATTGCCGACGACAGCATTCAGGTGGTGCTGATCACCGGCGGCACTGGTTTCACCGGGCGCGACAGCACGCCGGAAGCGGTGGCCTGTCTGTTCGACAAGCAGATCGACGGGTTTGGCGAGTTGTTCCGCGCCATTTCGATTCTCGATATCGGCACGTCGACTGTGCAAAGCCGCGCGCTGGCCGGGCTGTCCAACGGCACACTGGTGTGCTGCCTGCCGGGTTCGACCGGTGCCTGTCGCACAGCGTGGGAAGGTATCCTCGCCGAGCAACTGGATAACCGCCACCGCCCGTGCAACTTTGTGCCGCACCTCAAATCAGTCGCTGCCTGTGGGCCGCGCGGATGAGCAAGGCAGGGTTGATGCCGGTCGAGGACGCCCTCGACCAATTGCTCGGCATGGCCAATGAGCAACGTCTGGCCGATAGCGAAATTCTGCCGCTCGACGAGGCACGTGGGCGGGTACTGGCCAGTGATCTGGTCGCCTCGCTCGACTTGCCGCCGTGGCCGAACAGTGCCATGGACGGTTATGCGTTGAACCTGGCCGATCTGCATCGTCAGCCGCTGAAGGTGTCGCAAAAGGTCTACGCCGGTCTGGCACCGGACGCGCTATTGCCCGGCACCTGCGCGCGGATCTTTACCGGCGCACCGTTGCCGCCCGGCGCTACCTGCATCGAGATGCAGGAGAACGTCGAAGTGCTGGAGGACGGCCGCGTGCGTTTTTTGCAGCCGTTGAAGGCGGGGCAGAACATTCGCGCGCAGGGTCAGGAAAACCGCGTCGGCGACATCCTGCTGCGCGCCGGCAAACGCCTCGGGCCGTTCGAACTGGCGGTCGCGGCCGGGCAGGGGCTGGCGCAACTGCACGTGGTGCGTCGCCCGCGCGTGGCGCTGCTGTCCACCGGTGACGAACTGGTCGAGCCGGGCTTGCCGCTGCGTCCCGGCAGCATCTACAACAGCAACCGTGTGCTGCTCGGCCACTGGCTGAAGGAACTGGGCTGCGAGGTGATCGACGCCGGGATCCTGCCGGATCGTCCGGCGCAGACGCGGCTCAAGCTTGAGCAACTGCAAGTGGCGGCTGACCTGATCCTGACCACCGGCGGGGTGTCTGCCGGCGATGCCGATTGCCTCGGGCAGGTGCTGCGTGAGGACGGCAAACCGCTGCTGTGGAAGCTGGCGATCAAGCCTGGCAAACCGCTGACCGTGGGCCATTTCGGCACGGTGCCGGTGATTGGCCTGCCGGGCAATCCGACCTCGGCGCTGGTGACTTTTGGCCTGCTGGCGCGACCGTATCTGCTGCGCATTCAGGGCGTGGAAGAGGTCATGCCGTTGAGCTTCACGGTGAATGCCGGGTTCGCCTGGAACAAGGCTGGCAGCCGTCGAGAGTATCTGCGGGTGCGGCTGGAGGCGGGGCGCGCGGTGTTGTATCCGAACCAGAGTTCCGGCGTTTTGCTCGGAGCGACCTGGGCCGATGGGCTGGTGGAGGTGCCGGAAAACAGCACCCACGGCATTGGCGATCCTCTGCGTTTCATTCCCTTCAGCGAACTGTTCTGACCCCGACACACATCCGAATGTGGGATGATCAGCCATTCTGCGGGGTGTACCTGGAACCTGTAGGAGCGAGCCTGCTCGCGAAGGCGGCGGCACAGTCAATATCTTCACTGACTGGTCGACCGCTATCGCGAGCAGGCTCACTCCTACAGAGGGAACGAGCTCAGCTCAGCACATAGTCCACCGGCAGCAACATCGGCGGCAGGTCGGTTTCGCCCAGTTCGCTGAGAATGTCACGCTCGATGGTGCGCACCAGCGAGTCAGTCGCCAAATCGTTTTCGTCGCGGCCGAACGGGTCTTCCAGTTCATCGGCAATCGCATCCAGACCAAAGAACGTGTAGCTGACAATCGCCGTGAACAGCGGGGTCAGCCAGCCCAGCGGTTCGGCCATGGCGAACGGCAGCAGGATGCAGAACAGGTAAATCGTGCGGTGCAGCAGCAGGGTGTAGGGGAAGGGCAGCGGGGTGTTCTTGATTCGCTCGCACACCGCTTGCGCCTGGGTCAGGCTGGTCAGGTGATTGGCCAAGAGCATGTAGCGCCACTCAGTCAGTTCACCGCTTTGATGCAGATCCGAACATTGCTGGCCGACCTGCTGCAGAATCCGTCCACTGTAGTCCGGCACCCGCGCATCGTGTTGCGGGGTGATCCACTTGCTGCTGGCCGCCGCTTCGCTTTCCCGGCGCAATCGCGCATTCAGCGCATGAGCAAACCCGCAGAGGTTGAGCAGCAACGGCTTGCGCTGCGCCGATTCGCGGATGACATGGGTTTCGCGAATCACCGAACGGATGTGCACCAGCACATCGCCCCAGGCCTTGCGCGCTTCATACCAGCGGTCGTAGCAGGCGTTGTTGCGAAAATTCATGAAGATCGACAGTGACAGCCCGAGCAAGGTGAACGGCGTGGCGTTGACCTTGGTGAAGTTGCTCGGGTGGAGCATTTCAATCAGCACGATGGCAGAAGCCAGCAGGGTGACCATCAGGGTGCGCAGGGCGATGCGTTTGGCAATCGAACCCTTGAGGGTGAAGAGGATGGCGAATTGGTTGACCTTGGGTCTGATGATCATGCTGGGCGATCCCGGTTACGCAGGGTGAGGGCGGCTCAGCCGCCGGTCATGTTCATGAAGCGCACGACCTGAACGTCGTCGTTCACTTCGAAATTGTGCCGATACGGCTTGAGTTTCATCGCTTCGATGATGGCCTTCTCCAGCCGCTCTGGTTGCCCCGGATGAGCGCGCAGCACGGCTTTCAGATCCACCGAATGCTCGTTACCCAGACACAGTAGCAGGCGCCCCTCGACAGTCAGCCGCACCCGGTTGCAAGTACCGCAGAAATTGTGGCTGTGCGGCGAGATAAAGCCCAGACGAATGTCTGGCGCCTCGGCCAGCCGCCAGTAGCGCGACGGGCCCTGGGTCGACTCGGCGGAGTCGATCAGGGTGTAGCGCTTGGCGATTTTTTCGCGCACCTGGGCGCTGGAGAAAAACGTCTCGGCGCGGCTGTGTTCGCTGATGATCCCCAGCGGCATTTCCTCGATGAAGGAGACGTCGAGCTGGCGGTCGATGGCAAAGCTCACCAGATCGTTGATCTCCTGATCGTTGCGCCCCTGCATCACCACCACGTTGAGTTTGGTTCGGGTGAAACCGGCCTTGCGCGCCGCATCGATGCCGCTGATCACCTGTGCCAGATCACCGGTGCGGGTCATTTGCTTGAAACGATCCGGGTCGAGGCTGTCGAGGCTGATGTTCAGTCGCTTGACCCCGGCGTCGAACAGCGGCGCGGCGAGTTTGCCCAGCTGCGAGCCATTGGTGGTCATGCACAGTTCACGCAGGCCGGGCAGGGCGGCGATCTGCTCGCACAGCTTGACCACGCCCGGACGAATCAGCGGCTCGCCGCCGGTCAGGCGAATCTTGCGCGTGCCCAGCGCCACGAAGCTCTGCGCCAGTTGATAGATCTCCTCCAGCGTCAGCACTTGCTGGCGTGGCAGAAACTGCATGTCCTCGGCCATGCAATACACGCAGCGGAAGTCGCAGCGGTCGGTGACCGACATGCGCAGATAGTCGACGCGGCGGTTGTAACCATCGATCAAGACACGCTCTGACATGACAGCCTCGCAGAAGTGGGTAGTCCGCATGGACGGAACCGGTTAGCGCAGATTATGGGCAACTTCAGATCTCGTCCAATCACTGTTTATGACTGCTTGATTGAGCGCGTCGATGATCAATTATTTTCTCTGGAAAGTTACCGCTTTAGTTTCGCAACACCCCGTAAATAAAGGGTTTTTCGCCGTGATAGAGGGTTTCGATAATGTGGTCATAAATAGCGATTAGACAATGTTTTGTAACGGTTCATATCCTTGCTCCGGCAACTGAAACGACCACTTTATTGCTGTGCAAAGTCGGCCGTCGCTGTTTAACCAAGATCAGGTTCATGCCTGTGTGCATCGTCATGGAGATGTCCCATGTCACAAGTCGACCGTTACAAACCTTACAAGGGTGCCGCTGCCGGTTGGGGGGCTGTGATCAGCCTGACCAAAAGCTGGCTGGGCAGTGAAAACGCCCTGAAAAACATCCGCGCCATGCTCAAGACCAATCAGAACGGCGGCTTCGACTGCCCGGGCTGTGCCTGGGGTGAAGCACCCGGTGCGAGCATGCTCAAGTTCTGCGAGAACGGCGCCAAAGCGGTGAACTGGGAGGCCACCGGGCGTTTGGTCGACCCGGCGTTCTTCAACAAGTACACGGTATCGAGCCTGGCCGAGCAGAGCGACTACTGGCTGGAATATCAGGGCCGTCTGACCCACCCGATGCGTTACGACGCGCGGGTCGACCGCTATGTGGAAACCACCTGGGAAGATGCGTTCGCGCTGATCGCCGAACACCTCAAGGGTCTGAAATCGCCGCACGAGGCCGAGTTCTATACCTCGGGCCGGGCCAGCAACGAAGCGGCGTTTCTCTATCAGTTGTTCGTCCGCGCCTACGGCACCAACAACTTTCCCGACTGCTCGAACATGTGCCACGAAGCCAGTGCGGTGAGCATGGGCGAGACGCTGGGCGTGGGCAAGGGCACCGTGGTCTACGAGGATCTGCATCATGCCGACGCGATTTTCGTCATCGGCCAGAACCCCGGCACCAACCACCCACGCATGCTCGAACCGCTGCGTGAAGCGGTGAAACGTGGCGCGCAAGTGGTGTGCATCAACCCGCTGAAAGAGCGTGGCCTGGAACGTTTCCAGAACCCGCAGAACCCGATCGAGATGCTCAGCAACGGTTGGGAAGCGACCAACACCGCGTACTTCCGCCCGGCGCTGGGTGGCGACATGGCGATGATTCGCGGCATGGTCAAATTCCTTCTGCAGTGGGAGCGTGAAGCCCAGGCTAGCGGTGGCGAACCGGTGTTCGACCATGCGTTTATCGCGGAGCACACTTCGGGTCTGGACAGCTACCTGGCAGAAGTCGACGCCACGACTTGGGAGCACATCCTCGAGCAATCCGGCGTGCCGCTGCACGACATCGAACTGGCCGCGCGCATGTATGGCCGCGCCAAGAGCGTGATCATGTGCTGGGCCATGGGCCTGACCCAACATGTGCACTCGGTGCCGACCCTGCAGGAAGTCATCAACCTGCAACTGCTGCGCGGCAACGTTGGCCGTCCGGGCGCCGGTCTGTCGCCGGTGCGTGGTCACAGTAACGTGCAGGGCGACCGCACCATGGGCATCAATGAACTGGCGCCGAAGGAGTTGATGGACGCCCTGGAAAAACGCTTCAACTTCAAAGTGCCGCGCATGCACGGCCACAACACGGTGATGGCGATCGGTGCGATGGAGCGTGGCGAAGCCAAAGTGTTTATCGGTCTGGGCGGCAATTTTGCCCAAGCCACGCCGGACACCCCGCGCACCCACGAAGCAATGCGCAAACTCGACCTGACCGTGCACATTTCAACCAAGCTCAACCGCAGCCATCTGGTCACCGGGCGCGACGCGTTGATCCTGCCGTGCCTCGGCCGCACCGACATCGACATCCAGGCCGAAGGCCCGCAAGGCGTGACCGTGGAAGACACCTTCAGCATGGTGCACTTGTCGTTCGGTCAGTTGAAACCGAAGTCGGCGCACTTGAAGTCCGAGCCGGCGATCATTGCCGGGATTGCCGCCGCGACCTTGGGCAAGCATCCAATCGACTGGGAGTGGGTCGTGGGCGATTACGGGCGCATTCGCAATTTGATCGGCGATGTGATTCCGGGCTTCGAGAACTTTAACGAAAAACTGCTGACTCCGGGCGGCTTCCACCTCGGCAACGATGCCTCGGATCGGGTCTGGAACACCGAGTCCGGCAAAGCCCAGTTCACCCCGTGCGTGCTGCCGGAACACCTGATCAGCGAAGGCGTGCGCAACCTGCCGGTCAAGCCGGATCTGATCCTGCAGACCATGCGTTCCCACGATCAGTACAACACCACGCTGTACGGCCTCGACGACCGTTATCGCGGGGTCTACGGCATGCGCGACGTGATCTTCGCCAACGAGCAGGACATCCAGCGTCTCGGTTTCGAACCGGGGCAGAAGGTCGATCTGGTGGCGCTGTGGGATGACAAGCGCGAGCGCCGGGTCAGCGGGTTCACCCTGATCGCCTACGACATTCCGCCCGGTCAGGCGGCGGCGTACTACCCGGAAACCAACCCGCTGGTGCCGCTGGAAAGCTACGGCGACCGGACCTACACGCCGACCTCGAAATTCGTCGCGATTCGCCTCGAAGCGGCCAAGGTCAGCAACCTGATCCCGTCATCGCTGGCCTGACCCGCTACTTATAAAAACCTTGGCAATTTGACTGGCTGCAGGCGTTCGCGCCTGGCGGTGGCCCGGCGACGTGCTGCCGCTTTTCAGCCTGGATGAGGACATCATCATGCTCAACATGGAGGCACTGGACCTGGCGCGAATTCAATTCGCGTTCACGGTTTCGTTCCACATTATCTTCCCGGCGATCACCATCGGCCTGGCGAGTTTCCTCGCGGTACTCGAAGGCCTGTGGCTGAAAACCCGTGACGACACCTACCGCGATCTCTACCACTTCTGGTCGAAGATCTTTGCCGTCAACTTCGGCATGGGCGTGGTCTCGGGGCTGGTCATGGCGTACCAGTTCGGCACTAACTGGAGCGGGTTTTCCGACTTCGCCGGGAGCATCACCGGGCCGTTGCTGACCTATGAGGTGCTGACCGCATTTTTCCTCGAGGCCGGTTTCCTCGGGGTCATGCTGTTCGGCTGGAACCGCGTCGGCCGTGGCTTGCACTTCTTTGCCACGGTGATGGTCGCTATTGGCACGCTGATTTCAACCTTCTGGATTCTCGCGTCCAACAGCTGGATGCAGACGCCGCAGGGCTTTGAAATTGTCGACGGTCGGGTGATGCCGCTGGACTGGCTGGCGATCGTGTTCAACCCGTCGTTTCCGTTCCGTCTGGCGCACATGGCGATCGCCGCGTTCGTCGCCACGGCCTTCTTCGTTGGCTCGTCGGCGGCCTGGCATTTGCTGCGCGGCAACAATACCGCGCCGGTGCGCAGGATGTTTTCCATGGCGTTGTGGATGGCGCTGATCGTGGCACCGATTCAGGCGGTGGTCGGTGACGCCCATGGCTTGAACACCCTGGAGCATCAACCGGCAAAAATCGCCGCCATCGAAGGCCACTGGGAAAACGCCGACAACGGCCCGACCCCGCTGGTGCTGTTCGGCATTCCCGACATGCAGGCGGAGAAGACCCAATACGCGCTGGAAATCCCGTACCTCGGCAGCCTGATCCTGACCCACAGCCTCGACAAGCAGATCCCGGCGCTCAAGAGCTTCCCGAAAGAGGATCGGCCGAACTCGACCATCATCTTCTGGAGCTTCCGCGTGATGGCCGGGCTGGGCATGTTGATGATCCTCGTCGGTGTGCTCGGTCTGGCGCTGCGTCGTGGCGGCAAGCTCTATCAGCATCGCGGCTTCCAGCGTCTGGTGTTGCTGATGGGGCCGAGCGGGTTGATCGCGTTGCTGGCCGGCTGGATCACCACCGAAGTCGGGCGTCAGCCGTGGGTGGTTTACGGCTTGATGCGCACCCATGACGCCGCGTCGCACCACTCGGTGGCGCAGATGAGCACCTCGCTGTTGCTGTTCGTGGTGATCTACTGCTCGGTGTTCACCGTGGGCATCGGCTACATGATGAAACTGGTGAAGAAGGGCCCGCAGCCCCATCACGAACATCCGCCGGGGGGCGATCAGTTGCAGACCCCGCGCCGGCCTATTTCGGCGGCTACCGCCCCGATGAAGGAGCATTGAGTCATGGGTATTCAAGGTATCGATCTCTCGTTGATCTGGGGTGTGATCATCGCCTTCGGGGTGATGATGTACGTGATCATGGACGGCTTCGATCTGGGCCTGGGCATCCTGTTTCCGCTGATCCCGGATGAGCAGGAGCGCGACGTGATGATGAACACAGTCGCCCCGGTGTGGGACGGCAACGAAACCTGGCTGGTGCTCGGTGGTGCGGCGTTGTATGGCGCGTTTCCACTGGCCTACGGGGTGATTCTGGAGGCGTTGTACCTGCCGCTGATCCTGATGCTCTGCGGGCTGATTTTCCGTGGCGTGGCGTTCGAGTTTCGCTTCAAGTCGTCAGCGCAAAAGCGTCACTGGTGGGACAAGGCGTTCATCGGCGGTTCGCTGCTGGCGACGTTCTCCCAGGGTGTGGCGATCGGCGCGTACGTATCGGGCATTCCCGTGGTGAATCGGCAGTTTGCCGGTGGCGGCCTGGACTGGCTGGCGCCGTTTCCGCTGGTGTGCGGCGTCGGTCTGGTGGTGGCGTATGCGCTGCTGGGCAGCACCTGGTTGCTGGTCAAGACCGAAGGCATGCTCGAGTCGCGGATGCGTCTGTTCACCCGGCCGCTGGCGTGGTTGCTGACGGCGATGGTGGTGGTGATTGGTGCGTGGACACTGAAGTTGCACCCGGAGCTGGCCACTCGCTGGTCGACCAGCGGGCACTTGATGGTGTTCGCCGGGTTGGTGGTGCTGGCACTGCTGGCGTTGTTCGGGCTGCTGCGTACCTTGCGTCAGCGTCACACCCACTGGCCGTTCGTGTTCACTTTGGTGTTGATGCTGCTCGGTTACATCGGCCTGGCGCTGAGCATCTGGCCAAACATCATCCCGCCATCGGTGAGCCTGTGGGCGGCGGCGTCTCCGCCTTCGAGCCAGTTGTTCGCCTTGATCGGCGCACTGTTCATCCTGCCGGTGATCCTGATGTACACCTTCTGGAGCTACTACGTATTCCGCGGCAAAGTGAGGATTGGCGATGGCTACCATTGATTCGCGTGAGGTCAGATCCTCCCGCTGGTACCAGCGTTTGGGCTGGTTGTTGCTGATCTGGTTCGGCAGCGTCGTGTCACTCGCCGTGGTGGCGAGTGTGCTGAAACTGGCGATGTATGCAGCAGGAATGAGGACCCACTGACAATAAAAAAACCGGAGCCATGACTCCGGTTTTTTTGTGCCCGCAATTCTGAACATCACTGATGCCCCCAGTGGGAGCGGGCTCGCTCGCGAAGGCGTCAGGTCAGTCGACATTGATGCTGAATGTGCCGGCCCTTTCGTGAGCAAGCCCACTCCCACCCTTGATCGCTGCCAGCCCCAAACCCTTCATCACCGACGATCCCTTGTGGGAGCGGGCTTGCTCGCGAAGGCGTCAGGTCAGCCGACATTGATGCTGAGTGTGCCGACCTCTTCGTGAGCAAGCCCACTCCCACCCTTGATCGCGGCCAGCCGCAAATCCTTCATCACCGACGATCCCCCAGTGGGAGCGGGCTTACTCGCGAAGGCGTCAGGTCAGTCGACAATGATGCTGAATGTGCCGGCCCCTTCGTGAGCAAGCCCACTCCCACCCTTGATCGCGGCCAGCCCCAAACCCTTCATTCACCGACGATCCCCCAGTGGGAGCGGGCTTGCTCGCGAAGGCGTCAGGTCAGCCGACATTGATGCTGAGTGTGCCGACCTCTTCGTGAGCAAGCCCACTCCCACAGTTGATCCGGTGCGCAGACACATTCTGCCAACAAACATGTTCGGCGCACTGTGATGGCTGATCTAGCCTTTTTCTGAATTCAACCATGGACAAGGCAAAGGAATGCCCAAACGTTACTCATCACATCGCCTGCGAACCGGCCGTCATTGCGAAGAAAATCAGATCTACCTACTAACCGCCAATACCTTAGGGCGTGAGCCAGTGTTCACGGATTACAGGCTCGGCCGGTTGGTTGTACATCAGTTCAGGCAGGCGCAGGAGGAGGGGTTTGCCGAGACATTGGCATGGGTTGTCATGCCGGATCATTTTCATTGGCTGATCCAGTTGCAAAAGGGAACACTTGGACAATTGATGTGCCAGGTCAAATCCCTGAGTACTCGTTCAGTGAACACAGCAGCCGGTAGAACCGGGAGCCTTTGGCAGCACGGTTTTCATGATCATGCATTACGTCGAGAGGAGGACCTGGTGAAACTGGCCCGCTATGTAGTGGCTAATCCACTGCGGGCCGGACTGGTAAAAAAACTCGGTGACTATCCGTTATGGGATGCGATCTGGGTTTGAACTCAGGATGCGCATTCACCGCATTACTTCAGAATAAATGCGATCCCTGTGGGAGCGGGCTTGCTCGCGAAGACGTCAGGTCAGCCAACATTGATGCTGAATGCGCCGGCCCCTTCGTGAGCAAGCCCACTCCCACCCTTGATCGCGGCCAGCCGCAAATCCTTCATTCACCGACGATCCCCAGTGGGAGCGGGCTTGCTCGCGAAGGCGTCAGGTCAGCCGACATTGATGCCGAATGCGCCGGCCTCTTCGTGAGCAAGCCCACTCCCACACTTGATAGCGTCCAGCCGCAAATCCTTCATTCACCGACGATCCCCAGTGGGAGCGGGCTTGCTCGCGAAAGCGTCAGGTCAGTCGACATTGATGCTGAATGCGCCGGCCCCTTCGTGAGTAAGCCCACTCCCACCCTTGATCGCGGCCAGCCGCAAATCCTTCATTCACCGACGATCCCCAGTGGGAGCGGGCTTGCTCGCGAAGACGTCAGGTCAGTCGACATTGATGCTGAATGTGCTGACCCCTTCGTGAGCAAGCCCACTCCCACCCTTGATCGCGGCCAGCCGCAAATCCTTCATTCACCGACGATCCCCAGTGGGAGCGGGCTTGCTCGCGAAGACGTCAGGTCAGTCGATATTGATGCTGAATGTGCTGACCCCTTCGTGAGCAAGCCCACTCCCACATTGGATCTTCGGTGTTTTCTGAAGGGCTGTTACTGCGCCCCAAACATCGCGGTCCAGTAAATCCCGGCGCTGCTCTTTGGGTCGGTCGCGTAGGCGGCGCCGAGTTCTTTGTATTGCGGGTTCATCAGGTTGGCGCAGTGGCCGGGGCTGGCGAGCCAGCCGTCGACGACCTTGCGCACGGTGTCTTGCCCGGCGGCGATGTTTTCGCCGACCAGTTGGCCGCTGTAGCCGGCCAGTTCGGCGCGGTCACCGGGTGTGCGGCCGTCGCGGTCCTTGTGGTCGAAATAGTTGTTGTTGGCCATGTCGCGGCTGTGATCCTGGGAGATCGTGCCCAGGCTCGCGTTCCACGCCAGTGGCCCGGCCGCGGCAAAGGCCTGGCCGCCGCATTGACGCGGTTGGGCGCGAGCGGCGTTGAGTTGTTCGAGCAACTTCTGGCCTTCGCTTTGCGCATCGCCGAGCTTCGCCGACAGTAGAGGTCGCGCCAGCACAATACGCCAGTCACGATCAGCACGGCTGACACCGACATCGACGAACTGCGGGTCCAGCACCACCTGACAGAAACTTTCCTCAATCGCCTTCATCGCCGACGCTGCATCCCGTGGGCCGTTGAGGGTGATCGCCTGCACATTGACCATCGGGTAACTGGCGCTGGCCATGGCCTGTTGCAGATCGACCGCACCGGCGGCCGGCAGTCTCAGCCGTGGATCGGCCGACAGCGGTGGCAGTTCACTAGACGCCTGGCTGCCGCAGCGCTGCGGTTGGCTGCGGTAGGCATTGATCGACTCGATCAGTTGCGACTCGTCGGCAGCCATGGCCGAGGCGGCCACGGCCAGGCCCACGGACAGCGCGGCAAAACGCAAGACGGATGGCATGAAGCGCATGGAAATCTCCCTTGAGCTGAGTGCGCTCATGATGCGCGAAAGGCCCCCGGTCAGTGCAATGTCTTTTTCTTCATCGAGCGGTTTTTTCTGCGGAACGTTACGTCGGTATTTGCCGTCTACACTCTCCGAAGGCCCCGGGAACCGGGCGTCTCCCCCACGAAACACCTTGCCCGGAACGGGCGTTGCCGGAAGAACTGACATGGGATTGAAATGGTTGGCTGGCTGTTTCGCATTAACCCTTATGGCCGGCGTTGTGAACGCCACCGATCAGACCCCGATCAAGGCCAAGGCCGAAGAGAAAGCCCAGGTGCTGGAAGAGAAGGCCGCCGACAAAGTCAGCGCGGCGCCAGCACCCAAATCCGAAGCGATCACCCCCACTGAAGTGCAGGCGGTTGACCCCGCCGGCACCGCGCCGCTGGACGATCCGATCACCTGCCTGGCGCGCAGTATCTACTGGGAAGCCAAGGGCCGCGACACCCCGGAAATGGAGGCGGTGGCCAATGTGGTGATGAATCGCCTGGGGCACGACGGCTTTCCCGGCACCGTGTGCGAAGTGGTCAAACAAGGTTCGGAAACCAAGAGCTGCCAGTTTTCCTGGTGGTGCGATGGCAAGGCCGATCAGGTCAAGGAAGACGCCGAATACACCCTGGCCAAGGACATCGCCGGCAAGGCGCTCAACCGCCAGTTGCCGGATCGCACCCATGGCGCACTGTATTTCCATGATCGCCAGGTGCATCCGAGCTGGGCCAGGGAATACAAAAAGACCGCCGCGGTCGGAAAGTTCCTGTTCTACAAACCGGCTGGCGGCGATGCGCGTTAGACGCAGACTTCTCGTACACAATTGCGCAACCAGCGGTGCGCCGGGTCGGCGTCCATGCGCGGGTGCCAGAGCATCGACACGCTGATCGGCGGCATCCTGAAGGGCAGGGCGAAGCTGTGCAGGCCCATGCGCAGCTTGCTGGTGTGACGCTCCGGAACCGTGGCGATCAGGTCCGATTCGCGCACCAGCGTCAGCGCCGCCGAAAAGCCGCCGAATGACGTGACGATATCCCGCGTCAGACCTGCGGCGAGCAACGCTTCGTCGACCGGGCCGCTGCTGCGCCCGCGCCGTGAGATCAGAATGTGCTGGCCGCCGGCAAAGCGTTTGCTGCTGATCTTGCCCGAGCTCAACGGATGGCCTTCGCGCACCACACCGATCCAGTGATCCTCAAACAGAATGCGGCTGTGCAGCGTCGGGTCGGTGCTGTCGTCGACCACGCCGGTCTCCAGATCGACCCGGCCTTCGCGCAGCGGCGTGCTGTCCTTGTCGGCTTTCTGCACAAAGCGCAGGCGCACGCCGGGTGCTTCTTCAGCGATGCGCGCGAGCAGCGCGGCGGCGAAGGTTTCGACAAAACCGTCGGTGTTGCGCAGGGTGAAGGTGCGCTGCAACTGGCCGGGATCGAGCACTTCGGCGGGGCGCAACACCGCCTCGGCTTCCTGCACCAGAGCGCTGACCCGCTCACGCAATTCCAGCGCACGCGGGGTCGGCACCAGACCTCGGCCGGCGCGCACCAGCAACGGATCGCCAGTGGTTTCGCGCAGCCGGGCCAGGGCACGACTCATGGCCGACGGGCTCAGCCGCAGAATGTGCGCGGCGCGGGCGACGCTGCCTTCGCGCAACAACACGTCGAGGGTGATCAACAGGTTCAGATCCGGTGTGCTCATGACATGGCGTTCCATGCAGGTATCAAGTGCAAAGCATGCGTCTTGCGCCTTGCCTTGTCGAGAAGCAGGCTATGCCGTCTGACTTTTGCACCAGGAGCGCCCGATGCCCGGATCCCCCTTGCCCCCTCAAGCCCGCTGGGCGCTGACCAGTCTGGCGCTGTCGATGTTGATGCCGTCGCTGGACACCAGCATCGCCAATGCCGGATTACCGACCTTGGCTGCAGCGTTCGATGCGACGTTTCAACAGGTGCAGTGGATCGTGCTGGCCTACCTGCTGGCGGTCACCACGTTGATTGTCAGTGTCGGGCGTCTGGGTGATGTGTTCGGGCGGCGACGACTGCTGCTGATCGGCATCGGCATTTTCACCAGCGCTTCGCTGTGCTGTGCGCTGGCGCCGGGGCTGGGCTGGTTGATCGGCGCGCGGGCCGTGCAGGGCCTTGGCGCGGCGATCATGTTCGCCTTGACGGTGGCGCTGGTGGCGGATGCGGTGCCCAAGGCGCGAGCGGGCAGCGCGATGGGTTTGCTGGCAACCATGTCGGCCACCGGCACCAGCCTCGGGCCATCGCTGGGTGGTCTGCTGATCGCGCATGTCGGCTGGCCGTCGATCTTTGTCCTCAACGTGCCGTTGGGCCTGCTCAATGCGTGGCTGGTTTATCGATATCTGCCGGCGGATCGCCCGGCCAAATCGGCAGTCGCGTTTGATTACCTCGGCACCGTGGTGCTGGTATTGACGCTGGCCGCCTACGCGCTGGCGATGACGCTCGACGGCCATACATTGATGTTGCTGCTGGTCAGCCTGTGCGGAGCAGGGGTGTTTGTTGCGGTCGAGATGAACGCCAGGGCGCCGCTGATTCGCCTGTCATTGTTTGCCGACGCGCGTCTGAGCAGCAGCCTGGCGCTAACGTTGTTGGTAACGACGGTGATGATGACCACGCTGGTGGTCGGGCCGTTTTACCTGAGCCGGGGCCTGGGACTGGGCAGCACCGTGGTCGGCCTGGCATTGTCGGTCGGGCCGCTGCTGGCGGCGTGCGGCGGGGTGCCGGCGGGGCGTCTGGTGGATCGCTTCGGTGCGCGGCGGGTGGTGCCGGGGGCGTTGTTCGGGTTGGCCGGTGGTTGCAGTTTGTTGGCGTTGTTGCCGATGAGTCTCGGTCTGCCGGCGTATCTGCTGCCGATGGCTGTGGTTGCCAGCAGTTACGCGTTGTTCCAGGCGGCGAACAATACCGGGTTGATGGCGACGGTCAGTCAGGATCAGCGCGGTGTGGTGTCGGCCCTGCTCGGGCTGTCACGCAATCTCGGACTGATCACCGGCGCGGCGGTCATGGGCGCGGTGTTCGCCTTCGCTACGGGTGACCCGACGCAAGCCCCGGCCGAGGTCATCGGCAGTGGCTTGCACTACACGTTCGGGGTTGCGGCGGCGCTGATGGTCGTGGCCCTGATCGTCAGCTGGCGTGGGTACTCAAGATGCTCGCCACTTGCTGCGGCTGGCAGTTGAGGTACGGCGAGGACTTCAGCCAGCGCTGGTCCGGGTACCAGGAGAACATGAACTGGCCGTCCTTGAGTTTATCGATCACCTGCTTCGCCACTTGCGGGCGCACCGCCGGGCAACCCTGGCTGCGACCGATACGGCCCTGACGCTTGCTCCACAACGGATTCACGTAGTCGGCGGCGTGGATCACGATGGCGCGGTCGCGGGCCAGGTCATTGAAGCCCGGTTCCAGACCGTCCATGCGCAGCGAATAACCGTGGGTCCCCTCGTAACTTTCCTGGGTGCGGAACAGACCGAGGCTGGATTGGTAACTGCCTTCGCGGTTGGAGAACTGGGTAGCGAAATTTTCCCCGGAATTTGAACCGTGGGCGACCAGATCGCGCAGCACCAGTTTCTTTCTGTTCAGATCGAAGATCCACAGCCGGCGGGCGGTGGAGGGCTGCGAATAATCGATGATCGCCAGGTGGCGTGAGGGCCTCGCGCCATTGTTCACTGCGCATTGCATGGCGCTCAAGGCACCTTTCAGCGCTTGGGGATTGAGTTCCGGCGCGGCGTGGGCGAGGCTGGTGAAGAGAACCGGCGATGGTTTGCCGGCGGCGAAAGCTGGGCTGCTCACGACGACGAGGGTCGCGGTGGTCAGCAGAAGTCGGCGCAAATACGTCAACATTTATAAGGTGTCCTCACTTGCTACTTATTTGGCACTTTGGCTCCTGACTCCCAGTCATACCCGACAGACCCCTGTTTCGAGCCTGACTGTTCAGCGCACCTGATGTAAGGTTGACCGTCATTCAGACGGCCACGGATTGGAGTAAAGCAGTTGTTCAAAAAGTACGCATGCTACTTGAGCATTTGTTTGCTCGCTGCGCCGTTTGTCGCTTGCGCCGATGAGCCGCTGCCACCGTTGCAGACCCTGCCGACGCCGCCGGCGGAAATGCCGCTCGAGCCACAAAGTCCGCTGCAAGCGGTGCTGATCGGTTTACCCCAGGCGTGCCCGGCGATTGCCGCGCACCTGAGTGGCGCGGCGCTGACGCAACTGCAAGCGTTCTATCAGCAGCAGGACTGGCTGCCGGTGTGGGCCAGCGAGTCCGGGCGATTGCCGGCCTTGCGCGCGCAGTTGCAGCTGTTGGCCGATGATGGCCTCAATCCCAAGCGCTACCCGGTGGCGGCCAATCCGCCGCAGGACGGCGAGTTGTGCGCCGATATCGACATCAGCCGCTCTTATCTGCAAGCCCTGCAGGACCTGCATTACGGTCGTCTGCTGCAATCGCATTTCGAGCCGCTGTGGCATTCCGATGACACCCCGCGTGATCGTCAGGCGGAATTGCTGGCGATCGCCGTGCCCGGTCTGCACGACATCAAGACCGCGTTCGATCTGGCGCGTCCGCGTCTGGCGCAATACCAGAGCCTGCGCCACCTCTACGCCAGCCAGCGGCTGCAGGCCTTGCCGCACTGGCAGTCGGTGGGCAACGGCCCGTTGCTGCGCCCGGCAATGGAAGACAAACGCGTGCCGGAACTGGCCCAACGCCTGTTCAACGAAGGCTACCTGACTCACGCCATCGGTACGCCCGGCAATGCCTATGAGGGCGTGCTGGTGGAAGCGGTGAAGAGCTTTCAGGCCAACCATTCGTTGCAGGCCGACGGGGTAGTCGGGCCGGGGACGATTGCCGAGCTCAACATCAGCCCGCTGACGCGCCGCGAACAATTGCGCGTCAACCTTGAACGTTTCCGCTGGCTGGCCCAGGACATGGAGCCCGACGGTTTGCTGGTCAACGTCGCTGCCGCCGAGTTGACCCTATATCAGGCCGGCGTGCCGGTCTGGCAGACCCGTACCCAGGTCGGTCGCGCCGAACGGCAGACCCCATTGCTCAAATCCCGGGTCACGCGCCTGACGCTGAACCCAACCTGGACCGTGCCGCCGACCATCTGGAAAGAAGACAAACTGCCGGCGATCCGCAAGGATCAGACCTTCCTCAGCCGGCAGAACCTGCAAGTCCTCGACGCCCATGGCCAGCCGTTGGCCGCGGCGGATATCGACTGGGACAACCCCGGCAACATCATGCTGCGCCAGGAGGCCGGGCCGCGTAATCCGCTGGGGCAACTGGTGATCCGCTTTCCCAACCCGTTCGCGGTGTACCTGCACGATACGCCGAGCAAGGCCCTGTTCGACAAAGGCCCGCGCGCCTTCAGCTCCGGCTGTGTGCGGGTCGAGCACCCGATGCAACTGCGCGACCTGTTGCTGACCCCGGCGGAACGCACCCGCACCGACACCTTGCTCGCCACCGGCAGCACCCACGAATTCCGCCTGTCGGCACCGGTGCCGATCCTCATGACCTACTGGACGGCACAGGTCGGCAAGGATGGGCAGGTGCGTTACGCGCCGGATATCTACAGCCGCGACAGCGCGCTGCTGGCCGGTCTCGACGGCGCACACTGAATCGCAGTCATACATACAACCCTGTAGGAGTGAGCCTGCTCGCGATAGCGGTGTATCAGAAAGATCAACTTCACAAATACACCGCTATCGCGAGCAGGCTCACTCCTACAAAGGGGTTTGTGTGATTCCGCAAGCTTGCGCAGCGTCTAGCCCCAGTGTCCCCGCAATCCCATGGGGCGAGACTTCGGAACCCGGCATGCAAGCGCTGTTGAACGAGATTCTTGACGCTGTCCGGCCCCTGATCGGGCAGGGCAAAGTGGCTGATTACATTCCCGCCCTCGGCACCGTGCCGGCCAATCAGCTGGGCATCGCCGTGTATGGCAACGACGGCGAAATGTATTGCGCCGGCGACGCCGAGACGCCGTTCTCGGTGCAGAGTATTTCCAAGGTGTTCAGTCTGGTGCAGGCGATCGAGCATTCCGGCGAAGCGATCTGGGAGCGCCTGGGGCACGAGCCGTCCGGCCAGCCGTTCAACTCGCTGGTGCAACTGGAGTTCGAACGCGGGCGCCCGCGCAATCCGTTCATCAACGCCGGGGCGCTGGTGATCTGCGACATCAACCAGTCGCGTTTCGCCGCGCCAGCCCTGTCGATGCGCGACTTCGTGCGGCGCCTGTCGGGCAATCCACAGGTGATCGTCGACGGCAAGGTCGCCGAGTCCGAATACCAGCATCGCGCCCGCAACGCGGCCATGGCGTACCTGATGCAATCGTTCGGCAACTTCCACAACGACGTCGAAGCGGTGCTGCGCAGCTACTTCAGCCACTGCGCGCTGCGCATGAACTGCATCGATCTGGCCCGGGCGTTCTGCTTCCTCGCCAACGACGGTTTCTGCAAGCACAGCGGCGAACAGATCCTCACTCGGCGCCAGACCCAGCAGGTCAACTCGATCATGGCCACCAGCGGCCTGTACGACGAGGCCGGCAACTTCGCTTATCGCGTAGGCCTGCCGGGCAAGAGCGGGGTCGGCGGCGGGATCGTCGCGGTGGTGCCGGGGCAGTTCACGGTGTGCGTGTGGTCGCCGGAACTCAACGCTGCCGGTAACTCGCTGGCGGGGATGGCGGCGCTGGAGATGCTCAGTTCGCGGATTGGCTGGTCGGTGTTCTGACCTGATCTTCCAAACACCACGAAACCTGTGGGAGCGGGCTTGCTCGCGAAGAGGCCAGCACATTCAATATCCATGTTGATGGTGCCGACGCCTTCGCGAGCAAGCCCGCTCCCACAGGTTCGGTGGTGTTTGTAGAAGGTGTGTTTCAGCGCAGAATCCGCTACATTTTCCGGCCGCCCCTCATATGGTGAATCCGCTTCATGTCTCTTGCGCTCGAACGTCTAGTCGCTGGCACGCCGATCCCTTTCGCTGGTAACCGCGTGACCGTGGTCAGCCCCGAACTGGCGGCGCGGTTTCAGCCCGGTGACCATCTGCTGGTCGAGCAGGTGAGTGGCGAGCTATTGCTGATTCCGGTGGTCGATCAACAAGCGGCTGCGGTGGCAATCGAGCGTGCGCAAACGGCGTTCAGCGCGCTTTCGGCGGTGTCCGACGAAGCCATCAGCCACTTCTTCGATCTGTTCGCGCAACGCCTGGAAACCGCGGAGTGCTGGAACCTGATCGAAGCCGCCAACCTGGCCGACATCGAACGCGCCAAGGCCCGTGGCCGCTCGACCACCCGACTGCTCGCCGACGAACGCATGCGCCGCGACATGATCGCCGGTCTGCGCGCCTGGCGGGATGCGCCGGCCACGCGCGGCAAGGTCATCAGCAGCGTCGAACACGACGGCTGGAAGGTCGAGCAAGTGGTGTCGCCGCTGGGCATCGTGGCGTTCGTGTTTGAAGGGCGGCCGAACGTGTTCGCCGATGCCGCCGGCGTTCTGCGCACCGGTAACACCGCGGTATTGCGCATCGGCAGCGATGCATTGGGCACCGCGCAAGCGATCGTCACTCACGCGCTGAACCCGGCGCTGGCCGATGCCGGTCTGCCGGCGGGCGCGGTGTCGCTGGTGGAAAGCGTCAATCACGCCGCCGGTTGGGCGATGTTCGCCGACCGGCGTTTGTCGCTGGCGGTGGCCCGGGGTTCGGGCCGCGCTGTCAGCCAGTTGGGCAGCATCGCCCAGCAGGCGGGCACGGCGGTCAGCCTGCACGGCACTGGTGGCGCGTGGCTGATTGCCGATCGTGACGCCGACGCCACGCGCTTCGCCACCGTGGTGCGTAATTCGCTGGATCGCAAAGTCTGCAACACCCTGAACGTCTGCCTGATTCACCGCGAGCGTGCTGCCGAATTGGTGCCGCTGTTTCTCGATGCGCTGCAGCAGGCCGGTACCGCACGCGGTCAGGGCTGCAAATTGCACATCGTCGCAGGCAGCGAAAGTTACCTGCCGGCCGAGTGGCACAACGCGACAGTCGAGGTCTATCGCGCCGAGGGTTATCAGACCGAAGCCCTGGCCGAAGCGCTGGCTGAATCCGAGCTGGGCCGCGAGTGGGAGTGGGAAGAAACCCCGGAAGTCAGCCTGATGATCGTCGACGAGCTGGATCAGGCGATCACACTGTTCAACCGCTACAGCCCGCAGTTCACGGTGTCGTTGATCAGCGAGGATGCTGCTGCCCAGGAACGCTTCTACAACGCGGTGAACGCACCGTTTGTGGGTAACGGGATTACCCGTTGGGTCGATGGTCAGTACGCGCTGAACAAGCCGGAACTGGGGCTTTCGAACTGGGAGAGCGGGCGCTTGTTTGCGCGCAGTGCGATTCTTTCGGGGGATGGGGTGTTTACGGTTCGTAGCCGTATGACCCAGATCGACCTCAGCGTAAAACGCTGAAAACGCCTTATCCCGATTGATGCACACCGGCCCTGTGGCGAGGGGATTTATCCCCGATGGGGCGCGAAGCGGCCCCAAGAGATCGGGCCTGCTGCGCAGTCCATCGGGGATAAATCCCCTCGCCACAAGTTCCTCTTCACCTCAGCGGATTTGTATCAGGCGGCTGCGCTGGTGTTTGCCTGAATGGCGCAAGTCGCTGGCTGCTCAGCCAACGGCACAAACGTGCGCCGATCCGCCGCCAGCGCATCGATCGAGCCGGTCTCGATGTCATACACCCAGCCATGCAGGTTCAGCAGGCCCTTCTCCTGGGCCAGACGTACGCTCGGGTGGGTCTGAATATTCGCCAGTTGCGCGATCACATTTTCCCGCACCATCGAACTCAATTTCGCCGCGTCATTGGCGTGCGGCCGCGCCTCGTTCACCACTTTCGCCGACTCGGCATGTTGCAGCCAGCCGCTGACGGCGGGCAGATGATCCATGCATTTGCACTGGGCAATCGCGGTCATCGCGCCGCAATCGGAGTGGCCGCAGATCACGATGTCCGTCACCCCAAGCACCGCCACCGCGTATTCCACCGTCGCCGACACCCCGCCCGGATGCGGGCTGTAGGACGGCACGATATTGCCTGCGTTACGGATCACGAACAGCTCGCCGGGTTCTTGCTGGGTCAGCAGTTCCGGCACCACGCGGCTGTCGGAACAGGTGATGAACAAGGTGCCCGGGGTTTGAGTGGTCGCCAAGTGCTTGAACAGCTCGGTGCGTTGCGGAAACGCCTCGTTCTGGAACTTCAGAAAGCCTTCGATCAGGTTTTTCATGGTGTTGTCCTCTCAGTTCGAACAGCCGGTGCCGAATTCGCTGTATTGAAGAATGTGTTTTGCGCCGTGGCTGTCGAGGTAGGTCATCTCGACCGGTACAACGCCGCAGACGTCGGCGACCGGGGTGATGTTCACGATTTCAGCAATATCCAGAGTCATGCCGTAGCGGTAGGCAATCGCCTCTTCATCAGCCTGGGCCTGCGCGGCAAGGCCGGCGAGCAGGGTCAGGGTCAACAGAATTTTGTGCATGGGGCAGCCTCCAGGCAGATGGGGTGACGACTTGGTAATTGAGGTTTGGATGGGCCCGCACACGGGGTGCGGGCCGGGGTGGATCAGAACGGACGCAGTGGCAGGAACTTGCCGTCGAGAGTGACCACGGCGCGGGAGCCGCCTTCCGGGTCTTCGACTTTCTTGATGTCGAGCTTGAAGTTGATGGCGCTGATGATGCCGTCGCCGAACTGCTCGTGGACCAGGGCTTTGAGGGTGGTGCCGTAGATCTGGATCATCTCGTGGAAGCGGTAGATGGTCGGGTCGGTCGGCACGCCGCTGAGGCTGCCACGCAGCGGGATGATCTGCAGCGCGGCAACGGCGTCGGCGTCCAGTTCAAGTTTGTCGCCAACCACTTGCGCGGCGTTTTGTGGCAGCGGGTGCTGGCCGAGCAGGGCAGCGGTGACGTAGGCCAGGCTCAGGCCGGTGCCATCGGCAAGATCCTGCCATGACAAATTCTTGCGGGCCTTGATGTCGAGAATGCGCGTGGTCAGGGCCAGGCTGGCATCGTTGTAGGCGTGGGACTGTTGCATGGTGTCACTCCTTTCAAGGTTGGCTTGCTGTGTGGGAGCCATCTTCTGCCGATTGATCCATAGCGTCCAAGACCGATATACAATGCTTTGCATAAGCTCTACCTATAGATGGTGATCCTATGTTGTTGCGACATTTGCGATATCTGCTGGCCGTTGCCGATCACGGCGGCTTCACCCGGGCGGCGGAGGCGTTGCATGTGTCGCAGCCGACTCTGTCGCAACAGATCCGCCAACTCGAAGAAACTCTGGGGGTGGCCCTTTTTGATCGAACTTCACGCACCGTTAAACCCACCGATGCCGGTGAGGCTTACATTGAGTGTGCGCGGCGCGTGCTGGTGGAGTTGGAAGCGGGCAAGCGGGCGTTGCATGACGTTAAGGATCTGTCGCGTGGGCGCTTGCGGCTGGCCATGACCCCGACGTTCATGGCCTATCTGGTCGGGCCGTTGGTACGTGATTTCGCCGCACGCTATCCGGGTATCCATCTGCAGATTTTCGAGTTGTCGATGGACGACATCGAGGCGGGGCTGGCGGACGATTCGCTGGACATCGCGATTGCCTTTACCCCGGTGCGCCACCCGGACATCGAGTGTATTCCGGCGTTTACTGAAACCCTGGGGATCATGGTCGGGCGCGAGCATCCGCTGTACGACAGCAGTGCGGTGCTGACATCGCGTGATCTTGCGCAACTGGATTTCGCCTTGCTGGCGCCAGATTTCATCACCCGGTTATCGATCGATGAGTATTTCCGTCAGCAGGGGATCACGCCGCAGGTGCGGATCGAGGTGAACTCGGTGAATACGTTGCTGGAAGTGGTGCGGTATTCGCCGATGGCGACGATGTTGCCCAAAGCGATTGCCAGCGAAGACCGGGCGTTGCGTCGCTTGAGCGTCGAGAACGAAGCGCCGCAGCGTGGGGCGGCGTTGTTGCGGCGGCAGAATAATTACCACAGTGCGGCGGCGCTGGCGTTTGTGAATCTGGTCCTGCAAACGAAAATCTGACCAACAACACAGCCCCCCTGTGGGAGCGGGCTTGCTCGCGAATGCGGTGTCTCAGTTGAGGTGATGGTGACTGACCCGGCCCATTCGCGAGCAAGCCCGCTCCCACAGGATTGTGTGTGAATTGCGGATATAAAAAGGGCCTGCTTCTGTTGGAAGCAGGCCCCTTTTATTTATTGAAGTTGTAACTCAGTAGAACCGGTCAATCACCCGAACTTCATTCTTGTTCTGCATCGAATCCCACGCATGTTTCAGCGTCTGCAGCACATTGCCGATGAAGTCCTTGTCGGCCGCAGCTTTCTTGCCGACATAACCGTGGCCGCGGCGGTACATCTTCAGGCGGGCCAGCAGGTTCTGGTTGCTGCGGTCGAATTCTTCTTCACCAGCGTGGGGCGACAGGCAGTCGATATGCACCTGACCCGACTTGCTGATCCAGAGAATGTGGCTGTCGTGGCTGTCTTTTTGCGCAGCGAACATACGAGCCAGTTCTTCGATAGTAGGTTGATTGTTCAGATTCATGGTGTTTGCCCCTTGACCAGTCTGGTGATCTTTCAAAGTTGATTCGCTAATACAGGTAGCCCATCGGTTAGTTGATCCCTGGCACCGAAACCAGGACGTCAGCGGTCGCCCGTGTGAAATACGGGGTCATGCATCTGTTGCATGTAGTCGTGTTGAATAACTGCTACGCAATAGCGTCACAACGAGGAGAAGCAGCGAAAACCGGGAGGCTCCTTGACGACGTTTTCAGGGTCGACCACAAGCGTCTTGAGAATTTTCGCCAGCGCTTCTCGTCCTTGTACTGGACGTTCAGGCCAGGTCAGCTTCTTCAATCTGCCTTGTGGGCAGCGTGTATCCGGAAAAAACAACTCGGCGGTCAGACGAGCTTGCTCAAGCGTGTTACCGATGTTCCCGATCGGGGAACGTCTTCATCATGCAAAAGCAAAACGGTGCCGTCAACGGTTTTGTAGTGATTATTTTTGTTCACTACATATTGTCGGACAAAGCTGTTTTGGAATGAGAAAAGATCCGTTCAGGCAACGGATGCGGGGGCGCGCAGGACGTAGAAGGTGCAGGGGTAACCGTCCACGGCGCGCTGTTGGCGGGTGAATGCGCCGCCAGTCAATTCGGGGATCAACCTGGCCCAGAAGCGCTGCGCAGGCAGGTTGGCGTCGATGTGGAAAATCTGCCATTGACCGGGCAGACGGCTCAAGAGGGCAGAGACGACAAACTGCGCGACGCCTTGGCCACGATAGCGTCGGGAGAGGAAAAAGTAGCCGATGTTGTGTTCGGCGCCGTCGATGTGGGTTTCGTCATCCACGGTCACGAAGCCGGCCAGTTCACCGTCGACGCAGATCAGGAACGGTTGGGTAGCTGGATTGCGCCAGTAGTCGTCTTTCGGCTGAATGCTGAAGAAGCCATGTTCGCCGAGTTTCAGTGGTAGCCATTGGCTGAAGTCGTACATGTAGAACTGCATGAGGTTTTCGATGGTTTGCAGTTCGTCGCGGTGGGCGGGGTGCAGTTCGATAGTGGGCATTGGGGGGAATTCCTGAAGATTGCGACTTCAGTATTGTCGACTCATACCTTGTGGTGAGGGGATTTATCCCCGATGGATTGCGCAGCAGTCCTCTTGTTTAAGTAAAAGCTGGGGCCGCTTCGCAGCCCATCGGGGATAAATCCCCTCACCACAGAGTCCCTCACCACAGAGTCCCTCACCACAGAGTCCCTCACCACAGAGTCCCCCACCACAGGACTGATCATTACTTCGCTGTGCGTTTGGCTGCGCTGGCAGTTTTGCTTCGGGTCGATTTACGCTTTTTCTTCCACGGCGCCGCAGCCTTGCCGGCCGGTGGCGGGCCGCTGATGGTCAGGCTCAGCGCAGAACACCGGGTGACCTGCTTGCTCATCCACGCCGCCTGTTTGGTGACGAACTCCTCCAGGCTCATCTCGCCGCTCTGCACCATGTCCAGCGCCTGTTCCCAGATGGCGGTGGTGCCGGGATCGGCAATCGCCCGGGGCACGGCGTCGATCAGGCTGAAGGCCGCCGGCGTCGCGGCCAGCGCCTTGCCGTTCTTCACCAGATAGCCGCGATCCAGCAGGCCCTGAATGATTGAGGCGCGTGTCGCTTCGGTGCCGATGCCGGTGGTGTCCTTGAGTTTCTGTTTGAGCAGCGGATCTTCCACCAGTTTGGCGACGTTCTTCATCGCCTTGATCAGGTCGCCCTCGGTGTAGGGCTTCGGCGGCTGGGTCCACAGATCCTTGAGGTTCACGCCGGCCACGGCGCAATCGATACCCTGGCTAAGCGCCGGCAGGGTTTGCGGGGCTGGCGCTTCACGGCCCTTGGCCGGGGCGAGGGCTTCGGGCAAGGCGCGCTTCCAGCCCGGTTCGATGATCTGCTTGCCGACGGCGCGCAAGGCTTCACCGGCGCAATCGAAGTCGGCCTGGGTGCGATCGTATTCATGGTTGGGCAGAAATTGCGCCAGATAACGCGCACGAATCAGGGTATAGACCGCCCGGTGTTTGCCGCTCAGGCGTTCGAGATTTTTCGCCGCGGCGGTGGGGATGATGCCGTGGTGGGCGCTGACCTTGGCGTCGTTCCACGCCCGCGAGCGGCGCTGCGGGTCGAGGTGACCGTTCAACACATCAAGGCTCGGGTCGGCCTGACGCAGTGCCGCCAGTATCCCCGGCGCCTCGCTGTGCTGGCTCAGCGGCAGAAAGCCGCAATCGCTGCGCGGGTAGGTGATGACCTTGTAGGTTTCGTAGAGGGCCTGGGCGATGTCGAGAGTTTCCTGGGCGCCGAGACCGAGTTTCTTCGAGCAGACCTCCTGCAGGGTGCCCAGATCGAATGGCAGCGGTGCCACTTCACGCATGCGTTCGGTGCGCAGTTTGACCACTCGCGCACTGGCGGCGCTGTTCAGAGCGGCGGCTGCCTGCTGGGCCAGCGCCTGATTCAGACAGCGATCCTGCTCGTCGCAAACGTCGGAGGGCGCACGCCATTGCGCGGTGAACGGCGTGCCGTCGTGCAGCAGTTGCACATCGATCGCCCAGTACGGCACCGGCACGAAGTCGGCGATGCTGCGGTCGCGGTCCACCACCAGCCGCAGTGTCGGCGTCTGCACCCGGCCGACCGGCAGCACACCCTGATAGCCGGACTGCCGGCCCAATAGCGTAAACAGGCGACTCATGTTCATGCCGATCAGCCAGTCGGCCCGCGAGCGCCCCAGCGCCGAGTGGTACAGGCTGAAGGTTTCCGCTCCCGGCTTCAGCGCGGCCAGGGCCTTGCGGATCGACGCCTCATCCAGCGCCGACAGCCACAGGCGACGGATCGGCCCGCGATAGCGGCAGTGCTCGACCAGTTCCCGGGCGATCATTTCGCCCTCACGGTCGGCGTCGGTGGCGATGATCAGTTCGCTGGCCTCGCCGAGCAGGCGCTTGACCGCTTTGTACTGGCTGGCGGTGCGCGGCTTGACGGTCATTTTCCACTTGTCCGGAATGATCGGTAGATCCGCCAGCACCCAGCGCTTGTAGCGCGCGTCGTAGGCATCCGGCGGTGCGGTTTCCAGCAGATGGCCAATGCACCAGGTCACCGTGACGTCCGTTCCCAGCCAGCAGCCGTCGCCCCGACGTCTGGCGCCGAGCACGGCCGCGATGTCTTTGGCCTGGGAAGGTTTTTCACAGAGGTACAGCCGCATAACCACCGTCGTCAATCAGTTCACTGGAGGTGCACAGAATGGCCGGAGTTCGCGCCTGGGGCAACTTTTATCTGTATGGATATACAGATAAAAACGTTGCCGGGAATGACCGGTATTACCGGGACGGCGCGGGCGACTATCGAGAAATCGAATGGCACCGCGCTTGCCGGGCATGGCAGGTTCGTCGGGCCTTTAAGAAACGCGAGCGACAGGACGATCTCGCCAGAAGATCGCCACGGTCCGAACGCACTGACCACTCTGAAACAAGGAAGTCCCACCATGGCTCAAGCCAAAGCAAAATCCAGCAGCGCCTATGACGAAGTGAACGCCTTCAGCCACCTGTACGACCGCGGCGTCGGCCTGGTGAACGGCAAACCGTCGTTCACCGCCGATCAGGCAGCCGACGAAATCCTGCGCAAAAACCTGTCGTGGCACGACAAGAACGGCGACGGCAAAATCTCGCTGACCTACACCTTCCTTACCGAGAAACCGGCAAACTACAACCCGAACCTCGGCAACTTCAGCCAGTTCAGCGCTCAGCAAAAGGCTCAAGCCATACTGGCCATGCAATCCTGGGCCGACGTGGCCAAGGTCACGTTCACTGAAGGCAAGGGCGGCGACGGCCACATGACCTTCGGCAACTACGACGTCAGCACCGGCGGCGCAGCGTTCGCCTACCTGCCGAGCGGCGGCAGCTATGACGGTCAGTCGTGGTACCTGATCAACAATCAATATCAGGTCAACAAG
Source organism: Pseudomonas sp. MWU347 (assembly GCF_017947305.1). NCBI lineage: Bacteria > Pseudomonadati > Pseudomonadota > Gammaproteobacteria > Pseudomonadales > Pseudomonadaceae > Pseudomonas > Pseudomonas sp. MWU347. The sequence continues at coordinate 112,627 of NZ_JAFGZB010000009.1, forward strand.
ACCCCGGACACCAACAACTACGGGCGTCAGACCCTGACCCACGAAATCGGCCACACCCTCGGCCTGTCGCACCCGGGCGCCTACAACGCCGGCAACGGCAACCCGACCTACAACGACGCCAAGTACGCCGAAGACACCCGTGGCTATAGCCTGATGAGCTACTGGAGTGAAGCCAACACCGACCAGAACTTCAGCAAGGACGGCAGCGGCGCTTACGCCTCGGCACCGTTGCTCGACGATATCGTGGCGGTGCAGAAACTCTACGGTGCCAACTATGAAACTCGTGCCGATAACACCTGGTATGGCTTCAACTCTAATACCGGACGCGATTACTACACCGCGACTTCGGCCTCTTCGAAAGTGGTGTTTTCGGTATGGGACGGTGGCGGTGACGACTGGCTGGATTTCTCCGGCTTCACCCAGAACCAGAAGATCAACCTCAATGAGGGTTCGTTCTCTGACGTTGGCGGGCTGGTCGGCAACGTATCGATTGCCTATGGCGTGACCGTGGAGAATGCGGTTGGCGGTTCGGGCAATGACCTGCTGATCGGCAACTCGGCCGTCAACCATCTGTTCGGCGGAGCCGGCAACGACATCCTTTACGGCGGTGGCGGCGCGGATGTGCTGTGGGGCGGCGAGGGCGCAGACACCTTCGTCTTCGGCGCGGCCAGCGACTCGACCAACAACCAGCCGGACTGGATCATGGATTTCAAGAGCGGCGTGGACAAGATCGACCTCTCGGGCATCGCCGCGTTTGCCACGGGGGCGGCGTCACTGAACTTCGTTAGCAGTTTCACCGGCCACGCGGGCGATGCGATCCTGACTTACTACGCGCAGAACGGTCAGACCGGGCTGCTGGTCGATCTGACCGGGCAGGGGCAGGTTGACTTTGCCGTGGGTGTGGTGGGGCAGGCGGTGGCGACTGATATCGTGGTTTGATGTGAAATGACAGGGCCAACCTGACGCTTGTGGCGAGGGAGCTTGCTCCCGCTCGGCGGCGAAGCCGTCGCAAAACCTGAAATCGCGTTATACCTGATGCAGCGCGATTTCCGGATTTGGGTCTGCTATGCAGCCCAGCGGGAGCAAGCTCCCTCGCCACAGTTCATTTGTCCCTGGAGAAACCCCAATGAGCACCACCGGCCTCAATCCCGTCATCACCCTCGAAGAACTCCCCGGTTGCCTGCTGGTGAAATTCCACGGCATCCAGGTCGCGGCGTCCTCGCATGTGCTGGTGCTCCATGAGGCCAACTACCCGCCGGTGTACTACGTGCCCCGCGAAGACATCGACGAGAAATACTTCGCCCGCACCGACCACACCAGTTACTGCCCGTACAAGGGCGATGCCAATTACTTCAGCCTGCAAGTGCCGGGGCATGAGGGGGCGAATGCGGTGTGGACGTACGAGAAACCGAAGATCTCGGTCGATGCGATCAAGAACTATGTGGCGTTTTATCCGGATCAGGTGAAGTTTGAGGTGATCAAGGCTGACGCTTAGTTCCTGGATGAAGAGATTTAATTGTGGCGAGGGGATTCATCCCCGATGGACTACGCAGTAGTCCCCTTTTTCACGGGGGCGCTACGCACCCCATCGGGGATAAATCCCCTCGCCACAGGTTTTTTTACCAAAGGATCATGTTTCAGATTCAGTTCTTATCGAGATCGATATTCTTCGTCTCCCGCAGACAAATCATCCCCACCACCAGGCTCACCCCGGTAATCAGCACCGGGTACCACAGCCCATAGAAAATATCCCCGGTGTACACCACCAGCGCGAACGACACCGTTGGCAGGAATCCACCAAACCAGCCATTGCCGATGTGATACGGCAGCGACATCGAGGTGTAGCGGATGCGGGTCGGGAACAGTTCGACCATCAGCGCCGCGAGCGGGCCGTAGCACATGGCCGAGATGATGATCAGTGCGACGATCAGCGCCACGATCATCGGTTTGTTGATCTGTTGCAGGTCGGCCTGTTGCGGGTAGCCGGCGAGGGTCACCGCGCCGCGCAGGGCCGATTCGTCGTAGCCGTCGATTTTCACGTCGCCGACGCTCACCTGCACGCCGCTGCCCGCCGGGGCGGCGACGCTGGAGTAGGGCAGGCCCTGCTTGACCAGGAAGGTCTTGACCTTGTCGCACGGGCTGTCGAATTTGGCCTTGCCCACCGGGTCGAACTGGAAGGTGCAGGTGGCCGGATCGGCCAGCACGGTGATCGGCGCCTGACGGCTGGCCTGATCGATAGCCGGGTTGGCGTAATGCGCCAGGGATTTGAAGATCGGGAAGTACAGCGCAGTGGCCAGCAGCAGCCCGAGCATCAGCACTGGTTTGCGTCCAACCTTGTCCGACAGCCAGCCGAAAATGATGAAGAACGGCGCACCGATCACCACACTGATGATCAGCAGGCTGTTGGCCACCGCCGGGTCCATTTTCAGGAACTGGGTGAGGAAGAACAGCACGTAGAACTGCGCAGCGTAAAAGGTCACCGCTTGCCCGGCGTTGATGCTGAACAGCGCGATCAGCACGACCTTGAGGTTCTCCCATTTGCCGAAGGATTCGCGGATCGGCGCTTTCGAGGCTTTGCCTTCCTCTTTCATTTTCAGGTACGCCGGCGACTCGTGCAGGCTCAGGCGGATCCAGGTGGAAATGCCCAGCAGCACGATCGACAGCAGGAACGGAATACGCCAGCCCCAGACTTCAAACTGATCGCCAGTGAAGTAGCGGCACCCGAGCACCACCAGCAGCGACAGCAGCAGGCCGAGGGTTGCAGTGGATTGAATCCAGCTGGTGTGGAAGCCGCGTTTGCCGATCGGCGCGTGTTCCGCCACATAGGTCGCAGCACCGCCGTATTCACCGCCCAGGGCCAGACCCTGAAGCATGCGCAGCACCACCAGAATGATCGGCGCGGCAATGCCGATGCTGGCGTAGGTCGGCAGCAGGCCGACGCAGAACGTGGCGATCCCCATCAGAATGATGGTCGCGAGGAAGGTGTATTTGCGCCCGATCATGTCCCCCAACCGACCGAACACCAGCGCCCCGAACGGCCGCACGATAAACCCGGCGGCAAAGGCCATCAGCGCGAAGATGAACGCCGTGGTGTCGTTGACCCCGGCGAAAAACTGCTTGCTGATCACCGCCGCGAGGGCGCCGTAGAGGAAGAAGTCATACCACTCGAACACCGTCCCCAGAGACGAGGCGAAGATGACTTTCTGCGTGGCATTGCTGGTGCTGGCGCCGCTCGCGGCGTCCAGCGGCTGAGCGTGTTCTGACATGTCGGTATCCCTCACAGTGATTGTTTTTGTTGTTCCACTGGTGTTGCGTGTCCGGGTACTGCGTGATGCCTTGAATCTGCTGTTGATTCCTGTGGGAGGGGGCTTGCTCCCGAAGGGGCCGTGTCAGTCAAATCATGGGTGAATGACACTCCGCTTTCGCGAGCAAGCCCGCTCCCACACTGGGGCTGTGAACAGGTCCTGAAAGGATCAACTGCGCCGCCTTCTCGGCAATCATCAGCGTAGGCGAACAGGTGTTGCCCGAGGTGATGCGCGGCATGATTGAGGCGTCGGCGATGCGCAGGCCGGGCACGCCATGCACGCGCAATTGCGCATCGACCACCGCTTCCGCGTCATTGCCCATGCGACAGGTGCCGACCGGATGGAAAATCGTCGTGCCGATGCGCGCCGCTGCTTCGTGCAGCTGCTCCTCGCTTTGCAGACTGTCGCCGGGCAGATATTCCACCGGTTTGAACGCTTGCAGGGGCGGGGCGCTGACGATGCGCCGGGTCAGGCGGATCGCGTCGGCGGCCACGCGCAAGTCTTCAGGATGGCTGAGGTAGTTCGGTTGAATCAGCGGTGCTTCCTGCGGGGCTGCCGAACGGATGTCGATGCGGCCACGGCTCTGCGGACGCAGATCACACACCGACGCGGTGAACGCCGGAAAGCTGTGCAGCGGCTCGCCAAAACGCTCCAGCGACAGCGGCTGCACGTGGTATTCAAGGTTGGCAGAAGTCTGCTCTGGCCCTGAGCGGGCAAACGCGCCCAACTGACTCGGCGCCATCGACAGCGGCCCGCTGCGGTCATACAGATAACGCAGGCCCATGCCCATCTTGCCCCAGACGCTGCCGGCGATCTGATTCAGGGTGCGGGCGTTCTGCAGTTTGTAGATCAGGCGCAGTTGCAGGTGATCCTGCAGGTTGCCGCCGACCCCCGGCAGCTCATGAATCACCCCGATGCCGAGGCGCTCGAGCAGCGGACGCGGGCCGATCCCGGAGCGTTGCAGAATGCTCGGCGAACCCACGGCGCCAGCGCAGAGGACGATTTCCTTGCGCGCCTTGAAGCTTTTCACCTGACCTTCGTGACGCGCGCTGACTTTTGAAGCACGGCCGTTTTCCAGCAGCACCCGATCCACTTCAACCCCGGTCAGCACCGTCAGATTGGCCCGCTCGCGAACCGGTTTGAGAAAGGCCTTGGCCGCGTTCCAGCGCACCCCGGCCTTCTGGTTGACCTGAAAGTAGCCGCAACCCTCGTTGTCGCCCTGATTGAAGTCGTCGATGCTGGCGATGCCGGTCTGCTCGGCTGCGCTGCGAAACGCGTCGAGAATCGGCCATGACAGCCGCTGTTGCTCGACCCGCCATTCACCCTTGGCACCGTGAAATTCAGCGGCGCCGGCAAAGTGGTTTTCGCTCTGTTTGAACAGCGGCAGCACGTCGTTCCAGGCCCAGCCCGGATTGCCCTCGGCGGCCCAGCCGTCATAGTCGCCAGCCTGGCCGCGCATGTAGATCATGCCGTTGATCGAGGAGCAGCCACCGAGCACTTTGCCGCGTGGGTAGCTCAGGCTGCGACCTTGCAGGCCGGGTTGCGCTTCGGTCTTGAAGCACCAGTCGGTGCGCGGGTTGCCGATGCAGAACAGGTAACCCACGGGGATGTGAATCCACGCATAGTTGTCGCGTCCGCCGGCTTCGAGCAGCAACACCCGCTGCTGTTTGTCTGCCGACAGTCGATTGGCCAGCAGGCACCCGGCGGGGCCGGCGCCGACCACGATGTAGTCGTATTCTTCAAGGGAAGTCTGCATTCCCTGACCTCGCTCTTTGTTTTTATTGTCGGACACTCTAGTTGTTAGCTTTCGTTAAAAGAATGTTAGTTTTTGCGCAGCCGCTGTGCGTTTTCAAACAGCCTGGATTGACCATAGCTGACAAGGACACCCCATGTTCGACTGGAACGACTTGCGCTTCTTTCTGGAGTTGCAACGCAGCGGCCGCTTGCTCACCGCCGCCCGGCGCTTGAACACCACCCACGCCACGGTGGCCCGGCACATCGAGGCCATCGAAAAAAGCCTCGGCACCGCGCTGTTCGTCCAGCACGCCCAAGGCTATGAAATGACCCCGGCAGGCGAGGCGCTGCTCAAGCACGCCGAAGCCATGGAGAACGTCGCGCTGCTGGCCCAGGAAGAAATCACCCAGTCAACCGCACCGCTGGGCAAGATCCGTGTCGGCGTCACCGAAGGGCTGGGCATCAAGTTTCTCGCCAGCCGGATGATCGGCCTGTTCGAACGTTATCCGGGGCTGGAAGTGGAACTGGTCGCCGTGCCGCGCTTCGTCAGCATCCTCAACCGCGAGGCGGAAATCAGCATTCATCTGGAGCGCCCGGCAGCGGACATGCTGGTCACGCGCAAGCTCACCGACTATCGGTTGGCGCTCTACGCCAGCCAACGCTACCTCGACAACGCACCGCCGTTGCGCAGCCGCGAAGACCTCGCGCGGCATGCGTGGATCGGTTATGTCGATGATCTGCTGTTCAGTCAGGAACTGATGTTCCTCAACAGCTTCTGCCGCAGCCCGCGCGTGGTGTTCCATAGCACCAGCGTGATCGCCCAGCAGGAAGCGGCACGCTCGGGATTGGGCATTGCCGTGCTGCCTTGCTACATGGCCGCGTCGGACCCGGATCTGGTGGCGTTGTTGCCGGATGACAGCATCGAGCGCAGTTACTGGATCAGTACCCGGCGCGAGCTGCACAAGTCGGTGCGGCTGCGGGTGGTCTGGGATTATGTCGTCGGCCTTTGCGAGGCGGAGCAGGAGCTGTTGCGCGGATAGTCCCGCCCCGCACAAATCCCCTTGTGGGAGCGGGCTTGCTCGCGAAAGCGGTATGTCTGTGACGTAGATATCGACTGACACTACGCCTTCGCGAGCAAGCCCGCTCCCACAGGGTTCTGCGGTTGTTGCCGGATGACAGCATCGAGCGCAGTTACTGGATCAGTACCCGGCGCGAGCTGCACAAGTCAGTAAGGTTGCGGGTGGTCTGGGATTATGTCGTCGGTCTTTGCGAGGCGGAGCAAGGCCTGTTGCGCGGCTGATCCTGCCCACACAATTCCCTTGTAGGAGTGAGCCTGCTCGCGATAGCGGTGTATCAGGCGACTTCTGCTTCACAGTCATGCCGCTATCGCGAGCAGGCTCACTCCTACAAGGGATCGCATCTGGGGTTGAATAATATATGGATATCCATATATTCGGTTTTCCATATGTTCGAGCCCACCCCCCATGCTCACCCCCACCGAACTGTTCAAAAGCCTGGCCGATGAAACCCGTGCCCGCGCCACCTTGCTGATTGCCGAGCAGGGTGAGCTGTGTGTCTGCGAGCTGATGTGCGCCCTCGATGACAGCCAGCCGAAAATCAGCCGCCACCTCGCGCAACTGCGCAGCAATGGGTTGTTGCTCGATCGCCGTCAGGGTCAGTGGGTCTATTACCGGCTCAACCCGGATCTGCCGGATTGGGTTCACCAGATCCTCAAGGTCACGGCCACGGCCAACACCGATTGGCTCAAGGACAATGCCTGTCGCCTGCACAACATGGATGGCCGTCCTGCCCGCGAAACCGCGTGCTGCTGAACTTCTAATATCCCCGGAGCTATCCATGCGTGTCCTGTTCATGTGCACGGCCAACAGTTGCCGCAGCATCCTTTCCGAAGCCATGTTCAATCATCTGGCACGCGAGGGCTTCGAGGCGGTGAGCGCCGGCAGTTTCCCAAAAGGCCAGGTGTTGCCGCGCAGCCTGACGACGCTGCAACAGGCCGGTATCGCTATCGACGGTTTGTACAGCAAAGGCAACGACGTCTTTGAAGGCAACCCGCCGGACATCGTCATCACCGTCTGCGACAAGGCAGCGGGCGAAACCTGCCCGGTGTACTTCGGCCCGGCGATCAAATGTCATTGGGGGCTGGAAGATCCCTCTGATGTGAGCGGTGACGAGGCCGCAGTGGATGCCGCGTTCCGTGCCACGCTGGCGATCATCGAGCGCCGCTGCGCAACCTTCCTCGGTCTTCCTTTCAAATCACTCAGCCGCGTTGAGCTTCAGCGCGAACTGGATCGCATCGGCTCCCTCTGAGCCGGAGGACGTATGTCAGAGCACCTGCCCAATCTTGATCACAGCCTGTTCGAAGGCCGGATCACATCACCTTCGCACGAACACAAACCGCGCATCCTGCTGCTCTACGGCTCGACCCGCGAACGCTCCTTCAGTCGTCTGCTGGTGGAGGAGGCCGCACGCTTGCTGGAGCACTTCGGTGCCGAGACGCGCATCTTCAATCCGTCCGGTCTGCCGTTGCCTGACGACGCCCCGGTCGACCATCCCAAAGTCCAGGAACTGCGCGAGCTGGTGCTGTGGTCGGAAGGTCAGGTCTGGTGTTCGCCGGAACGCCACGGCGCGATGTCGGCGGTGTTCAAGGCACAGATCGACTGGATTCCCCTTGAGCTCGGCGCGGTGCGTCCGACCCAGGGCAAAACCCTCGCGGTGATGCAGGTCTGCGGCGGTTCGCAGTCGTTCAACGTGGTCAATCAACTGCGCGTGCTGGGGCGCTGGATGCGCATGTTCACCATCCCCAATCAGTCTTCGGTGCCCAAGGCGTTCACGGAATTCGATGAGGCGGGGCGCATGAAACCTTCGCCGTTCTATGATCGCGTGGTCGATGTAATGGAAGAGCTGGTGAAGTTCACCGTGCTGCTGCGCGAGCGCCAGGATTTTCTGGTGGATCGCTATTCCGAGCGCAAGGAAAGTGCCGAGCAACTGATGGCGCGGGTCAATCAGCGCTCGATCTGAAATGCACAAACCTTCTAGCCTCAACCCGCCAATTGTGGATTACTGGCCCCAGCCCACCACTGTACGCACGCCATGAGCAACTGGATCGACCTTGCCCGCGACCGGGAGACCGGCATCGAAACCCTGCACGCGCATTTCGCCGGGCATGCGCACGCCTACGATCCGCACTGGCACGAAACCTACCTGATCGGCTTCACCGAGCAAGGTGTGCAGCGTTTCAACAGCCGTCGGGCGCGGCATGACAGCACGCCGGGCAAGGTGTTCATGCTTGAGCCCGGCGACATCCATGACGGCGATGCGCCGAGCCCGGACGGTTTCACCTATCGCATGCTCTATCTGCAACCGGCATGGCTGGAGCAAGCGCTGGACGGTTTGCATCTGGGCAGTTACGGCAGCGGCTTGCCGGGGATCGGCAGTGTGCTCAACGATGATCCCGAACTGGCTCGCGCCACCTTGTTTGCCTTCAATGCGCTGCATAAGCAGGACGTGCGCATGGTGCGCGATGTGGCGCTGGATGCGTTGCTCGAGCGACTGGCGATTCATCTGTACCGGCGACCGCAACCGACCGCTGCCAACCGCGCGCCATTGATCGCCCGTCAGGCGCGCGATTACCTGGTGGCCTACCACGAGCAAGACATCAGCCTGCAAACCCTGGCCGACGTCTGCGGCACCGACCGTTTCCGCCTGACCCGCGCGTTCAAGGCGGCTTATGGACTCGCGCCGCACGCGTGGCTGATCCAGCTGCGCCTCAGTCGTGGCCGGCAAATGCTCGCCGCCGGCATGCAGCCAGTGGAAGTCGCCAGCCGCCTCGGCTTCGCCGACCAAAGCCATCTGGGCCGCTGGTTCGTGCGTGCCTACGGCATCACGCCGGGCGCCTATCAGCAACGCGCCATCGGCACATTGCGCCGCTGAACAAACGTTCAAGACCACCACGCTGCTCAGCCATCACAGTAGGCCCTGACTTTCTACAGGGCCGTGCCATGCTTGCGTTCATCCTCTTTGCCTTCGTTGCCTCGATCACCCCGGGGCCGACCAATCTCATTGTCCTCAGCACCAGCGCCCGACGCGGCTGGCGACCGTGCCTGCCGATCATTCTTGGTGCGGGGGCGGGCGCCGCGTCGTTGGTCTGGGTGGCCGGCGCTGGCGCCAGTACGCTGATGCTGCCCGGTGTGCGCCCGGTGATCAGTGCGCTGGGGATGGGCTGGATGCTGTGGCTGGCGTGGCAGATTTTCACGGCGCCGGCCACCGCCATCGATCCCGCCGCTGGCGAGGAAAAACCCGAACTGAGCCTGCTCGGCGCCGCGCTGTTGCAATGGGTCAACCCCAAGTCGTGGATGATGGCGATTGCCGTGATCAGCGTGTTTACCGCGCAAGGGCAGGGCTTGAACGCGTTGTGCCTGGCGTTCTTTCTGGTGTCGTTGCCGTGTCTGGCGCTGTGGGCGTTGCTCGGTCGCGGTGCGGCGCGCTGGTTGAGCAATCCGGCGCAGTTGCAGTGGCTGAACCGGATTCTGGCGGTGTTGCTGGTGGTGTCATCCGCCGCTGCGTTGCTGCACAACTGAGCCAAGAGGCATCGACAAGGTGGCGCGCAAGCCGCCCTCAGGCCGGTTGACCAAGGTAATCCGCCCGCCCAGGCGCAATGCGATGGTGTTGACGATGGTCAGCCCCAAGCCCGCACCTTGTGTGTTGCCGCGGCTGTAAAAGCGTTCGAACAGACGCGCCCGATCCGCTTCGTCTATTCCCGGGCCCTGATCCTCCACGCTCAGCAGGCACCAGCCCTCGGCCTGGCTCAGTTTGACCGTGATCACGCCGTGCTCCGGCGAGAAGTTGGCAGCGTTGGTGATCAGGTTGCCCAAGGCGATGTCGATGGCAGCGGTGCTGGCCATGACGTGGAACGGTTGTTCGCCGTCCTCGAAGGCCAGTTCCAGGTGTTTGCTCAACAGCCACGGCGTCAGTTGCACGAGGCTGTTGCGCACGGTTTCGTTGAGGTCGATGCGCTGCAACGGCGGCGGGTTGGATTTCGGTTCGAGGCGGGCCATGGTCAGCAACTGGTTGACCAGACGGCTGGTGCGGTCGACGCCGGAAATCAGAAACTGCAACGACTCGCGGCGCTCCTGTTCGGTACCGGCCTCCAGCAGGTTTTGCGCATGCACCCGCAGCACCGCCAGTGGCGTGCGCATCTCGTGGGCGGCGTCGGCGATAAACCGTCGTTCGCGGCCAAGCACTTCTTGAATCTGCGCGAGCATGCGGTTGAGCGCCGCCTGCATCGGTTCCAGTTCGCTGGGCAACGGCGTCAGTTGCAGTGGCTCCAGCGAGCCGCTGTGTCGGGCGCGCAAGGTTTGCGCCATGTTCGCCAAGGGCCTGAGTCCCCAGCCGATCGCCAGCCAGACCATCGCCGCGAGTATCAGGCTGCCGAGCACGTTCGGCCACAGCGTGTGGCGCACGATGCGATCAACCAGATCGGCGCGCACATCATCGCGTTCGCCGACCCAGATGCGCAGACCGTTCTGTGGGTCTTCGAGCATGAAGGCGCGCCAGTGACGGTTGTTCAAGTCGACCACATCGCTGAAGCCCGGCTTCGTCGGCGGGGCGGTGAACGACGGGGCACTGGCGGTGTGCACCAGCACCTCGTTTTTCGGGTTCCACACCTGGAAGGCGATCTTGCTTTCGTAAGGATGGCCGTCGACGCGTGGCTTGGCTTCGCCGAGCGCCTGATTGAACGCCTGATACAACTGCGAGTGATCCTTGCTCGCCATCGGCATGCGCATCACGCCTTGCAGCAGGCGAGCGTTTTGCGCCAGTTGCGCGTCGTAGACTTCGGCGATTTCGTGGTTGCTGTCGTGCAGGTTGAACACGCTGAGCACCGCAAGACCGGCGAGCAACAGCCCGATGATCAGCGTCAGCGTACGGCGACGAATCGAGGTCATCGACGCTCCTCCACCAGATAACCCACACCGCGAATGGTGCGGATCAGGTCGGTGGAGAATTTTTTGCGCAGGTGATGGATGTGCACTTCCAGGGTGTTGCTCTCGGCTTCTTCGTTCCAGCCGTAAAGCAACTGGATCAGTTGGTCGCGGGTCATCACCCGGCCCGGCGGCGAGAGCAATTCATGCAGCAACTGATATTCCTTGGGCGTCAGCGCGACAGGTTGACCCTGATAGCTGACCTGCTGGGTGCCGGGGTTGAGGCTGATCCCGGCGTGTTCGATCAGCGCCTGGGCGCGCCCGGCACTGCGACGCAACAAGGCGCGCAGGCGTGCCTTGAACTCATTGAGGTCGAAGGGTTTGACCAGATAGTCGTCGGCGCCGGCGTCCAGCCCGGCGATGCGGTCTTCGGTGGCATCGCGCGCGGTGAGGATCAGCACCGGCAGGTTCGAACCGCTGTCGCGCAGACGGCGCAGCACTACGAGGCCGTCCATGCGCGGCAGGCCCAGATCGAGTACGGCAACGTCAAAGGTTTCACTGAGCAGCGCATGCAACGCGCTGCTGCCATCCTTCAACCAATCGACGGTGTAGCCCTCGCGTCCCAATGCCTGATGAATGCCTTCACCGAGGGCTACGTCATCCTCAATCAGTAATAAACGCACGCGGACTCCTGTCAGTCGAGTTTCTTGTTCACGTCCACCAGCAGGGCGGCGATCTCTTTGCGGCGCCCGGCGTCAGCGGTTTCCCGGCCCGGGCGCGGGGCGGCCTGCTGGGCCTTGAGCAGCGCGACCCTGGCTTCAGCGTAGCGCTTCTGACGGTAGAGGTGATCGCCCCAGAAGTACAGACTGTCGATGCCCTCCGGATTCAGTTGCAGCGCTTGCTTGAGCAGTTGCTCGGCTTTGTCGCTGTCGCCGAAACCGATCGGCCAGCCCGGGACGCGATCATACAGCGCGGCGAGGCTGGTGTAGGCCGAGCCTTGCAAGGCTTTGGGGTCGAGCGTCAGGGCTTTTTCCAGATCGGCCTTGGCGTCCTTGGCCTTGCCCAATGCACCGAGTCCGCCCTGAGCGCCGGCCCAACTGCTGGTGACGATGCCTTTCCAGATCCACGCTTCGGCCACTGCAGGACGCTGGGTGGTAAAGGCAGTGGCTTCGGACGACAACTGCTCGAACGCGGCGGCGCGCTGTTTTTCTGCCACTTCATATTGGATGTGCGCCCAGCTCTGCTGGATGCCGTTGAGGCGTTGCTGATCGGCAGGTTCCAGCGCCCAGACGCTTTGGCTGAGGGCGGCGAGCAACAGGCATACGGAAAGTCTTTTCATGATTTTGGCGGCTCGTTGTCAGGTTTCTCACTGAGGCGGCGAATCAGCGGCAACTGCTTGCGCAGGCCTCGATCCACCAGATGTGGCAGCAGATTGTTCAGGCGTACGAAGAAGCGCTCCGGCCAGCCCAGATACAGGTCGCGGCGGTCGCCGGCGATCGCGTGGATCACCGCCGAGGCGACGGTTTGCGGGTCATCGACGTTGGCCTTGAGCGCATCGTTCAAGGCTTGCGCCGCTGCACTGTTCATCGACGTGCGCGTGGCCCGGGGCGCGACATACAGCACGTTGACCCGGGTGTCGGCCAGTTCGCGGCGCAGCGCTTCGGAGAATCCGCGCAGGGCGAACTTGGTCGCGCAATAACTGGCGTAACCGGGGTAGCCGATCGAGCCGTAAGTGGAACCGACGTTGACCACCATCGCGCTGTCGGCCTGTTTGAGCAGTGGCAGCAGCAGTTTGGTCAGGCACATCGGTGCGCTGATGTTCACCGCGAGCATTGCGTTGATGTCGCTGTCATCCAGCTGTTCAAGCATGGCGAAATGATTGACCCCGGCCGCGTTGATCAGCAGGTTGATGCCGCCAATGGCTTCGGCGGCGGCCAGCACTTTGCGCCGGTCGCTGAGGAAGGTCAGGTCGGCGGCGACCCAGCACAGCGAATTCGGGTAGCGCTCAAGCAACGGCGCCAGCGCCTGCTCATGCCGCGCCACCGCCAATACCTGGGCGCCGGCGGCGCACAAGGCCTCGGTGATGGCCATGCCGATGCCGCCACTGGCGCCGGTCAACACCACCCGCGCATCACGCAGCTGCATGTTGAGCCTCCGCGTCACGCGGCAGGCCACGGAACATGTCGGTGTATAGGCGATAGACGACTTTCGAGGCGTGGATCACTGCTGCCTGATCGTCTGGATCTTCCAGCTGATTCATCAAGCGGCGATAGGTTTGCATGTGCTCGATGTCCAGCGAACCGTGCGAGCTGAGGTAGCTGAACGCGGTGTCCGGCAGTGCCAGACGCTCGCGAATGCTGCCCGCCGCATGGGTGGCCAGGGCGATGCTGGTGCCTTCAAGCACATTGACCATGCCGAACAGGCCCACCGGATTGCCTCGGGCGATCAAGTCGTAGAGGAAACTGACCATCAATTCGATCGGCAGCGATGGCTGCCCGTCGCGCACCGCGTTGCGATCACCGCCACACGCGGCGATGTCGTTGAGCACCCACTGTTCATGGCCGTATTCGTCTTCGATGTATTCGCAGACGGCCTTGCGCAGCCACTCCAGCCGTGTCGGCAGGCGCGCGCCGCAGGCCATCATCAACGGCACGGTGTGGCGCACGTGGTAATACGCCTGAGCCAGAAATGCCCGATAGCTTTCCAGGCTGACCTTGCCTTGCAGGGCATCGAGGATGATCGGCAGGTTGAACAGCTCGTGGCGTTCCTGCTGCGTGGCTTCTTGCAGGGTGTCGAAAAAACTCATGATGCGGACTCCTCGGAAACAGCGGATTCAGTCAATTGGGCGTGGTACAGCGCGACAATCGCCTCGCGGCGCGGGCGACCATTGGCGGTGAGCAAACCATTGGTGGCGGTGAACGGTTGCGGCAGGCGCGTCCAGCGGTGCACCTGGGCGTAATCGGGCAAGGCTTCGTTGGCTTCGGCGACCGCTGCCGCCAGCTCCGCGTCGCTGCAATCGGCACGGTGCGGCCAGAGCAAGGCGTGGTTGTGCGGCAGGGCCTCGCCGTAGACGAAAGCCTGGGCAATATGGCGGCGCTGGGTCAGTTCCGACTCGACCCATTCCGGGTTGACGTTGCGCCCGAAACTGGTGACGAACTGGTGCTTCTTACGGCCCTTGAGGTAGAGGAAACCTTCGGGGTCGAACTCGCCCAGATCGCCGCTCGGCCACCATTCATCAGCGTATGGCGCGTCCCCCAGATAACCGAGCAGCGCCGAGCCCTTGATCAGTACTTCGCCGTCTTCGGCCAAGCGCACTTCAACGTGCGGCAGCGGCTGGCCGACGCTACCCGGACGCCGCGCGCCGGGGCGATTGAGGCACACCACCGAGGCGCATTCGGACAAGCCATAACCTTCGAAAACCGGCAGGCCGACACGCTGTGCGCGATGCAGCAAGTCCTCCGAGACCCGCGCACCACCGACGGCGGCGAAACGCAGTTTTTGTGGATCGAAGGCTTTCTGTTCGGCAGCGCTGACCAACATCAGCAACAGTTGCGGCACCAGAATCAGACTCTCCGGCGCACGTCCGGCCAGATAACCCAGCAGGTGCGGTACATCGACGCCGCTGGCGCCCTGGATGCCCAAGGTTTTCTGGCTCGGCAGACTCAGCGTCGCACCGGCATACAGCGCGGCGTAGCAGCCGAGGTTTTCCAGCAGAATCGCCAGCGGCAACAACGCCAGATGATGCTGCGGATCGGTGGATTTGCTCGCTTGATCCAGCTCCCGCGCCACACGCAGCAGACTGTCGGCACTCAGGCACACGCCTTTCGGCGTGCCGGTGGTGCCGGATGTGAAGGTCAGTTTGGCGGTGCCGGCCGGCAAGCGACTCGGGCCGCTGAACGTGCGGCACCAGAACTCACCGCGCTTTTCATAACCGGCGGCGAGCAGCTCGGCGCCCAGCTCCGGTTCGGCAATCACCCGTTCGGCCTGGCTTTGCTCCAGACAATGAGCACGTTGCGCGCGGCTGAAAAACGGCGGCAGCGTCACGCAGGTCAAGCCCTCGAACAGCACGGCCAGATCCCACAGCATCGCATCGACGCCGTTATCCAGTGCCAAGGCGATCGCCTGCGCCTGTTCATCGCGCAGACGCTCCTGGCGATACAGCACCTCGGCGTAAACAGTGGCGTAATCGAGTTTCAGCGTATCGCCCCACAGCGCGGTGCTGTTGTCATTGCGCCGGGCATGGTCGCGCAGGGTTTCCTGGAAGCGTTGCAGTTCAAGCGACATGGCAGGCTCCTTCAATCGAAGTCGGCAGTCCCAATCGAGTGAACAGGCCGATATTGCGCAAATGGATGAAGCCGGCGCGGATGTTGCCGACGTGCACCCAAGGCTTGCTTTCGTAATAACTGCCCCAGTGTTGACGCTCGTCACCCAGGCGATCCGGATCGGCGGCGCATAATGTCACTGGCTTCAGACCGAGCCGATGGAAGCTGTTGACCAGCCCGATGTTGCCGGTGAACGTCACCCATTCCAGGCCGCCCATGGCCAGCAGGTAGGTGATGGCGATGATGCTCATGCGTGCGCTGCCGGTGTCGCTGGCGGCGAGGTTGCCGACTTCGACGATGCCGGTGCGATCCACCGGACGATCCGCCGCAGCGCTGATCAACGGTTCGATCGGTTCATCCAGATAGCGCTCGAGAAACAGCGGCTCTTGATGTGCACGACGTACACCGGCCACCGCACACAGCTCACCGTCGCCGTTGTGCATGCCAAACAGCTCGGGCATAAAGTGCCGAATGTCGGCGCCGTGGGCCTTGCGAAAGCGCTGCTGGATGAAGGCTTCGAAAGTCTCTCGCAGCGCGTCGTCGGGCAAGGCGCCGGTCAACGTCATCTGCGGCGTTTCGGCTTGACCGAAGCGCAGGGGAAGGGGAATGTTCCAGTCGAAATCGGGCATGGGCAGAACGCCTCCCTCAATGATTTGAGCGCAGTATCGGAGGCGTTTCTTAACGAAGTCTGAAGGTGAAAAAAGGTTAATCAACGGGCAATCTTCAGATTGTCTTAAGACTGCAAGGGCAGGGTGGCACCGTCGGTTCGCCCTGCAACCGGATCGAGACTGTCGAACGAATCGACCGTCACTCACGACAATCACGAGGCGCTTCTTATGACCCGCGACACCGCCGTAACCCGTTATGGAAAACTGTCAATTACGTTGCACTGGCTGATGCTGGCGCTGTTCGTCGGCGTCTATGCCTGTGTCGAAATCAAAGGCTTCATGCCCAAGGGCAGCGAAGCGCGCGGCCTGCTGATGGGCTTCCATGGCCTGTTCGGCGCGAGCATTTTCGTGCTGGTGTGGGTGCGCCTGCTCGGCCGCTTGAGCCCACGCCCGCCGATCACTCCGAAGCCGCCAGCCTGGCAGACCGGCATCTCGCACCTGATGCACCTGGCGCTGTACGTGCTGATGATCGCCACGCCGATCCTCGCCTGGCTGATGCTCGCCGCGGCCGACAAACCCTTCCCGTACTTCGGCTTCCACGTCCCGGCACCAGTCGCCATCGACCCGGACTTCGCCAAACAGCTCAAGTACTGGCATGAAACGCTGGGCAGCGCGGGCTACTGGCTGATCGGCCTGCACGCGGCGGCGGGGCTGTTTCACCACTACTGGGTGCGGGATAACACGCTGGTGCGGATGTTGCCGGGCCGCACGGAATAACCTTGATCTACCTGTAGGAGTGAGCCTGCTCGCGATAGCGGTAGACCCGTCAGCACGGATGTCGACTGAACAGACGCCATCGCGAGCAGGCTCACTCCTACAAGTTTTGTGGTGTGTTCAAGTGATCGACGCTTCAGGTTTTGCACCTGCCTGCCGATGAAATCTGCACGATTTCAACGGATGCCATTCATGAACAAGGTTGTTGCTCTACTGGCACTCACCGCGCTCGTCGCAGGCTGCAAATCCAACAGTTCTTATACCCAGGTCGCAGATTTCCCCGCTCTGCGTTGCTTCGCCTACTGGGACGATAAAGCCATCACCTCGCTGGAAGTCAGCTACATCCGCGACCTGAGTCAGAGCGGTAACCTGCCGTGCACGATCATGCTGGGCAACCTGTACGAGAAGGGGCGCGGTGTACCGCAGGACTTTTCCAAAGCCAAGGCCCTCTATCAATCCGTAGCCGATAAAGACGCCAGCGCCTACGGTCACCTTGGGCGCATGGCTGAAGAAGGCATCGGCGGGCCGGTCAATGACACCGATGCGCGGCAGTTTTATCAGCGTGCCGTGAGCAAGCCCGAGCAGCAGCGCAGTGAAGCCAAACTGGCCAAATACATGGAGGACGGGCGCGGTGGTCCGCAGGATCTGCAAGGCGCGCTGACGCATTACTTCAACGCCACGCAGTATCTCGGTGATGACGCGTGGCAAGGCATCGAACGCCTGCGCGCCAAAGGCTTGCCTCTGACGATCGAGCAGCAACAGCGCTACAACAATCTCTTTGTCAGCAGCGTGCAAAGCGGCCTCAAGAAACGCATCACCGCCATAGAGAAGTCTCTGGAGAACAACGTCAATCCGACGTCTGCCAGCAAGCCAGTGCAGGTACAGCTGGAGTACACCCCGGGCGCATCGGCCCCGGTGGTTTCGATACGGCAAAGCTCGGGCGACACCGCGCTTGATCAAAGAGTGATGCAAGGCTTCAGCGATTATCGCTTTCCCGGTGACCCGATCATGCCACCGGGCCAGAAGAGCTATCAGGCGATCCCGATCGTCAGGACCGACGGCAAGAGTCCGCGGCAGAGATTTGACGAGAGCAGAAAGAACTGAGTCTTCCCTCGATTGAATCAGCTCCAACCGTGGCACCTTAAATCGATATGAACGGATGACCCTCATGAACAAGGCAGTTGCTATTCTGGCCCTCACGATCCTCGTTGCAGGCTGCAAAACCACTCCACCCACTCCTCAGGAAGCAAGTCTCACCGGCACTCGCTGCCTGCTGTTCGCCAAGGTGAGTGACCTTTCCGCCGATCGCGTCGACTACATCCGCGACGCCAGCAACAACGGCAACCTCAACTGCAAGCTTGCGCTCGGCGCTTTGTATGAGTTTGGCCGTGGCGGTTTAGCGGCGGATGTGCGCAAGGCGCGCTCCCTGTATGAGTCTGTCGCTACGGTGGACGGCGCCGGGTATGAGCAACTGGCGCGCATGGCCGAGGAGGGCCGCGGGCAGGCGCCCGACGCTGTCGAGGCGCGACGGCTTTATCAGTTGGCGCTCGCACACCGAGAAAGCTTCAACAGTGAGTTCGCGCTGGCCCGGTTGATGGAAGAGGGCCGAGGTGGCCCGCAAGACCTGTCCGGGGCGCTGACGCATTACCTCAACGCCACCCAGCAAATCGATGACCAGGCGTGGGCCGGTGTGCAGCGGGTCCGCGCCCAGGGGTTGACCCTGACTGCCGAACAGACACAGCGCTACAACGAAAAATGGTACGACGCTGTTAGCACCAGTCTCGCAAGTACGGTGTACGACACCGAGTTGCTGTTGAACAGACAGATCAAACCCGGCACCGCGAGTAAACCGGTCACGTTGGAGGCGAAAGGCAAACCCGGTTCGCTGGTGCCGCAACTCACCTTGGTCGAAAGTTCTGGCAATCACGACGTGGACCAGGCCGTACTCAAGGCCCTCAGCGAATACCGCTATCCCGCGCTGCCGATCCTCAAAGCAGGGCAGGAATCGTGGTCATCCGAATTCCCGGTGAAGGTCGGCGTGAACTGATCGGGCTGGCTGGGCCACTTGCCGGAACAGCGTCCCGCGTCCACTCTATGACCTGCCGACAAGGAGCGTCCGCCGACCCTCCGTCGTGACCCAAGGGAGCTGGCAGCATGAGCGAAGACAACAAGGTAAAAGGCCCGGCGTCGTACTTTCCCGCTATCGAAAAGAAATACGGCCAGCCTATCGAGCACTGGCTGAACCTGCTCGCCGGCATCACCGACAAGAAGCACATGGAGCTGGTGGCGTGGCTCAAGGAGGAACATGGCATGGGCCACGGTCATGCCAACGCCTTGGTTGCGCATCATCTGACGGTTAAAAAGTGAGGGCAGGGCAGCGATGAATTTCTCCCACCGGCCAGTGACGGCCGACGACGTCAACACCCTCTGCAGCTTTCCGCAAGGCGAACAAGAGCTGTTCTTCATGTTCCCGAAAGCGAGCTTCCCGCTGACGGAAGAGCAGATGCACACCGCGATCAGCCAGCGCTTCGACTCCACGGCGTTCTTGGCCAACGGCGAGTTCGTCGGCTTCGCCAACTTCTACCGTGCCGAGCACGACGGCGTCTGCTGCATCGGCAACGTCATCGTCGCGCCTTACGCCCGTGGCCAGGGTGTCGCTCGCTACATCGTCGAAACCATGACTGCGGTCGGCTTTGAAAAGTACGGGGCAAGGGAAGTGCAGTTGTCCTGCTTCAACGAAAACACCGCAGGGTTGCTGCTCTACCCGAAACTCGGCTTCGTCCCGTTCTCCATCGAAGAACGCCCGGCACCGGGCGGCAGACGCGCAGCCCTGATCAACATGACCCGCCACCGACAATAGCCATCCCCCAATCCCTGTGGGAGCCGGGCTTGCCCGCGATGGCGCCAGCCCGGCCAAACGCCCTCCCGAGCCTTGCGCAGAACCTGTGGGAGCTAGCCTGCTAGAGAAGACGCCAGCCCAGTCAAAACGAGTTCCCGAGCCTGACCGCGAACCTGTGGGAGCGGGCTTGCTCGCGAAGACGCCAGCCCAAACGACACCGTACTGCATCCATAAACACGATCATCCAGGCACCCGATGACTCAAACCTCCTCACCCCTGAGCTGACGACTCATCAGATCGCAACTCGCCGACCACGACGTCAGCCACTCCGGCATCTCGGGCGATTGCTCAGGCAACCCCAACTCCCTGACAAACTCACCCGGCGCAATCGTGCCTTTCGCCGAACGAAACAGCCCACGCATCACCACCACGCCGATCACCCGTCCCTTGCTCACGAAGCGATGCTCCATGAAGCTCCATTTATCGTCCCAGCCAAGCATCCGGCTGTGAATTTCAAACGCTTCAAACAGCTTCAGCTCACGCCGAAATTTACCCCACGTATCGCCAACGATCGGCAACGCTTTAGCGCGCAACGCCACCCGAAACGCGCCACTGCGCAACACAAAATCCATGCGCCCGACATCAGCCATGGTGAAGTAGCGACCATTGGTGACGTGCCGATTCAAATCGAGATCCAGCGGCCACACGCGCATGCGGATAACGGTGGATTCCAGCGCATTGACCGGCTTGCGCCACGGTCGGCGAAAAAGCATGCAGAGCAATCGAAACCACAGATTCATCAGTACGTCAGCCCGTTGAAAAGAGCGCTGCACTCTAGCGAGCCGGGCGATAGCGAGGTAGGTGCGTAAATGACTTTTTTGGCCGGAACAGTGCATTCCGATCATTGCCGGGTTGATGCTGGATCGGTAGCCCGATCAACCGGCGGATAAACAGGAAACATCGGGGTGTTTATGTGAAGCCTGCCGTTACCACCGAAGCCCTACAACGCCTTGCGCCATCGCCTACGAGTACGCCAGAATCCGCCGGCTTGTGCGTCTAGAGCGCGGGTTCTATCGTCTGTCGGTCACTGAAAAACAGTGATCGGGTTTGGTAGCCCTGAGTTCTCGTAGATTGCATAAGCATCATGATTTGCAGTGTCTGTTCGACACGGTTTTATGGTGGTCATGTACAGGGCGTCTTCGGGCGCGCCGGTTTTCTACGTCCCGGTCTACCAACCTGCGCATGGCCGCCACCCTCGTTTGGTAGCGAGAGTGATGGCTCCCTTTTTTGACGTAGGAGCTTCACCATGATCAAACCAACACCCAACCCGCCAGAAACCGACCTCGCATCGCCCTACGAATCCCTCGATTCCAAAAAACTCCACGAAGCCGCCGAACGCGCCCTCGATCACTACCTCACCCCTGCCACCCAAATCATGGCCAGCCCGCACAAACCCGAACCCATGTACCTCGCCAACCCGAAGTGCGACACCGAATCCCTGCTCGCCAACGCCAGCGAAACCCTCGGCTCCGCCAGCGAAATGCTCAACAACTTCGCCGCCATGCTCGACACCTCCCACCGCAAAACCGCACTGGGCATCGCCCAAGTCGTCATGCTCGGCGAACTCGCCGTAAACCAGGCCCTCGACAACGTCGAAATCGCCCACTAACCACCCCGTGCGACGAGCCCAAACCCTCGTCGCACCCAGCAATTTCAACCGAGCTGGCACAGAGCCACGCCTTGCGCCCCCAAGCCTCGGCTGTCACCCTTCGGCCCGTTCTTCAAGGATCAGAACAAGGAATCAAGGATTGAGTGGCTACGTTCCCAACCCCCCGAAAAACTACCGCTACGAAGAAGCCAAACCCGTCGATATTCATGCCCAGCGTTGGGCTGAGTATGAGAAGCATGGGAAAGAGCCTGCGCGCGAGCCTGAGAAAATCGGGATTGCGTTGAGGATTGGGGTTTTCTTTGATGGTACTGGTAACAATGCGAACAACACGGCGGCAGGGTTGCTGTGCGGTGCGCAGCATCCGATTGCGCCGCAGGATATTCCTGCTAGCTGTCAGCCCTATATGGGGGATCCGGACAGCAGCTATGGCGCTGGCCCTACCAATGTTAAAAAACTGAGTGAGCTCTACGACGCTCCAGAGGGAGCCGAAGGTGAGGGGCTCCGAAAGCAAGCTTTCCGCATGATTTATGTAGAGGGGATTGGCACCCAAGCGGGTAAGGAAGATAGCACCTTTGGGGGTGGCACCGGGCGAGGTGAGACCGGAGTTGCAAGTAGGGTTCAGTCTTCGTTTGCATCGATCAAATTACGTATCAAAGAACTCTTGAACGATAACCCGGGTAGCGAAGTGACTTCGCTGACCTTCGACACATTTGGATTTAGCCGTGGTGCAGCTGCTGCCCGGCACTTTTGCAATGAAGTCGTGCGTGGCAAGCAAGGTCCCTTAGGTGAAGTGCTACGTAGCAATCCTGAAGCGTTCAGCAAGACCTTTATTGATCAATACAATGCCGATATAAGAATGGGCTTTATCGGGCTGTTCGATACCGTTCCGTCAATAGCTGGCTGGTCCAATTTCGGCAACGTGAAAAGCCCCATTGCAACGGGCATCAAGCTTTACCTAGATCGTCGTTTTTTCACCGACGTCGTCCATTTGGTTGCGCGTGATGAGTGCCGAGGCAACTTTGCCCTCAGCCGTGTAAAGCCTGCTCATCTGGAGATTACTTTGCCAGGTGTTCACTCTGATATCGGAGGTAGTTACCTCGACGAAGCGCAGGAGTGTGTGCTTGTCAGCCCTATGCAGGTACTAGAAGTCTCTCTCCAAACCGATGTTCTCACCACTTCGATTTACCGCGATGCCGTGACAGTAAGAAATCAGTGGATAGCGGATGGCTGGCCATCCGAGATGCTGGAAATCGTCACGCCGCCTGCGCTGTTGATGCCGAACAGTCCGCAAGACCGAATGAGCCCACGTGTCAAACACGTGTATGCCGCCGTACAGCTCAAGCGTCCGGTCAGTG
Source organism: Pseudomonas sp. MWU347 (assembly GCF_017947305.1). NCBI lineage: Bacteria > Pseudomonadati > Pseudomonadota > Gammaproteobacteria > Pseudomonadales > Pseudomonadaceae > Pseudomonas > Pseudomonas sp. MWU347. The sequence goes on from NZ_JAFGZB010000009.1 coordinate 135,172, forward strand.
GCTTGCTGTCCCGAGTCTATCTGCGTGTGATGCATAAAATGGCGAAGGACAAAGGCGTTCGGTTCAACGACATTTCAGATACGCCTGATCTGGCGCTACCGTCAGAACTTCAAGCTATGTGTGATCGATTTGTCTCTGGTGACTACAGAACTACGCCAGAAGAAGAGCGAATGCTCAAACTCAAGTACATTCACACGTCCGCAAACTGGAACCATCCACTAGGCCGAAGAGATGGAAGCGGTGTGAGAGCGGTGTACATCAACGCCCCCACCCCTGACGGCATACGCGTACAACATCCCCACGTACCCGACTGGACGCTTTTTTGATGAGACTTCTAACAAGCCTGCTCTGTGCAGTCCTCATGACCGGTTGTCATGCCGATCCGCTTTCAACAAAAAATGATCCGAAGTCTCCATGGTGGGAGCTTGCGTTCACTGAGCCTCATTACATGAAGGTTTGGGTAGAGGACACCGCCGTAGAAGACATCAAGGGTGAGACGTTCTTGCACACTGGCGGAGGATCCGCATCAGGCGGCCAACCGGAAGACGGCACCGACTCTGCTCGTGGTTGGCACGGCGTGGGAAGCACCGGAAAAAGTGTTGTTGGTGCGGATCTTCCCAAACGGATCTATGTCCGTTGGCAATCAATTGTTGAACCCCAAACGTACAAGGCCTGGGTAGATATCCCAGAGGAAGCCAGACAACTCATGCTCGAGTCCGTCAATCAGCGCTGCGCCAAAACACCTGAACAAGAGGGGCGCTATAACGCGTCTCTCTACTTGGGCCTAGCGCCCGGTGGTGTCGTGCAAGTCTGGGTTCGGAACTCATGCCACCATCCTGTCAAAGTCGCCAGAGCACAAGCAGAGGTTGAGCCACTAGGCCCTAGTCAAGGTAAGAACCAAGGGCGCTACGCGTATCCCGTCAGCGAAAAGTCCAAGCGGTATATCGAAAAATTCGGTATCCCTTACGGTAGCTGGTAAGCGGTAAACCAATGAAGCTATGCATTGTGGCGGTATGCGTGTTGTTCCTGAGCGGCTGCCAGTCTGCCTCTTCGCTATCCGTAAAAGACGATCCGAGATCAGAATCGTGGGAGCTTGCGTTCACCGAACCCTATTACATGAAGGTCTGGGTTGAGGACAGTGCCGTCGAAGACATAAACGGCAAACTATTCACGCGCACGGGAGGAGGCACAGCCGCTGGTGGTGAACCAGAGAATGGCAAAGAGTCCGCGCGCGGTTGGCATGCGGTGGGCGCGGCTGCGAAACCAGTGACTGGCGCTGGCTTGCCCAAACGCATTTACGTGCGCTGGCAATCCATTGTCGAGCCGCAGACCTATAAGGTATGGGTGGATGTGCCTGAAGAGGCGAGGCGACTGATGGTGCAATCGGTCAGTCAGCGGTGCCCGGAAACATCGGAGGAACAGGCCAGCTACAGCGCATCTATTTATCTGGGATTGGCGCCCGGGGGCGTTGTACAGGTTTTTGTTCGGGACGAGTGCCATCGCCCTGTCAAAGTCGCCAGAGCGCAGGCAGAGGTTGAGCCGCTGGGGCCTAGCCAAGGAAAGAACCAAGGGCGCTATGCGTATCCCGTCAGCGAAAAGTCCAGGCGGTATATCGATAAATTCGGCATACCGTACGGGAGTTGGTAATCCTTAAGCCAATGAAACAACTCATAACGATACTTTGCGTTTTGCTGATCTCAGGGTGCCAAGAAACTGATCCACTCTCAGCCAAAAATGACCCGAAGTCCGAATGGTGGGAGCTGGCGTTTATTGAGCCGGACTACATGAAGGTCTGGGTTGAAAACAGTTCTGTTCAAGACGTTAACAACCGGATTTTCTACAAAACCGGCGGCGGCACCGCTGCCGGGGGAGAGCCTGAAGATGGAACAGAGTCAGCCCGGGGGTGGGCTGGTGGAGTTGGCGGCAGCGGGAGGAGGGTGATAGGAGCAGACCTGCCCGTTCGAATCTGGGTCCGTTGGCAATCAATCGTCGAACAGAAAACCTGGCAAGCATGGGTAGATATTCCGGAAGAGGCCAGGCAGTTGATGGTGACGTCCGTCAATCAGCGCTGCCCGCGAACTCCCGATCGGCAAGCAAGATTCATGGCATCGATTTATCTCGGCCTGGCTCCCGGTGGCGTCGTGCAGGTTTGGGTAAGAGACTCATGTCATCACCCAGTCAAGGTCGCGCGAGCACAGGCGGAAATTGAACCACTGGGGCCGAGCCAAGGTAAGAACGAAGGACGGTACGCATATCCTGTGAGTGAAAAGGCTAAGCGGTATATCGACAAGTACGGCATTCCATATGGAAGTTGGTAGTCGTGACAAGTACTTGAATGGATCATTTGTAATGAAAGCAACGATTGCACTGCTGGGCGCTTTATTGTTGTCCGGCTGCCAAAGCAGTGGCCCAGAAACAGGCGAAAATGACCCTAAATATCCATGGTGGGAATTAGTATTCGTTCAGCCGAACTACATGAAGGTCTGGGTAGAGGACAGCTCCGTTCAAGACATCAATAACAGAGTCTTCTTTAGAGCTGGCAAGAGCACTGCAGCCAGCGGAGAACCCGATATCAGCACAGAGTCTGCCCGTGGTTGGGGGACGGTGTCGGGGAGCGGGATGCCTGTGACAGGCGCCGATCTTCCAAAACTGATCTTTGTCCGCTGGCAATCCATAACAGAACAAAAAACCTACAAAGGCTTCATCGAAATTCCGGAAGAGGGCAGGCAACTGATGGTGAAGTCAACACACCAGCGTTGCCCGGAAACACCGGAGAAAACTACTCGCTTTATGGCGTCACTTTACGTGGGGCTCGCTCCCGGCGGGGTACTCAAAACATGGGTTAGAGATTCATGTCGAAAACCGGTTGAGATTTCTCGCGGTCAAGGAGAGATAGAGCCTCTGGGGCCGGAACAAGGGAAGCACGGTGGTCGTTATGCCTATCCGGTAAGTGAGAAGGCTAAACGATACGTCGAAAAGTACGGTATTCCTTATGGAAGTTGGTAGGCGACACTTCTCTTGCATGTCGTTCAGTGGCGTTGTTTTGGGTGAGTCACCTTTTTGACAGCTACCGCGTCAATGCTGAGCTCAATGAAGGTCCGCTTTCGGCCAAAAGCGGACGTTCTGCGACCGCTGTCGGCCTGAAGCGGCCAGTCACAGGCTGGTGGACAGGAGGCATTGCTCCATTCACACGGCTCCAAGGTTCGCGTAGGGTGGGAAATCTCAATGCGTTTCATCAAATGCTTATCCAAGTCACCTTGCTGTTAACACCTGTGTTCGGGGAGTGAAACATGGACGACTACGAAGAGTACGACGAAAAAATTCCTTACCAGAACCCTGAAGAAATTGATCAGATGGCGATTTACTCGGTTCTAAACAGCCTGGTGTTCTTCGCAAACAATCTCGACTTTAGCAACCAAGCGATGAATCTCACGATTGTGGATGAGTTCATCATGGATCTTGAATACGGATACCTTCGTAGTAAATTCGACGAGACAAACACGCCTTACCAGTCGATATTCCTGTCTGCGCAGTCACAGATGTGGATTTTCTCTGCTTACGAGCTGATGCGCACATGGCGCGAGAAAATCAGTAAGTACCTCAAAGCAGCAGACAATGGCGGGCTGCCGCTCAAGCTGAAAGAACTGCAGAAGCCCATAGGCTACGAGAACTACACGATCCAAAAACGCATCGAGGAAATCAACCTGCTCATCGAGAGTCCAGATCTGGTTGAGACGATGAGGGATGACCTAAAACGAACTCAAATGCTGTTCACTCAGATGGAGCTCTTGCGGATGTCGCTCGCAAAACACCAGATGAGAAAGCGACCCAGCGCAGCCGTCCTGACACCTACTGTGGGGTACATGAATCGCTGGTGTGGCTCCTTGGAGTACCAGATCAACAGCGGCCAGGTCATCATCTGCAATCTGAGCCGCAGAGACATTGCGGATGGGATTCGAGCAATACCAGCAATGACTGTCCACTCCGACGAAGACCTCAACTCATTCGAAATTGCTATGCGCGGGCCTAGTGATGATGAGCTCAAGTCAATGTTCTAATAGAGTGTCTTGCAGCAAAATGCCTGAACAGAAATACCCCTCTTAGCCGATATCTGTCGAATCTCAACGACTGCAACGAGTCGACTGCGGCCCTTCGTAAGGGTCAGCAATCGGCCAATAGCGGACGCTCACAAACGACCGTTACCGACCCAAAGCAGCCGGTTGATCCTAAAAATAAATGCGTCCTCTTTTCTAATTTTGATTAGCACTAGGGCCTCACCGCGATGGACTACTTTGAGTTAGGTAAAATTGATATGCTTGACAACGGAAAGCATATCAATATTTAGCATCGACCGTATGGCATCAAGGAGTCTCTAATCATGGAAAAAATTAATCTTGAAGCGATTGATCCAAAAGTCGAACCAATTGATGAGAAGCTACACCGCATTGGAAGAGTTGCCATAGGAGCAGTACCCGTTGTTGGAAGTCCGTTGTTGGAGATTTTTAATTCTTTACTTGAAGCCCCTTTAAATAAGCGTCGCACAGAAACAATGCTTGCGATTGGAGCAGCTTTAAACGACCTCATAGATCAAGGAGTTGTAACGGAAACAGGACTAAAGGAAAATGAAGCATTTATAAGTACGGTTGCAGAAGTTTGCAACATCTCACTAAGGAACCATCAGGCAGAAAAGCTTGAAGCATTACGAAATGCCGTAATAAACTCTGCGCTACCTACATGCCCAAGTGATGATTATCGACAGATTTTCCTTAATTTTGTAGACGTGTGCACAGTTTCACACATTAGGCTCCTAAAGCTTTTCGAGGATCCTGAGCGGTGGTTTACAGAGAATAATCGTGTTAAACCATACCAAACCTCAGTATCTCTATCTCAAATTATTGCAAGCGCTATGCCCGAAATAATTGCAAATCATGAAATTCTTGACAGCATATGGAGTGACCTTTACCAAAAGGGGTTGGTTGAGGTAAAGCAGCTTGAAATGATTCTAAGTGCGGATAGTTGCCTGTCAAAACAGAACACAAAGTTCGGAAGCAAGCTCGTGGCCTTTTTGAGTTGACTGCTTAGAGAGTGAGATTATCTTGTGAAGCAAATTTTTTATGCTGGCAATGATCGTCAACCGTGCGCAGCAGAATATGCAATAGTCGTTGATAGTTCTGGCTCGATTCAACGAGCCCACATTGTTGTGGTGCAGTCGTCACAAAAAGGTATATGGACCAGCTTATACAATACCGACGAAGGAAGAAATAACGTATTGAATAGGATTTTGGTGCAGGATCTTTTAGGAGTTAGAGTAGAGTTTTTGACATTTAATATCATTTTAGACCTATCCACTAGAATGGAAGGTTTTCGCCTTCCGATTAGGCTAAATTGGGATGACTATCTGCGCAAGGGTAACCCTTACAGAGCTAAGTTTTCTCTTACATCTGACTTTAAACGTTTCTTTCTTCAATTATTTCGCAGAGAAAGTAGAGAGGTCTCAATCTGGAGCGGTCATGTAGTCGGCGGTTGCGCAGAGTTCTACACCGATCTAATGGATCCAGATAGGTACTCACTCGACATTCACGAGGCTAGTAAACTTCTAGAACAAGCCGGATACAGTCGTCCTAAACGTCGCTGCTAACTCAAAACCAGTGGGTTTACAGATATGGAGTGGAACGGCCACGTGTCGGGGCGCAATGCGGATTAGAAAAAATGGAACAGCCGCAATCGGCTCCGTCGACTGATATCGGCCGTAATCGGTAACCAGCATCACGCGGAGCTAATGACAGCGAACAGTTTTTTCATGATTGGAACTTGTTAACGTTTGACCCCACCTCCCAGCGTCGGGCGAGAAACCGTGTCGACTCGTCAGCAGTGTTGGTCACAACTACGGCGGCAGATGGTCGTGTGCTACAACGCCAAGGGCATGACAGGACATCAAGGTATCCAAGCGCTCTTGGTCGATCTGCGACAAGGGGTTCAACGACGGTACGTCCGCTAAGCGATGCCAAATTGACATCCTGCTTTGACCAAAGTTAGGCTCACCTGCTGCAACAACGGCAAGGATTCCGACCCCATGACACATCGCGACCAGTTTCACAGAAATGGCTACATCCTCTCACGCCAAGGCCCCGGCGACTGGATGGCTGCACTGTGCAGCAAACTCGACGCCTTTACCCGGCCCTGGGACCAATGGGTATTTCCGCACGACAATCACTTGTGACATTTGCTGCTGATACTGGCCCGACGATCCGTCAATCGCGGCGTCTGTCCCTGATCCTGACCGCCGTCGTCGATCTGGCCCGCAAATGCTTTTTCCCCCAAGTGTATGGCTGTGATACCTCCCCAAACCGCAACTTAATCAACCGCAGAGCCACAAGTTGAACGTCAAGACCACCAGCACCGAAAGGGCCCTGCCCTCGTCAGAACAATTCACATACATTATCGGCAACAACGGCATCGGCAAGAGCATCGCGCTGGAGAAAAACGCACAAAACACAAGTGAACATACTAATGTCGTGGTCATTTCCTCTGGTTTAAGCGACAGATTCAGATGGGGCAGCAAGAAGAAAGATAGAAAAAGAGGCGGCAGCTATACCTACCTTGGCAATCGCACCGTAGGCAACGGCGTCCACATGAATACACTGGCTGCGAATGCAGTACTGAACTACGTCATTTGCCTAGAAAAACAAAGAGATTCTGTATTGAAGGGGCTACTTCAAGACATAGGTTTTAAAAGCGAGGTATGGATAGGCCCACGCGAGGTAAAGAAGCGAAAAAGCGATAATAACTCGCAATTGGCCAGGACCTTCGCAAAAGCACCACTGGACCTTGGCTTCGTCAAAAGAAACCGCGCAATTCTGGATCACCCGCTCAAGCCATTCGAACTCATGCTCAGAAAGGACGACGAAATCCTACCGTTTTCTTTGTTCAGCTCTGGAGAGCAGAACATGGTGTCGACGGGGTTGAAAATCTTGTCTCATTGTGCGCCGAATACTCACTTCTATATTGATGAACCAGAGATAAGTCTACATCTTGAGTGGCAATTGGCATGGCCTAAGACTATGCAACAGATCGTCGCCAACGTACTCGATTGCAAATTCACCGTTGCCACGCACTCGCCGGTAATCATTGCGAGCGCCCTGAAGCTGGGCTCTGCCTGCTATAACATGACCGGTGAGTCTAAGATGCAAAGAATCGTCGAAATTTCCAGCAATGTAGAAAACCTTATCTTCGAGGAATTTCATACTGTCACCCCGAATAACAAAGCGATCTACGAAAAATATGCGACGGTTCTCAACATGGCATTGGAGCATGCCAACACCGAGATTCACAGCATGCAGGAAGTAAAAGACGCATTAACTCTCCTGGAGGAGCACACCTTATCAGCTGCTGCCATGGCCGGTGAAAGAGCGGAACTGCGTAAGTCTGTTGAAGATTTCAAAATCGCTATTGATACCATCCTGCAAAGGGTGACTTCCCATGGATAGTGATATCACCTGTTTCTTGAAGCAGGTTTACCCGAAAGCTGCTCATGCACCCGACCGCGCCGCTGCCTACCAGCAAATCTCGCTGTTCTACAGAGGTGTAAGGAGGAATTTTCCGCCGGATAAGAATATCTGGGCGAATTTCTATAATACTGGTAAAGGAGCCTATCTTCACAAAAAGCTCCGCGAGTACCTCGCGACCCGACAAAATCAGTTGTGCTGTTATTGCCAAGACAAAATTTATCATCACATAAACTCTAATATTGAGCACATATTACCCATCAAGCACTACCCCTATTTTGCATTTTCCTTCGATAATTTAGCCTTATCCTGTGCGACCTGTAATGCGTTGAAAAGCGCAGACGACTGGTTCAAGCTAGCGAGCGTGAAGCAGTCATACAGGAGGAACAAATTCGATTGTTTCCATCCACGCTATCATAGCTACCATGAACATATAGAAATGATTAGGATAGGAACTAACAAAGTCGACGTTAGAGTATTTTTTGGGAAAACGAAGGAAGGCAAGATTGTTTGTAAAAACCTTCTTGGCAAGGTGTCCAATTTCTTCTTAAAAGAAAAGACTTGCCCAGAAATATCGAAGGCAATTACATCATTGGAAAACTATATCAGCAACAATCCGGGTGCGGCCAGCCTCGCGCTTGAGCAGATAACAAAAATGCTTTACTCGAAAATTTAGATCAACATAGGGCTGTGAATCGCCCTTAGTGAACATTTTTTAGCGCTCGCTTCGGCCGATTGCAGTCCACCGCGAAGGACCGTTATGGGTCGGTAGCGGCCATTGGTGAACGGCTGCTTTTGGCCGTTCGTCGTCACTTGCGAACGGCCACTTACGGCCGATTGCTGCCTGTCTCGAAGGGCTGCAACCGGCCGATAGCGGACGTTCGCACGCACCGCTACCGGCCATATGCGGACAGTTATCTATGCTTTCATGGGAAGGACTTGCATCGCGGTACTGTTTAGGTATGGCAGATCTGACGATGGTCGGGGCTTAAAAACTAAGCTCCGTTATAAGTTTAGATCGATAGCATGTAATTACCTCCGATATTCAATAGCCCCCATACCGGGTCAGGGTGTGGGGGGTATTGAATATAAATGGTACGTCTATGTTTAGAATGGGATAGCGAAATAGGCGATATTCAAGAATCAGTTCTTTAAAGTTTGATTGCAATAAGGGTGCGTAAGCTGGAGATTATCAATAACTCCAAGCCCTCCCTCTCGAGCTCTGACTATGTGATCATATGAAATTGATTTTTCAGAATCTAAATATCCATCACATAGAGGACATTTGGGGGCGGATGATAGCGCCAAACTTATGAAAGCTTGACTTTTTGTGTCATCGCTAAATGATTTAGGCGAGGCCGACTGAGCACCAACAAAAACTTTTCCTTCCATTCCAGAAAACTGGACTATATCCTCTTCACTTATGTCCTTTCCGGCATAAAGTGCCTTGATAATGGTGTCAAACAATGCTGCATAAGTGGTTGATCGACTTCGACTTGAACTCTTCTGCAATATAGTTGCTATTAATTCTTTTTCTTCGATCAAAATTCTTTCGAGCTTTCCCCTGACTTGAGTGAATTTTTCAAAAAAAGTCTGATCATTATTGGATATTTTTTTCCCTAGAAGAATAACAGTCCCCATGAACATAGCGCCTGAGTGGCGACCAGTAGGTCCATAAAAATAAACTGCTGGATGAAGCCCTAAACTGCCATTGTCGTTACCCGTAATTCGCCGCGCCAAAACTAGAGCTTTCTCTAGCGCGCGTACCGTATCTACCCCATCTAGATCATCTTTCATATCAGAGATAGCTTTGGGGTCACCTTGCTGGTTTCTGACGGACACTAATATAAAATCAATCAGTGTTTGTAGTGCGGCTCTGATGACCTTTGGCCCGCCGAGCGGTAGATCGAGCGTTTTAATTGGCCTTCTTAGTTCGGGGTCAAATAGGGTGGAGTGTAAATTCTTAGCAGCAATTTCAATTTTGGAAACGGCATCTTCTTGGAAGCTAGACCAATATTTATGACCTTTGCCTGACCTGATTATTGCTCGCGCTGCAATAGGTACTGGCTTTTTTCTGCTTCGTAAAAGTAGCTCCTCAATATCGTCAAGAGGCGTGCCTTTCATATTGATTTTAAAAAACGAGCTTTCCGCCTTATCCGCATCGCCCTTAACCCACTGTATGGGAAGGCCGCGAGAAATCACCGTATTTAACCGTTTCCGATCTGGTCCGCCGGACGGTAGGTCAGCACTCCTAGTTTGATAATGTTTCCACGTACCTACTTTCTTGGCAACGAGATCTCTAGTTTTTCTTGCAATATCTTTCTGAGACTGTGGCATATCATAGCCGAAGTAACTTTGAGATATTGGACCATCTCCGTAGTCGTCCTCCACCCAAGCCCGAAGCACGCTCAGGCGATGGCAGCCATCAATAACAAACAAATAAGTTGGTGATTGCCACAAAATTACTGACGGGATCAAATCACCATCCACAAAGCACTCGAGAAGGGAAACTATCTGGTCGGGTGTCCAATGATTGGTTTCTCTTTGGAAGTCGGGCTTTCTTAGATTTGGCCCCATCATTCCGCCTTGAGAGAACTCTCGTAGCGAAATGGTTGGAACGTTCTCAAAAAGAGCTGCGTCTTCGTCCGTAATGGCGAAATCTGCTCTCGTAATCATCGCATCAAGGTTAACTAAATTTGATTTCAACGCCATACGATCCTCGTCAACCTACGTTCCAAAGATTGAAGGATAGTAAATCAAATCCGGTTGCATAAACATCCGCTAAAGGAGCTCCAGAAACTCTTTTTCCGATTTTGGATTCGAGCGATGAAGACGATCTCCAGCACTGGGGTGAACGCCAGCTGCTCGACTGTCTGGCACTCTGGTAAGTCACTATTGCAGGATAGATTCTGCTTGCGCGAAAGACGGATAAAAGGGTGTGTCTGATCAGCTGCTTCTTAACTGCGCGCTCGTATTCTCACGAATGGCTGGTTTTGGCCGAAAGCAGCCCCATCCGTAATTCCCTATCAGCCCGAGTCCCGCCAGCTCAACGGAATCCATCAGCAGTATCAATCAGCAACAATCTCAAACGCAGCACTCCCCAAAACCTCCCCATTAACCATAACCCGCACCCCATGCCGCCCCACAAAATGCCTCCGCGTCGTAAAATCCTTAATCACCTGCCGCCTCCCCACAACCAACTCCCCAAACCCCGCCAACTCCAACGTCTTCAACTTGAACACCTTCCCCGAAACCCCGCCATTCGCCTTCACATAGTCAATCGCATAATCAATCACCAACCGCTGTTCATGCGCCACCGTTGACTTCACCGTAAACGACAACGTAATCGCCTCACCCAACCTCACCACCGCCGGTTCAACCCGCACATCCAGTAACTCAACCTCAGCCTTGGCCCCCGCACCAATCACCGTCAGCGCGCGCAGATCTCCCTGTTTGATCAAACTACGCAACGCGTGCTTGGCAATCCATGCCGTGTGTTCGTTCTCCAGTGGCCAGCCTTCAATCGTATCCAGCACCCACTCTGGATGCTCTTTGGTCACGTCATTCAAATGGTTCGCCACGGACTTGCGTACGTACAGACTCTCGTCGGCTTTCAACCGATCGAGGATTCCGGCGGTCAGTTGCGGGTTGGCTTGCACGGCTTCCAGGCGGAATGACCAAGGCAGGCGAGGGCGGGTGCCTTCGCTGGCGAGGCGGCGGACGTGGTGGTTTTGGTCTTGGGTCCAGTCGTGCATGAGTTCCAGTGAGCGTTCGAGATCGCTGCGCAGGAAGTGGCGGATGGCGAATTCGGAGGAGCCGAAGGTGGTGAAGTATTTCAGCGCTTGCATGGAGGTATCGAAGGCGTGGCCGCCGTAGCTGGCGACGTAGTGCGGCAGGCACATGCTGACGAACCCGCTGTTGAGGCGGGGGGCGAGTTGGCGGAGGACTTCGAGGGAATCTTCGTAGTCCAGTGGCAGCACGGCGTGCAGGCTTTCGCTGACGCGGGCCATGCGTTGCATCACTGACAATTCCGCCAGCCCTTGGTTGGCGTGCTTGAGAAACGCCTTGGCCTTGAACGCCGGGTACACGGCGCTCATTTCGCTGGCGATGTGTTGCAGGCGCTCGGCGTTGAAGATTTCCTTTAACGCCGGGGTGGCGGTGTCGGTGGTGCTCATGGTCAGGTCATCGGGGTGCTGACGAACGCTTCGAGAGTTTCGGCGTACGCGGTGTATTGGGCGATGTGCGGGTAGCGGCGGGTGTCGATCTGGTCGGGAACGACGAGGTCGGTGAAGCTCCAGGCGACGGCGAGACTGATGCCGGCCTGGGTGAGGGTGCCGTCGGTGGGCAGGCCGGTTTTTTCCAGTTCCTGTTCGAGGGCGGTGAAGGCGGCGGCGAGTTGGCCTTCGACGCGTTCGACCCACGGTTGATATTGAATGTCGGCCGGGCGCAGGTTGCGTTCGTAGTAGAGCTGCACGGCTTTTTCGCAGGCGGCGAGGCTGAGGCCGATCAGGCGCAGGGCGTGGGCGCGTTGTTGGAGGTCGCTCGGCAGCAGGCTTTTGCCGCTGGCGGCTTCCAGGTAGTCGAGGATCAGGGTGGAGTCCATCAGGACCACGCCGTCATCGAGGATCAGCGTGGGCGCCTTGACCACCGGGTTGATCTGCTGGAATTGCTCGAAGTGGCGGAACACCGAGACCGATTCATGTTCGAGGTCGATGCCGAGGCGTTTGGCGGAGATCGCCACGCGGCGCACGTAGGGGGAGTCCAGCATGCCGATCAGTTTCATGACGCGTTCCTTCAAGTCGAACCGGTGGGAAGGCATAACCTAGCCGAGCCTGAGGCAAATGTCAGTCGTCAAAACCGGCTTGTTCGTGAATCTCATCCACATTCAATTCCAGCCGATACGCCACCGCCACAAATAACGCCTGACACAAACACAAGGTCGCACTCAGCGAACGGAACGCCAATGCGCTGCCCTCATTCACCAGCAGCAGGCTGTTGGCGTTTTTGGCCAATGGCGAGAGGTGGCTGTCGGTGAGGATCAGGGTGTTGGCCTGTTGCTGGCGGGCGTAGCGCAGGCAGTGCTGGGTTTCCTTGGCGTAGGGGGTGAAGCTGATGGCGATGACCAAATCACCGCTACGCACGCTGCGCATCTGCTCGCGATAACTGCCCCCCAGCCCGGAAACCAGGTGAATGCGCTTGTGAGTGTGTTGCAAGTTGTAAACGAGGTAGTCGGCGACGGCGAAGGAGCGACGTACGCCGACCACATAGATGTTGTCGGCGTTGACGATCAGGTCGACGGCTTTTTCGAACGCGACGTCGTCTAGTTCGCGGCCCAAGCGTTCGATGCCGGAGCGGGTGGCGTCGATGCATTCGCGGGCGAGGTCGCCATCGCTGGCCTGCTGCGACTGGTTGGCGATCATGCTGCGGATGCGTTGCTGGTAGTTGTGCACCGGCGAGGCTTTGTGGGTGTAGGCGGCGCGGAACAGCGCCTGCATTTCGCTGAAGCCGCTGAAGCCGAAGCGCTGCGAGAAGCGCACGATGGCGGACGGATGCACCTCGCATTCCCGGGCGATGTCGCTGATGCGATCGACCATGATCCGGTCGCTTTGCTGGCTCATGTAGCTGGCGATGCGCTTGAGTTGGCGCGGCAGGGTGTCGTATTCGTCGGTGATCAGTTGCAGCAGACGCTCGGCATTGATCGGAGGGCTGGCGAGGGGGCGCTCGTCGTTGGCCGGCAGATCGGGGCGGGGCATAAGTCTTCCTTTAGGCTGATCAAATCACACTGAGGCTGATGTTAGGAGGGCTTTTGGGGTTCTGCTTGGCTGAAACGATGCACCGGGAGAAGAAAAATTCGCGATGAGGCACCAGCGGTTAGCCGTTTGTCTTCTATATACAGCCGCTCGACTGAATTTCTTGCTATAAACGCACTCCGATGACCGCCATGAAGCCTGTGTCAGAGCTGTTTACGGCTGTTGTCGGACAAATTCCCGGTATTTACAGTTGCTGAGGCCTCAAACGGGCCTTAGACTGCCGCCCCTTCGTAAATTGAGTGCCGGGTGGCGTTTGCAATAAACGATGCCTTTTCGTCGACCGGACACGGTTCGCCGGAACGCTCCCTATTTCGCCTTAATGCACGTTTTTTTATAGAGATATCAATGACAAAGGACAAGTTGCTGGCCATGCCGGCAGATGACTACATGAATGCCGAGCAACACGCTTTCTTCACTGAGCTGTTGCAGAACATGAAAGTCGAAACCCACGAGCGCATTGAGCAAAACCGTATCGCCATCGAAAGCCTGGACACTCCGGCCGACCCGGCGGACGCGGCTTCGGTTGAAGAAGAGCGCACCTGGCTGGTGAACGCGATCGATCGCGACCAGCGCATGCTGCCGCAACTGGAACAAGCCCTTGAGCGCATCAAGGAAGACAGTTTTGGCTGGTGCGACGACAGCGGCGAGGCCATCGGCCTGAAACGCCTGCTGATCAGCCCGACCACCAAGTACTGCATCGAAGCTCAAGAGCGTCACGAGCAGATCGACAAGCACCAGCGTCAGGCCTGATTCCATGGCTGCCCCCTGAATCGGGGGCGCCTGCAAAAGATCGCAGCCTTCGGCAGCTCCTACACGAGCTGACGGGGCTGCGATCTTTGCTTTTGCTCGTCTGCGATATTTTGCGCGCCGTTCCATTGACCTGCTGCAGACTCCACGACTAACGGACCATGGATAATGGCGTTCTAGTGGCGTTTAATGCAGTCACAACAATGAGAACAAGCGTGGGGTGTTGAAATGACGAGAGATGGATCTCTGGTTGGGGCTTTGCCCGCACCAGTGCTGTTGCCGAAAAACCGCTGGATCGCTCCGACCCTGCAAAGCATCGCCCTGATGCTGTTGCTCGCCGGCATGACGCTGGGTGGATGGTCGCTGTACATCGGCCTGCCGCTGGCGGTGCTGATTGTCTGGTTGCCGCGCCTGCGCTCGCGGGCCACCCCTGATGCTGCGCCTGTCGATGCCGGTAGCGCGATTTCTGAACTCACCCGCGATCTTTCCTACACCACCAGTCATAACGCACTGTCAGCCGCCGGTGTGGCGTTTTCCGTCAAGCAACTGGCGGGCAAACTCGAATCGCAACTCGACGCGGCGGCGCAGATTGTCAGCAACGCCGAAGTGATGATCGCCACCGAACACGCCACTTCGCAGCTCAGTCGTGAAGCGCTGGACGCCGCCAGCGAAGCGCATCACAGCAGCGCGGCGGGGCGCACCGAACTGGTGGATTCGATTGCGCGCATGCATCAACTCAGTCAACGCGCCAACGCCAGTCGTGAGCTGATCGAAGCCCTGAGCCTGCGCAGCGATGACATTCAACGGGTGACCTTGGTGATTCAGTCCATCGCCAGCCAGACCAATCTGCTGGCCCTCAACGCGGCGATTGAAGCGGCGCGGGCTGGCGAGCATGGCCGTGGTTTTGCGGTGGTGGCGGATGAGGTGCGCGGTCTGGCAGCGCGGACGGCCTCGGCGACCGGCGAAGTCGGCGAAATGGTTGCCGACATTCAGCAGCGTACGGCGCAAGTGGTGGAGCAGATCCGCGAGCTGTCCAGCGATCTGCAGACCGGTGTCGAGCAGGTCGAGAACACCGGCCAGCATCTGGAAAACATCGCACGGCTGGCGGCCGGGGTGGAAACCCAGGTCGGCGAAATCGCCCGTGGCGCGGAAACCAATCGCGAGCAGCTCGACAGTTTGTTCAAGGCCATCGAGCAGATGCGCAGCGATCTGGCGATCAGCGATCAACAAACCCGGCGTCTGGCCGAGGCCGCTGTGCAGATGGAAGGGCAGGCGGAAACCATCAGCGAGCGTCTGGCCGAAGTCGGTCTGGATGACTATCACCAGCGCGTCTATGACCTGGCGCGTGAGGGCGCGAGTCAGATTGCGGCGCGGTTCGAGGCGGATGTCGAGCAGGGGCGGATCAGCCTTGAGGATTTGTTCGACCGTCAATATCAACCGATTCCCGGGACGCAGCCGGCGAAGTTTCAGACCCGTTTCGACCGCTACACCGATCAGGTGCTGCCGGCGATCCAGGAGCCGTTGCTGCCGCGCCATGAGGGGTTGGTGTTCGCCATCGCCTGCACGCCGCAGGGTTATGTGCCGACGCACAATCTGGCATTCAGTCAGCCGTTGACCGGTGACCAGCAGATCGACGCGGTGGGTAATCGTACCAAACGCAAGTTCGCCGACCGCACCGGGATCCGCTGCGGCAGCCATCAACAGGCGGTGTTGCTGCAGACCTACACCCGTGACACCGGGGAGCTGATGCACGACTTGTCGGTGCCGATCATGGTCAAGGGCCGGCATTGGGGCGGTCTGCGCCTGGGTTACAAGCCGGAGAATCCGCGCTAATCGATTGTTACCGCTCGCGCAATGAATCTGTGCACGGGCGTTGCTGTTTCCTCTGCGATGAAGTCATTAACATGGCCGTTAGTTAGGTAGCTAATGAAATCGAGAGGTCAGTATGTGCAGAGTCGATGTCGCGGTGATGATTGGCAGTGGTGTGCCCGCCGGATTGCGCGCGATGGGCCAGAGCGTCTGCTGGGTGGTGTTGCTCAATGGTGAGCGGCGTGGCACCGCGTTCGCCAGTCGCGACGAGGCGGAGGAGTGCAAGGCTGCCTGGCTCGCGCAACTGATGGCCGAGCCTGGCGACAGCCTGCACTGACATTTATTAACGTCCGTCGTGCAGGCGTACGTTCAATTCATCGACCATCACCGCTTCTTCGCCGTCGGCGCGCAGCCACTCCTTCAGCAGTTGCGCCTGTTGCGCTGTCCAGAACTTGGCATCGATCAACTTGGTTTTGGCATCCAGCGGATGCGCTTCGATGAAATCGTCGATGGCCCCGTTTTCCGATGGCAGGCCCAGTTGGTCGAACAGGGTTTTCAGATCATATGCAGGCAGTTCCATCGTGTACTCCTTTTGCGTGTGCCGAAATGGCGCTGTCGCTCGCTCTTTATCTGAGGCAGCCGTTGGACAAGAGTTCGATTCGTGATTCAAGCAAGCGGGCGAGGGCGCACGCTTCGTTATGGTCTTCGCGGAAACCTCTTACACGGCCGGTGGAAGATTCCTTGATATGAAAGAACGCATTACCTGCCGGGACCACCTGAAATCGCGGGGTCTGGACGCTTTGTGCGTATTGCGCAAGTTCCGGCAAATCAGTGCCGTGCAGCACGAAAGGCGTATCCATGACTGGTTTGGAGGGCTGGGCAAAGTGAGTCAGAGTGCACATATGAAGTCCTTTTCATGAGATAGCCGACGGTTACAGGTCGGTTCGGGTAGTCGGAAGCAGCATCGCTGCTCTAGAATCGCCAGTGTCTGCTGGCGACAGGTGCCTATCTAAAGCAATTTTTTACCGGCGATATGTCGGAAAAGGGCTTTTTTTCGTCAGTTTTTTCCCTAAAGTTTGTAGTCCGTCTTCGTTGCGCTTCAATGAAGATTTTTCCTTCAAGGCCTGGCGAACATCGAGGCAAGTTTCTCGCCTGACTTTCCAGTAGTCTTGCGAACTTGTGATGTATGGGCGCTCCGCTTGTTTCAGGTGTACTGAAGTCATTCGGTAACAGCATCGGCCTGGCCGTTTTTTTGCCGTGCGCGTTTTGGCGCCGGGTACTTTTTCAGATGTGGGGATGTTTCTTTGGCAGTCAGTAACCTCGATATGCATGCTTTGTTCGTGTTGGGTGATTTGCGTGCAAAGCTGGTCAAGCTGTTCCAGTCGCGTTTTGTTTACATCACCGAACAGAACGCCGAAGGCATTTACGTGGCCGAGATCGACACCGAAAGTGCGTTGGTGGTCGATGACAAACCGGGGCTCAAGCTCAAGGTCGGCGATCATTTCAGCGCGGCCGTGCTGCCCAGCCGTGAAGGCGGCAAGATGGACATTCGCTTTCGCGAAATCAAACTCACGGTGTACGGCCTGGGCGATTACGCCTTTGTCGATACAGCGGACGGCCACGCGATCCTGTTCAAGGAAGGCCACAGCGTGGTGACGGTGTTTGCCGCACACCAGCAACTGCAGGAAGGCCTGACCAAGACCCTGAAAGCCGTTACCGGTAAAGCGGCGAAGTGGCGCAAGGGCGAACTGATCACGTTCAAGGCCAGCGAGTGATCGGTGGTGTGAGTCGCGCCGACTTCCATTCGCAGAACCTCGACCGCGCACGTGAAGAGGCATTGCGCCTGTTCAACGCCAAAGCCGAATTGCAGGGCGCGTGGCTGAGCTGGGTGGCAGCGCAGATCTACACCTTGCGGCCTGCGGAATACGCCAGCATGGTCAGACGCGAGCTGCAAAGCTTGCAGGAAAAGTCTGAAACATAACCTCGCCGGGATTGGCCCCCGGAAAAAGCAGGAACCTCGGCTACAGTCAGTTGACTGAGTATTCAGAGGCTTGCGGTCTTCTGCCAGGCCATCCTGCTATTGCTGTGAACAGCACGAGGTGCAAAGCATGAAAGGAATTCGACGGCTATTGGCCGCCAGCGTGGTTTCGTTCGGTGTACTGACGGCCGCGCAGCCGGCAGCGGCGGCGCAGGCACCGATTCATTTTGCCGACCTGAACTGGGAAAGCGGCAGCCTGATCACCGATGTCCTGCGGATCATCGTCGAGAAGGGCTATGGCCTGCCGACCGATACGTTGCCCGGCACCACCATCACCCTGGAAACCGCGCTGGCCAACAATGACATTCAGGTCATTGGCGAAGAGTGGGCCGGGCGCAGTCCGGTGTGGGTCAAGGCTGAAGCGGAGGGCAAGGTCGTCAGTCTCGGCGATACGGTCAAGGGTGCGACTGAAGGCTGGTGGGTGCCGGAATACGTGATCAAGGGTGACCCGGCCAAGGGCATCAAGCCGCTGGCGCCGGACCTGCGCAGTGTCAGTGATCTGAAGAAATACAAGGACGTGTTCAAGGACCCGGAAAATCCGAGCAAGGGTCGGTTCCTCAACAGCCCGATCGGCTGGACCTCGGAAGTGGTGAACAAACAGAAGCTGACCGCTTACGGCCTGCAGGACGATTACACCAATTTCCGCAGTGGCTCGGGCGCGGCGCTGGATGCCGAGATCAGCTCTTCGATCCGTCGGGGCAAACCGGTGCTGTTCTATTACTGGTCGCCGACGCCATTGCTGGGCAAATTCAAACTGGTGCAGCTGGAAGAGCCACCGTTCGATGCCGAGGCGTGGAAGACCCTGACCGATGCCGATAACCCCAATCCGAAACCGACCCGTTCGCTGGCATCGAAGCTGTCGATTGGCGTGTCTACGCCGTTCCAGAAGCAGTATCCGCAGATTGCCGAATTCTTCAGCAAGGTGGATTTCCCGATCGATCCGCTGAACAAGGCGTTGGCCGAGATGAGCGAGAAACACACCGCACCACGGCAGGCGGCTGAGGCCTTCATGAAGGCGCATCCGGAGGTGTGGCAGGCTTGGGTGCCGAAGGATGTGGCGGAGAAGGTGGCGGCTGATATGAAATGAGATGGGCTTCTGTGGCGAGGGAGCTTGCTCCCGCTCGGCTGCGGAGCAGTCGCTATCTCGGAAAATGCGGTTTTAATGATTAACCGCGTCAGCCGATTTCAGGGCTGCTTCGCAACCCAGCGGGAGCAAGCTCCCTCGCCACAGGTTATGTGTCGACTCAGAATCGAGTCTGCACCGCCAATTCAAAGGTGCGCGGTGTACCCAGATAGTAAGCCGGCGACACATGCGCAAACTCGGCATACACCTCGTTGGTCAGGTTACGCACTCGCCCGGTAACGGTGGTGTGCGAGTCGACCTTGTAGCTGAGGAAGCTGCCGAACAGCGTGTACGACGGCACGGTCATGGTGTTCGCTGTGTCCGCATACACCGACGCCACATACCGCGCATCGACCCCACCTTGCCATTGCGGCGAAAAATCATAAGTCAGCCATAGATTGCCGACCCGATCCGGGACGTTGGTCGGTGTGTTGCCCTTGCGCGACACCACTACGCCGGCGGCATTCTTTTCGGTGAAGTCGTCGTATTGCGCATCGACCCAGGCGAAGTTGCCTTCGGCCAACAGCTTGTCGGTAATCCGCAGGGAGCTGGCAATCTCGATGCCTGTCGAAGTTTGCTGTCCTACCGGGATGCTGCTGGTAGGGTCCAGCGGGTCAGTCACAGCAAAGTCTTTGCGCTCGATGGTGTAGGCGGCAACCGTCGCCGAGCCACGGCCGCTGAGGTAGTCGAACTTGCTGCCGATTTCCCACTGCTTGCCGGTGGAAACATCGAAGTCCTGCGTGCCGTTCGGTTGCTCGGCGGCGGTGCTGTATTGCACGTAGACGTTGGCGGATGGAATGAACTGGTAGGTAAGGCCGACACGCCCGGTGACCGGCTCCCAGCTGCGCTTGAGATGCTTCGGATTGGCGGCCGTTACGGTGCGATGGTTGGTCACGTCGAGGTCGATGTCGTCGTAACGCAGGCCGGTGAGCAACGCCAGTTTGTCGGTCAGTGCCAGGCGGTTTTCCACGAACAGCGCCTTGGTGGTGACCTCGTTGGTCTTGTCGCTGATCAGTGCCGGGTTGGTGCCGGGAATATCGTAGAAATGCCCCGGACGGTAGTTGTTCGGATCGACCGTGCTTGGGCCTTTGATATTCAGCGGCGA
The DNA here is from genome assembly GCF_017947305.1 of Pseudomonas sp. MWU347. Taxonomy (NCBI): domain Bacteria; kingdom Pseudomonadati; phylum Pseudomonadota; class Gammaproteobacteria; order Pseudomonadales; family Pseudomonadaceae; genus Pseudomonas; species Pseudomonas sp. MWU347. The sequence continues at coordinate 155,309 of NZ_JAFGZB010000009.1, forward strand.
GTTGGTGGTCTGGTTGACCTTGTACTCGAAACCACCGGACCAAGTGGTGTCGAGGCCGAACAGGGTGTTGTCGTGGCGCAGTTCGAACTGGTTGCCGTTCTGCTCGCCCTGATGCCGCACTTGATAGGCGGTGGAGCGATTCACCGCTGTGTTGTCGGCGTTGTACTGATAGGTCTCGAGGTTGCGGTAGTCGCGCTGGCTGTCGAGGTGATACAGCGTGTTGCGCAGGGTTGTGCTGTCGTTGATCCGATAGTCGATGATCGAGCGCACCCAGATCGTGCGCTGCTCGTAGCGCCCGTCCTCGACGTTGTAGTTGTTGAAGCGGTTGTGTTTGTCGATCTTCAACTCGCCGGCCTTGGGGTTGAGCACCGGCGTGCCCCAGTACGGGCTGTCTTCGTGTTCGTCCTGATATTCCAGGGCCAGGGTGTGCGACAGATCCGGCGTGAGGTCGCTGAGCAACGAGAACGCCACGCTCCAGGCATCGCGTTGCTGGCGGTCGATGTAGCCGTTGCTGGTGTTGTGGCTGACATCGAGCCGCGCGTAGTGCTGCACGTCGGCGCTCGGGTCGGTCAGGGCATGGTTGAGGCCGAACGCGGTTTCGGTGGTGTCGTAACTACCGTAGCTGACGCGACCTTCAGCGGCTTGTTCGTCGCGAGTTGCCAGTTTGGTCACGTAGTTCAGCGAACCTCCCACCGAGCCTGCGCCGTTGATCAGCGACGACGGGCCGCCGACCAGTTCGACTCGATCATAGATCCACGCATCCACCGGCCGGGCGAGGCCGCCGGAGACGGTGACGCCGTTGAACATCTGGGTGATCTGGCTGCTGGTGAAACCGCGATAGGAGACGAATCCGCCAAAGCCTGGCGGTGCGCTGGCATTGACCCCGGGCAGGGTGTTGGCGGCGTCCTGGAAGTTTTGCGCGCCGTGACGTTCGATGTCGTTGCGGTTGGCGACGGCCACCGAGGCCGGCGTGTCGCGCACGCTCAAGCCGAGGCGCGAGGCCATGCCGCTGGATTGATCGAGGCTCAGGCCTGGTTCGCTGGTGGATTCGCCGTCGATGGTGATCGGCGCCAGGTCTACGGTGGATTGCGCCCAGGCGTTAAGGGACAGGCAGCCGCACAGGCTCGCCAGCAGAGGAATATGTTTCATCGTTGAATCCTGAATGCTTGTCTAGGAATCAGCGCACAGGCGAACGCCGCGCGTTGGCGCAGTGGGCTGAAAAATCAAAAAGGCAAAGACACTCAGGCGAGCGGTGGGGCGCGAGGATTGGCCGAAGGCCAGGTGAAGCGGGCAGGGAGGTCCGCACTGACGATGGGCGCCAGCGGCGGGCTGTGCTGTTCGGGCAGAACCGCGAGGGTCAGGCTGGAGTTGAACGCCGGGCCCATGCCGCCGCCGACCGAGCACAGCGGACAGCCGAACGCCTTCGACAGGGTCGGCAATTGTTCTTCGCCGGGGTTGCTGCTCTGCGGCGCTTGAGTGGTCGGGTCGACCGTACAGAACTGGCCGCCGATGCCGTTGAGCTGCATCCCGACCATTTGCCCGTGACCGATGCTGCAGGCGAACACGTTGAACAGGACGCAGCAATAAAGCATCCAGGCCAGCAGTGAGCGATCGGAACGGGTGAATTTCATGGGGCGGCACTTTACCGTACCGCTGATCGGTCGTGCACTTCAAAAAATGCCGACTAGGATGTTTTGTTCAAATCCCTTGAAAGGATTCTCGACCATGACCTTTGTGTTGGCTCAATGGCTGGTGACGATATTTGCGGCAATCGCCCTGGTACACGTGTATTGGGCGCTGGGTGGGCAGTGGGCGGCGGTGGCGGCGGTACCGCAAGTGCCGGTGCGAGGACTGGTGGCGACGGTGCGACCGGCGTTCAAACCGTCAGGCTGGATTACCTTGCTGGTAGCGGCAGCATTGTTGGTGATTGCCGCGCTGGTGTGCATGCGCGTCGGCTGGGGCATGCCGGCGGTGCATCACAAAGCGTTGCAATGGGTGATCAGTGCGATTGCGTTATTGATGTTTGCCCGGGCGATCGGCGATTCGAATCTGGTGGGGTTTTTCAAGGAAGTGAAGGGGTCGCGGTTTGCGCGGCTGGATACCTGGGTGTATTCGCCGCTGTGTCTGGGGTTGGGGGCGGGGTTGTTGGCGGTGGCTTGGGTCTGACCCGGTTCATGTGTTGGCAATACCGGCCTCTTCGCGAGCAAGCCCGCTCCCACAGGGGAAATGCATTCCAAATGTGGGAGCGGGCTTGCTCGCGAAGAGGCCAGTTCAGACACCCTAGATGTAGAAACTAACTACCACTCTCGGTGCGGCGACTACTCACCTCAGCCGGCACATCATCCCCCGCCATGCGCTTGCGGAACAAAGCCGCCCGCGCCAGCAGCAACGTAGTCACCGGTACGGTAATCGCCAGCAGAATCGGAATCAGCCAGGCATGCATCACCGGCCCGGACTTGAGTGCAGAAAAACAGATGATCGAAGCCAGTGCGACACACCACGCGCCCAGTGTCGAGGCCAGCGCCGGCGGGTGCATGCGCTGAAAATAATCCTTCATGCGCAGCAATCCGGTCGCGCCAATCAGCGCAAACACCCCGCTGAGCACCAGCAGGATCGCCACCGGAATCTCCACCCACAGCGACAATTCAGCATTCATTCGATCACCTCGCCACGCAGCAGGAATTTCGCCAGGGCAAACGAGCCGACGAAGCCGAACAGCGCGATCAGCAGCGCCGCCTCGAAGTAAGTGTCACTGGAATAACGAATGCCCAGGGTCAGCATCATCAGCATGGCGACGATGTACAGGTAATCCAGAGCGAGTACCCGATCCTGTGCCGACGGCCCCTTGAACAGGCGAATCAAGGTCAGGACCATTGCCAGCGAGAACAGGAACAGCGTCAGCAGAATCGCATTCGACAGCAGCGGACTCATTCGAAAATCTCCATCAACGGCTGCTCGTAGGCAGTCTTGAAGTGGTGGATGAAGTGCGCCTCGTCATCCAGATCCCAAACATGCAGCAGCAGAATGCTGCGATCCAGCGCCAGCTCCGACCACACGGTGCCGGGCACCACGGTGCAAATCATCGCCAGAGCGGCCAGACCGTGGGCGTCGCGCAGGTCCAGCGGGACTTTGACGAAGCGCGAACGCGGCGGTCGGCGACCGGCATTGAGCACGCCCCAGGCGACGATCAGATTGGAGAGGATCACGTCACGACCGACCATCACGAACAGGCGCAAAATCGTCAGCGGACGGCGGATGCGCACCTGTTTCGGGCGCAGCTTGCGCATCATCAATGGTGCGGCGAACCCGAGGATTGCACCGAGCAGCAGGTTGCCCGGGCTGACGGAGAGGTTCAGCGTCAGCCACAAAACCCACAACGCCAGTGACAGCAACGGTGCCGGAAATACGCGCTTCATGGCTGCACCTCCAGCATCGCCGCTTTGGCTTCAGGGCTGGGAACGGCGCGGGTGCCGAGCACTGCCATCACGTATTGCTGCGGGTTGTTCAGCGCGGCGGCGGTGGCCTGGGTGTAACGCAGCAGCGGTTCGGCCTTGAAGGTCAGCGCGATGCTCAGCCCCAGCAACAGGAAGATCGGTGCGCATTCAAGCTTGCGCAGCAGCGGCGACGGGCGCTCCTCGGGCGTCCAGAAACGCTGGATGCCCATGCGCGCGAATGCCATCAACGAGGCCAGTCCGGAGAGGATCAGCAGCGCCAGCAACGCCCATGCAGCGTTCGAGATCGGTGCCTCGCCGCCCAGCCCCAGCGGATTGAGCAGCGCACCGATCAGGTTGAGCTTGCCGATGAATCCGGACAGCGGCGGCATGCCGATGATCAGCAGCGCGCAGGCAATGAAACTCAAGCCGAGAAACGCCATGGTCCACGGGATGACCTGACCGACCACGGCTTTCTGCTCGTCGTCGAGGTTGATGCCCTTGGGCGGTTGCAGCGATTCCTGCGGACGCGGCAGCAACTCGCTTTCGTCCTCCAGCGGGATTTCGTTGGCCGACCGCGAACGCTCGATCAGCTCGGCCAGCAGGAACAGCGCACTCAGTGCCAGGGTCGAGCTGACCAGATAGAACAGCGCTGCGCCGATCAGGTTTGGCTGGGCGAAACCCACCGCCGACAACAGAATCCCCGCCGACACCAGAATGCTCAGGCTGGCCATGCGCTCCAGGCGTTGCGCGGCGAGAATCGCCAGCGCCGCGCAGGCGATGGTCGCCATGCCGCCGTAGATCAGCCAGTCGCCACCGAAGAACGCCGAGGCCCCGGCCTGACTGGAAAACAGCAGCGTCCACAGGCGCAGCAGGGTGTAGACGCCGACCTTGGTCATGATCGCGAACATCGCCGCCACCGGCGCACTGGCCGAGGAGTAGGCCGGCACCAGCCAGAAGTTCAGTGGCCACATGCCGGCCTTGGCCAGGAATGCCACCGCAAGAATCCCCGCGCCGGCGTGCAGCAAGCCGCGGTCGGCTTCCGGCACCAGCGGAATCTTCAGCGCCAGATCGGCCATGTTCAGGGTGCCGGTGACGCCATAGATCAGCGCCGCGCCAATCAGGAACAGCGACGAGGCCAGCAGGTTGATCGAGATGTAATGTAGGCCCGACGACACCCGCGCCCGACCCGAGCCGTGCAGCAACAGGCCATACGAGGCGGCGAGCAGCACCTCGAAGAACACGAACAGGTTGAACAGGTCGGCGGTGAGGAAGGCCCCATACAGGCCCATCAGCTGAATCTGGAACAAAGCGTGGAAGCTCGATCCCGCGCCGTCCCAACGCGCCATGGCGAACAACAGGGCGCTGACGCCGATGATCCCGGTCAACACCAGCATCAAGGCCGAGAGGCGATCAACCACCAGCACGATGCCGAACGGCGCCTGCCAGTTGCCCGGCAGGTACACGCCGATGGAACCGGGCACGCCGGTGGTTTGCGTCCACTGCAGCAGCATCACCGAAATGAACAAGCCGACGAGGCTGGAGAACAGATTGATTTTCGCCTTCAGCGGCCGATGCTTCTCGCCGAGCATCAACATGATGGCGGCGGTCAGCAGCGGCAGCAGGATCGGTGCGGCGATCAGGTGAGTCATCGCCATCATTCCTTGGGCTCCCGGCCGTCGACGTGGTCGGTGCCGGTCAGGCCCCGCGACGCCAGCAGCACCACCAGGAACAGCGCGGTCATGGCGAAGCTGATGACGATCGCGGTCAGCACCAGTGCCTGCGGCAGCGGATCGGTGTAGTGCAGCAAATCCTGTGTCACGCCGTCCTTGATCACCGGTTCTTTACCGATGAACAGGCTGCCCATGCTGAAGATGAACAGGTTGACCGCGTAGGACAGCAGGCACAGGCCCATGACCACCTGAAATGTCCGTGGCCGCAGCACCAGCCAGACCCCGGAGGCGGCGAGCACGCCGATGGCGATTGCGATGACTTCTTCCATCAGACGGCTCCTTTGCTGGCGACGGACTTGGGCAGCGACGCGGTCTTGTGACCACGCACCGATTGGTGGGCGAGGGCGGTGAGGATCAGCAGCGTCGAGCCCACGACCACGGCGTACACGCCGATATCGAAGAACAGCGCACTGGCGATATGGATCTCGCCCAGCAGCGGCAATGCGAAATGCCAGGTGTGGGTGGTCAGGAACGGATAGCCGACCGCCATCGCCCCGAGACCGGTGGCGGTGGCAAACAGCAGGCCGGTGCCCATCCAGCGCAGCGGTCGCAGGCTCATTTGCGCTTCGACCCACTGCGTGCCGGCGACCATGTATTGCAGGATGAACGCCACCGACATCACCAGTCCGGCGACGAAACCGCCGCCCGGCTGGTTGTGACCGCGCATGAACAGGTAGCACGACACCACCAGCGCAATCGGCAGCAACAGGCGCACCAGCACCGCCGGCACCATCATGAAGCCGAGCGCGGTGTCGCTGGCGCTGCGCGGGTTGACCAGATCGGTGACCACGTCCGGCGCGAGCAGACGTTGCTGGGCCGGCAACTGCAGGCTTTCTTTCGGCGGGCGGAAGCGGCGCAGCAGGGCGAACACGGTCAGCGCCACGGCCACCAGCACGGTGATTTCACCGAGGGTATCGAAGCCGCGGAAGTCCACCAGCATCACGTTGACCACGTTGCTGCCACCGCCCTCGGGCATGGCCCGGCTGAGGTAGAACGAGGAAATGTCGTTGGGCGTCTGCCGGGTCAGCATCGCGTAGGACAGCAGCGCCATGCCGGCGCCGACGGCAATCGACAGCAGCAAGTCGCGCAAGCGCCGCACCCGGGCCTTGCGCAGGCTCGATGGTAGTGGCGAGACTTCTTCAATCCGTCGCGGAAGCCAGCGCAGGCCGAGCAGGATCAGCACCGTGGTCACCACTTCCACCGCCAATTGCGTCAGGGCCAGATCCGGCGCCGAGAACCAGACGAAGGTCACGCAGGTCATCAACCCGCAGACGCTGACCATGGTCAGGGCGGCGAGACGGTGATACTTGGCCTGCCATGCGGCGCCGAGGGCGCAAGCGATTGCCAGCAGCCACAGGGTGACGAACACGATCGAACCCGGAATCTTCGGCCGGTCGCCCCAGCTCAGGCTGCTGTGCAACATCGGGATCAGGCCGGCGAGCACCGCCGCCAGGACCATCAGGAACAGTTGCATTTGCAGGCGGCGGGTGCCGAGTCGGCGTTCTACCCGACGGGCCATGCGCATCATGATCACCAGACTGCGTTCGAACAGGCGCTTGCCGTTGGAACGGCCCACCAGCGGCGGGTATTTGAAGCGGCCACGCTTGAGCTGGTTGCGCAACAGCAGATAGACCACGATGCCGCCGGACATGGCGATCAGGCTCATGATCATCGGTGCATTCAGACCGTGCCAGATCGCCAGGCTGTACTCCGGCAGCGTGCCACCCACCACCGGCAGCGCGGCGGCCGCGAGCAGCGGGCCGACCACTTGGGCCGGGAAGATCCCGACGACCAGACAGGTGAACACCAGCAGCTCGACTGGCGCGCGCATCCAGCGCGGCGGTTCATGCGGGGTGTGCGGCAGATCGGTAGCGGTAGGGCCGAAAAACACGTCGACGGTAAAGCGCAGCGAGTAGGCGACGCTGAAGGTACCGGCAATGGTCGCGACAATCGGCAACGCTGCTTCGACCCACGCGGTGGCGTTGATGAACACGGTTTCGGCGAAGAACATTTCTTTCGACAGGAAGCCGTTGAGCAGCGGTACGCCGGCCATCGACGCGCTGGCAACCATGGCCAATGTCGCGGTGAACGGAATCAGTTTGATCAGGCCGCTGAGTTTGCGGATGTCACGGGTGCCGCTTTCGTGGTCGATGATCCCGGCGGCCATGAACAGCGAAGCCTTGAAGGTCGCGTGGTTGAGAATGTGGAACACCGCAGCGACCGCTGCCAGCGGGCTGTTCAGGCCGAGCAGCAGGGTGATCAGGCCCAGATGGCTGATGGTCGAGTAGGCCAGCAGGCCCTTGAGATCGTTCTGGAACATCGCGCAGTAGGCGCCGAGCAACAGCGTACACGCGCCGGCGCCGCTGACGATGTAGAACCATTCTTCACTGCCGGACAGCGACGGCCACAGGCGTGCGAGCAGAAATACCCCGGCCTTGACCATGGTCGCCGAGTGCAGATAAGCCGAAACCGGGGTGGGCGCCGCCATGGCGTGCGGCAGCCAGAAGTGGAAAGGGAACTGAGCGCTTTTGCTGAGGGCGCCGATAAGGATGAGGGGAAGCAGGATAGGGTAGAGGGCATGTGCGCGAATCTGATCGCCGGCGGCCAGGACCTTGTCCAGGTCATAGCTGCCGACGACATGGCCGAGGATCATGACCCCCGCCAGCAGGCATAGTCCCCCGGCACCGGTGACCATCAGCGCCATGTAAGCGCCCCGCCGGGCATCGGAGCGGTGGTGCCAGTAGCCGATCAACAGGAACGAGAAGAGGCTGGTCAGCTCCCAGAAGAACACGATCTGGATCAGGTTGCCGGAGATCACCAGCCCGAGCATGGCGCCCATGAACGCCAGGAAAAAGGCGAAGAAGCGCGGCACCGGGTCGTCCGGCGACATGTAATAACGCGCATATAAGGAGACGAGTGCGCCGATGCCCAGCACCAGCAGCGAGAACAGCCAGGCGAAGCCGTCCATGCGCAGGACGAAATTCAAACCGAGGCTGGGCAGCCACATGAATTCTTCGCGGATCACCCCGCCGTGGGCGATTTGCGGGTACAACAGCGCGACCTGCACGGTGCCGATCAGAGCGACCAGACCTGCCAACAGGGATTCGGTATTACGCGCGTTGTGTGGCAGCACCGCTGCCAGACAGCTGCCAATGAATGGCAGAAGCAGTAGAACTATCAGGGACATAGGCTTCTAATCTGCGGAAGTTTGTGAAGCATCATACGTGCCAGCTCCCTGATTACCAAACGCCAGGATGTCTCAGAATCCTACAAAGTAGTCTGAAAAATTTGGTTTGGCATTGTTTCAGGGGGAGGGATGTTGTGACGGATGGCCCTTTCGCGAGCAAGCCCGCTCCCACATTTGAAACACATTCCAATGTGGGAGCGGGCTTGCTCGCGAAGGCGATGGATCAGGCACTAAAGATATTGCGGATTAACCTTGGGTCTCCCGCTCCAGCTCAGCGTCTACTTCGTCAACCTTACCCTTGGTCTTCAACTCGCTGACAATCACCGCCGCCACAATCAACCCCGCACCCACCAGCGCAATCGCCGGCAAGCGCTCCCCGGCGATTCGCCCGACGATCCCGGCCCAGACCGGTTCACCGGCGTAGATCAACGTCGCCCGGGTCGGCGAAACGCTTTTCTGCGCCCAGTTCATCGCCACCTGAATCGCCGCACTCGCCGCGCCGAGTCCCAGCGCGGTCACCAGCAAGGTCCAGGAAAAATCCGGAAGCGCTTCACCGGTTGGCACCACCAACAGAAACGACAGCACCGAGGTCGCCGCCAGTTGCACCACGGTCACCCGGCGTACATCGACTTGACCGGCATAGGTGCTGATCAGAATGATCTCGGCGGCAATCGCGATGGCACTGATCAGGGTGGCAATTTCGCCGGGGCTGAAATTCAACGACGCCCCGGACGGCCCGGACAACAGCATCAGACCGGTAAACGCCAGCATGATGCCAATGCTTGGCATCAACCCCGGACGACGGCCCAGCACCAGCCATTGCAACAACGGCACGAAGGGCACGTACAGCGCGGTGATGAATGCCGACTGACTGCTCGGGATCGTTTGCAGACCAACCGTCTGCAAGCCGTAACCGAGCATGATCGCCACGCCGATGAACGATCCGGCCTTGAGCTCGAACAGGGTCAGTTCACGCAAGTGGCGCCAGGAGAACAGCGCAACAATGGCGGCCGCAGCGGCAAAGCGCAGGCCGACAAAGAACATCGGCCCACTGACGGTCATGGCGTGTTGCACCAGCAGGAACGTGCCGCCCCAGACCATGGTGATCAGCACCAGCACGCACTCGGCCTTGCTGAAACGGGAGAAGCGAAGCGGCGTGGGGGAGCTGTTCACTGACGTCATGTCCTTGCGCACTATAAAAGGCAGGACGCACAATGCGCCCAACGTTGCGCAGTATACTGCCCAACCCCACCGAGTGAGCAATATAGTGCACAAAGATTCCAGCCAACGGGCGTCCGTCCTGCAACACGTCAGTCACAACGTCCGGCGCCTGCGCCACGCTGCCGACATGAGCCAGACCGCGCTGGCGGAAAAGTCCGGCGTCAGTCGGCGCATGCTGGTGGCGATCGAGGCCGGGGAAAAGAATGTCAGCCTGACCACCCTTGATCGCGTTGCCGAAGCGCTCGACGTGGCCTTCAGCGACCTGATCCAGGCCCCCGACGCACGCGATACCAGCCGCATCAACGAGGTGGCGTGGGCCGGGGTGATTCCCGGGAGCAAAGCGGTACTGCTATCCAAGGCCACCGCCACCCGTGAAGTCGAACAGTGGGAATGGTGTCTGCAACCGGGGGAGGTCTATCCGTCGCAACCCGACGCCGATGGCTGGAGCGAGCAGATTTATGTGTTCGAAGGTTGCCTGACGCTAACGGTGGGTGATGTGACCAATACCATTGCGAGCGGCGAGTTTTTCATGTTTGCCAGCAACCAGCCCCATGGCTATCGCAATGACGGGCCGGTGGCGGTGCGCTTTGTGCGCAATGTGGTGATTTGAATGAGTCAGAACGCAGACATCCTGATCATCGGCGGTGGCCTCAGCGGCACGATGCTGGCCGTGCAATTGCTGCGACTGCCCGGCCAGCGTCGGATCCTGATCATCGAACCGCGCGCCGAACTCGGTCGCGGTGAAGCTTACAGCGCCGTTGAACTGGGCCACACGCTCAACGGCAATGCGGCGCGCATGAGTGTCGACCCCGATAACCCCGATGATCTGACTCAATGGCTGACCGCGCACATCGCTGCCGGTGGCTGGCCGGAATCTGCCGAGCAGAATGTGCCAATCAGTGAGCTGTTCCCTCCACGCGGGCTGTTTGGCGTGTATGTGCAGCAGCGTCTGGCCGAGGCGCGCGTCGTTGGTGCGCAGCATGGTTCGACCGTCGAGCACGTTCGCGCTGAAGTCGTCGATCTGCAAACTGATGCGGATTCGGTGCAAATGAGCTTGAGCAATGGGCAGACTCTGCGCGGCGCCTATGCCGTGCTCGCTACGGGCATGTTCCCCGCCGCGCGCACGCCGCAGAAAGAGTCCAGCGGCCTGAACGCCGCAGCGCTTGATCCGTGGGATGTCGCCGCCATGCGTCAGCTCGATCCGCAGTCGACTGTGCTGATCATCGGCTCCGGCCTGACCATGGTCGATGCCGTGGTTTCACTGGAGCAGGCCGGTCATCGCGGGCCGATCGAAGTGTTTTCCCGTCACGGACTGTTGCCCCATGTGCGTCGGCAACCGCCGGCGTGGGTGGATTTTCTTGCCGAAGATCAGAGCATTCGCACACCTCGACAGTTGTTGCGCGAGCTGCGCAGGCATTGCCGCGAGGCGATCGCTCAGGGCATCGATTGGCAGGCGCCGCTGGACACGGTGCGGGCCCATATCGGACGGCTGTGGAGTCAGGCGACTGACGTGCAGCGTCGACAATTCGTACGCCATGTGCGGCCGTGGTGGGAGAGTCATCATCACCGGTCGCCGCCGCTGAGTGCAGCATTGGTTGAGCGCTTGCACAACGAAGGACGGTTGCGGATTCAGGCGGCGTCGTTCAAAGGGCTTGAGCCGATGACGGGCGAGGGTGTGAGCATTCGAATTCGGCGTCGCGGCGAGGCGCAAACTTGTGTGGTGCAAGGTGCAGCGCTGATCAATTCCAGTGGCATCGAGTACGACTGGCGCCGCGTCGCGCGCCCGCTGCCGCAGCAGTTGCTGGCGCATGGGCTGGTGCGTCCGGGGCCGTTGGCGTTGGGGATTGCAGCGGCGGTGGACGGTGCGGTGCTGGATGCTGAAGGGCAGGCCGGTGGCCGACTGTTCGCGATGGGGCCACCATTGCGCGGGATGTGGTGGGAGAGCACTGCGGTGACGGATGTGGCATTGCAGGCGAAGGCGCTGGCGGCGCGGCTGGTGGAATGAAAGCAGACCGGCTTGCACAGATCCCTGTAGGAGTGAGCCTGCTCGCGATAGCGGTGGGTCTTTCACCTCATTGCTGAAGGGGCTGACGCTATCGCGAGCAGGCTCACTCCTACAGTTGAACGGGGCAGCTCAGTCATCTCGGAAGTGCATTCATCAGCCAGCGTTGGCGAATCTGCTCCAGGCGCCCGTCGGCGCGCAAGGTTTCCAGCGCCTGTTGCCAGCGTTTGACCTGACCCGGATCGGTCTGCAGCGAAAAGGCGATGTAGGTGTCCTGTTTCATCAGCGACATCTGATATTGCAAGCGTCCCGGTTCCATGCCCTGGGTGCGGGCGAGCGCGGCGGTGGACAGGGTGTCGGAGACCACGAAATCGGTCCGGCCTAGGCTGAACAGACGCATCATCTGTTCCGGGGTTTCGACACCGTCGAGGTTCTTCAGATTTTGCTGCTGAAGGTAGCTGTAGATCAGCCATTTGCGCGGCACGCTGATACGACCGGCCTGATCCGCCTGCTGCAGGGTTTTTACCGGCGGCTGGTTGTTGGCATGGGCGTAGAGCGCGGTTTCGACTTCGATCAGCGGCCCGACCCATTGATAGCGGTCATCGCGCTCATCAGTACGCAGGACGGTAAATACGCCGGTGTTGGCTGTTTCGCTGGCCGTGCGCAAGGCTCGCAGCAAGGGGACTTGCTGCAGGTCGATCCGGTCACCGGTTTGCTCTGCCAGCGCGCGCACCACGTCGACGCCGTAACCCTCCAGGTGATCGCCTTGCTGAAAGTGCAGGGGGCGATGGTTGTCGGTGAGCAGTTGCAGATCTGCTGCATCGGCTGCCAGGGCCAGGAGTGACAGCAGACACGCGGCAATCCGTTTCATGAATCGTCCCTGAAAAATTGAGCGCGAAGCTTAGTACGGGCCGGGGATGGCTGTCGTGCGGAATGTACGGGGCTTTTGTGTCAGAAACAAAGGCTGATTGGCAGCATCGGCGCACGCAGAAACATTGTGGTGTGCCTGGCATTTGTGGCTGGCACACAACCTGTGGGAGCGAGCCTGCTCGCGAAAACGGTGGATCAGTCAACATCTGAAGTGGCTGATCTGGCCTATTCGCGAGCAAGCTCGCTCCCACTCTGGTTTTGTTGTGCCTGCATGGGGGGCAGGCACAGGGGGATGCGGTGGCGGGAGAGTTACGCCACCACGCGATAGCACGGCACATACGCCGCGCCGCCCGGCAGTTTCATCCGGTGCTGGGCGACGAAGGCTTTGAGCAGCGCGTCGAGCGGTTGCATGATCGCCGCGTCACCACGGATCTGGTACGGCCCGTGTTCTTCGATCAAACGGATGCCCTTGTCCTTGACGTTGCCGGCGACGATCCCGGAGAACGCGCGGCGCAGGTTGGCGGCCAGTTCGTGGGGCGGCTGGTCGCGGTGCAGCTTGAGGTTGGCCATGTTCTCGTGGGTCGGATCGAACGGACGCTGGAAGCTTTCGTCGATCTTCAGCAGCCAGTTGAAGTGGAACGCGTCGTTGCGCTCGCGGCGGAACTGCTTCACCGCTTTGAGGCCGGCAGTCATCTGCCGCGCGACTTCGGCCGGGTCGTCGATGATGATCTCGTAGTGCTGCTTCGCCGCATCGCCGAGGGTGGCGGTGACGAAGGCATCAAGTTGCTCCAGATACGGCGCGGCATGTTTCGGCCCGGTCAGGATCACCGGGAACGGCAGGCCGGCGTTGTCCGGGTGCATCAGGATGCCCAGCAGGTAAAGGAACTCTTCGGCGGTGCCGGCGCCGCCCGGGAAGATGATGATGCCGTGGCCGACACGCACGAACGCTTCCAGACGTTTTTCGATGTCCGGCAGGATCACCAGTTCGTTGACGATCGGGTTCGGCGCTTCGGCGGCGATGATCCCCGGCTCGGTCAGGCCAAGGTAGCGCCCGCCATGGATGCGCTGCTTGGCGTGGGCAATGGTCGCGCCCTTCATCGGGCCTTTCATCACGCCGGGGCCGCAACCGGTGCAGATGTCGAGGCTGCGCAAGCCCAGTTCGTGGCCGACTTTCTTGGTGTATTTGTATTCTTCGGTGTTGATCGAGTGACCGCCCCAGCACACGACGATTTTCGGCTCCACACCCGGACGCAGGGTGCGCGCGTTGCGCAGCAGGTGGAACACGTAGTCGCTGATGCCTTGCGAGGTGCTGAGGTCGATGCGTTGGCTGTCGAGTTCGTTTTCGGTGTAGACGATGTCACGCAGGGCGCTGAACAGCATTTCCCGGGTGCTGGCGATCATTTCGCCGTCGACGAACGCGTCGGCCGGGGCGTTCAGCAGTTCGAGGCGCACGCCGCGATCCTGCTGGTGAATGCGGATTTCGAAGTCCTTGTAGGCTTCGAGGATGGTCTTGGCGTTGTCGACATGCGCGCCGGTATTGAGGATGGCCAGGGCGCACTGGCGGAAGAGGGTGTAGGTGCTGCCGGATCCGGCTTCGCTCAGTTGCTGAACTTCACGTTGAGAAAGGGTTTCCAGGCTGCCTTTCGGGCTGACCGAGGCGTTGATTACGTGTCGTTGGGTCATGCAATGATCCTTAAAACGATGTCATTCCAATGGCAGGCAAATGGCATCCGAATAGTGTGTATCCATGAATGAAGATGGCACGATCTGCGCTGTACCGCCATGTCCCCGTTGGACGCTGAAAAGTTGAAAAGGGCCCCCAGCATAGCTAAATCCCCGAGAGAGGCGATAATGCGCAGCGAGTTTTTTCCGTTGCCCTTTTTATCGCTCAAGGAAGTCATGCCTGATGTTCGAGATCCAGCCGATGGACCCAGCAACGTTTCGCCAGCAGACCCGCCGCAGCACGTTGATCATTGCCGTGCTGTTCCTGGTGCTGGCGATGGTGCTTTCGACGGCCGCGGTGGCACTGTTCGGCGAGCCTGGCGGCGATAACCTGCGGTTCAATGTCGGCGGGGTGTTCGTGGCTTTCCTGCTGACAGCGGCGCTGATGCGCGGGCAGTTCTGGCAGCAGGCGTGGATGGCCCCGGCGGTCTATAGCTGGCGGCTCAAGCGCAGCCTGATGAGCGTGACCAACGTGATGCATCAGGTGACCGCTGCGGTGGAACAGAACGATCCGACCGCGATGAAGGTGCTGCGCTTCTATCATCTGGGGCTGACCCAGATGCACGAACTGGACGGTAACTCCAGCGATCATGCGCAGTTGCGCCGGGAAGTCGAAGCGCACAAAGAGCGGATGCAGGCGCTGGGTCTGGAGATCGACCAGAAGCGCCTGGATCCGGCCTGGCTGCAAGCCTTGAAACCCGCCGCTCGTTAAAACGGAATACGGCTGGCGCGGCGCAGTTTCCACGCGCGGGCCAGACGCCCGTAGACCAGCAGGTTGATCACCAGCACCACGCTGCCCAGCGCCAACTGGATCTGCGGCGTCAGCCCGGCGGGGTAGATGATCGGCCAAATGTAGTGCTCGATGAAGCCGCCGGCGTATTCGGTCTGCCCGGCGGCGTGGCGCATCAGGTTTTCCCAGTAGGTCAGCGGACAGGTCAGGTGCAACACCTCGACCGCCACGCCCCATGCAGCCGCCGGCAGATGCAGCCACATCAGGCGTGGCCACTTGAGCACCAGCAGCCCGCCGAACAGCACAAACAGAATGAATGACAGATGGAACAGCACCAGCCCGTCGGCTGCGATTCGGTACAGCATGTCGTCTCCCTGACGTGGTTGTGAAGGCCTCCATGGTACGCCGACAGCGACGCTGGGGCGCTGCGATTTAGCGCAAGTGCGCAAGATTGTTCAAGCCACGAAGGGGCATTTGCTGGCAGAGTCTGCGACCGTTTCCTCGGTTGAAGAGCGTTATGTCTGACTCACTTATGCCGCGCCGTGCGTTTCTTCGCGGCGCTGCGGCGATCATGCCGTTATCACTGGCGACGGCGCCGTGGGGGCTGCTGGCCGGCTCCATGGCGATCGAAGCCAATCTCACGCCGTTACAGGGGCAGGGCCTGTCGAGCATCGTGTTCGCAGGGGCCGCGCAACTGGTGGCGATCGGCATGCTCAAGGGCGGTGCCGGTATTTTCTCCATTCTGTTGACCACGCTGCTGCTGACCTCGCAGCACTTGCTGTACGGGATGAGCATGCGCCCGGTGATTTCGCCGCTGCCCGGACGCTGGCGCATCGGCCTGGGCTTTTTGCTCACCGATGAACTGTTCGCCCTGACCAGCCAGCATGACCGCCAGCAGTTCAACCGCTGGTACGCCTTGGGCGTCGGCCTGACGTTCTATATCGCCTGGAACCTCTTCACCCTGGCCGGCATCGTCCTGGGCAGCAGCATTCCGGGGCTCGAGCACCTGGGGCTGGACTTCTCGATTGCCGCCACCTTCATCGCGTTGATCACCCCGGTGGTGCGTAACGTGCCGACCGTGGTGTGCGTGGCGGTGTCACTGTTCTGCTCGGTGTTGTTCAGCTATTGGCAGTGGGGCTCGGCGCTGGTGTTGTCAGGGCTGGCCGGGATGACCGCAGGATTTGTCTGCAACAAGCTTTATCGGGGGCGCACATGATGGTCTGGGCAGTGATTTTCGGCATGGGGATTCTGGTGTTCCTCAACCGTTACGTGTTTCTCGAACCGCGCCTGCCGCTGCGCTTGAGCAGCAATGCTCGGCAGTTTCTCGGGTTTGCCGTACCGGGCATGCTCACGGCGATCTGCGGGCCGATCGTGTTCATGCCGGACAAACAGTTGAATTTACAGTGGGATAATCCGTATTTGCTGAGTTCGCTCGTAGCGATCGGGCTGGTGCTGTACACCCGCAATACCTTGCTCAGCATGCTCTTGAGCATGGCGTTTTTCTTTTTGCTGCGCTGGTGGTTGTAAGTTACCGGTAAAAAAACTGTTCTAAGCTGGTTGGATGACTATTTTTGACAAGGCGAGGTGCACATGACGACCGAGCAAAAGCGTCCAGATGAAGACGAACATGTAGACGATGAAGTAGACGAGCCCAGCGAAGAAGAAATCGAGCGTGAGAAACGCAAGGAACAGACGTGGAAGCACGACGATGGCAAGGAACTCACCGGGCCTGACGTGAAACTCTGACAACATGCAAGAAGCCCCGCAGCAGCGGGGCTTTTTGTTGTTCAGAGGTCTTCCAGGTGCGGGAAGTCCGGGTGTGACGCCCGATAGCCCAGAGTCTTGTCGATCCATGCATTGAGCTCGTTGACCATCACCGGCGGGTGACCGGGATAGCTTTCGAGCGTGGTGCGCAGGATGCGTTCGATGTCCGGCACTGAACGCAGGTTTCGGGTCTTGATGTAGTGGCCGATAAAACAGTCGAGTTGAAAGCGTTCTGTCATGGACAGATAAATACACTCCAGGCCGTTGGCCTGTTTGATTGCAAAATCGTCGCGCAACTTAGTTCTCTGCAAGGCTTGTTAAAGTTGTAGGGGATTCCTGGTTTTGCTGACTCTTTGGTCAACTGGTATGCCAAATGGAAATGCGGCGCGCATGCTATCCGTAGTGCATGTAAATGTATGTATGACGGTTGAAATGTCAGACAGGCGGTTAGTTCGCTCAAACGACTGTTTTTTCCGGGCTGTCTCAGCGATGAAACACCAGCTGTAAAGATCGAGTGTTACCTGTAATCACCTGCGGCAGCTCCTACAGGGTAAACGCGTGAGATCACGGATCTTTAAGCCACTTCGTCAATCAGTCCGGCACCCTGATTACGAGAATTGCCGACGGCTTTGCCGACTTTGTGCCAGGCAAATGCCTCGCTGGATTCACCTTCGAACAGCAGCATCTGTTCGGCACGTTCCGCCGGTGTTGCCGGGTCGAGCCACTCGGCAGCCAGCTCCGCGCGGAACACCACTGGTCTTCGATCATGGATATCGAGCATGCCTCCGACGCTGTCGGCGGTGATGATCACGAATCCATCGTCGTCCCGAGCATCGCTGCCGGGTGTTGGAAACTGTCCGATGGCGGCACAGAAAACCGGCCCGCGATCGGCACGACGGATCAGCCACGGCTGTCGGGTTTTATCCGGGCCGTCGACCCATTCGAACCAGTTGTCGATGGGCACGATCAGCCGATGACGCCAGATCGCCCGGAAGAATGGCCCATGGGCGACTTTCTCCACGCGGGCGTTGATTGGCGCCGCGCGGTCTTTGGCCCAGTGCGGGCGCCAGCCCCAGCGCAGGTTGTCGGCATACAGGCGTTGATCATGTTGATGGAGCACCGCGAGTGACGTGGTCGGCGCCGCGTTGTAGCGCTCCAGCGCAGCGTCGCCGACGTGATTGATCAGCGCATCGGGAATGCTCAGCACCGCGACAAAGTCGTGAATGCCGCGGTATTGCGAGAGTCTTCCGCACATGCGCCGAATCTCTGGGTGGACGCTTTCAGCATAGTTGGCTCTGGCCAATCAATCCTGCGCCTCCTGACCGGTGAACGTGTCGCGCCAGACCAGCCAGCGGCGTTCAAGCACCGCGAGCAAACCGTCGCTGAGTTTGCCGAGCAAGGCGAGCACGATAATCGCCGCCAGCACGATGTCTGGTCGCGAGGTTTCGCGGCCGTCGCTGAGCAGATAACCGAGGCCCTTGGTCGCGGCGATCAGCTCGGCGGCCACCAGAAACATCCACGCCAGACTCATGCCGCTGCGCAGTCCGGTGAACAGGCCGGGCAGGGCGGCGGGCAGCAGAATCCGCCGCACCAGTTGCCAGCGGCTGAAGCCATAGATGTGCCCGACCTCGACCAGTTTGCGATCGATGTTGCGAATCGCCGCGACCACGTTGACGTACACCGGAAAAAACGCGCCGATGGCGATCAGCACGATCTTCGAGGTTTCATCGATGCCCAGCCACAGCAGCAACAGCGGCACCCAGGCCAGACTCGGAATCGAACGCAGCGCGGCGAATGTCGGTTCCAGATAAGCCTCGGCCTCACGGCTCAGGCCGACCCAAGCGGCGAACACCAGCGCCAGGCTGGCGCCAATTGCAAAACCGAGCAACACCCGCAACAGGCTGGCGCTGATGTGTTTCCACAGGGCGCCTTCGGCGAGGTCGGTGAGGGTCAGGGCGATCTCGCTGGGCGCCGGCATCTGATAGGACGGCAGCCAGCCGAGACGCACGATGAACTCCAGTGCGATTACGATCAGCAGCGGCAGGGCCAGGCCTTTCAGGCGCCGTCGCCATGTCGGGTTGAGAGATGAAGGACGCGGCCTCGACAAGCTGCGAGGCGGCGCGGGCAGTTCGTTACTGCGAGTGCTCATACGTGGGCTCCGCTCACAGCGAATCCGCGTCGGGCGCGGATGGGCTGTGAGTCTGGTCGATTACTGGCGGGCGACGGCTTGCTGCACTCCGCTGTCGAGCAACTGATCGATGACTTGATCGACATTCACCCCACGCCGCACCAGTTCCTCGGAGACCAGAATCGGTGCCGCCGCCTTCGAGGCCTGCACATCGTTGGCGGTCAGTTGCGGACTGCTCAGGTCGGTGCGCGACAACTGTAGTTTGGCCACGTCCAGCGGCAGACCGGATTCCTTGGCGAGCAGCGCGGCGAACTCGTCGGGATTTTTCAGCGCCCAGTCCCGCGCCTGCTCGTAGGCTTTGATCACGGTGTCGATGGTTTGCGGATGCTCCTTGGCGTACTGCTCGGTGACGCTGACCACGCCGTAGCTGTTGAATGCCGGGTTGCGATACAGCAGACGTGAACCGGCCTGCACCTGGCTGGCGGCCATGTGCGGATCGAGTCCGGCCCAGGCGTCGACATCGCCTTTTTCCAGTGCGGTGCGACCGTCCGGATGTTGCAGGTGCACCAGTTCCACGTCGTCTTTCTTCAGCCCGGCCTGTTGCAGGCTGCGCAGGGTGAACAGGTACGGATCGGTGCCTTTGGTGGCGGCGATTTTCTTGCCCTTGAGGTCGGCGACGCTCTGGTACGGCG
The DNA here is from genome assembly GCF_017947305.1 of Pseudomonas sp. MWU347. Lineage (NCBI taxonomy): Bacteria > Pseudomonadati > Pseudomonadota > Gammaproteobacteria > Pseudomonadales > Pseudomonadaceae > Pseudomonas > Pseudomonas sp. MWU347. Next base: position 174,789 of record NZ_JAFGZB010000009.1, read on the forward strand.
AATCCTTGCGCACTACCAGCGCGGTCCATTCGGCACGGCTGTAAACGTATACCGATTTGATCGGGCTGCCGTTGGCCCGGCTCAGCACTGCAGCGAGGCTGGCGCTGGAGGCGAAATCGACGCCACCGCTGTTCAGGTATTCCAGCGAACGGTTACTGCCTTGGCTCAGCACCCAACTGACTTTGGTCTGTGGCAGGGCCTTTTCGAGAAAACCGAAATGTTTGAGCACCAGACTCACAGGTGAGTAGTAGGCGTAATCCAGATGGACTTCCGCGGGCGGCGCTTCGGCGGCTTCGGCCAGCGGTTGCAGGCTCAATGCCATGGCGCTGGCGACCAGCAGCGTTTTGAGGCGGATAAACGGTAAGAACGATGTCATGGGGCGCTCCGGCAAAGGCACTGGTTGTTATGTCCAAAAATATATTTTTATCGGCTGCGTCCTGCATGAATGGAATATTGCAGGCTCTGTGCCATGTGCGTTTCGACCCATGTTTACGGGGTTTTCCCCGGTTTTAGCGCCTTTCAACTGTTGCTTGGGAAACATTGTGGCAATGCACTGTTGCGCAACGGACAGTGAGCATTCCGGGCGCTGAGCTTATGCCTTAATCGAATTTAAAATCGGTTTATCAACAGCGTTATGGTCTATGCAAAATCCCGTCGCAGGACCTCCCATGAAGCTCTCTCGTTTGCTCCGCAGCACACTGATGACCGCGTTATTCACCGCACCGCTTGCCCACGCCGCCGAGCCGTTGGTCCTGCATGTTGGTGACCAGAACTACTACAACATCCGCGCTTCGGTCGAAGCCTCCGGCGTTTTGAAAGACGCGCCTTACAGCGTCGACTGGAAGCATTTCCAGGCCGCCGCGCCACTGGCCGAGGCGTTGCAGACCGGCTCGCTGGATCTGGGCTTTCTTGGCGATTCGGGTTTTCTGTTTCTCGCCGCCAAACAGGCGCCGGTGAAACTGATCGGTGTGTCGCGGCAGAACCCGGACACTATCGCCTTGCTGGTGCCGAAAGATTCGCCGGTGAAAACCATCGCGGATCTGAAGGGCAAGAAAGTCGCCTACTGGCCCGGCGCCTGGAGCCAGCAACTGACCTTGCGCGCCCTGGAGCAGGGCGGTCTGCCGGAAAATTACGTCGACTTCGTCAAACTGATGCCGATTGATGCCGCGGCGGCATTGCCACAGGGCAGCATCGACGCTTTCCCGGTGTGGGAACCGTATATCTCCCAGCAAATCGTGTTCTCCGGTGCGCGGCCGATTCTCACCGCGAAAAACCTGATGCCGGGCCTCAGCGCGATTGCCGCGTCGGCGCCGTCGATCGACAGCAAACGCGCAGCGATCGCCGATTTTCTCGGGCGTTTGAAACAGGCGCGGGCCTGGGTCGACAGCCACACTGACGAATACGCGGACCTGTGGGCGAAGAAAGCCAATCTCGATCAGCAGGTTTCACGGCACTGGTTGCGTCAGGCGCACATGACTGTCGGGCCGGTGGATCAGCAGGCGGCGGTCGACCTGCAAGGCACCGCGGACTTCCTGTTCAAGGTCAAGGCACTGCCGGCGCCGCTGGCCACCGCCGGAATCATCGATACTTCATTTCAACAGGCACTGGCTGACTGAGCGAGCGCCGGAACCAAAGCCTGTGTACCCTATCCAAGCCTGGCTCGCGAAACCGGGCGCAGGGATGGATCAGGGCGAGGGAGTTTTGCCAGTCGACAACAGGGCCGCAACGGTCAGGCGCAAGGCAAAACATGAAATACGCGTTCAATCTTCTCTGTGCAGCGGCCATCGCGTTCGGGCTGGCCGGCTGCATTGCCGCGCCGATCGAGATGACTGCGCAAACCGAAACTCGGCTCAAGTCCCAGGCCCCGGTGCGCTTTCTGCTGACCTTCGATGATGGCCCCAGCGCCTCGAGTTTCTGGAATCCGTCGGCGACCGTGCTCGATAGCCTCAAGGTCAACCCGGTGCAACCGGACATCAAAGCGGTGTTCTTCGTCCAGACCCGCGCGCCTCGCGCCGGTAACAGTGACATTGGTCGCGGCATCATGCGGCGCGAGCACGCCGAAGGGCACATCCTCGGATTCCATACCGCCACCCATTGGCACACCAATCATCGCTCGCTCGATCCGCAAGAACTGGAGCAGTCGTTGCGCAACGGCACGGCGGATATCGCCGCGATCACCGGAGCAGCACCGATCCTGCTGCGTCCGCCATTCTGGAATTACGACAAGCGCACCTTCGCCGCGTATCAGCAGCATGGCTTGCACGTGTTGTTGACCGATTTGAGCGCCAATGACGGCAAGATCTGGGGCTTCAACGCCAGTCCCCGACGTCGGGCGAATATGCTGCGCCAGCTATCGGAAGTCCGCGAGCGCATTGCCCTCGGCGAATTTCCGACCGTAGACGGGGTGATTCCGGTGGTGGTGACCTTTCATGACCTCAACCGCTACACCGCGCGGCATACCCGCGAATACCTGCAAATCCTGCTCGACAGCGCCGCCGCCACTGGCGTGAAACTGGCGGACAAACCGTTCTACGATGATCACGCGGCGCTGTTGAAGGCGGCCCTGGCGCGTACGGTTCAGCAGAGTTCGCAGCCGGTGCAGTTGCCGGGGATGTGGAACTGGATCTGGGATCATGACGCCCACTAAGGCTGCGCGAAAAATGTGATCGGGTTGGCACTTCTCGGGGTGGCGGGTTGCTGAGGGCTCATCTATGCTCAACGGGTCGATCGACTCATCGCCTGCGAGGCGTGCGCCCATGCTAGCTATTGCCGACATCTGCCGGATTGTCGAATCCGGCTTTCCGTCGCTTGAATGCGAATGCACACAAGTGGAGCAGGGACTGTTGCGGATCAAGGTTTATGAGCCTGACTCCGGGCGAGTCGAGTTGTTGCTCAATGGCGTCTCACCGGAACATCTGGTGACAATCCGCGACATTTCCAACTTCATTGGCGAATTGCGCACGGAAATGAGTGCCGGGCGCCGGGCATTCGCCGGCTGATACCTTACAAGCGCCGTTGAAACGCCTGCACGATGCGTAACGTCGCGTCGCTGGTGGGCAGATTCTGCACCGCGTCCAGCGGATGCCAGATGCATTCGGTGATCTCGTTTTGCGGGCGCAACTGCTCAAGATCGAGCACTGACGCCTCGTAGACATGATGCTGGGTGCTGCCGCTGTGCAGTTCCATCAGATACAACATCTGCTCGGCATCCAGTGCTGTTTCTTCCTGCAGCTCGCGCGTCGCCGCCCCGGCTTTGGTTTCCCCAGGCTCGACCTTGCCGCCGGGCAGTGTCCAGCGACAGCGGGGTTTGCGCACCAGGAGAACGTGTCGATCCTGCTCGCAAATAACGGTTGCGCGTACTTTCATCTGTTACCTGTTTACTGCGTGTCACATAAATGAAATAAAACTGCAATATTCGAGCCGGGCCCGGATTCAAAGGTTCCCTCGGGGTTTTGAGTGTTTGGCCTGGCGGAAAGTGCCAGAGCCTTGGCGCATCGCGATGGCGACACCCGGTCGGCACAACTGCGGCATCCGGGTGTAAGTTAAAAAGGCAGAGCTGAATCCACCGTCGGCAAAAAGGAGGTACCCATGAGCATTCCGGTCTTGAACAAAATGCACATGAACGGCTACGACGTACTCAGCGTGAACAACGGCCCGTGGCGTGTTTGTACTCAAGGCGATCGGCTTGCGTCGTTCGGTAGCAGAGAGGAAGCACTGGCCTATGCCGCTGCGTTGCCGGGTTACAGAAAACGCTCGGTGCGAGCGCGAAGTCACACTGCAAGTTGAAGCAAATGTAACGAAAGAGCCCCGGTGATTGCCGGGGCTTTTGTTGAGGTAAAGGGGGGGATCAGTGGACTTTGATCCGGCTGATGGAGCGCGTTTTCACTTCCTTGGCATACAGCTGCAAGCGTTCTTCATCACTTTGCAGCACCTCGCAGGACCTGAGTACCGCCTGGGCATCCGCTTCATTGCCGCTCTTGCGCAGCTGTTCGGCGATGCGTTTGAGGTCGACCGCCGACCATCTCAGATCCGATGCGACGGCTTGCAGGTCGCGCTGAAGTTCGTGTTCGTATTCATTGAGCCGCATGATCACCTCCGGAACATTCTCGGTAGAACAGAGTAGTCGCATTTTTCTTCGATGATGCGCAGCTCGTCTGCCACCGGGCTGCATGCATGTAAATATTTGTCCAATCTCCCTTGTGGGCGACGTGCCGCGCTGGATGTACACCCGGTTACACGTTACATTCGCGTTTTTCAAGATCAGGGAAACACCATGCGGATATGGATCGGGAGTTTGGCGTTGGCATTGCTGGCGGGTTGCTCATTGCCAGCATCGCTGGTGCCGGGCGAGCCAAATCTCAGCAAAACCACCACCAAAGCGCCTAAAGACTATGCCGCGTGCTTGTTGCCGTTGTGGCAGCAGGACATTCCTAAGACCACGCAGACGTCCATTTCCAACGGCTACCGGATCAAGGCGCCGAGCCTCGTCACCGCCGACGAGATTCTCGACATCATCAAATACAAGGACGGTAGTCGCGTTTCCCTGTATCAGGGACCGCCATGGGCCAAGTCCGGGTCGTTGCGCAAATCGGTGCGTGACTGCCTGTAAAGCCCAGCCTCCGCAGCAAAAACCAGCCGCACAAAAAGCAGAAACCGGATCAATGGTTTCTGCTTTTTTTGCTTTGCGAAATGCGCTGTGACAGATCGGCACGAGGCGTATTCCAGTGTGCGCTAGGCTTCTGAGTGCCACCCGGTAACCGGAGGGGCATGCCTTTCAAGGAGCCACGGATCATGGATGATCTGGTCAAAGAAGTTATTCCGTTGTTGCAGTACCTCATTCCCGGATTTGTCTCGACCTGGATTTTTTACACGCTCACTTCATTCAAGCGGCCTGATACGTTTGGGCAGATTGTGCAGGCGTTGATTTTCACGTTTGTGATTCATGGGGTGGTTTTGGGGATCGGGGCTATTGGTCTATGGGTAGGCTCGAAAGGCTTTTCTGTCGGAAAGTGGGATGGCAAAGCCCAGGCTGTGTGGGCGTTCATGGTTTCCATGGGGCTCGGCTTGTTGTCGTGTGCTCTGGCCTCGAATGACAAACTGCACAAATGGTTACGAAGTAAAAATGTAACGAATAAAAACTCATACCCCAGCGAGTGGTACAGCACCTTTGCCCGGCACAATCGCCTGGTAACGCTGCATTTGACGGATGAAAGGCGATTGTTCGGCTGGCCCGTCGAGTGGCCTTCAGGCCCTCTGGAAGGACAGTTCATCATGCTGAATCCAGGCTGGCTGGGGGAGGATGGCGTGGCGTTGCCTTTTGGCGCCGAACTATTGGTGATAGATTCCTCGAAAGTTCAGTGGGTCGAATTCAGTTCTGTCGAAGAGGTTTTATCATGAGCGCAAAAGAGCCTACTCCCATGCCGCCTGGCGTCAGGCGCCTCTTTTATGGCCCGGACGGCAAGCTGCTGGCCAAGCCCCTTGTCAAAGGGCCAAGTGCGCCGCCACCGCTAAAGCGCCAGTACCGGGATTGACTGAACGCCGCTCATCAAGCGGCGTTTCGTTATGTCTGGCATTTGTGGGGTCACTGGTCAGAGCGTATCCACCAACCAGTCCCTGAACGCTTTCAGTGACGGCAACGCCTCATTACGCGGCGGATACACCAGGTAGTAGCTGCGGCGGCTGGTGATCGGCTCCCCCAGTTGCTGCAGCTCGCCGTTAAGCAATTCATCCTCCACCAGAATCCGTGGCACCAGCCCCACGCCAATATTCGCCCGGACCGCCTGAATCAGGTGCGAAGTCATTTCAAAGCTCGGCCCGATGCGCATGCTGCGGTGTGGCAAACCATGATGGGTGAACCATTCCGCCCAGGCCTGGGCATTGCTGCTGACATTGAGCAGTAACTGCCCGGCGATGTGCTGTTCGGCTTCATCGCGCTCGGCCAATGACAACTGCGCACTGGCAATCACCACCAGTTCTTCAGTGTGCAGGGGCAGGGCGCTCAAGCCCGGCCAGTCCCCCGCACCGACGCAGATCGCCGCATCGATTTCGCTGGTGTCGAAGTCGATCGCTTGGATACGCGAATGCAAGTGCACGGTCATGCCGGGGTGTGCGGTGTAGAAGTCCTTGAGTCGCGGCAGCAGCCATTTCGAGCCGAAGGTCGGCAGCGTCGCCAGCCGTAAGCTGTGGATGCCGGAACCGAACGCCATGGCCTGCAACGTCGCGCTGCGGATCTGCCCGAGGGCTTCAGCGAGTTCGCGCTGATACATGCGCCCGACATCGGTCAGCACCACTTGCCGGCCTTCGCGGCTGAACAGGCGCATGCCGAGCATCTTTTCCAGAATCTGCACCTGACGGCTGACCGCGCTTTGCGTCAGCGACAGTTCGTGGGCGGCGCGGGTATAGCTTTCATGGCGTGCGGCAGCCTCGAAGGCCAGCAACAGCGACATGGAAGGGGTGAGGGTTCGCGGATTCATTCGTTTTAGTCATGGATTGCGGGTCGATTTTACGTTTGTCCCGACGGCGCCAAGCAATGAACATAAGCACCATGAGATGGCGGGAGCGTGACGCAATCATTCATTGCGCACAACTGTTCACTGCCACACGGCCCGATTTTGACCGAGATTTCCTCACCGATGATTGCCCAGCTGTCGCCCGCCACTGCATTGACCGCCGATTACCAGAAGTTCCTCAAAGCCCTGAAAGCCAGTGGTTTTCGTGGCGAGATCAGTGCCGATTACGCCAGTCGCGTGGTGCTCGCCACCGACAATTCGATCTATCAGCGTCTGCCGCAAGCGGCGGTGTTTCCAATGGATGCGGAGGATGTGGCGCGGGTGGCACGACTGATTGCCGAGCCGGCGTATCAGCAAGTGGTGATTACCCCGCGTGGCGGTGGTACCGGCACCAACGGCCAGTCGCTGACCGATGGCATCGTCGTCGACCTGTCGCGGCACATGAACCGTATTCTGGAAATCAACGTCGAGCAGCGCTGGGTGCGGGTGCAGGCCGGGGTGGTCAAGGATCAGCTCAACGCCGCGCTGAAATCAGCCGGGCTGTTTTTCGCCCCGGAGCTGTCGACCTCCAACCGCGCCACCGTCGGCGGCATGATCAACACCGACGCCAGCGGCCAGGGCAGTTGCACCTACGGCAAGACCCGCGACCATGTGCTGGAACTCGACATGGTCCTGCGCGGCGGTGAACGCCTGCACGGCGCAGCGCTTGCGGAAGACGAACTGACAGCGCTGTGCGCCCGTGAAGATCGGGTGGGTGAAGTTTATCGCTGTGCGCGGCAGATCATTGATGAGCAGGGCGAGCTGATCAAACAACGGTTCCCTGACCTCAACCGTTGCCTGACCGGCTACGACCTGGCGCACCTGCGCGAGGCCGACAAGCGTTTCAACCTCAACAGCGTGCTGTGCGGCGCCGAAGGCTCGCTGGGGTTTGTGGTGGAGGCGAAGCTCAACGTACTGCCGATCCCCAAACACACGATGCTGGTGAACATTCGCTACGCCGGGTTCATGGATGCGTTGCGCGATGCCCGGGCGCTGATGGCGCTCAAGCCGCTGTCGATTGAAACCGTGGATTCCAAGGTGTTGCTGCTGGCGATGCAGGACATCGTCTGGCACGGCGTCGCCGAATACTTCCCGGAAAGCGCCGAGCGCCCGACACTGGGGATCAACCTGGTGGAGTTCTGCGGTGACGATCCCGAGGATCTGCAGCGCCGGGTCGAAGCCTTCCTCGAACACTTGAGCAGCGACACCACCGTCGAACGCCTCGGCCATACCCTGGCGGTCGGCCAGGCGGCAGTGAACAAGGTTTATGGCATGCGCAAACGCGCGGTCGGCCTTCTCGGTAACGTTGCCGGCGAAGCGCGGCCGCAGCCGTTTGTTGAAGACACCGCGGTGCCGCCGCAGCACCTGGCCGAGTACATCGCCGAGTTGCGCGAGCTGCTCGACAGCCACGGTTTGCAGTACGGCATGTTCGGCCACGTTGATGCCGGGGTGCTGCACGTACGTCCGATTCTCGACATGAAGGATCCGCAGCAAGCGGCGCTGGTGCGCCCGGTGTCCGACGGCGTCGCGGCGCTGACCCAGCGTTACGGCGGCCTGTTGTGGGGTGAGCACGGCAAAGGCCTGCGCTCGGAATACGCGCCGGCGTTTTTCGGTGAGCTGTACCCGGCGTTGCAAGCGTTGAAAGCCGCGTTCGACCCGTTCAACCAGTTCAACCCGGGCAAGATCGCCACCCCGGCCAATACCGGTGCGGCGTTGCTGAAAATCGACGAAGTGACCCTGCGCGGCGAACTCGACCGACAGATCGACGAAAAGGTCTGGCAGAGCTACGGCGCAGCCATGCATTGCAACGGCAACGGCGCCTGCTACAACTTCGATCCCGACGACGCCATGTGCCCATCGTGGAAAGCCACCCGCGAGCGTGCGCAATCGCCCAAGGGGCGCGCATCGCTGATCCGCGAATGGCTGCGTTTGCAGGGCGAGGCAGGGGTGGATGTGCTGTCGGAGGCGATCCGTCATCCGGCATTTTTCCGCAACCTGTGGACACGCTGGCGCAACAGCCGCGCGCAGGATGCAGACTTTTCCCATGAGGTGTATGACGCCATGGCCGGTTGCCTGGCGTGCAAATCCTGCGCGGGACAGTGCCCGGTCAAGGTCAACGTGCCGGAATTCCGTTCGCGTTTCCTTGAGCTGTATCACAGCCGTTATCTGCGCCCGGCGCGGGACTATCTGATTGCTTCGCTGGAGTACAGCATTCCGTACATGGCGCGGATTCCGGCACTGTACAACGGTTTGATGGGCGCAACCTTTGTGCGCAAACAGTTGGAGCGTCTTGGCGGCATGGTCGATGTGCCGTTGCTCAGTCGCTTTGATTTCCACGCTGCGCTGCGCCGCTGGAAGGTGCAGCCGGCGACGGTTTCCACGCTGTCGGTGCTGACCCCGGCCCAGCGCGAGCGCAGTGTGGTGTTGGTGCAGGACGCCTTCACTCGTTACTTCGAGGCGCCGCTGCTGGCGGATCTGCTGGAGTTGATTTCACGACTTGGCTATCAGGTGTATCTGGCACCGTTCAGTGCCAATGGCAAGCCGCTGCATGTGCAGGGTTTCCTGTCAGCGTTCAACCGCGCGGCGTTGCGCAATGCGCAGCAACTTCGTGAGCTGGCGGACGTTGGCGTACCGCTGCTGGGGCTGGATCCGGCGATGACGCTGGTCTATCGCCAGGAATACCTGAAAGTGCCCGGCATGGACCACTGCCCGGAAGTCGCGCTGGTGCAGGAATGGCTGCTCAAGGTGATGCCGGAGCAGGCTACTGCCGATCCGGCCCGGTCATTCCGTCTGCTGGCACACTGCACCGAGAAAACCAACGCGCCGGCCGCCACTCGCCAGTGGGAACAAGTGTTCGAGCGAGCCGGATTGAAACTGGCGACGCAGGCCACCGGTTGCTGCGGCATGTCCGGCACCTACGGCCATGAAGCGCGCAACCGCGAAACCTCGGCGGTGATCTACGAGCAATCGTGGGCGCGGCAGGTTGAGGCGCCGGTGGAGCAGGGCGAAGCACTGGCCACCGGTTATTCCTGCCGCAGTCAGGTCAAGCGCCAGTCGGATCGGGCGCTGCGCCATCCGTTGCAGGTGCTGCTTGAGGTGGTGCGTCGCTGAGCGGTTCGTCGTCCGGGGCATTGTCCCAGATCAGCCGTGGGTCGAAACTCATCGCCGAGAGCATGGTGAACACCACCACCATGCCGAAAAACAGGATGCCCGGGCGTGGTTCGATATCGCCCAGCGCCTGGAACTTCACCAGCGCCGCGACCAGTGCGACCACCAGCACGTCGAGCATCGACCAGTAGCCGATCAGCTCGACGAAACGGTACAGCTTCGAACGCTCACGGCGCGCCCAGCCGCTGTCGCGCTGCACGGTGATCAGCAGCAGCGACAGGGCGACGAATTTAATCCCCGGCACCGCGATGCTGGCGATGAAAATGATCAGTGCGATGTCCCACGCGCCGCCCTCCCAGAACTCCAGCACGCCGCTCATGATCGTGCTGTCGGCGCCGTTGCCGAGCATCACCGTGTTCATCACCGGCAGTAGATTGGCCGGCACGTAAAACGCCAACGCGGCGAACAGATAGGCCCAGGTGCGCGTCAGGGAGTTGGTCTTGCGCCGATGCAGCGGCGCATCGCAGCGCGGGCACTCGTGCGGCTCGTCGGTCATGTCACAGGCCAGCCCACAGCTGTGGCACAGGCACAGATTCAGTTCGCTGGCGGTCGCGGGTCGCTTCATAGAATGTCCCACAGATCACGAATGTCACGGCCGGCAATGCGGATCATCATCAGACTCAGCACCGCCAGGGCGAACAGACCGATACCCGGCAGCACATCGAGCAGCCCGGCCAGTTTGAACACCGCGACCATCGCCCCCAGCAGACACACTTCGAGCATGCTCCACGGACGCAGGGTTTCCAGCCAGCGCATGCACAGCTTGAAGCCCGGTGCCCGGCGCGATGATAAGGCGAAACTCAGCACCCAGATCAGCAGCACCAGTTGAAACGCCGGGGCGATGATGATCGAAATCGCCGCGACCATCGCCATGAAGGTGATCGGCCCCTGACTCAGCGCCAGTACCGAATCCCACAGCGTCGCGCTGTTCTTCAGGCCCTTCATGCTGATGCTCATCACCGGATAGAAATTGGCGAACAGCCACAGCATCGCCGCAGTGAAACTCAGGGCCAGCCGCTGCTCGACGGTCAAGCCGTTGTAGCGCTGCAGCACGCCGCCGCACCGCACGCAGAGGGTTTTCTGGTGTTTGCCGAGCACGACCTTTTCGTACACGCAGTCGCAATGCTCGCAGATGATCAGGTGTTCGGTTGAGGTCATGGGCAACGCTCGACAGCAGGCGCAAAGCGCAGGGGGCGCCTGATCACTATAGAAGCCTGACGTGATTGGGCAAATGTCGTTTGGGTTGGGAATCGACATCTTAATGTTATAGAGTAACGCCAATTTTTGGCGGGGCGTGCGGTTGCGATCCCCTGATTCATTTGCTCGTTGGCGAGATCTCCATGACGATTGTGTGTACCCGTTCCAACCCGCCGCCGACCGGCCGCTTGCTGTCTATTGATGCACTGAGAGGTCTGGTCATCCTGTTCATGCTGCTGGATCACGTGCGCGAGACGTTCCTGTTGCACCGTCAGGTGTCCGACCCGATGGACATCGCCAACACCGAGCCGGCGTTGTTTTTCAGTCGCACGTTGGCGCATCTGTGCGCACCGGTGTTCGTGTTGCTGACTGGATTGTCTGCGTGGCTGTTCGGCGAGAAGTACGCGGGCAAGGCCGATGTCAGTGCCTTCCTGTTCAAGCGTGGGCTGTTTCTGGTGGTGCTGGAATTCACCTTGGTGAATTTTGCATGGACGTTTCAGTTGCCGCCGAGCGTGATCTATCTGCAGGTGATCTGGGCGATTGGCTTGAGCATGATCGCGTTGTCGCTGCTGGTCTGGTTGCCGCGCTGGCTGTTGCTGACGCTGAGTCTGGCGATTATTGCCGGGCATAACCTGCTGGACGGGCTGCATTTCGCGCTGGAGTCGGCACTGCATGTGCCATGGGCGATCCTGCATGATCGGGGCTGGATCGAGGTCGGTGACAGTCTGCGCTTGCGCACTTCGTATCCGCTGTTGCCGTGGATCGGCGTGATCGGTCTGGGTTATGCGCTGGGCCCGTGGTTTGCCCGTGCGGCCGACGCCGGAGTTCGTCAGCAGTGCCTGTTGCTGGCTGGTATCGCCGGACTGCTGGGTTTCGTCGGGCTGCGGTTGCTCAACGGATACGGCGAAAAGCCTTGGGCGGTTGAAGACACGACCGTGCAAACGCTGATGGCGTTTTTCAACATCACCAAGTATCCGCCATCGCTGCTGTTCATCAGCCTGACGGTGAGCATCGGATTGCTGCTGTTGCTGGCGTTCGAACGGCTACAGACGCGGCACTGGATTCGCTGGCTGACGGTCTTCGGTTCGGCGCCGATGTTCTTTTATCTGCTGCATCTGTACGTGCTGAAGGTGCTGTACCTGATGGCGCTGGCGCTGTTCGGACTGAATCAGGGCAGCCATTTCGGCTTCGACTCGGTGCCGGCAATCTGGCTGGTGTCGGTGCTGCTGGCGGTGGCGCTGTACCCGGCGGTGCGCTGGTTTTCCGCGCTGAAATCGCGGCGCCGCGATATTGCCTGGCTGAAATATCTGTAAGCCCTAGTGACCACTGCGCTCGCGCGCGAAGTCGATAAAAGCCTTGAGCGGCGCCGGTACGTGGCGCCTGCTCGGGTAGTACAGATGCAGGCCCGGATAGTAGGGGCACCAGTCGGCCAACAGCTGAATCAGACGCCCCGATGCCAAGTGTTCGCTGACCATGTCATCGAACACATACGCCAATCCCAGGCCTTGCAGTGCAGGGCCGACCATCAAGCTGACGTCGCCCAGGGTCAGCGGGCCGTTGACCTCGATTTCCTGGGCAATGCCATCGCGTTCGAATTCCCAGCGATACAGGGCGCCACTGGGGTAGCGGTGGCGCAGGCACGGCAAATCGCGCAGATCTTCGGGTTTTTGCGGCGCAGGATAGCGTTCAAGGAATGCCGGCGAAGCCACCACCACCGACCGCATCGCCGGGCCAATCGGCAGCGAGACCATGTCGGCCTGCAGTCGATCGCCAAAGCGCACGCCCGCATCAAATCCGCCAGCGACGATATCGAGCAATGCTTCGCTTTCGACCACCTCCATGCGAATGTCCGGATACGTCTGCAAGAACTCGCTGGCAATCGGCAGCAAGACCAGTTCGCACGCCTGGCGTCCGCAGGTGATACGCAGGTTGCCGGTGGGTTTGTCGCGAAAATGGTTGAGGTCTTCCAGTGCGTCGTCAATGTCGCGGAACGCCGGTTTCAGGCGCGCGTAAAAGCGCTCACCGGCCTCGGTCAACGCCACGCTGCGGGTGGTGCGATTGAATAGACGCACACCGAGGCGATTCTCCAAAGCCTTTACCGAATGGCTCAGGGCTGACGGGGTGAGCCCGAGTTCGACGGCGGCCTTGCTGAAATTCAAGTGCTGCGCCGTACAGAGAAATACGCAAAGGTCTGCCGCTGAGGGTGATTTCATCTGTGAATCCCTTTCACAAAGTCATGCAAAATTGCTGGGATTATCGCATCAATCTGACGGCCTTAAAGTCGCAGCCTGGCAATTTCTTTAAAGGATGAATGCATGACAACGGTCGCTCATCAACCAGGCGCGCATAACAAGGTGCTAATCCTCGCGGCCGTGTGCCTGTCGGCATTGGTACTGCCCTTGAGTTTTACCGGTGGCGCGGTGGCGACGCCCGCCATTGGTCGTGATCTGGGCGGCAGCCCCGTGGCCCTGACCTGGATCACCAATGCGTTCATGTTGTCATTCGGCAGTTTGCTGATGGCGGCGGGAGCGTTGGCCGACGTCTATGGGCGTAAACGCCTGTTCAGCTTCGGCATGTTGTTGTTCACCGCAGCATCGATCGCGCAGAGTCTGGCACCGTCGGTGTACTGGCTGGATGGGCTGCGTGCGGTGCAGGGCGTGGCGGGTGCTGCAGCGTTGGCAAGCGGCTCAGCGTCGCTGGCGCAGGAATTCGAAGGCCATGCGCGGACCCGCGCGTACAGCGTACTCGGTACCACATTCGGCATTGGTCTGGCTTTCGGGCCGCTGCTGGCCGGCGCATTGATCGAGGCGTTCAACTGGCGGGCGATTTTTGTTTTCACCGCGCTGATCGGCGTAATCGCCATGGTCTTCGGCCTGCCGCGCATGCGCGAAAGCCGCAACCCGGATGCCACGGGACTGGATTGGCCGGGCACGATCACCTTCAGCACGATGCTGGCGCTGTTCACCTTCGGCGTGATTCAGGCGCCGGAAAGCGGTTGGGGCAGCCCGCCGGTGGTCGGTCTGCTGAGTGCTTCGGCATTGTTGCTGGGGTTATTCGTGATGATCGAAAAGCGCGTCAAACATCCGATGCTCGATCTGACCCTGTTGCGTTTTCCGCGCTTCATCGGCGTGCAGATGCTGCCGATCGGCACCTGTTTTTGCTACATCGTGCTGGTGGTGATGTTGCCATTGCGCTTTATCGGCGTGGAAGGCTTGAGCGAAATCGACGCCGGCCTGCTGTTGCTGGCGCTGTCGGCGCCCATGCTGGTGGTGCCGATGCTGGCGGCGTCGATGGCCCGGTTTGTCTCGGCGGGAATCCTGTCGGGAATCGGTTTTCTGATCGCTGCATTGGGCTTGCACGGGTTGAGCCTGTACAACGTCGGCGAGCCGAAAGCCGCCTTGGTCATTGCGATGCTGTTGATCGGGATTGGCACCGGTTTGCCGTGGGGGTTGATGGATGGTCTGTCGGTCAGCGTCGTACCGAAAGAGCGCGCGGGGATGGCGGCGGGGATCTTCAATACCGTGCGCGTGGCGGGTGAGGGTATTGCGCTGGCGGTGGTGGGCGCTGTGCTGACTTCGCTGCTGCATACCGATCTGACGGGGGCAGTGGCAGGCAGTGTCGATGCGGCGTTGATTGCCGAGACCGCTCACCGGGTTACCACGGGCGACATGGCGCATGCGCTCAACATGGTTCCGGGGCTGGCCAGCGAGCGTCTGGTGCAAGGTTATGCCTCGGCGTTTCAGTACCTGCTGCACATCCTGACCGTGATCACGCTGGCTTCGGCGGCAGTGGTGCTTGGGCTGTTGAGCAAGGATCGGGCGGTTACGCAGCCGCAAAAAACAGCGCCCGACTTGCTATAGCGGTGTGTGCGGAATTTTCGAGTGTGGGAGCGGGCTTGCTCGCGAAGGCGTCAGGTCAGTCACGATCAATGCTGAACATGCCGGCCCCTTCGTGAGCAAGCCCACTCCCACCTGTGCGTGTTGGAGTCCTGATTATTTGCGATCCAGCCACACCGTCTGCGCGTTGCAGAACTCGCGCACGCCGAAGTGCGACAACTCGCGACCGAAACCGCTTTTCTTCACGCCACCGAAGGTCACGCGCGGGTCACTGGCCGAATAGCCGTTGATGAACACGCCGCCAGTGTCCAGTTCGCTGGTCAGTTGCTGGGCCAGTGCGACGTTGGCGGTGTAGATCGTCGCGGTCAGGCCGAAGTCGCTGTCGTTGGCCAGGGCGATGGCGTGGGCGCAATCGCGGGCAGTGATGATCGATGCCACCGGGCCGAACAGTTCCTGTTTGAACGAGGTCATGCGGTCGGTGACATCGGCCAGCACGGTTGGCTCGTAGTAGTTGCCCGGGCCTTGCGCCTTACCGCCGCCGAGCAACAGGGTGGCGCCTTCTTCGAGGGTGTCGCGCACTTGCTGGTCGAGTTCATCACGCAGATCGAAACGCGCCATCGGCCCGATGTAGGTGTCGGCGGACAGCGGATCGCCGACTTTCAATTGACGCGTGGCCTCGACGAATTTGCGGGTGAACTCTTCGACCACGCCTTCTTCGATGATCAGGCGCTTGGCCGCGGCGCAGACCTGGCCGGAGTTCTGATAACGACCAATCACGGCAGCCTGCACGGCTTCGTCCAGATCAGCGTCATTGAGCACGATGAACGGGTCGGAACCACCCAGTTCCAGCACGCATTTCTTCAGCGCGGCACCGGCCTGAGCGCCGATGGCCATACCGGCACGGACGCTGCCGGTCAGGGTGACAGCGGCGATGCGCGAGTCGGCGATGGCGGTCGAAACACCTTCGGGGGTGACGTTGATCACTTCAAACACGCCGTCAGCGAAACCGGCGTTCTTGAAGGCGTCGCGCAGCAGGTAGGCGCTGCCCATCACGTTCGGCGCATGCTTGAGCACGTAGGTGTTGCCGGCGATCAGCGCCGGAACGGCACCGCGCAGCACCTGCCAGATCGGGAAGTTCCACGGCATCACGGCGAGGATCGGCCCGAGTGGTCGGTACTCGATGCGCGCCTTGCCGCCTTCAACCTGAGTCGGTTCGGCGTCGAGCATCGCCGGACCGTTTTCGGCATACCACTCGCAGAGCTTGGCGCATTTTTCGATTTCGCCACGGGCCTGGGCGATCGGCTTGCCCATTTCCAAGGTGATCATGGTCGCCATGGCTTCGGCGCTGTCACGCAGGGCGCCGGCGAGGGCGGTCAGGGCGCGGGAGCGATCCTGCAGCGGCTTGCGTTTCCATTTCGAGAAACCGAACGCGGCGCGGGTCAGCGCAGCGTCGAGGGTCTCGGCGGATTCAAAGGCGTAGTGACCGATCTGTTCGCCGGTGGCAGGGTTGATCGAAATGGCGTGGGTTTGGCTGGAAATCTGGCTCATGGCTGGCTCCTGCGAGTTCAGTGGATGGGCCTAGAGTAGGGTGGCGTTTGTTTTCTGGAAACTGAATAATAAAGATCGTTTCTTTCACGATTGGAGAATGACTGTGGATCTGGTGCAGCTGGAAATCTTCAAGGCCGTTGCCGAGCACGGCAGCATCAGCGCTGCTGCGGCGCAGATTCATCGCGTGCCATCGAACCTGACCACGCGGATCAAACAGCTGGAGCAGGACTTGGGCGTCGACCTGTTCATTCGCGAGAAAAGTCGTCTGCGTCTGTCGCCCGCCGGCTGGAGTTTTCTCGAATACGCGCGGCGCATTCTCGATCTGGTGCAGGAAGCGCGGGCCACGGTCGCTGGTGAAGAGCCGCAGGGTGCGTTTCCCCTCGGTTCGCTGGAAAGTACCGCCGCCGTGCGCATCCCCGAACTGCTCGCGGCGTACAACCAGTTGCATCCCAAGGTCGATCTGGATCTGTCGACCGGCCCGTCCGGGACAATGATCGACGGCGTACTCTCCGGACGATTGGCGGCGGCCTTCGTCGATGGCCCGGTGCTGCACCCGGCGCTGGAAGGCGTGCCGGCGTTCGAGGAGGAGATGGTCATCATCGCGCCACTCAATCACCCCCCGGTGCAACGCGCGGCGGATGTGAACGGCGAGAACATCTACGCGTTCCGCTCCAACTGCTCCTATCGTCATCACTTCGAAAAATGGTTTAGCACCGACGCTGCCGTGCCGGGCAAGATTTTCGAGATGGAGTCTTACCACGGCATGCTCGCCTGCGTCAGCGCCGGGGCCGGGCTGGCGCTGATGCCGCGCAAAATGCTGCAAAGCATGCCTGGCAGCGCGACGGTCAGCGTGTGGCCGCTGGCGGCGGACTTTCGCTATCTGACCACGTGGCTGGTGTGGCGCCGGGGCACGGTGTCGCGCAGCTTGGGCATGTTCGTGCGTTTGCTGGAAGAACGCGGTGTGGTGCGTGCGGAAGAGTAATTGACACGTTGTGTCATGGCTGTATCTTGATCGGCGTTTCGCAATATAAAAAACTACACAGCGTAGCCATGAGGAACAAGCAAATGAGTGCAGCCCTGAGCGGTAAAGAAGCAGTCGGTGAGCGGTTTGTGCTGGAGACGATGCGCCACGCGCAGAATCTGACCTGGAACGCCGTTGACGCCATCGCCCAGGTGATCAAGCCCGGCATGCGTGAGTCCGAAGCCCAGGAGCGGGGCAAGCAGATTCTCGCCGAACTGGGCATGGACCGCATCTGGCATCCGCTGCTGATTCGCTTCGGCGCCAATACGCTGAAGGCGTTCAAGGAGCGTTCCGAAGGCGATCCGGTGCTCGGTGACAACGATATTTTCTTCATTGACATGGGCGTGGTCTGGCAGGGGCACGAAGGCGATGCCGGCGCAACCTTCACCACCGGCTCCGATCCGGAAATGATCGCCTGCGCGGCGGCGTCCAAGGAGCTGTTCAAGCGTGTCGAGGCACTGTGGCGCCAAGGCGTGAGCGGTGTCGAACTGTACCGCTATGCCAGCGATCAGGCTGAAGCCATGGGCTGGAAACTCAATCTCGATATCAAGGGCCACCGCGTCAGCGATTTCCCTCACGCGATCCATCGAGGCGGCAATCTCGGCGATTTCGACCAGACGCCAAATGCCGGTGTATGGATTCTGGAAATCCAGATCGCCCACCCGCAGCGACCGTTCGGCGCGTTTTATGAAGATCTGTTGATCTGATTGTCACGGCGTACCGTTTCTGCCGTACAGGCGAAAGCCTTCGCGTTGGCTCAGACGCTGGTAATACGCGCTGACGGCGGGATAGTCCGGATGCGCGAGCGGCGTTTCGAACCAGCGGTTGACTGACAGCCCGATGGGGATATCGGCGAGGGAAAACCGGTCGCCACTGACGTAGGCGCCAGTCTTCTGCAACTGTTGATCGAGGATGCCCATGGTCTGCGACCACTGCTCGATGCCGTTGAGCAACGCGGCGCTGTCCTGATGATCTGGTGACTGACGCGCCAGCGACATGAACGCATACGACCACGACCGGTTCAACTCCGAGGCCTGCCAGTCGATCCACTGATCGACCCGCGCACGAACTCGCGGCTCGGCGGGGTAGAGGTCTGCGCCGCCATAGTTGCCCGCCAGATAACGAATGATCGTATTGGATTCCCACAGGGTGAAATCGCCGTCCTGAATCACCGGCACCATGGCGCAGGGGTTGAGGGCGAGAAACTCCGGGGTGTCGGTGGGTTTGAAGCCCGAGCCCCAATCCTCACGCTCGAACGGGATCTGCAGTTCAGCGCAGGTCCACAGCACTTTGCGCACGTTGATCGAAGACGCCTTGCCCAGAATTCGCAGCATGAGTTTTCCCTGTCTCGTGGGTGCCTGTCGGGGCATCAAGAAATACCACACCACAACGCAGAAGGCCCGCGCATGGCGGGCCTTCTTTTTACATCGAATCAATCTCAGTGACTGCCCACCAGTTTCCCGCCCATCATCCGCCGCCGATAGGCGCTGTCACGACTGGCCAGCCAGAAGTACAGCGGCGAAGTCACCAGCAGGCCCACCAGCCACGACAGGTCGGCGCCGTTGATGTGCGCCGACACCGGGCCGACGTACAGCGGGGTGTTCATGAACGGGATCTGCACCGCGATGCCGATCGCGTAGGCCAGCAGCGCCTGTGGGTTGTAGCGTCCATAGATGCCGCCATCGACCTGGAAGATCGACTGGATGTCGTACTGGCCCTTGTGAATGGCGTAGAAGTCGATCAGGTTGATCGCCGTCCACGGCACCAGCACCACCAGCAGCACCAGCACCATGTCGACGAAGTGGCCGATGAAGTCCTTCGACGCGCCGACGGCGGCGAAGCAGCAGGCCAGCAGCACGATGATCGAGATCACCGCACGGCTCTTGGCGGTCGGAATCCAGCGATAGGCAAAGGTCTGCACCAGAGTGATCAGCGACAGCACCGCGCCGTACAGGTTGAGGGCGTTGTGGCTGATCACGCTGAGCAGGAACAGCACCAGCATCAGCGGGCCGATCGAGCCAGTGGCGAGCTTGACCGCATCCATGGTGTCCATGCCCACCGGGGTCGCGAGCACGGCGACGGCACCGAAGATGAACGCCAGACTCGAGCCCAGCGCCGAACCCAGATACGTGGTCCAGAACGTCGACGAGACTTTGACGTCGGCCGGCAAATAACGCGAATAGTCGGACACGTAAGGCGCAAACGCGATCTGCCACAGCGCGGCGAGCGACACGGTGGCGAGCCAGCCGGAGAGGTTGAAGCTGCCGCGAGTGAGGAAGTCATCGGTTTGAATGTGGGTGAAGATGTAGCCGAAACCGACGACGATGCCGATCCCCAGCACCCAGGTGCCGATGCGGTTGAGCACGTGGATGAAGCGGTAGCCGATGATGCCGATGATCCCCGAACCGAGGGCACCGATGACGATGCCGACCGGCACCGGCACGCTGTCGACCACGCCGTGCAGCGACTTGCCGGCCAGCACGATGTTGGAGGCAAAGAAGCCGATGTACATGACCCCGGCAATCAGCACCACCAGCAGAGCACCGAGCGAGCCGAACTGCGCGCGGCTCTGGATCATCTGCGGAATGCCCATCTGCGGGCCTTGCGCCGAGTGCAGCGCCATCAGCACGCCGCCGACCAGATGACCGACCAGAATCGCGACGATGCCCCAGACCAGATTCAAGTGGAACAACTGCACGCCCAGCGCGCCGGTGACGATCGGCAACGGCGCGATGTTGCCGCCGAACCACAGCGTGAACAGATCCCTGACCTTTCCGTGGCGATCTTCGGGGGGCACGTATCCTATTGTGTGTTTTTCAATGAGCGGCGCGGATGTTGTTGCAGAGGTGGACATGACGAACTCCAAGGCAAGGATGAGTACGTGGACGTACTTCGGTAAGCGCCGACACGGACGGCGCATTTCTTGTTGAAGCGATCATGTGCAAAGGCCCGGGATAGATAAATTAGTAAGTTTGTTGCTTCAGACCTTAAAAAATATATGCCGCGTGTAATGCGTAGCTCCGGTATGTTCAGGCTTCACTCTGTCCTGGATTTACACAGTTTTGTGGTGAGGGGATTTATCCCCGATGGGCTGCGAAGCGGCCCCTCTTTTGACTTTAGAAACAGGGGCCGCTTCGCGCCCCCTCGGGGATAAATCCCCTCACCACAGACCCCCTGACTACAGACGAATGCCCTAACTACAGACAAATGCCCTGACAACAGATAAATCTCCTCACCACAAAAGCGTTGTCTCACTTGCAGAGGTTTTTATATGGCCGCCTACAACCTGCGCCAGCTCAAATACTTCGTCACCACCGCCGATTGCGGCAGCGTCGCCGAAGCCTCGCGCAAGCTCTATATCGCCCAGCCGTCGGTCTCCACCGCGATCAAGCATCTGGAAGAAAGCTTCGGCGTGCAGCTGTTCATCCGCCATCACGCCCAGGGCGTGTCGCTGACGCCCAGTGGTTCGCGTTTCTATCGCAAGGCGCTGGAATTGCTGCGAGTGGCGCATGAGTTCGAGCAGAACGCGCTGGCGGACAACGATGTGGTCTCGGGGCAGATCGATATCGGCTGTTTCGAAACCGTAGCGCCGTTGTACCTGCCGCGTCTGATCGCCGGTTTCAAGCAGCGTTGGCCGGGGGTGGAAATCCGTATTCGCGATGGCGAACAACAGGAACTGGTGCAGGCGCTGACCGCCGGCAGCATCGATCTGGCGATGCTGTTCGAGCACGACCTCGACAGCACCATCGAAACCACTTCGCTGATGCCGCCGCAGCAGCCTTACGCCTTGCTACCCGCCGATCATCGTTTTGCGCAACAGGCGAAAGTCTCGTTGCACGATCTGGTGCTGGAACCGATGATCCTGCTCGACGTAGTGCCCAGCCGCACCTACTTCGTGAGCATCTTCGAAGAACGCGGACTGACCCCGCATATCGTCTTCAGCTCGCCGTCGATCGAGATGGTGCGCGGCATGGTCGGGCGTGGGTTCGGCTTTTCGATTCTGGTGACCCGGCCGTTCGGCGAGTACACCTACGACGGGCAGAAAGTGGTGTGCGTGCCGCTGGCGGAAACCGTGACCGGCTCGGGCTTGTCGGCAGCCTGGCTGCGTCGGGTGCAACTGACCAAACCGGTGCAGTTGTTCGTTGATCATTGCCGTGAGGAATTGGCCCGACTGTACGCCTGAACGTGCGTCGAGCCGTGTTTCAAGCGCGGATAAAGGCCAGCATCCGCTGCAGCATCGCATCGCAGGCATCGAGTTGCGCACGACTGACGAACTCATCGGGCTTGTGCCCCTGGTCCATGCTGCCGGGACCGCAGACCACGGTGGAAATGCCCGCCGCATCGAACAGCCCGCCCTCGGTGCCGAACGCCACGGTGCCGAATTCCTGTGAGCCGCAGAACGCTGCAATCAGCTCCGCCGCCTGACTCTGCGCATCGGTGGCCAGGCCGGGATAGGCCGACAACTCACTGAAACGAATCGCGCTGTGCTCACTCACTGCCCGCATGCGCGGCAGCACTTGCTGCTCGGCGTAGGTTTGCAACTGCTGCGCGACCAGGGTCGGATCCTGCGAGGGCAGGGCGCGGATTTCGAAGTCGAAGCGGCAATCGGCGGGCACGATATTCAAGGCCTTGCCGCCGCTGATCACCCCGGTCTGCACCGTGCTGAAGGGCGGGTCGAAACGCGCGTCGTGATGCTCGGGCGCCTTCAGTTGCTGGCCGATGCGCCCCAGCTCGCCGATCAGCTCGGCGGCGTACTCGATGGCGTTGACCCCCAGCGGCGCGTAGGCCGAATGGCACGGATGACCGTGCACGTCGCAGCGCATCGCCAGTTTGCCTTTGTGGCCGAGCACCGGTTTCAACTCGGTCGGTTCACCGATGATGCACAGCAGCGGTTTGACCGGCCGCTGCTCCAGCTCGGCGAGCAACGAGCGCACCCCGAGGCAGCCGACTTCTTCGTCATAGGACAGGGCGATGTGCACCGGCATGCGCAGGTCTGCAGCGACCAGCGCCGGCACCAAGGCCAGCACGCAGGCGATGTAGCCCTTCATGTCGGCGGTGCCGCGCCCGAACAGCTTGCCGTCGTGCTCGCTGAGTTCAAACGGCGCTACTGTCCATGGTTGACCATCGACCGGCACCACATCGGTGTGCCCTGAGAGCACGATGCCTGGTTGCTCGGCCGGGCCAATGGTCGCGAACAGATTGGCCTTGCTGCGCTCGGCGTTGTAGATCAGCTCGCACGGCACATCGAAGCCAGCGAGGTAGTCGCGCACGAACTCGATCAGTTGCAGGTTGGATTCGCGGCTGGTGGTGTCGAAGCCCACCAGCGTCCTGAGCAACCCGACGCTGTTCATCGATCATCACCGGCAACGCCATAGCCCGGTGCCTTGGCCGGGTCGAGTGCGCGGTCGATGTAGTCCTGCAACTGCGGCTGATAGGCGTCCCAGAGTTTTTGCAACTGGCCGATCGGGTCTTCGTCGGCCCAATCGATGCGCAAATTGACGATCGGCCAGGTCTGTTCGCCGACCACGACCACGGCTGCCGAATGCACGGGACCTGCCTCGCCACCAAGGGCCTGGCCGGCGTGCAAGGCCTTGAGCAGGCGATCGGCCAATTGGCCTTCGCCGTCTTCAAAGGCGCGGACCATCGCCTCGATTACCGCACGCCCGGCGAGCATGTTGCCGGCGGCCACGCATTGTTCGCCGGAGACCGCGTTGTGCACGCCGAGGGTTTGCGCGCCGCTGAAATGCGCGGTCTGGCCGAGGTGGTTGATCGCGGTGATTTGCCGGTATTGGCTGTAGCCGTTGCGAGTCAGCACCTGGTCCAGCGCAGCGTCGGGCGCCTGACCTTGTTCCATCAATGCGAGGACTTCCGGGCCGAGGGAGGGCAGAGTGATGTTCTGGCTCGACACCGCGCCGACACCCGGCAACAGCCACGGACAACGCGCGCCGACGGCGATGCTGGAGGAACTGATGGCGACACCGAACTGGCCGGTTTCGGGGCAACGGGCTGCGATTGAAAAGGTCATCTGTTTACTCCTTGTGTGTCTTGACTGGCCTCATCGCGAGCAGGCTCACTCCTACCTTGAAATGCGTTCCCTTGTAGGAGTGAGCCTGCTCGCGAAGGCCGCGACTCGGTCTTCCGACTTACTCGGGAATCACCGCCACCACATCAATCTCCATCAGCCACTGCGGCTGCCCCAGTGCCGACACCACCAGCCCGGTGGAGATCGGGAACACGCCTTTGAGCCACTTGCCGACTTCCTGATACACCGGCTCGCGATAGCGCGGGTCGATCAGGTAGGTGGTGGTCTTGACGATGTGGCTCATGTCGCTGCCGGCTTCTTCCAGCAGTTGCTTGACGTTGCGCATCGCCTGTTCGGCCTGCGCACGCGGATCACCGAGGCCCACCAGATTACCGTCGAAATCGGTGCCGACCTGACCTCGGACGTACACCGTGTTGCCGGCGCGTACGGCCTGGCACAGGTCGTTATCCAGCGTCTGATTCGGGTAGGTGTCCTTGGTGTTGAACATACGGATGCGGGTGTGGGTTGGCTTGCTCATGTACAGCTCCAGACTGAGTGTTCAGCGGCGCACCGGGCACCGCCGCGAAAGAGGGCAATCAAGCGTCGACGGTGCCGACGGCTTTGCTGTGAATCTGCGCATGCAGGGCGGCTTCACGCTGCTCGGCATCCTGGTAGTCGAGGTATTTGCGCTGGGTGGCGATGTGATCGGCCACGTGTTTGGCGTCGTGCCACACGCCCCAGATAAACGACGAGCCACGGCGCGACTGCCATGGCAGCCCAAGGAAATACACCCCCGGCTCACTGGACACGCCACGCTGATGCTGCGGTTTGCCCTTGTCGTCAAACGCTGCGACCTGCAGCCAGGAATAGTCCACGGCGAACCCGGTGGCCCAGATGATCGAAGTGATCCCGGCCTTGGCCAGATCCAGATCGAGCAGCGGATTTTTCACGCAATCGGGATCCGCATAGGTTTCGCGTGCTTCGGGTTCTTCCGGCAGGTCGAGACCGTTGCGCTCGATGTAGGCATCGGCGGCATCCAGCAGCGCCAGATAGTTCTCGTCACCGCGCTTGAGGTTGTCGCGCAGGTCCTGCTTGAAGGTCACCACGCCGTTATTGAACGACTCGGTGACGCCAACCAGGGTCATGCCGCGATGGGCCAGACCACGGAAGTCGATGGTGCGCCCGCCATGCGCGCCGCTGACCGCGATGGTCACGTGCTCGCGGCCGGGTTTCATCGCTGCCTGATCCCACTCGCCGAGCACCCCCAGCCACCAGCAGAAATCACGGTTGCGATAGGCACGCGGTGGACGGTCATGCGCACCTACCGACAGGTACACCTGCTTGCCGGAGCGCTGCAGTTCATCGGCGATCTGCACGCCTGACGAACCAGCGCCAACCACCAGCACTGCGCCTGCGGGCAGTTGCTGCGGATTGCGATAGTCGGCGGAGTGGATCTGCAACAGACGCGGGTCTTGCGGGGCGATCGGCGGGATCACCGGGCGCTGGAACGGGCCGGTTGCCGCGACCACGCGGCTGGCCTCGATCACGCCTTCGGAGGTCTCGACGGTGAAGCCCGGACGCCCGACATTGCGCACCACGCTTTTGACCTCGACCCCGGTGCGGATCGGCGCGTTGAATTTCTTCGCATAGGCTTCGAAGTAGTCCGCCACGCGCTCCTTATGGGCGAAACCGTCGGGATCGACATCATCGAATTCCAGCCCCGGGAAGCGGTCGTGCCACGCCGGACCGTTGGCTACCAACGAGTCCCAGCGCCCGGTGCGCCAGCGTTCGGCGATGCGGCTGCGCTCCAGCACCAGGTGCGGCACGCCGAGTTTGCTCAGGTGCTCGCTCATCGCCACACCGGCCTGTCCGGCCCCCACGACAAGCGTGTCTGTTTTTATTATTTCAGTGGTCATTTCTACATCCTTCCTGGCAAGGCAAGTGGATTCGGATCGCTTCAGGCTTGTCCGTTTTGCTTGCGGTCAGACTAGGCAGGAGGGGGGTATCGGTAAAATATTATTAAGCTGGGATGTGAATACAAATTGCTGAAGCAGAAGGGGCGAAGCCAGTAAAAACGCGGCTTGCAGGACAGGGGGAGGGTTGTCCCGGGCAGGAAAACCCGGGACAGGAAGGTGAAAATTCACTTTAAGGAGGGGGAGCGTCGCGTCAGTTACCGTCGGCGACCTTGCGTTCGATCGCATCGGTCTTACGCTTGAGCTCCTCGGTGTCCTGTTCCATGACGCGGGTGGAGGTGGGGGTAATCACCTCGTCCACGGCGCGGGTGTCGTCGTCGCTGTCCTGCAGATCGCGGTTCACCACATCCACCGGTTTGCCCGAGGAGTCGAGCGGTGGCGCGTTATGAGGTGTTGCAGGCTTGATATCGTCGGTGCTTTTCATTTTTCATACCTCCATTGACCTACAACGTTGGATACGAAGCCATGACGGGAGTTCGAGAAATTTCACGGGTGACCGCAGCCGCCCTCGGCTGTGCGTTGCTGATCGCTGCCAATTCAACTCAAGCCGCCAGTTTTGACTGCGGCAAGGCAAAATCCATGGACGAAAAAGCCGTTTGCGCCAACCGCGCCTTGAACGACCTGGACGTCACCATGGGCGAGCTGTTCAGCCTCGATAAACGCCTGCTGCCGATGGGCGGGCGTGATGCTCTGATCGGTGAGCAGCAGGACTTCCTCAAAGGCCGCAAGGCCTGTGGCGCGAAGCTCGATTGTTTGACCGATCTGTATCAGAAGCGGGTCGTTGCGCTGCGCAGCATCATCGAGACGCGGGTGATGACGCAGGGGCCGTTTTGACCCGCTGCGTTTGTCTGGTCAGGGCATGCCGTCAGAGCAAACTCCACGACACCCCGACATAAACCCCCAGCCCTTCACCCGGCGTAGACCGCGCCGCATCCAGGCCCTTGTCGTCATACCCCGGCGTGACCGTCGCGGCGTAGTGCTTATTGGTCAGGTTGCGCAGGTCGAGCCAGGTTTGCCAGTCGTTTTTCGGCGCGTTGTAGCCGACGGTGGCGCCGAACAATGCGTAGGGATCGGCGTAGTAGCTGTTGGCGTAATCCACTGCGACCTTGGACACCAGTTGCGTGTTGACCGCCGCGAAGAAGCCCTGCGGCCAGTCGTGGCGCAGTTCGCCCTGGTAATAGTGCATCGGCAGGCCGGGCAGGCGGTTGTCGCCGAAACGCTGGTCGTCGCGGTAGTGGAAATCGCTGAAGGTGTAGGCCTGGCGCAGGCTCAATTTACGTCCGTCGGCGGCTGACCACAGCGTGCTTTGCAGGCTGGCTTCCACGCCTTGGTGCACGGTGGGGCTGGCGTTGAGTTCGTACGGGGTGACGGCGTTGGCGTCCGGCAGTACCGACAGCAATTCGTGGCGCACCTGGGCGTAGTACCACGCCAGGCTCCACTGGCCGAGGGTGCTGTCGCCGCGACCGCCGAGTTCGAGGGTGGTTGCGGTCTGGTTCTGCAGTTTGATCGGGTCGCTCTGGGTGCCGGTCGCCGCGCCGTTGCCGGCCGGGAAGCGGATGTTCGAGCTGTAGATCAGCGACCACGGGTGCGGTGCTTCGACCGAACGGCTGAGGTTGCCGAACAGTTGCAGGTCCGGCGAGACCTGATAGCGCAGGCCCAGACGTGGCGCGTAATCCCAGTCGTTCAGGCTGGTCTTGCCACCGCTTTGCGGGTAGGTGACGGCGCTTTCGCGGCGGGTGTAAATGGCGGCGAGGCCGGTGGTCAGCCACAGGTCGTCGGCGATTTCAAGGTCGTTGCCCACGTGCAGCACGGTGTCCGAACCCTGATAGGTGAAGTTGCGCATGCGGGTGCCCGGCGCATACGCGGCGGTGTTGCCGGACGGGATGCGCACGAATTCACTGGCGCCGTCGTTGGGCAGGTGTTTGGTGGTGCGCAGGCCCACGGTGCTGCGGCTTTCCATGCCGAACAAAGTGTCGCGACGCTTGTAGTCGAACGTGCCGCTGACGTCGGTGTAGGCCACTTTCAGACGGTTCGGGCCTTCGCGCAGGTCCATCGGGTAGTCGTGATAGACCAGCCCGGTCTGAATACTGGAATCGTCGTCGATGTAGTAGGTGGTCTTGTTGCCGATGAAGGTGCTGCCCGGTTGTTTGCGGCTGTCATCACGCGCCACGTAAGCCGGGTTGGCCGCCCTTGGAGTGTGCTCGATCGAGTGTTTGGTCACGCGGCCGGCGAGATCGTTGTCGGTCTCGCGATAGCGGAAGTAGAAGCGGGTTTCCAGGTTCGGATTGAAGCGATAGCCGAAGTTGGCGATCACGCCTTTGCTCTCGCTGGCGGTGTGATCCTGATAGCCGTCGGCGTTCGCATCGGTCAGCGACACGTAGTAATCGAAGTCGCCCAGCACTTGCCCGGAACTCACCTGACGCTGCTGATAACCGTGGCTGCCGGTGGCATAGCGCACCTGCAATTTCGGCGCGTCATAGCCGGTGCGGCTGACGTAATCGACAGCGCCGCCCAGTGCCAGTGCACCGCGATCAAAGCCGTTGGCGCCGCGCAGCACCTCCACATGGTCGAGCCACAGCGGTTCGAGCAATTCGTAGGGCGTACCGCCGGGGCCGGTCAGCGGCAGGCCGTCGAGCATCGTGTACAACCCCGAGGCATGCGCGCCCGGTGCGCGGTTGATCCCCGAACCACGGATCGAGATTTTTACCCCTTCATTACCCGCCGACTGCGCGTAGACCCCGGGCTGATACGCCAGCACATCCTGATTGCTCGCCACACGGCCCTGCAACGGCTGGCGCATGTCGACCACATTGCTGCCGCCGGGCACCTGCGCCAGACGCGATTGGGCCTCGGCTACAGAGGCGTCGGCGTCACTTTGTTCTTCAGCCGAAATCAGCACCTGTCCCAACTCCATGCTTTTGGGTTCCTCGGCCATGACCGGGCAGGCGAGGGCCAGGCCCAGCAGGGCAGAGGGCAGGGATGTGGGCGACGGCATCGAAGAAACTCCAGGCAGACAGGAACGGGCATTGAACAGTGCGACGCAAGAAGGAACGACGGAAACACATGGCAATTTTGCTTTTTTAACGGGGCGCTGCGTGGCAGGTGGGGGCAGGATGGCTCAGGAGGCGGCAGTCAGGGCCATACACGCAGACGACTGGCCGCTTCTATCGCGGCCAGTCGTCCGGCGTATATCTGGTTCAAGCAATTTTCAGCGCCATGAGAATGTCCAGCGGTGTCTGGGCAAATGCCCGGGCCTGTTCGGTCATCTCGGCAAGGTTTTCTTCGGCCGTCAGCAGCGGCTGGTCACCCTTGTGCAGCACTTCGCCCTGATCACCGATGACGGCCCACGCCAACTGCGCCCAGTCTTGCGGGTCGGTCATGCCTTGCTTGATCGAAATCAGGAACAACTGCTGCACGCGGCTGATCGGTACGCCACCGCCGGTGACCGGACTGGCCAGCACCTGAATGTTGCTGTTGAACAGGGCGCGCTTGCACAGTTGCAGGTTGAGGGTGTCGCAACGTTCCTGCACCTGCCTTTCGGCGGCTTCGCTCTGGCACGGGGCGGCGACGCCCATGCCGATCAGCACGGTGACAGCCTGCACCAGGTCGTCGTAAGACACGGAGCCGACAGCCATCGACAACTGCTGCAGGGTTTTCGGTGCGTAGGCACTGGCGGCGAGCGCTTCGAGCACCGGGCTGTAAATCTCTGTTTGCAGCGCAGCCTCGCCGGCGGGACCAGTGACCGTGCCGGGAATGCTCTCAATCGCTTGCAGCAGGACAAAACGGCTTCTCAGCAGGCCATCGCGTTGCTCGGCGGCAGACAGCCGATTGGCGCCACGTACGTACAGATCCCGGCGGAAGTTCTGATTGATGAAGTAGTCGCGCGCCTGTTCGCGCATGATCGGGTGCTCGATACCTTCCAGAAAGTCCATGCCTTCTGCACTCAGATTCAGCGCAGCCACGGTGTCCAGCGGTACGGCCGTGGTGGCGTAGTCGAGTTTGGCTGCGGTCATGGCATCGACCACGTCGATGAAATACATGCAGTCCCAGTTGCGATTGAAATACTCGTGGGCCACGTACTGACGGTTCTGGCCCTTGATGCTCTGCAACTGGGCACCCAGGGCCGGCGCCGCTCTGGCGTACTTCGGATTGGCCGCCAGCAGCGTTTCGGAAAACTCCATCGCGGCATCGATGCGTTTGGCCGGGCTGGTCGAGGCCTGGCTGGCAAAGCGATTGTGCAGGCTGAACAGATTGCGCAGGGGCGCCGAAGGCGACCAGCCCGGGAAGCAGTTGTAGCTGACGTATAACATGCCGCCGGGCTTGAGGTGGCGACGGGCGAACTCGACGATCAGTTGCTGATTGTCGCGGCTGACCCAGGACCAGATGCCATGCAGGCTGATGCTGTCGAACGCCGGCAGATCATCGCGGGCCAGCAGTTGCTCGAAGCTGTCGTCATACAGACGGGCCTGGCTGGTCCAGTCGTTCGCCAATGCGATGGCATGCGCGGCCTGAGATGGCGTGAAGTCGGTGCCAACGTAGTTGCCCGGGTTGGCGGCGGCGTGGATGTTGATGGAAACACCCTGGCCAAAGCCCAGTTCGCAGTGGTAACCGCCGGTGTCTTCGAGGGTGGCAAAACCGCGCAACAACAAACAATAACGCTGGAACACCGGGTTGATTTCCCGGCTATACGAGTAGGTGTAGCCCTCGTCGGTGAAATACCCTTCGTTCCAGGCATTGCTCATGTGCGCATCCTTTATTTCGAGAGAGAAAGAGCGCTCTTATAAGGGCTTGGCATTGCACACGACAAGCGAAAAAACACCTCGGTGACCTTTACCCTTGCAAAGGCACGTACACGTCCGTCTGCCATTGCTCCTGCGGCGTCTGTGGAAAGACGCTCAGGTAATGGAAAAACAGCGGATGATCACGTAATTCCTCACCGCTGGCCGGCAGCCAGTCGCGGTAGACGGGATAGATGGTTTCGCCAATGTGATCCGGTGAACCCACATGCCGAACCACCACACAACGTCCGCCGGGGATGACCGTTTCGCGTACGCCAAAGGTGTTGGGCGCCACGGCTTCGTCGATCTCGCCACAGATGGCGAAGCGAAAATCCTCTGCAGGTGTGGTGTCGGGGTTGTTGTAGGGAATGCCGAAGGTGCGACTCGAGGCCACGGGCGACTGCCCGCTGTGCACGCGCCAGGCGATGAATGTCTGCACGCTTTGTTGAACCTCCCCCGGCGCGCCGCGGTGCTCAAGCGCGGCGACCCGCACGGATGGGAAGTCGATGATTCTGGTTTGCATGATGACGCTCCTGGAAAAGTGAGGGATGGCGAATACCGCATTCCAGGTCTGCCAGTTCGGTTGCTTCCTGAAGGCGCTCGGCGTCATGCCGAAGTCGCGCCGAAAGGCGCGGCTGAACGCTTCCGGACTTTCGAAACCGGCGCCATACGCTGCCTCCAGTATCGAATGATCCGGCTGCGCGGCCAGCCGATGTGCAGCCCGGCGCAAGCGCATCAGCTGCACGTAGCGCGAGACTGGCACGCCAACGAACGCGCTGAATTGCCGATGGAAGTGAAACACCGAAAAGTTCGCCAACTGACTCAACGTATTCACCGACAGGTCACCTTCGAGATGGGCATCGATGTAGGCGAGCACGCTGTTGAAGCGCCGGGTATAGGCGCGGTGGGTCGGCAGGTCGGACACGGGTTGAAAGCTCCTGGAAGTGCGGTCTGCTATAGCCTCGTCGATTTCCGGGTCGGCACGCCTAGCCGGGTTTGCTCAAGTGTCACTCCGACAGGGGCGCGTGTGGAGTCAGCGGCCGTGCGCCGCGTCCGCCAGTTGCCCGGTATCGACCCGCACGAACACCGAATCGCCCACCGCCGTCAGCACTTCTCCGGCGTACACCTCGCAGATCACCCGAGTTTTGCGCCCGACGTCGCCTTCGACCCTGGCGCGCAAGGTCAGGGTGACGCCCATCGGTGTGGGTTTGATGAACTTGAGGCCGAGGTTGCCAGTGACGCAGTCGATGCGCGGCAGGCTGCCCGGTGCACGCTGTTCGGCGCGGTAGTGGTAAGCCATCGCGGTCCAGTTGGAGTGGCAGTCGACCAGCATTGCCAGCAGGCCGCCGTATACCAGGTCCGGCCAGCCGCAGTATTTGTCGTCCGGCAGGTGTTCGGCCATGACGTGCACGCCGTCCTCGTGCCAGTAGCTTTTGACGTGCAGGCCATGGGGGTTGCGGCTGCCGCAGCCGTAGCAGACGCCTTCGGGGGCGGCGAGGTCTTGCAGAGGCGTTTCGGAACGGGTCATGGGTCTGATCATCCTGAAGTGGTGAGCCCGGTCAGGCGCAGGCGGTTGCGCCCACCGCGCTTGGATTCGTAGAGCGCGGCGTCGCCTTGTTCGATCAATGCCGCGAGGCTGGCCGGTGGCTGGTTGAACAGGGTGGCGCCGATGCTCAGCGTCACCGGTTCGGCGGTGGGGAAGGTCTGGGCGGCGCTGCGCTGAAATTGATCGCGCAGGGCATCGCCCAGTCTGACGATGTGATCACTGGGCGCGTTGCTCAGCAAAATCACGAACTCGTCGCCGCCCAAACGGGCGGCCAGCGCCTCATCGGTGGTCTCGGCGCGGATCATTTCGCTCAACGCCACCAGCAAACGGTCGCCGGCGCTGTGGCCGTACTGATCGTTGACCGATTTGAAGTTGTCGATATCGATCAATAGCAGGGCGCCGGGATGCGCCGCAGACACGCCCCGCAGCAGGCCCGGCGCGCGCATGTCGAGGGCGCGGCGGTTGTAGAGCGCGGTCAGTGGATCGCGGGCGGCCAGTCGGGCGATCTGCTCCTCGCGCCGGTAGCGTTCGGTGCCGGTCATCGACAGTGCAATGAGCATGATCGCCATCGCGCCCTCGACCAGCGAGATCTGGATGATGACGCCACGGAATGCAGCCAGGTCGATCAGCGTGCCGGGGATCACCACGGTCAGGGCCTTGGCCACATAGAAGATGCCGTGACCGAGCAGCACATAGCGCAATTGCACCGCACCGACGCTCAGCGATTTGCCATGCGGGCGCAGCAGCAAACTGGCCTTGAGCGTCGAGGCGGCAACCAGCAGCGAGTTGGCAGCCAGCATGACTTTCGACCACAACGGCCCGTCCGGCAGCAACAGCAAAACCAGCCAGGTGACGAAAATCAGGTACCAGGCGCGTGACAGGCGGATCTGCGTAAAGCGCGCCACTCCCAGCAGAAACAGGAAGTGCGCGGTCACCAGCAAGCCGTTGGCGAACCAGATGCCGATCAGCAAAAAGCCGTTGCTACGCAGCAGAGCCAGGGTGGAACCGACGGTGATGGTGGCGAAACCGGCGCTCCAGAACAGCAGCGAAGGCTCACGAATGCTGCGCCACTCGACCGCCAGATACAGCGCGGCAGCGGCTGCGAGAGCGATCGAGATGGTCAGCATCGTTGGTGGGTCGAGCGGCATTTCCGGGGGAGCCTGTCAGAAGGTCGGTAAGGCCGCCGATTGTAAGCGTTCGGGGCCGTTTTGGCAGGCGCCGCATACGATCGTCACCGACCGGCGTCCACGCTCATTCGTGAGGCGTGAGCCAGGTGTCGACGACCCGTCGATCCAGTTCTTCCCAGTACGCCATGCCCAGCACCCGGGTGGTGTTCAGCCCGCGCAGATAGCCACGCAACTGATTGGCGGTATCGCGCTTGAGCTGCGCATCGGTGATGTCCTTGTCCAGCAACACGTTTTCGTACTGCACCAGGTATTCCGCCACCCGCTCGCGAAAGTCGGGCAAA
Source organism: Pseudomonas sp. MWU347 (assembly GCF_017947305.1). NCBI lineage: Bacteria > Pseudomonadati > Pseudomonadota > Gammaproteobacteria > Pseudomonadales > Pseudomonadaceae > Pseudomonas > Pseudomonas sp. MWU347. The sequence continues at coordinate 207,894 of NZ_JAFGZB010000009.1, forward strand.
ACCGCGTCGCGGATCAGGTCAAAGGTTCTCAAATCGGCTTCCTCACTGTTGTTTTAGTCATTGGGGATGAGTGTGTACCCGTCTTTATCGTGCGCAACTATCGCTAGAAGTAATAGTGACCATCACGAAACGCAAGTTCAGCTTTGCTGGCAATAGGCGGAAAATTGCCCTCATTGAAAACGCAGCTCAAGGAAATTGCGCGATGAAGACACTGACCCGACTGGCGCTGACCGCTCTGCTGATGAGCGGCATGGTAGCCACGGCACCGTCTTACGCCGACGACGCCTGTGCGTGTCATCTTCAGCCAATCGCCGGCAGCAGCGCGACTTTGCAGCATTCACAAACCGTGGGTGTGTTGTACAGCGAAAACACCCGGGAAAACCTGCAATACCTGACGCGCTACCACGATATGGCGCTGCACGGGGCGAAGGATGCACTGGATCCGCGAATTCGCGCAGCCTTTGTCAGCAGCTCCGACCCGGAACTGGCGATCGACTGGTTGCTCAGCTCGTTGCAACGCCAGTTTCTGTCGGTGACCGTTTACGACGACCTTGATGCGCTGATTCAGGCACACCCGGACATAGTGGTGAAACTCGACACCTTCAACCGCTTGCTGACTCAGCAGAACAGCCTGTACGAGGCGCATTTCATCGCGCGTTTCTACGATGCCGACCTGCAGTACATCGGCAAAGCCGAGGGCTCGGTGGAGAAACAGATTTCGTCGGTCTGGGTACACGACAAAGCGGCGCACGAGATTGCCGCGCAGATCGAGCAGCAACGTGACCTGCAACTCAATGCCTTGAAGCAGTTCGATGCCTCGCTCAAGGCGCTGGTGGCTTCCAGCTGAACACTCAAAACCAAAAGGGCAGCGGCGGCGCCGTGACGCTGAATCGCTGCCAGATGAACCGAACCTTTATTTTCAGGATGACCCCGATGCGTGCTTTGTTTGCCCCGACCCTGGCCGTTGCTTCCTTGCTGCTCGCCGGTTGCGCCTCCGCACCGAACGACCCGACGCTGACCTTGCAGACCAACAAGACTCCGGCGCAATACGCCGATTGCGTGGTGCCGAAGCTGCAGGGCAGTGCGCTGAACCCGACCGTTTCGCAGACCCAGCGCAGCTACCGGATCGTGGTGCCAAGCAAGGTGTCGGCAGACAACGTGCTGGAAGCCTACAAGGCCGGCAACGGCGGCAAGGTGTTCATCTACGAGCGCCACTTGCTGGCTTCGAACTTCCTGCCTTCCAGTTTTGAACGCGCCGCCCAGGACTGCATCTGACCCGGCTGCGCAACCCGTTTTAACCGAGCTCCTTTGGTTGGCCGCAACCAACCAATACTTTGCCCCGCACCTCATTCGGTTGCGGGGCTTTTTTTGTCTGACGTTTGCTGCTGTGGCGACGCCGACAATCGACCGCTCGCCCGGAGTCGTCGGCTTCTTGCACCGTCATATTGAAACATGGTTGTGTAGTACAACTAAATTTCAGCGGTGATGTGTCATGAGTATCCCTTCAGCCTTGATCGAAGAAATCCGTACAGCGTCGCGCACGATGGTGCGTGAGTTCGGTTTCCTGCGCGCCACCTTGGCGGCGACCGACTATTCCGCCTCCGGCGTGCACGCCTTGCTGGAAATCGAGGCCGGGGACGGCGTCAGCGCTGCGCAACTGGCGCAAATCCTTGGCCTGGAAAAATCCAGTGTCAGCCGCATGGTCGGCAAACTGATCAAGGCCGGGGAGATCGAGGAGCGTGCTGCCGAGGACGCCCGGGTCAAGCATCTGCACCTGACATCGCAGGGCCGGCAGACCGTCGCCGACATTCATGCCTACGGCCAGGCCCAGGTCAGCAAGGCACTGGACACGCTCAATCCGTCGCAGCAACAGAGCGTGGCGCAGGGCCTTTCAACCTACGCGCATGCGCTCAAGACCATCCGCCTGGGTGCTGACCGGCCGCTCGCGCCGAATCTGCACATCAGCGCCGGCTATCGCCCCGGCCTGATCGGCCGCGTGGCGCAAATGCATGCGGATTATTATTCGCGACATTCCGGTTTCGGCGCGATCTTTGAAAGCCGCGTCGCCAGTGGAGTGGCGGAGTTTGTCGGGCGCCTCGATCAGCCCTGCAACCAGATCTGGGTGGCGACGCTTGATGAGCGCATCGTTGGCTCGATCGCAATCGACGGCCAGGATCTGGGCAGCAATCAGGCGCATTTGCGCTGGTTCATCCTCGACGACGGCTGCCGCGGCAGTGGCGTCGGCCGGCAACTGCTGAGCGCGGCGGTGGAGTTTTGCGATCAGCAGGGTTTTGATGCGATTCAGCTCTGGACCTTCAAGGGCCTAGACGCCGCGCGCCGACTGTACGAAGCGGCCGGGTTCGAATTGACCATGGAAGTGCCGGGCAGTCAGTGGGGCAGCGTGGTGACGGAACAGCAGTTCACCCGTGCAGCCGCCTCACGTTGAAGGTTGATTCAGCGTCATCACGTAGGCGCTGAACATGTCCGCCAGCCGGTTGGCGAAAGCCGTGATTTCCAGATCGCTGCGCACAGTCCCGGAAAAGTCTGGACGAGGGCAAACCGCTACAAACGCATGCCCATTTCGACAGCCCGAGTCTCAAAGCCGAACTCCGCATACATCCGCGCTGCACGGTTATTGAACGGCCAGACGGTCAAACGCAGATCCTGGGCATCCTGTTCGATCGCCCAGTTTTTCACCAGATTCATCAGCCCACGGCCGATACCCTGTCCCGAAAACTGTTCGGCGACACACACCGAGCCGATGCGAACGACATTCTGCGGTTGCATCAACGGCCCTGAACTGGCCGACAGGCTGGCCGTGATAAACGCCGCAGGTTGATCGTCGACATGGGCGATGAACACAACGTGACCGGGTTTCTCGAACAGCGCTGACCAGTGGGGCAGGTCGCGGGAAAATTCCGCGGTGGGCGGGGCATAGATGTCGGGGCGGGCAGTGTGATGCACGTCGTTAAGCAATTGCCCCAGCTCACACATGCTCAACGCGTCTGCGCCCGTCGCGGTGCGGTAAGTGATTTGTTCCATGTCGTGCGGTGCTCCTTGATTACGCGCAAGCCGCGAACGGCGCTGTTGATCGTTATTGTTCCAGCCAGTCAGGATAGATCTGCACAAAGTGCTGCTGCAGCCATTCGACAAATACCTGAACTTGCGCAGCCAGGTGCGTGCGGCTGGGGTACAGCAGTGATACCGGGCGCGGGGTGGGCCGATAGGCGCTGAGGATTTCCACCAGGGTGCCGCTGGCCAGGTATTCGGCCACGGTGATGCCTGGCGCCTGAATGATTCCAAAGCCCGCTACGCCGCACTGCACGTAGGCATTCGACTCGGTGACGGTGATGCCGGCGTTGCTGATGAACGCGCGGTCTTTGCCTTTGACCGAGAAGTGCCAGGGCAATGTCCTGTTGTTTTGGCCGGAAAGAAAATTCACCCCGCGATGGGCATTCAGATCGTCGAGTGTCCGCGGTTCGCCGTGTTCCTGCAGATACTCGGGGGCTGCGCACGTGACCATGGTCGCCATGGCGATCGGGCGAGCGATCAAGGTCGAGTCCGGTAACTCGCCAATTCGTAACGCGCAGTCGATACCTTCACCGATCAGGTCGACCGCCCGATCAGTCACGCCCAGCACCATGTCGATCCCGGGGAAGGCGCTGGTGAAGGCTTTCAGGTTTTTGATGAAGTCCAGTTGCGCGAACGCGGTCGGGATATCGACCCGAAGCCGGCCTTCGAGCGTTGCTCCGCTGCGGTCGAACATCGAAGTGGCGGCCGAGATATCCGCGAGAATTTCCTGCACTCGCTCATAGAACAGTTGGCCTTCGGTGGTGAGCGCGACTTTTCTGGTGGTGCGCTGAAACAGACGCACACCCAGGGATGTTTCCAGCTCCTGGATGTAACGGGTGACCTGGGGGCGCCCGATGTCCAGCGATTCGGCGGCTTTGGTGAAGCTGCCGAGCTCGGCAAGCCGAGCGAACAGTCGCATCGATTGCAGCAATTCCATGATCGGGACCTGACGGAATTCAATTGTTGCTTGAGGATAGAATAATCATGTGCCTTTTTGCGTATTTATTGCGCGAGGCCAACAGCGAAAGATGTGCCCAGGCAAACCCTTGGTGGTTTGCAGCCATTGATCCGTTTTTGGAGATTCGCAATGAAAGCCTGGTTACTGAAAGATTTCGGCCTCGACAATCTGCACCTGGAAGAGACAGCGACCCCGCAGCCACAGTCCGGCGAATTGCTGGTAAAGGTCGGCGCCGTGTCCCTCAATTTTCGCGACAAGGCGATTGTTGACGGCATCTACGAGCCGCACATGGTGCCCAAACCGTTGATTCCGGTGAGCGACGCAGCGGGCACCGTGGTCGCGGTGGGTGACGGCGTCAGCCGCTTCAAGGTCGGCGATCGGGTCAACTCGCATCTGTATTCCCGCTGGCTGGATGGCGAGCCGGGGCCGAATGAACCGGACTACTGCTTTGGTTCGCCGTTGCCCGGCGGATTGGCCGAATACATGATCATCCATGAAGACAGCGCCGTTGCCGCGCCGGACAACATGAGCGACGAAGAGGCGGCGACGCTGCCGATTGCTGCGCTCACGGCGTGGTACTCACTGGTCGACTTTGGACAGATCCAGCCCGGCCAGACCGTGCTGGTTCAAGGCACGGGCGGGGTGTCGATTTTTGCCGTGCAGATCGCCACGGCGCTGGGCGCCAAAGTGATCGCCACATCGAGTAGCGAGCACAATCTGCAAGCCGTGAAGGAACTGGGAGCGGTCGCGGGCGTGAACTACAGAACGACACCGAACTGGGCCGATGAAGTGTTGCGGCTGACTGACGGCAAAGGCGTGGATCTGCTGCTCGACGTGGCCGGTGGCAACGGCATCAATCAGTCGGTTGCAGCGACCAAGGCTTCCGGGCGCATTGCACAGATCGGTTTTTTGACCGGGCAGACCGTTGCACTCAATCTGATGCCGCTGATTTTCCGCCAGACCACCATTCGCGGTATCGCCGTGGCACCGCGCTCATCCTTCGACCGGATGAACGTCTTCCTCAACCAGCACAAGATTCGCCCGGTGATCGATCAGGTGTATCCGTTCGAGAAAGCGCGCGAGGCGTACGAGCATCTGGCGAAGGGCGCGTTTGGCAAAGTGGTGATCAAAGTCGCCTGATATAGGCACAGGGCCAAGCAACGGGGCTCAATGCGATTGCGCCAGACCCTGTTGCGCCTTGGCTCTGGCAATCGAAAACGCCTTCGGCAAATTGGCGCCATTCTTCGCGGCCAGGATCTCGGCCATCACGCTGACCGCGATCTCCGCCGGTGTCTTGCTGCCAATGTAGATGCCGATTGGCCCGTGCAGCCGTTCGAGTGATGCCTGGGTCTCACCGAAATGCTCGATCAGACGTTCGCGGCGCAGCTGACTGTTGCGCCGCGAACCGATGGCGCCGATGTAAAACGCCGGGCTGTGCAGGGCCTCGAGCAGTGCCAGATCGTCGAGTCGCGGATCATGACTCAAGGCGACGATACAGGTGCGCAGATCGACCGCGAAGTCGCGCACCACGTCATCCGGCATGCCGATGATGCGCTCCACACCGTTCACCGCCCAGGTGTCGATGTATTCGGCACGTGGGTCGCACACCGCGACCTTGAAGCCGTTGAACAGCGCCATGGTCGCCAGATACTCGGCCAGCGCGCCGGCACCGATCATCAGCAGCCGATACCCCGGCCCGAGGGTATTGAGCATCTGTTGGCCGTCGAAACTGAATTGCTCAGGAGTTGCCGTGGCTTGCAGTGTGACGCGACCGCTATCCAGTGCCAGGCAGCGGCGCACCAGTTGCCCGGCATCCAGTTGCACCAGCAGCTCGTCGAGCACCTGCCATGAGGGATTGAACTCCAGAATCAGCTCAAGCGTGCCGCCACAGGGCAAACCGAAACGATGCGCCTCGTCGGCGCTGACGCCGTAGCGCACCACCTCGGGCGCACTGTCCTTGAGGCCGCTGCCGCCATGCGCGGTGGTGTAGCGATCGATCAGGTCCTCCTCGATGCAGCCGCCGGACACGCTGCCGACCACACGCCCGTCGTTACGCAAGGCCATCATCGAGCCTGTCGGGCGCGGCGAAGAGCCCCATGTGCGCGCCACCGTGGCGAGCAACACTTGCTCGCCGGCGGCGAGCCAGTCCCGCGCGGTGCGCAGGACCAGCAAGTCGATGCTTTCCATCAAAGTTCCTCTAACGCATTTGCAGGATGATCGGGCTGCTGCTGGCCGGATCCGTACGTTCACGCAGCTTGTTGACGGCCTGCGGTTCAATGGCACCGCCCTGATTGCCCCAGGTGCTGCGCATGAAGGTCAGCACTTCGGCGATCTCTTGATCCGACAACTGTTCGCGGAAGGCTGGCATGCGATAGGCGTCCGGTACTCCGGCGGCCACCACCCGTTGCGAACCGTTGAGGGTGATGTTGATCGCCGAGGAACTTTCCTTGGCCAGTGCCGACGTGGCGCCGGCCAGCGGCGGCATCCATTCCGACTGGCCCTTGCCGTCCAAACCGTGGCACGAAGCACAGCGCGTGACGTAGGTATGGGCACCGGGCGCGTCCAGACGTTCCGTCGCCGAAACCGTTTGGTACTGCCATGGCTGGCCGTCGCGCTGAGGATCCCCCGGCAATGACTTGAGATAGCGGGCGATCGCGGTCAGATCGTCATCGCTCATGAACTGCGTCGAGTTGTTGAACGCCTCGGTCATTGAGCCATAAACCACTGCATGTTTGTTACGCCCGGTCTTGAGGAACTGCACGATCTCCGGCTCACTCCAGCGGCCCAGACCGGTGTTGTGATCATCACGCAGGCTTGGCGCGTACCAGCCATCGAGCAAGGCGCCGGCGAGGTACGGCGTGGCGGATTCATCCAGAGCCTTCTCGTTGAACGCCAGACCGCGCGGCGTATGGCAACTGCCGCAGTGCCCGGCGCCTTGCACGAGATAAGCGCCGCGATTCCACACGGCATCCTGCGACGGTTTGGCCACGTAAGGTTCGGTATCGGCAAACACACCGTTCCACAACGCAATCGGCCAGCGCAGGTTCAACGGAAAAGGAATCGCACTCGGGATATTCGCCTGCTTGACCGGTGCCACGCCTTTCATGAAAAACGCGTACAGCGCTCGCACATCGTCGTCACTGAGCTTGGCGTAGGACGGGTAGGGCATCGCCGGGTACAGACGACGGCTTTCAGGTGCCACGCCGTGGCGCACCGCACGGTCAAAGTCCGCCAGGCTGTAGCGACCGATGCCGGTTTCCGGCTCCGGGGTGATGTTGGTCGCGTGGATCGCGCCCAGTGGTGTGGCCATTTCCAGGCCGCCAGCGAACGGCGCACCGCCCGGCACGCTGTGGCACGCCACGCAATCGCTGAGTCGGGCGACGTATTCGCCACGAGCGACCAGCGCCGGGTCGATATCGGCCACGGCGGTGTGGTTGTTTTCAAGGCGCGAGACAGGCTCGCGGGTGACATACCAGGCCAGCAGGCCTGCCGCGACCAGGCACGGCACTGCCAGCCAGCCAGCGGTTCTTGCGAATCGGCTGTTATTCATGGACGCTCCGGCGCTGATCAAGTGAAGGTGTGTCGGCTCATGGGCAGGCTGCGCACCCGTTGCCCGGTCAGCGTTGCCACCGCATTGGCGACGGCGGGCGCGACAGCGGGCAACGGTGGTTCGCCGATGCCGCCCATTTTTTCCCCGCTCTCGACAACACGCACGTGGACCCGGGCCATCCGCGCAGGCGGCAGGATCGGATACAAGTCGTAGTTGCGCGCGCGCGGTTTGCCATCAATCCACACGGCTTCCTCCACCAGGGTCTGCGACAGGCCCAGCGCCACCGCGCCATTGACCTGTGCTTCGACAATCGCCGGATTGACGATGCTACCGGGGTCGATCGCCTGCCAGATGTCGTGCACCTTGACCTGACCGTGCTCGATGGAGACCTCGGCGATCACCGCCGTCTGGGTCCCGAACGGCGAAGCCATCGCCACGCCTCGCGCACGTTTGCTGCCGTCCGCCGCGGTGAACGGCCCACGCTTCCAGCCACCCGACAGCTCGCCCACTGCGTGCAGCAGCGTAGTCAGTCGTGGGTTGTCGCGCAGCAGATGCAGGCGCAATTCGAACGGGTCCTTGCCGCCCTTGTCGGCCAGTTCGTCAAGGAACGATTCGTAGAAGAAGTCGTTGAGCGAATTGCCCACCGAACGCCAGTAACCAAGCATCGCCGGGCCTTTGGCGTAGATCTGCGCGATGCGCTTGTTGGGGATCGCATAGGACTTGCCCGACAAGCCTTCAAGCGCCGTCGGGTCGAGTTTTTCACCCTGTTTGCCGGCCAGCGCCTCGGTCGGGCCTTCGGTGGCGCTGATCGCTTCGATTGCCAGCGGCCAGCCGTCATTATCCAGCGCCGCACGGAAATTCACCGCTGCCACCGGACGCAGCACATCGCGCAGGAACTCTTCTTCGCGGCTCCAGATCAGTTTGACCGGGCGGCCAACCGCTTTCGATAACTCGATTGCCTGCGGGTAGGGACTGGCGGCGTCGTAGAGGAAATGCCGACCGAAGAAGCCCCCGAGCAATGGCGAATGCAAGGTGATGCGCGACGGGTCCAGCCCGGTGCGTTTGGCGATGTCGGCACGGAACATGTCCGGCGCCTGATTCGGCAGCCAGACTTCCAGCGAACCGTCCGGATTGAATCGGGCCAGCGCCGACGGCGGCTCCAACTGGCCATGGTTCAGGTACTGGTTGTGGTAGGTGGCGTCGATCCGGGTCTTGGCACTTGCCAGAGTTGCAGCCACGTCGCCTTCATTTTCATCATCCCTGGCCGGGCCTTTGTCGTCAGCCAGGCGCTTAAGCCAGGCGTCACTGGAAAAGTCCGCAGGCATCGAGCGTACCTGGCTGTCGGCTGTGGGTTCCTGCCAGTCGACCTGTATTGCTTCCACTGCACGTTTGGCGTGCCACCAGCGCTCGGCGACCACGGCCACGGCCCCCGGCAGGCGATGCACGGAATGCACGCCTTTCATTGCCTTGACCTGCTCTTCGTTGCGCAGGTTACCCACGGTCATGCCCAAACGCGGGGCATGTTGAACGGCGGCGTGGAGCATGTCGTCGACCTTCAGATCGATGCTGTAAAGCGCCTTGCCCGTGGACTTGTCGTAGGCATCGACGCGCTTCACCGGTTTGCCGATCCAGCGGAACTGGCTCGGATCACGCAGTTGCACCGAGGCCGGATCGGGCACCGGCAGATCCATGGCGTGCTCGGCCAGTTCGCCGTAGGCCAAGGATCGCCCCGACTTGGCGTGCACGACTTTGCCGGGTTCGGTGCTCAGTTCACCCACCGGCACCCCAAGTTTCTGCGCACCGGCCTGCAGCAGCATGGCGCGGGCGAGGGCGCCGAGGCGGCGCATCACCGGGTAACTCATGCGCACCGACATGCTGCCGCCGGTGATGCGCATACCGTTTTCCATCACCACATAGGCTTCGCCGGGCGGCGCGGCTTCGACCAGGAATGTCGACGGGTCGGCATCCAGTTCTTCACCGACGATCTGCGCCATCGCGGTGAACGTACCTTGTCCGCCTTCCATGAACGGGCAGAGCAGGCGCACGCGGTTGTCCGGGCGAATTTCCAGAAACGCCGGTACCTGCGTGCCACGCTCGGCAGTCGCGGCCGCCACTGCCGCTTGCACGCGAGTCGTGCCCAGCGGCAGGCCGAAACCGAGCACCAGTGCGCCGACGGCGGTGCCGGTCAGAAAACGTCTGCGCGACACATTGATCGGTTCATGCAGAGCCAGTGCTGATGCTTCCTGGGACGGATCGATACGCACGTTCATCAGGCATCTCCCTTGCCGGCCAGCTCATGCACGGCGGCATGAATGGCGTTGTACGTGCCGCAGCGGCACAGGTTGACCATCGCCGCCTCGATCTGCGCGTCACTTGGCTTGGGGTTTTGCTTGAGCAGCGCCGTGGCCGCCATCACCTGCCCGGACTGGCAGTAGCCACACTGGGCGACCTGCAGATCAACCCAGGTCGAGACCACCCGTTTACCGACATCATCGGCCTCGATCGCCTCAATGGTGGTGACCTCGCGGCCGACCACGCCGGCCACCGGCGTGACGCACGAGCGCACCACGTTGCCGTCCACCAGCACGGAACAGGCGCCGCACTGCGCCAGTCCACAGCCGTATTTGGTGCCGGTCATGCCCAGATCATCGCGGATCACCCACAGCAGGGGCGTATCGGCGTCGGCATCGACCTGATAGGTTTTCTGGTTGATTCGTAGTTCCATGGTTCACCCGCTCGATCATCGGTTGACGTGCATTTTTATAAGCGGTGAAACGCTGCGTGGCGCCTCACCGGTAAAGCGTGTTCTTTGCTCAACTGGCCGCGTTGCCCAGTGCTTCTGCGGCGAAGGGGTCGCCACGCAGCAGCGCGATGTCCCGACTGGGTGCGGTGCCGTACAGGCGTGCGTATTCGCGGCTGAACTGCGAGGGACTTTCATAACCGACCGCAAATGCCGCTCGCGAAACGTCCAGACGCTCCATCAACATCAGCCGGCGCGCCTCGTTCAGTCGCAGCCACTTCTGGTACTGCAGCGGGCTCATGCCGGTGAGTTGGCGGAAGTGATGGTGAAAGGTCGGTGCGCTCATCTGCACCCGCGCCGCCAGTTCATCGATGCGCAGCGCCTCGGTGTAGTTGACCTTGAGCCAGTCGATGGCTTTGGCGATGCGATAACCCTGGCCATCGACGGCCGTGATCTGCCGCAGCCGCGCGCCTTGATCGGTATGGAGCAGCCGATAGTGGATTTCCCGCAGCACCAGCGGCGCCAACACCGGGATCGCCTCAGGCTCGTCGAGCAATGCCAGCAGGCGCTCGAGCGCGCCTTCCAGAGCGGAAGACATGTTGCCAATGCCAGCGCCGGTGTTCATCGACGGCTGCCGTTTCGCAGGCAAGCCACCTTTGCTGAGGATCTCGGCGAGCATGCCGACATCCAGCTTCAGCACCAGCCCGACACAGGGCTGTTCGGGGCTGGCTGCAAGCACTTCGGAGTTGGCGGGCAGATCCAGCGAGGTGACCAGAAACCGCGAAGGGTCGTAGCGGTAACCCTCACCGCCGACCCACAAACGCTTTTCCCCACGGCCCACCAGAATCAGGCTCGGCTCGATCATGCACACGGTCGGTGGCGCCGGCTGATCGCGACGAAACAGCGACAGGCCGGCTATCGAAGTGGCGAAGTCGCCCGCTACGCTCACGCGCGAGTCAATGTTCAACGCCAAAGGTGATTCGTGGCGCAGCGGGGTAGGGATCATGTCGGCAACTCCTGTTGAACGAACTCTAATCCGCTGCACAGGCGATTCCTATACACCACCCTGCATCCTCAGAGGATCAGGCAAGCATTCAAGAGGAATGCACTAGGGCAGAGGTGAATCGACCGGGAGAATGTGTCAAACCATTACAGGAGAGCCGCGATTCGACAACGCGATCCTCGCACCGTGAAAAACAGTGGGTCCGGGCAATCGCCCGGACGCCTATCGCAATACAGGTAATCCCAATGACTTCTCTTTCTACAGAACAACGCGGCTGGAGCGCCGTGCTGGCCATGTCGCTGGCCGCCTTCGCCCTGGTCGCTTCAGAATTCATGCCGGTCAGCCTGCTGACGCCGATTGCCGCCGAACTGCACATCACCGAGGGCCAGGCCGGGCAGGGGATTTCCGTGTCCGGTGCATTCGCCCTGATGACCAGCCTGGTGATTGCAGCGGTCGCTGCTCGCGTCGAGCGCAAGAAGCTGTTGCTGGGTCTGACCTTGCTGATGATCGTCTCGGGGACGGTGGTCGCGTTCGCGCCGGGCTATCCGTCGTTCATGGTCGGGCGGGCCCTGATCGGCATCGCCATTGGCGGTTTCTGGTCGTTGTCGGCGGCAACCGCGATGCGTCTGGTGCCGCCTGACCAAGTGTCCCGGGCACTGGCGATCGTCAACGGCGGAAACGCGCTGGCGACGGTAATTGCCGCTCCGGCGGGGAGTTTCCTCGGCGCGTTGATAGGCTGGCGCGGCGCGTTCTTCTGTGTGGTTCCGGTCGCCGCGCTGGCGGCCGTGTGGCTGCTGATCAGTCTGCCGTCCTTCAAGCTTGAGCGTCAGGCCGGTAGCGGTAATGCCCTGCGGTTGATGAAGCAATGGCCGGTCGCCTTGGGAATGGTCGCCGTCAGCGTATTTTTCATGGGGCAGTTCATGCTTTTCACTTACCTGCGTCCCTTTCTGGAGGTCGTCACCGGGGTCAGCGTTGCAACCCTGTCGTTAATGCTGCTGGGGCTGGGGCTTGCCGGTTTCATCGGGACCTTTGTGATCGAAAGATTCCTCGGCACCGGCCTGTACCGCACGCTGACAGTTATCCCGCTGATAATGGCGGTCATTGCATTGGCGCTGGTCAACTTCGGTGCTTCGCCGTTGCTGACTGCGTTGCTGCTCGGACTCTGGGGGCTGGTCGCCACGGCGGCCCCCGTGGGCTGGTGGACATGGCTGGCGCAGACGCTGCCGGAGGATGCCGAAGCCGGCGGAGGCTTGCTCGTGGCCATCGTGCAACTGGCCATCGCCGGAGGGGCCATCGTCGGTGGCCTGGCGTTTGATCTGAGCGGTTATAAAGCCACCTTCGAGCTGAGCGCGGCGGTGTTAGTGATTGCGTCGGTGCTCGCCTGGTGCGCCGGTCGCAGTGCGACTGAAGTTCATCTGGTCGAGTCGAACGCGGCCGGCTGACGAGTTCAGCCGGCCGCCGGGGGGCTCGTTGTCATTTGAGCGTAACGACGACCTTGCCCTTGGCGCGCCCCTGCTCGATGTACTTCAACGCCTCTGCCGTCGAGGCAAACGAGAAGCTGCGGTCAATCACCGGTCGGATGATTGCCTCCTCGACCAGCGTGGCAATTTTTTGCAGTTGCGCACCATTGGCCCGCATGAAGACGAACGTGTAGTTGACCGCCTGCTTGCGCGCCTTGCGCCGGATACCGAAGCTCAACAGGCGCATGACCTGTTGCAATGGCCAGGACAAGCCTTGTTCTTGGGCGAACTGTGCAGTGGGCGGGCCCGAGATGGAAATGAGCTGGCCGCCGGGCTTCAGGACCTTGAGTGATTTTTGCAAAACGTCCGGGCCAAGGCTGTTCAACACCACGTCGTAGTCGTGCAGGACGCTTTCGAAGTCTTGCTGTTTGTAGTCGATGACCAGATCGGCCCCCAGTGCCTTGACCCATTCGACGTTCGCGGTGCTGGTGGTCGTGGCGACGAAGGCGCCGAGGTGTCTGGCCAACTGGATGGCAATGCTGCCAACACCACCGGAACCCGCGTGAATCAGTACTTTCTGACCCTTTTTCAGTTGTGCGGTTTCGATCAGTACTTGCCACGCCGTCAACGCGACCAAAGGCAGGGACGCGGCTTGTGCCATGCTGGTATTGGCAGGTTTTCGTGCGACCGCGTTTTCGTCCACGGCGATCCATTCGGCGAACGTTCCGATCCGCGTTTCCGGCGGGCGAGCGTAAACCTCGTCTCCCGGTTTGAACCGCGTCACCTGTGAGCCAACCTCAACCACGACACCCGCCAGATCATTGCCCAGTATGAGCGGTAATGCATAGGGCAGAATCAGCTTGAACTCGCCACTGCTGATCTTCGAATCCAGCACATTGACGCTGCTGGCGTGTACCTCGATCAAGACATCACGGACACCCACCACAGGGGCAGACGCTTCGCCAATGCGCCCGGTGTTCTTTCCATAGCGATCAATCAGAAATGCTTTCATCGTAGTGCGGCTCTTGGCGGTTGTAAGGAGGGTAGCTGGCGCGTTGCGGTGTTGCTGCGCCGTGTCGTCAGGCGTCGAGGAATGCCTGCGCCTTGGCGACAAAATCAACGCAGTGCTGGAAAATCCCGCCGTGGCCGGCATCCTCATAAATCACCAGTTGTGCGTTGGGAATACGCTTGGCCAGCGCCATCGAGTTGACGCTGGGCACCATGATGTCGCTGTCGCCGTTAACGATCAGTGTGGGCATGCGCAAGCGTCCGAGGTCTTGCGGCGGCTGTTGGCCCCACGCGGTGATCGCTTTCAACTGGCGCAGAAAAGCGCTCGGTGTCGGGCCTTTGTCGCGATTGTTTTTGCGTGCTTTCAGGCGTTGCAGATACTGCGCGGCAGATCGACGGCCATTGGCTGTCGAGGTGAAGAACAGGTAGACCTTGGGATCGCGCAAGGTCAGCAAGCCTTTGAGGATCAATGGCCACGTCACCGAACCGACCTTGTCGATACCGCTGCCGCCGGCCGGACCGGTACCGGTCAGAATCAAGCGACGCACCCGATCAGGCGCCTTCAGGGCAATGTCCTGAGCAACGAAGCCGCCGAGCGAGAATCCCAGTACATCAACGGTTTCCAAGCCCAGCGCCCGGATCAACTGAATGGCATCGTCTGCCATTTCACCGACAGTCAGTGGCGCGGTTCCACCAGAGCCGCCAATACCGCGATAGTCAGTGGTAATGACGCGTCGGGTTCGTGCCAGGCCATCAATGATCGCGGGATCGAAGTTGTCCAGCACGGCGCCCCAATGGTTGAACAGCACCAGCGGCACGCCGATCGCGGGGCCGATGTCGCGGTAAGCGAAGCGCACGCCGTTGACCGTGATCGACTGGTTCGCCGCGTTGCTGAATGGCGTCGACACGCCAGTGTGGTTATTTGCCAGGGTTTGATTCATTTCTGCTCCGGATCGCGGGCCGGATTCGATGCAGTGACTTGCGTCTGTATCGAATCCGCCGCGCGTGTTCGCTACCAGACAATCACTGTGGGTCGAGGTAGCGCTGGGCAACCGCAGACTGACGGATTTGCCCGATCAGGCCCTGACGGGCGCCTTGCAGATCATCCCAGCGTTGCGCTTCGTGCAGCGGCGGGATGGTCACCGGTTCGCGACGATCGAAGCCGACCAGAGCGGCATCCACCAGATCGCCCACTTCCATGATGTCGCTCAAGGTGTTGATGTCGATGCCGGAGCGATCCCAGATCTCCGTACGGGTGGCGGCGGGGAGTACGGCTTGCACGTAGACGCCCTGAGGTGACAGTTCCAGGCTCAGTCCCTGGGACAGGAACAGGACGAAGGCCTTGGTCGCACCGTAGACGGTCATGCCGAACTCCGGTGCCAGACCCACCACCGAACCGATGTTGATGATCGCGCCGTCACCGGCCTTGACCAGACGTGGAGCGATGGCGCTGGCCAGGCGCACCAGTGCGGTGGTGTTGAGGGCGACCAGTTGCGCAACGCCGTCGGTGCTTTGGTCGATGAAGTTACCGGAGAGGGCGGCGCCGGCGTTATTGACGAGGATGCCGATACGGGCGTCCTCGCGCAGGCGGTTTTCAACGGTGCTCAGATCAGCGAGTTGGGTCAGGTCCGCCGGGATCACATCGACGGTGACGTCGTGTTCGCTGCGCAAGCGGGCTGCAAGTGCGTCCAGGCGTGCCTGGTCGCGGGCGACCAATACCAGATCGTGGCCGCGTTGCGCGAAGCGCTCGGCGTAGACCGCGCCAATGCCGGTGGAGGCGCCAGTGATCAGAACAGTAGGGCGAGTGCTCATGGGGGATCTCTCTTTCAGGGTGTGAGAAACAGAACGCGCTCAGTTGGCGCTGACGCTTGATTCAGCCAGCGTCGGGTAGTCGATGTAGCCCGCCGCACCGCCGCCATAGAGGGTGGCGGGATCGAACGCGGACAACGGCGCGCCCTGCTTGAGGCGCTCCACCAGATCCGGATTGCCAATGAACGGGCGACCGAAGGCGATCAGGTCGGCCTGGTCATCGGCGAGCTTCGAGGTCGCCAGGTCCAGGTCATAGCCGTTGTTGGCGATGTAGGTGTTTTTGAAGCGCTGGCGCAGTGCGCCGAAGTCGAAGGGCGCCACGTCGCGCGGGCCACCGGTCGCGCCTTCGACCACGTGCAGATAAACCACGCCGAGGGCATCGAGTTGCTCGGCGAAGTAATCGAATTGCGCCTGCGGATCGCTGCTGGAGACGCCGTTGGCCGGCGACACCGGAGACAGGCGCACACCGGTGCGATTGGCGCCGATTTCATCAACGACGGCCGCCGTCACTTCAAGCAACAGACGCGCCCGGTTTTCAATCGAGCCGCCATACGCATCGGTACGCAGATTGGCGCTGTCCCTGAGGAATTGATCGAGCAAATAGCCGTTCGCGCCATGAATTTCCACGCCATCGAACCCGGCGGTAATCGCGTTTGCCGCAGCCTGGCGAAAACCGTTGACGATGCCCGGCAGTTCGCTGGTCTCCAGCGCGCGCGGCGCCGAGACATCTTCAAAGCGATTGTTGACGAAGACTTTGGTGGCGGCGCGTAGCGCAGAAGGGGCCACGGGGGCGGCGCCGTTTTCTTGCAGATCAACGTGCGACACGCGGCCGACATGCCACAGTTGCAGAAAGATTTTTCCGCCCTTGGCATGGACTGCATCGGTCACCTGGCGCCAGCCGTCAATCTGCGCCGGCGTGTAGATTCCCGGGGTGTCCTGATAGCCCTGACCTTGTCGGGAAATCTGCGTGGCTTCACTGATCAGCAAACCTGCGCTGGCCCGTTGGCTGTAATAGGTGGCGGCGAACTCGCTGGGTACGAAGCCTGCGCCTGCACGGTTGCGAGTCAGCGGTGCGAGGACGACGCGGTTCGACAGCGTCAGGTCGCCAAGTGTGTAAGGGGTGAACAGAGTCTGGTTACTCATCTGGTATTTCTTCCGTGCCCGTTGGTGGAGATCGGTGTGCGTGCAATTAGGATGATGATCGAAATCTAAACTGTCAACGGTTTTGATTATGACCAGCATCTATGTATGATTGGCACAATCATTCCCAATGAACACGAGGTACTGCACGTGCGAGTGACCAAGGCCCAGGCGCAGGCCAATCGAGAACACATCGTCGAGACCGCTTCCGAGCTGTTCCGTGAGCGTGGCTTTGACGGCGTCGGTGTGGCGGATCTCATGGCGGCTGCCGGTTTCACCCACGGTGGTTTTTACAAGCATTTCGGCTCCAAGGCCGACCTGATGGCTGAAGCCGCGTCCTGCAGTCTTGCCAAGTCGCTGGCAGGTGCCGAAGCGCTCGACGTGCCAGGCTTCATCGATGTCTATGTGACGAGAGAACATCGCGATGGACGTGGCAGCGGTTGCACCATGGCCGCGCTGTGTGGCGACGCGGCGCGTCAATCGGATGAGGTGAAAACGACGTTTGCCGAAGGGATCGAGCGCACCCTGCAGACCCTCGGAGACAAATATCCAACCGGGCCGGACGCCGTGGTGGGCGAGGGGAGAAAGAAAATGATCGACCTGCTGTCGCGGGCTGTCGGCGCGATTGTGCTGTCGCGCGCCTGTCCGGATGATTCCGCGCTGGCTGACGAGATCCTTGAGGTGTGCCGCGCTGAAATGCTGGCTTCGTTGCCGGTTGACGAAGAGGTGGTCTGAGGCGGTGCTCGCTCAGTAAACCCAGTACAAAATCGCCCGTCGATCAGCGGCCAACCAACGGCCCGCCACTCAAAAAAGGCGCCGTCAAATCGCAGATTGACGGCGCTTCCTGCTCAGATCCAGACGTCGTTGTCAGCCGTGCGCTCGCCACCTTCGTGCCCGGTGTTACGCACACCCCGAGGCTCGATCATCATCAGGCGCGCTTCTCCTTCCGCTGCCGTCCGATGTTCGATCCCGCACGGCACGACGTACAGCTCACCCGGTTCGACGTATACGCGGCCATGGGGCAGGTCGATCCGCAGCGTGCCCTCGATCACAATAAAGGCCTCATCGGTTTCCGGGTGGGAGTGCCAGATGAATTCACCTTCGATGCGAACCACTTTGAACTGGTAGTCATTCATTTCGGCGACCACACGGGGGCTCCACTGCTGATCGATCAGCGCGGATTTCTGCGCCAGATTGATGGCGTGCAGTGCTGGTACTTTGCTGGTATGTGGCATGACAAATCCTCTATCAGATAGAAGTCGTCAGCCTAGCGAAGGCGCTATTGGCGATGCTTGTACGATCCTGCAAGTTGCCTTTGCCCCAGGACGCGTTCCAGCCAACGCGACGGAGATACCCCATAAGTGCGGGTGAAGTGCCGGGTCATATGACTTTGGTCGTGAAAACCCGCAGCCAGTGCGGCATCCACCAGCGAGAATCGGTCAAGCAGCAACGTGCGCAATATATCCAGGCGACGCAGGGTCACGAAGCGATAGGGGCTGGTGCCAAACAGCACTCTGAAGTCCCGAGAGAGGCTCCATCTTTCACGGCCGCTGGCGCGCTCCAGCATTTCCAGCGTAATGCTCTGGTGCAGGTGAGCCATGATGAATTCCCTTGCGCGCTCGGCTGCCGGGTAATCGAGCAGTTTGCGCCCGCGAGGTTTGCCGGCCACGGTGCGCAGGGCCATTGCCAGATCAAACAGGGCGTCCTGTTCTTCCAGCGGATCAAGTGAGTAATCCATCGCCTGGACGAACGCTTCGCTGGCGCGATACAGGCGTGGGTCGCTGGACAGACCGCCGGCGATGAAGGGTAGCGGTTCACCCTTCAACACCTGCTGAATCAAAGCCGGATCGATATAGGCCATTCGATAGCGAAACCCCGCTTCGGTCCCGGCCATGCCATCGTGCAGTTCATCAGGATGCAGGAGCAAGGTATTTCCCGGTAAGCCGTGGCGCAGGCTGCCCTTGTAGTGAAAGCTTTGCACGCCAGAGAGTGTGCGACCGATCGAGTAAGTATCGTGCCGATGTGGGTGGTAGCCATGGCCGCCAAACCGGGCTTCGATACGTTCTATCCGCCCCGGTTGAGTGCTGCGCACTACCCAATCGGAATCTGGATCTGGTCTGGGCTGTTCCATGGTTTCACTGTCTCTGAGAGAAGCCTGCTGCGAGCGATGATAGCCAACCTGATCGAAAGCAGGGTGTCACCGTTGCCCTCGCGTATTTTGCGCCAGACGCTCACGCCAGTTGCCACCGTGATTACGCTGGCACGCCTCCTCGGAGTCGAAACGCACGTTGCGCTCTGAAGGGGACAGGTCGATATCGGCTTCCCTCAGCGCAGTGGCCGTCAGTTCGAAGAGGCGTGCCTTGGCGTTAGTCAGGGCGAGGTTTTTGTCGGCTTCGGTGTCGAACACCCAAATGACATTCAGGGTCGCCGCCAATGCGTTCAGGTCAGCGGTGTGAGTCAGCCAGGTGAAGCCCTGGATTTCAGCTTTTGCGGCTTCACATGCGTCGGTGAGCGTGGCAATCAAGCGCCGCTCGATCCGCGCCAGTTCTCGTTTTCCAGCAGGCATTGCAGATCCTTTGACGACAGTGGTGGTGTGGTCTCACTGTAATTGCTGAGGTTCACAAATTCTCATATCCAACCCGAATACCCTGTGGGAGCGAGCTTGCTCGCGAAAGCGGTAGGACTGTGATGTCAGTGTTGCCTGACCTGGCGCCTTCGCGAGCAAGCCCGCTCCCACAAAGGTTGCTGTGAACCGGGATGTCCCTGTCCAGCACAGATCCCACAAAGTTTGCTGGTGATTGCGGATGCCCATGTCCAACACAAATCTTTGTGGGTATGTGGCGTCAGTCTAGATCGCTGGCCTGATGTCGCTCCGCAACCTGGCTCGCCTCGTCACCCCAGGTGCGATTGACCCGCTGGCCACGCTTGACTGCCGGGCGCTCGGCGATTTCTTCTGCCCAGCGTTGTACGTGGGTGTATTCGTGAGCCGCTAGAAATTCGGCGGCCGCATACACGTTGTTGCGCACCAGTTGCCCGTACCACGGCCAGACCGCGATGTCAGCGATGGTGTAGCTGTCGCCGGCCAGGTAACGGCTTTCCTTGAGGCGTCGGTCGAGCACATCGAGCTGACGCTTGGCTTCCATGGTGAAGCGGTTGATCGGGTATTCGAGCTTCTCCGGCGCATACGCGTAGAAGTGCCCGAAACCGCCGCCCAGATAAGGTGCGGCGCCCATCTGCCAGAACAGCCAGTTCAGGGTTTCCGTGCGGCCGGCGGGATCTTTCGGCAGGAAGGCGCCGAATTTCTCTGCCAGATACAGCAGGATCGAACCGGATTCGAATACCCGAATCGGCGGCTGTACGCTGTGGTCGAGCAGCGCCGGAATCTTCGAGTTCGGATTGATCTCGACAAAACCGCTGGAGAACTGATCGCCCTCGTTGATGCGGATCAGCCACGCGTCGTACTCGGCCTCGGTGTGCCCCAGTGCGAGCAATTCTTCCAGCAGGATGGTCACCTTGACGCCATTGGGCGTCGCCAGTGAATACAACTGCAGCGGGTGTTTGCCCACGGGCAGGGTCTTTTCATGCGTCGGCCCGGCAATCGGGCGGTTGATGCTGGCGAAATGGCCGCCGGACGGCGCTTCGTGTTTCCAGACTTTGGGCGGTACGTAGGGCGCTTTACTCATGAAATGGGCCTCATGGTGAACTTGCCGAGAATGACCTGACGGGTATCAGACCAGACAGCATAAACGCTCTAGCTCAAGACTGCGCAACCCCCGGAATGATCAAACACGCCGCCAGACCCATCAACGCGATCCCGATGACCTTGTCGAGGAGCCGCTGTTTTTCCAGCAGGCGCCGGCGTAACCGTTCGGTGGAGAAAAACAGCGCGACCAGGCTGAACCACAGCCAATGAATGACCGACATGAACAGGCCATAGGCGAAGTTCATCGTCAGCGAACTGCCTGGCTCCACCACCTGACTGTACGCCGCCACCACGAACAACATGGTTTTCGGATTCAGTGCATTGGTCAGAAAACCTGAGCAGAACACCTTCCAGGCACGGGGTGCCGAAGCGCTCGCATCGGCAAATGTCAGAACAGATTTATTGGTAAAGGATTTGATGCCCAGATAGACCAGGTAGCCGGCACCCAGCAGTTTCATCATCCAGAACAGCAGCGGCGATTGGGTGATGATCAGCGCCACCCCGAACACCGTGTAGAACACGTGAACCTGCACGCCACAGGCGATGCCCAGCGCAGCCAGCAAACCACTGCGCCGCCCGTAGGTATAACTGTTGCGAGTGACCATGGCAAAGTCCGGGCCGGGGCTGATCACCGCCAAAAGGGTGATGGCGATTACCAGAAACAATTCATTCATCCCTACGCTCCATTTGCACTACTTGATTTCACAGATGCAAAGTCCGCAGACATTTCTTCCAAAAGCCTGGAAGGATGCAGCAGGCATTGAGTGGCGCAATGATGGAGAATTGTCACTGGCAAAAAAAACGATTTATAGTCGCGAAAATCTGTGAGAAATCATCGCCTATATGAACCTGCCTCCGCTGGCTGCCTTTCGCTTCTTCAACACCGCCGCCCAGACCCAGAGTTTCGTCAAGGCCGCCGAGCTGCTGCACGTCACCCACGGCGCGGTCAGCCGTCAGGTGCGCTTGCTGGAGGAGGCGATCGGGGTCGAGTTGTTCGAGCGGCGTAACCGCGCGATTTTTCTCAATCACGCGGGACGCTTGCTGTTCAACGTCACCGCGCCGATGTTCGAGCAATTGCAGAACACGGTTTATCGCCTGCAGCGTGAAGTCCACGACGATGTGCTGGTGGTGTCCTGCGAGCCAACCATCGCCATGAAGTGGTTGATCCCGCGCTTGCCTGACTTCCACAGCGCACACCCACAGTTGCAGGTGCAATTGCTGACGGCCGGCGGACCGATCGACTTCGCTCGTTCAGGCGTGGATCTGGCGATCCGCCGTGACGATTTCCATTGGGACGAGACCGTGCACGGCGTGACCATTTGCGAGGAGTGGATCGGTCCGGTTTGCGTGCCGTCCAGTCGTCCTGACGGCGATCATTTGCGCGGCGCCTGCCTGCTGCACAGCAAGACCCGCCCGCAGGCGTGGGACAACTGGATGCGACAGACCCGGATCAGCGCGGCAGGGGGCAGTCGGGTCGATTACGAGCATTTCTACCTGTGCATTCAGGCCGCGCTGGCCGGGCTGGGCGTCGGTATGGCGTCGTTTCTGATGGTGCAGGACGAACTCAAATCCGGCCAGTTGATCGCGCCGTTCGGCTTCGTTCGCGACGGTTCGAGTTATTGCCTGCTGTCACCGCGACCCTTCGAACAGAGTGCCAATGCCATGCTTTTTCGCGAGTGGATTACCCAGCAGATGAGTGCGTGCAGCCAATGGCTCGGGGGTGATCTGAAGCCTTGAAAGTGCAAGAGCTGCTGTGGATCAACCAGCTTGCACTGGCCAGCGCCTATTCAAGTGCTCCGTCAAATAATCCATGAAGGCTCTAACCTTCGGCGTCATCGCTGCTCGTTCCTGCACGCATGCATAGATGTCCATCGGTTCGACATGCCCGTGGGTTTCACCCGGGAGATCTTCGAACAGTTGCACCAGTTGACCGCTCTCGAGATAGGGCGCAGCGACGAATTCGGCCAGGCGCGTGACACCTGCGCCGTTGACTGCCATTTGCGCCAGCGCGTCGATGTCGTCGCTGATGGCGGTGGCGTTGATCGGGGCGTCGTAGTGCTGGCCGTCTCGGATGAAACCCCAGCGCAGAAAGCGCCCATCCAGTGGATAGCGGAATGCTAGGCAGGCGTGATGCTGCAGGTCTTGCGGTGTTTGCGGTACGCCGGCGCGCGCAAAGTAGGCGGGAGCGGCGCAGAAGACGAAGGGCAGGGACACGATCCGGCGCGCGACGATACCGTCTTCCAGTTGCGGCTTGATCCGCAGGCTCAGGTCGATGCCGTCCTGGATGTGATTGATCTTGCCGTTGGTGGTCGACAGCTCGACCAGCAGGCGCGGATGCAGCGCGGCGAAACTGGCGAGTAACGGCGCCAGGACGTGGCGGCCGAACGCGCTGGTGGAGGCGATGCTCAAACGCCCTTGCAGTTCGCTTTCATCGCCGACGATCGCACTTTGCGCCGACTCCAGATCAGCCGCGATGCGTCGGACCTTTTCGTAATACAGCGCACCATTTTCGGTGAGGGCCATGCTGCGGGTGGTGCGTTGCAGCAGGCGAACGCCGAGGTGCGTTTCCAAGCGATTGAGGGTCTGGCTGACCGCGGCCGCACTGACGCCCAGGGTCTTGGCGGCGCCGACGATGGAGCCTGCTTCGACCACTTTGATAAAACTGGCAATCGCCGCCAACAGATTCATCCGTGTCCCGCCGCGTGGGTTTGATTCGTAAGTTGTGCTTTATAAAGTACCTGTGGCGGGCCGTCTAGTTGAGGGCAGGGGGCTTTGCTAAGGTGCCGGCTCCCTGTCAATGGATGGAAAAGCCATATGAATCAAAGAACCACTACCGATGCCTTGTATCTCGGTCGACGCAAGCTTTCTGCACGGGCGACGCCGTATGTGTTTGCGTTGTACATGGCGACGATCATGGCGTTCCTGATGTCGCTGGTGATCACTGCGGCCAACTCCGGGATTGATAACGACTACCTGAGTAATGCGCTGCACGCCTACAAGCTGGCGATGCCGGTGGCTTTCCTTTGCATCCTCGTGGTGCGGCCGATCGTGATCAAACTGGTGGCGATGACGGTGCATCCGCATCGTTGATGAGCCCCGATCTTTGATCTTCAAAAACAACAGCAAAAGATCGCAGCCTGCGGCAGCTCCTGCAGGGATCGGCTCGGCAACGCCGTCGGGTAAAAACAATCGAAACTTCGCGGGCGACCCGA
The DNA here is from genome assembly GCF_017947305.1 of Pseudomonas sp. MWU347. Lineage (NCBI taxonomy): Bacteria > Pseudomonadati > Pseudomonadota > Gammaproteobacteria > Pseudomonadales > Pseudomonadaceae > Pseudomonas > Pseudomonas sp. MWU347. The sequence continues at coordinate 231,549 of NZ_JAFGZB010000009.1, forward strand.
CTGTCCAGACCCATGTACCGCCCGGCGGATATCTCGCCGGGCAGGCTTCATGCATCGGTGACAGGCGAGGAACGAGATGACGACGACAGTGGGAGATTTTCTGGTTGAGCGGCTCAGCCAATGGGGCGTCACGCGGATTTTTGGTTATCCGGGGGACGGCATCAATGGCGTGTTCGGCGCGCTCGCCCGAGCCAATGGCAAGATCGAATTCGTTCAGGCGCGGCACGAAGAAATGGCCGCTTTCATGGCCTCGGCCCACGCCAAGTTCACGGGCGAGTTGGGTGTGTGCATCGCCACTTCGGGACCGGGTGCCTCGCACCTGATCACCGGCTTATACGACGCACGCATGGATCATCAACCGGTGCTGGCGATTGTCGGCCAGCAGGCTCGGACGGCGCTCGGCAGTCATTACCAGCAGGAGCTGGACCTGGTCTCGATGTTCAAGGATGTGGCCGGGGCGTTTGTGCAGCAGGCGTCGGCACCGTCGCAGGTGCGGCATTTGCTCGATCGCGCCGTGCGCACGGCGGTTGGCGAACGGCGGGTGACGGCGATCATCCTGCCCAATGATCTGCAGGATCTCGAGTACGAGCCACCGGCGCGGGCGCACGGCACCGCGCATTCCGGCGTCGGTTACACCAAGCCGAAAGTGCTGCCCTACGAGGCCGATCTGCAACGCGCCGCCGACGTTTTGAACAGTGGCGAAAAAGTCGCGATTCTGGTGGGCGCTGGCGCGTTGCAGGCGACGGATGAAGTGATCGCCATCGCGGAAAAACTCGGTGCTGGCGTCGCCAAGGCGTTACTCGGCAAGGCTGCGCTGCCGGACGATTTGCCGTGGGTCACTGGTAGCATCGGCCTGCTGGGCACCGAACCGAGCTACAAGATGATGCACGAGTGCGACACCTTGCTGATGATCGGCTCGGGTTTCCCCTATGCCGAGTTCCTGCCCAAGGAAGGTCAGGCGCGTGGCGTGCAGATCGATCTGCAGCCAGACATGCTCAGCCTGCGTTATCCGATGGAGGTCAATCTGGTCGGCGACTCCGCCGAAACCCTTGCTGCACTGCTGCCGTTGCTCGAACAGAAAACTTCGCACAAATGGCGCAGGAAAATTGAAGGCTGGCGCAGCACCTGGGAAAAGACCCTGGAAAAACGCGCGATGTCCAAAGCCGATCCGATCAATCCGCAGCGGGTGGTGTATGAACTGTCACCGCGCCTGCCGGATCAGGCGATCATCACCAGCGACTCGGGTTCCTGTGCCAACTGGTACGCCCGTGACCTGAAAATTCGCCGCGGCATGCAATGTTCGTTGTCCGGTGGCCTGGCCTCGATGGGCGCTGCCGTGCCATATGCGATCGCCGCCAAGTTCGCCCATCCCGAGCGCGCGGTGATTGCGCTGGTGGGTGACGGCGCGATGCAGATGAACAACATGGCGGAGCTGATCACCGTCGCCAAATACTGGCGCCAGTGGGACAGTCCGAAGTGGATCTGTGCGGTGTTCAACAACGAGGATCTGAATCAGGTCACCTGGGAGCAGCGGGTGATGGAGGGCGATCCGAAGTTCGAAGCCTCGCAAAGCATTCCCGACGTGCCGTATCACCTGTTCGCCATTTCCATCGGCCTGAAAGGAATTTTCGTCGACCGCGAAGAAGACGTCGCCGCGGCCTGGGAACAGGCGCTGGCCTCGGACGTACCGGTGCTGATCGAGTTCAAGACCGACCCCAACGTGCCGCCATTGCCGCCGCACATCAAGCTCGAACAGGCGAAGAAATTTGCCACGACCTTGCTCAAAGGCGACCCGGACGAGGCGGGCGTGATCGTGCAAGCCGCCAAGCAAGTACTGGCCAGCGTCCTCCCCGGCAAAAAATAATCGTGTAGGCGCTTGTCGCGCTCCAAATCTGTGAGCGCCGCTGATCCCTGTGGGAGCGAGCTCGCTCGCGAAAGCGTTGTGTCAGGCACAGCGTTTGTGGATGTATCGACGCCTTCGCTGGCAAGCCAGCTCCCACAGGTATTCCGCCGTGCACCAAAGCTGTGAGCGCCGCTGAAACCTGTGGGAGCGAGCTTGCTCGCGAAAGCGTTGTGTCAGGCACAGCGATTGTGGAGGTGTCGACGCCTTCGCTGGCAAGCCAGCTCCCACAGGTATTTCGTCGTGCTCCAAATCTGTGAGCGCCGCAGAACCCTGTGGGAGCGGGCTTGCTCGCGAAGGCGTTGTGTTAGGCACAGCGTTTGTGGATGTATCGACGCCTTCGCTGGCAAGCCAGCTCCCACAGGTATTTCGTCGTGCTCCAAATCTGTGAGCGCCGCTGAACCCTGTGGGAGCGGGCTTGCTCGCGAAAGCGGTGTGTCAGGCACAGCGATTGTGGATGTGTCGACGCCTTCGCTGGCAAGCCAGCTCCCACAGGTATTTCGTCGCGCTCCAAATCTGTGAGCGCCGCTGAACCCTGTGGGAGCGAGCTTGCTCGCGAAAGCGTTGTGTCAGGCACAGCGTTTGTGGATGTATCGACGCCTTCGCTGGCAAGCCAGCTCCCACAGGTATTTCGTCGCGCTCCAAATCTGTGAGCGCCGCTGAACCCTGTGGGAGCGAGCTTGCTCGCGAAGGCGTTGTGTCAGGCACAGCGTTTGTGGATGTATCGACGCCTTCGCTGGCAAGCCAGCTCCCACAGGTATTTCGTCGCGCTCCAAATCTGTGAGCGCCGCTGAACCCTGTGGGAGCGAGCTTGCTCGCGAAAGCGTTGTGTCAGGCACAGCGATTGTGGATGTATCGACGCCTTCGCTGGCAAGCCAGCTCCCACAGGTATTCCGTTGTGCCAGAAATCTGTGAACGAGACCGTGGAGATTTTCATGCGTGAAGCGGCGAAGGGGCTTTTTTGATGTTTATCGGTTGCGCGGGCTGGAGCCTGGGGCGTGAGTATTGGCCGCAGTTTCCGGCCGAGGGCACGCATCTGCAGCGTTATGCCGCGCGGTTCGACTGTGTGGAAATCAACAGCTCGTTCTATCGCCCGCATCGGCGTCAGACCTATGCGCGCTGGGCGGATTCGGTGCCGCCGGGTTTTCGTTTTTCGGTGAAGGTGCCAAAGCAGATCACGCATGAATTGCGTCTGCAAAACTGTGAGCAAGCGCTGGACGAGTTTCTCGGGCAGTGCGAAGGCCTGGCCGATCGGCTGGGGTGTTTGCTGGTGCAACTGCCGCCGTCGCTGGCCTTTGAGCCGGCACGCGCAGAGGCGTTTTTCGTGGCGTTGCGCCAACGCTTCGCCGGTGACGTGGTGCTTGAGCCACGGCATGAGTCGTGGGTGGTGGCGGCGCCGATGTTGCAGGCGTATCGGATTTCCCAGGTCGTGGTCGATCCGTCGCGGATCAGTACCGACGGTTCGGCGCAGGGCTGGGCGGGTGTGCGCTATTGGCGACTGCATGGCGCGCCACGGATTTATCACAGTGCCTATGAGTTGCCATATTTGCAGCAGCTGGCGCAGGACATGCGGCTCTGCGCTGCTGAAGGCGCCAGCGTCTGGTGCATTTTCGACAACACCGCCAGTGGCGCCGCGCTGGGCAACGCGATGACACTGGCGGCGCTGATCCGGGCCTGAATCAGGCTGACAAGTGTTCGTACAGAATGGTCGCGCCGACGATCATCAACACCACACCACCGACGATTTCCGCACGCTTGCCGACCACCGCACCGAGCACCCGACCAAGCATCACGCCAATGGTCACCATGGTCATGGTCGCCAAGCCGATGGCCGCTGCCGCCACCCAGATATTCACGTCGACAAACGCCAAGCCGACGCCGACCGCGAGGGCGTCAATGCTGGTGGCGAACGCGGTGACCGCCAGAATCAGGAACGAGTGCTGACCGGGTTTTTCTTCTTCCTCGTCTTCGTGTTTCAGGCCGTTGTAGATCATGTGCAGACCGAGAATCAGCAGCAGGGTGAAGGCGATCCAGTGGTCCCATTCGGCGACCCAGCGGGTGGCAGCCTGGCCGATCAGCCAGCCGATGATCGGGGTGATGGCCTCGATCACGCCGAAGATCAGACCGGTGCGCAGCGCTTCGGTCAGACGTGGTTTGTGCAGGCTGGAGCCTTTGCCGATGGCTGCGGCGAACGCGTCCGTGGACATGGCCAGAGCGAGAAATATGAGGGAAACAGGATTCACGGGGGCACACTTCCAGTCGGGCTATGAGTCAACGACACAACCACACGCCCGACTTCAGGCATGGATGTGTCGTCGGTCTCACCAACCAAAAGGTGTTCGTACCACGGCAGGTTGCCGAGAATGTTGATACGAACGCTTCCGAGGGACTCGGAAACAGGCTACTCCCCAACGAGGCTGCGGATCTTATGGGGGCAAACATGAAAATTTTGTCAAAAGCATTGAGGCGATCGATCAACACCAGACTCTGTGGCGAGGGAACTTGTCGAATCGTCGCACCGTCCCGCCGGGTCGCGCAGCGGCCCTTTCTTTGCCGAACAGCAGAAGGCCTGCTGCGCAGTCCAGCGGGAGCAAGCTCCCTCGCCACAATGCTTGTGCAGGGTTCGGGCGATGTTATTGACTCGAGAGCTCATTGATCCGCAACTCCGCACACAACCCGCCCTGCGGTCGGTTGTACAGCTGCAACGTGCTGCCGATCTTGCTGACGATCATCTGCACGATCGCCAGCCCCAGTCCGGCGCCATTGCCGTGGCCGTGGCTGTAGAAACGCTCGAACAGCCGCGCGTATTCCTGCTCGTTGATCCCGGGCCCGCTGTCCTCGACGCTGATGTACACCGCGCCGCCCGCCTGCGGTTGCACCTGGACCCGTACCTCGCTGCCCGGCGGGGCGAAATTCAGCGCGTTGGTCACCAGGTTCTGCAAGGCGATGGCGAGGGCCACCGGGTCGGTGTCGACCGGGCAGTGGTGGTCGCTGTCGAGGATCAGTTCGACGTCTTTTTCCAGGGCCAGCGGTGCCAGTTCGGCGAGCTCTTCGCGCACCAGTTCGGTCAGTTCCACGCTGCGGGTTTCGGGATTGGCCAGGTGCGGTTCGATGCGCGCCATGGTCAACAATTGACTGGCGATACGCGTCGCCCGATCCACCGCGCTGACCAGATACTCCAGCGCTTCTTCGCGTTGTTGCGGGGTCGCCGCCAGTTGCGCGTTTTGCGCGTGGATCCGCAGAATCGCCAGCGGTGTGCGCAGCTCATGGGCGGCGTCGGCAATGAAGCGCCGCTCACGCGCCAGCAGATTGTCGATCTGCTGCAACAGGCGATTGAGCGCGGTCTGCATTGGTTCCAGATCGTGGGGCAGGGGGCTGAGGTGCAGCGGTTTCAGGGTCTCGGTGTCGCGGCCGCGAATGCTTTGCGCCATGGCGCGCAGCGGTTGCAGGCCCCAGCCGATGGTCAGCCGGATCAGCGCGGCCAGCAACGGTACGCCGATCAGGCTCGGCCAGACGGTGTGGCCGACGATGCGCTCGATCAGATCCTGGCGGATGTCGTCGCGCTCGCCGACCCAGATCAGCAACCCTTGTTGCGAATCCTTGAGCAGAAACGCGCACCAGTCGCGGCCATTCTCCATCAGGTCATGCGAGCCGAGAGTGGTGGGCGGTGCGGCAAGCTCCGGCGCTTCGGCCGAGCGCACCAGCAATTGGCCGTCGCTGCGCCACACCTGAAAGGTCAGACGGGTTTCGTACGGGTGCGCAGCCTCGCCGTCGCCGACCCGGCTCATGGCTTCATCGAAGGCCTGATAGAGCCGGCTCCAGTCGTTGTCGCCGGGCGCGCGCTGGGCCAGCACGCCTTGCAGCAGGCGTGCGCTTTGTGCCAGTTGGGCATCGTAGACTTCTTCGATTTCATGGTGACTGTCGCGCAGCACCAGCCAACTGATCAGCAGGTCGCCGATCAATACCAGAATCAGCACCGGCACCAGAATCCGCGCGCGTATGGAAATCATGGTTTGAGCTCCACCACATAGCCGACACCGCGCACGGTGCGGATCAATTCGCTCGAGAGTTTTTTGCGCAGGTTATGGATCAGCACTTCGAGGGTGTTGCTCTCGACCCGATCCTGCCAGCCATACAGCGCTCGCGACAGGCGCTCGCGGGTGACGACCTTGCCCGGGCGGGCCATCAGTTGGTGCAGCAGTTGATACTCCATTGGCGTCACCACCACGTCGGTGCCGTGCCAAGTGACCTGCTGCGTGACCGGATCGAGACACACCCCGGCATGTTCAAGCACCGGCTGCGCACGGCCCTGACTGCGGCGCAGCAATGCGCGAATCCGCGCTTTCAGTTCATCGACGTCGAACGGTTTGATCAGGTAGTCGTCGGCGCCGGCATCCAGTCCGGCAATGCGTTCGGCAGTGCCGTCGCGGGCGGTGAGGATCAGCACCGGCAAGTCCTGTTGTTCACCACGCAAGCGTTGCAACAGCGCGAGGCCGTCGAGCCGTGGCAGGCCGAGGTCGAGCAGCAGCAAGTCGAAGCTCTCACTGCGCAGGGCGTGCAGGGCGCTGGCCCCGTCCTGCAACCAGTCGAGGGTGTAGCCTTCGCTGCCGAGGGCAACGCGAATGCCTTGACCGAGGGCGCGATCATCTTCGACCAGCAATAGGCGCATAACGGATTCTCTTGAGGAAATACGGCGGTTGACCGGCGGCATCATGCCGCTGTGCAGCCAGCTGTGGCAGCTGACCCGACGGGAAAGATGTAACGACTCGTTGCCAACTAAGCTTCGACTAAGGTTGCTTTTGCACAGTGAGGCCTTCCTCATCGAGCGAGAGTGTTTCCATGCGCAAACTTCTGCTGTTGTCCCTCATCGTTGCCAGCCCATTGGCGGTCGCCGGCCCGCAATGCACCACCGCCGAACGCTCGCAATGGCAAGACCAGAAAGCCTTTCAGGAGCAGCTCAAGGCTCAGGGCTACGAGATCAGCAAGTTCAAGGTCACCGACGGCAACTGCTACGAGATCTACGGTTTCGACAAGGACAAGCGCAAGGTCGAGATCTACCACGACCCGGTCAGCGGCAAAGCGGTGAAAACCGAGATCAAGGGCTGATGCCGAGCACGTCCGTGCGCCTGTGGGACCCCGTGGTGCGGCTGTTTCATCTGTCCATCGCGGGCGTCTTCGTCGCCAATTACTTCTTCAATGAAGCCGGTGACGCCTGGCACGTCTGGCTCGGCTATTACGCCATGGGCTGGCTGCTGGTACGGCTGGTGTGGGGCTTCGTCGGACCGCGCAGTGCGCGTTGGGCGGATTTCTGGCCGACGCCGACGCGGCTGATCGCCCATGCGCACTCGCTGATTGCCGGACGGCCCGAGCATCGCCTCGGGCATTCGCCGATGGGTGCGCTGGTGATGCTGTTGATGTTGCTGGCGATGTTCATCGCCGGTTTGAGCGGCTGGGCCATGGAAGAGATCGACGCCTTGTGGGGCGCCGATTGGCCGTTGCAGGTGCACGAAACCGCTACCGACATCTTGCTGGTGCTGGTGTGTCTGCACATCGCCGCCGCGCTGTTCGAAAGTTTTCTGCTGCGCGACAACTTGCCGTTGTCGATGCTCACCGGACGCCGACGGCGCTTGCCGGACGATCCTCCGCGCTGACAGGGATGTTTTGCCAATTGCCCTCCATCCTGTTTTTGCCGTGAGTCCACTATGCGTGCGCTTCCCGATCGCTTGAAATTTGTCCTCGGCGGACTGGCCGTGAGCCTGGTTTTCTTTGGTGCCTGGCGCAGTCATCCGGCTCATGTGCTGGCGCCATTTGCCGAGGCCACGCCGCCGGTCGATGCTTCGCTGCAGGCACCGGAGCCGCTGTACAGCAGTCGCTTCGTCTCCTCGCAACTGAATGATTTCGTGCACTCCTCGTCGGTGACCGCACTGCCGGGCGGTGACCTGATGGCGGTGTGGTTCGCCGGTTCCCGCGAAGGCGCCGCCGACGTGCAGATCCGTACTGCACGCTATGACGCCAACACCGCGGAGTGGGGCGCCGAGCAGGTGTTGGCCACCCGCGAATCAACCCGCGACGGCACCCGCCGCTACATCCGCAAACTGGGCAATCCGGTGATCGCCCTCGCGCCGGATCAACGGTTGTGGATGTTTTATGTCTCGGTATCCGTGGGCGGCTGGGCCACCAGTGCGATCAACGTGATGGTCTCGGATGATGTCGGGCGCAACTGGTCGGCGCCGCGCCAGTTGATCACTTCACCGTTTTTCAACATCAGCACGCTGGTGCGCGCTGCGCCGGTGTTCCATGCCGACGGCTCGATCGGCCTGCCGGTGTATCACGAGTTCATGGGCAAATTCGCCGAGTACCTGTACCTGAGCGCCGACGGCGCGGTGATCGACAAATTCCGTATCAGCCGTGGCAAGCATTCGTTGCAGCCGACCATTGTGCCGCTGGACGGAAAACGTGCCGTGGCTATGCTGCGTTATGCCGGCGACACGCATCATCGAGTGCTGGCCAGCCGCACCGAGGACGCCGGGCAGACCTGGAGCGAGCCGTATCCGCTGGAGCCGGCCAACCCCAATTCATCGCTCGCGGCAGTCGGCACTGGCGACAACGGTCTGCTGGTGGCGCTGAATGATCTGCAGGACGGGCGCTTCAAGCTCAGCCTGTATGGCACCGATGCCAATCTGAACAACTGGCGCAACGTGATCGAGCTCGATCAGTCGCCCGATCCGCTCGGCCAGCCGTTCGCCCCCGAAGCCTACAAGGCGATCATCGGCGAAGGCTTTCGTGCTTCCAGTGGTGCCCGGCGCTTGCCGCTGGAGCAACGCTTTCTGAGCAATCTGGATTACCGGGTATGCAAGCCGCAGGGCTGTGATTTCGAGTACGAGTATCCGTACTTCAGTCGCGGCAGCGATGGCCTTTATCACCTGGTGTATTCGTGGAATAACACCTTCATCAAACATGTCAGCTTCAACGAAGCGTGGCTGGAGGAGCGCCTGTGATGCTGATTCTCTGGCAAGCCCATTTGACGTTCATCCTGCTCGGTTTTGTCCTGCTGGGTTCGTTGCAATGCACACAACGCTGGCGTCCGTGGCTGCTGCCGCTGCTGGCAGTGGTCAGCTTCGTGCCGGTCAACGAGCTGCCCCTGGCGGCGTATGTGCGCAGTGTCACCGACGATCTGGCGATCACCACGCTGGTGCTGCTCGGCTGGGCCAGTCTGGTCCGACTGGGCGTGGTCGAGCGGCAGACATTGCCGGCACGGGTGCAGGTGCTGGTGCTGTTTACCGTGCTGGCCGCGCTGCTGTACCCGGCGACGATGGGCCTGACGTATTTCGATCCGTACCGTTGGGGCTTCAACCCACGGCCGATGATCGTCTGTATCGGCCTGCTGGCACTGGCGCTGTTGTGGCTGCGCAATACGCTGGCAGTGTCGATGCTTGCGCTGGGCACGCTGGCGTTCGCCTTGCGTCTCAAGGCCTCGGAAAACTATTGGGATTACCTGATCGATCCGCTGCTGCTGGGTTACTGCCTGATCGCCGCTGCAGCGCTGTGCATCCGTGAGGTCAGGCGTCTGCTGCGAGCCGCACCGGCCGGCGCGACATCTTCTATTTGAACCAACGACACTGAGGTCAATGATGGGCTGGTTGCAATCGCGACGCCTGCGCTATGGCGTGGGCGCGGCAGGTTTGGCGTTTTTGTTGTTTGCCGTGCTCAGGCTGGTGTTTGTGCTGGGGTTTTCCGGGATCGCGCCCAGCGAGTTCATCGGTAATCCGGCGCTGCGCGAAACCCTCGGGATCGGTTTGCGCTTCGACCTGCGCCTCGCCGTGTTGCTGATCCTGCCATTGGCGCTGCTGGCCTGGGTGCCGCGCTGGAACCTCACGCGTCTGCCGTGGTTGCGCTGGGTCGCGCGGATTTACTGGCTGCTGGCGCTCGGCGTTATCGGCCTGCTGTACATCATCGATTTCGGTCATTACGCCTACCTCGGCGTGCGGATCAACGCCACGGTGCTGCGTTATCTGGAAGATGCGCAAATCTCACAACAGATGGTTTGGGAAACCTACCCGGTGCTGTGGATTGCACTCGGCTGGCTGGCGGTGCTGGGCGTCTGCTTCTACGGACTTTCGAAGCTGGAACGGCTGACACTAGCCCGTGAAGCCAAGGTTATCCGGCGCTCATCGCTGGCATTCGGCACCGGGCTAAGCGTGGTCGTGGTGCTGCTGGCGCTGCTCGGTCGGGTCGACAATCTCAACCTGGAAAACCCGGTGCCGCTGCGCTGGAGTGATGCGTTCTTTTCCGGTAACGCGCAGATCGCCGCGGTCGGTCTGAACCCGGTGCTGTTCCTGTACGACACGCTGAAAACCGGGCAGGCGCAATTCGATGAGGCGCAGGTGCGCGAGCACTATCCGCTGATTGCCCGTTATCTGGGCGTGGATCGACCGGATCCGCAATCGCTCAACTTCGAGCGTCAGCAAGGCGTGCAGCCGTATCGGCTGCCGGGCACGCCGAACGTGATGTTCGTCATGCTCGAATCGCTGGGCACCAGCGCCGTTGGCGCCTACGGCAATCCGTTGAACCCGACGCCAAACCTCGATCAATTGGCGGCCCAAAGCTGGTTCTTCAAACACTTCTATGTGCCAGTCACCGGCACTGCGAAAACCGTGTGGGCGAGCATCACCGGCGTTCCCGACGTGACGCGCCGCGAGACAGCCACCCGTCATCCGCTGATCACCCGTCAGCACACGCTGATCAACGCGTTCACCGATTACCAGAAGCTCTACATGATCGGCGGCAACGCCGGCTGGGCCAATATCAATGCGCTGATCCAACAGAGCATCGACGGCGTGCGCCTGTATCAGGAAAGTGACTGGCGTTCGCCGCTGGTGGACGTGTGGGGCATTTCCGATCTGGATCTGTTCAAGGAGAGCGACCGCATCCTGCGCGACTTGCCGAAGGACCGACCGTTCTTCGCCTACGTGCAAACCTCGGGCAACCATCGGCCATTCACCATCCCCAAGGACAACGACGGTTTCGAGGTCAGCAACCTGTCGCTGGAGCAGGTGCAGGCCGCCGGTTCGCGCAGCGTCGAGCAGTACAATGCGGTGCGCCTGCTGGATTTCAATATCGGCAAATTGATGGAATTGGCCAAGGCTGGCGGCTATTACGACAACACGATTTTTGTGTTCTTCGGCGACCACAACACGCGTATCAGCCAGATCCCGCACATGCCGCCGGCGTTCGAGCAACTGGGCCTGGAAAGCAATCATGTGCCGATGCTGATTCACGCCCCGGGCATGCTTGCGCCGAAGGTCATCGAGGAGGCGGTGGGGCTGACGGATCTGCTGCCGACGGTGGCCGGGATGGCCGGCGTGCCGTTCCGCAATGGCGCAATGGGCCGCGATTTCCAGCAACCGGCGCCGGAAGGTGAGCGTGTGGTGCCGCTGGTGTTGCGCGAGGGGACGTTCCCGGTGATTGGCGGGGTGACCAAGGATTTCCTCCTGCAGATGCAACATGACGGCAGCTCACCGACCCTGCATGACCTGGCGTCGAAGACCCCGCTGGATAACGTCGCCGGGCAAAACCCCGAGGAATTCCAGCGCCTTTTGGAGTTGACGCGGGGCCTGCACGAGAGCGCACGTTTGATGCTGTACCGCAACGTGCGCTGACCGGGTGGGTGCCTGGTCAGCGCAGCGTTTTTAGCGGTTCAGGAACGCCAGCAGGTCTTCGTTCAGCGCTTCGGTGTGCGTTACGGCAAAACCGTGGGGCGCGCCGGCGTAGACTTTCAGCTCGGCGCCCTTGATCATCGCCGCCGCCTGTTTGCCGGTGGTTTCGAACGGCACGATCTGATCGCCGTCGCCGTGGATCACCAAGGTTGGTACGTCGATCTTCGCCATGTCCGGACGGAAGTCGGTTTCGGAGAACGCGGTGACGCAATCCACGGTGCCTTTCAGCGAGGCGAGCAGGGCGACGTTCAGGGTTTGCGTGAGCACGCCATCGGAGACTTTCTGGCCCTGATTGGTGCCGTAGAACGGCGCGGCGAAATCAGCGATGAATTGCGCGCGATCTTTGAGCAGACCGGCCTTGATCCCGTCGAACACCGAGGTGTCGACGCCCTGCGGGTAGTCGGCCTTCTTGCCGAACAGCGGCGTCACCGCACCGAGCAGTACCAGCCCGGCAACGCGCTCGCTGCCGTGGCGGGCGATGTAACGGCTGACGTCGCCGCCACCCATGGAGAAGCCGACCAGCGTCACGTCGCGCAGGTCGAGGTGGTTGATCAGTTGCGCGATGTCATCGGCAAAGGTGTCGTAGTCGTAGCCGGTCCACGGTTGATCGGAGCGCCCGAAACCACGGCGGTCGAAGGCAATCGTGCGGTAGCCGCGACTGCTCAGGTATTCCATCTGGTATTCCCACATGTCGGCATCCAGCGGCCAGCCATGGCTGAACAACACGGGCTTGCCGCTGCCCCAGTCCTTGAAATAGATCTGTGTGCCGTCATCGGTAGTGAATGTGCTCATGGGAACTCCTTGCTGTGGGCGATCGTTCGGAAGGCCGGATGCCGCAATGGCCGCCCATCACTATCGGCGCAATTCGCGGCTGTCACTTGTACGCAAGTGCTCAATTGCCATGGCGGGTGGCGTGGTTCTTTTCCAGCGTCACAGTTGTAAGATGCAACCACACGCCGGTTTTGATGGAGAAACACCCTGTGAAGCGCAAAAGCCTGCACGGCAACGCCTGCCCGGTCGCCCGTACGCTGGACCTGATCGGCGATTGGTGGTCGCTGCTGATCATCCGCGATGCGCTGGAGGGCATCCGCCGCTTCAGCGATTTTCAGAAGAATCTGGACATCGCCAAGAACATGCTCAGCGCCCGGCTCAAGGCCTTGGTCGAGCAGGGGATCCTGCAAACGGTGCCGGCCGCCGATGGCGGTGCCTATAAGGAATACGTGCTGACCGAACGCGGCAAGGCCTTGCAGACGGTGATCGTTGCGCTGTCGCAGTGGGGCGGGGAGCACCTGTATGCTCCGGGTGAGCCGGGTTCGGTGATGGTTGATGCAAAGGATCGTCAGCCAATTCGCAAACTGCAATTGATGTCGGCTGATGGCCGCTTGCTTGCACCGCATGAGGTGGCGACGGAGACAGACGTTGAACACTGACAGGCGAGCGCAACATAGGTTTGACGTCAAAATGATGGCCATCTAATATCGCGGCGTTGTTTTGATGTCATTCCCCGTCCTGCTTGTTCAATAGAGATTTCCGCGTGAATAAACGTGTGCTCGTTATGTTGACCCTGCTGCTCGCGCTGCCAGGCTGCCATTCCAATGTGCGTAACTCTTCCCCCAGCCTGCTGAAAGACGGCATCCAGTTGCATCAAGACCCGGTAGTGGTGGATGCCCAGCACGCCAAAGTCATCATGAAATCATCTGGGGGCACCTATCCGGTGGAGTTTTCCATTCGCCGCGCCGATGATCCCGACCGCCGCATGGAAGTGCTCGGCACCGTTGTGGATTCCGGTCGTGGCAAGGTGTTCGGCTGGATCGCCAAACTCAACGAAGTGGCCAACAGCGCCACGGTCAAACGCTTTCCGCAACTGGAAGCACAGGCCGATGCCGGCAAGCCGTTCGAGGTCTCGGGGTATTCGAGCAGCCGGGTGACCGCCGGCATTTATACCTGTGGGCCGCTGAAAAACACCTTCACTCCGCAGCAGGGCAAGGTGTACCAGGTGGAATTCCAGTTCTCCGGTGATCTCTGCGAGCAACACGTCTACGACGTTACCCAACCCCGGCAGCGCATTCCTGTAGCAGGTTGACCTTGCATACGCGATGCATCGAATTCAGTTGAAGTAAGGAAATACCAAGTGAAACGCAATCTCTGCCTGGCGCTCATCGTCCTGGCTGCAACACTGGGTGGCTGTGCCGCCAACAAACCGGGCAACGATCCATCCCTGATCGGTTCATGGAAAGGTATGCGGTCGGAAAACGGCAAGTGCCAGTTCCTGTCCTGGAAAAACAACTTCAAGCCTGACGGCACCTTCAACATTACTTTCTTCCGGGATGCCCAGCAGACCCAGCCGATCCAGACCGAACACGGTATCTGGAAGGCGGCCAATGGCAAGAACGAGTTGCGCACCGCCGGCGTGCCCCTGCCTGATACCTACACTTACACGCTGATCGATGCCGACACGGTGCATTACGTCAGTGTGGCGAAGGACCCTTCGGGCGATTGCCAGGAAGACTACGAGCTCACCGAGCACCGTATTCGCGGTTGAGTCGGTCTGCGCAAGAAAGGGGTGCATCCATTCTGGCCAATGGATGCGCCCCTTTTTTCATGGCTTAGCGGCTCCTGCTTCCTTTGTTAATTCCTTGATACAAACCCGACAAAAGGTTGAAACGATTGTTTGACGTCAAAATGATGGCCATCTAATATCGCGCCACTATTTTGATGTCATTCCGTATCGAGGGATCGAACATGTACCCACCCGCCCTCGTGGCGAGGTTGTGCGCAGCTTTGCTGTGCCTGTCTCCACTTCAGATTGCCTTCGCTGCACCCACTCCCGGTGAAACCGACCTGATCCGCGATCGCCAGAATCGCTTGCTCGAAGAGCAGCAGCGGCGTCTTGAAGACCTGAAAAATCTGCCCGGCAAAGAGGCCGGTCCGGCGCAACCAGCGGCGCCCACCGACACCCGCTGTTTCCCGATCAAGGACATCGAGCTCAAGGGCGCCGACAGTCTGTCCGACAGCGACAAAACCCGCTTGCTCAAGCCCTACATCGACCAGTGCCTCGGGGTGCCGCAACTCAACGAGCTGCTGAAAGTCATCACCGACCATTACATCGAGAAAGGCTTGGTCACCAGCCGCGCCTACCTGCCGCAGCAGGATCTGTCTGGCGGGCATCTGAAAGTGCTGGTGGTCGAAGGCAAGCTCGAAGGCATGAAAGGCGCCGAGAACAGCAAGCTTTCGGAGCGTGAACTGGCGATGGCCTTTCCCGGCAAGTCCGGCGATCTGGTCAACCTGCGCGAGATCGAGCAGATGGTCGATCAGCTCAATCGCCTGCCGTCCAATCAGGCCAAGATGGAGCTGGCGCCGGGCAAGAACGTCGGCGGCAGTGAAGTGCTGGTCACCAATACGCCGCAGAAGCCATGGCGTGCCGGACTGTCGCGCAGCAACGACGGCCAGCGCAGCACCGGTGAACAACAGTGGGGCACCACTTTCGATTGGGACAGCCCGCTGGGCCTGGCCGATCAGTTGAGCCTGCGCGGCGGTCACGACGCAATGACCGATCACCAGCACACCTCCAGCAACGCCATGCTCAATTACAACCTGCCGTGGGGCTGGTGGAACTTCAGCTACACCTACAGCCAGAGCGACTACCGCTCGCAGATCGCCGCCAACGGCTACAACTTCAAGCAGACCGGCGACAGCGAAAACCATCAATTGCGCGCCGAGCGGGTGATCCATCGCGACTCGGTGAGCAAGACTTCGCTCAGCGCCGGCCTGTCCTACCTGCGCACCAACAACTACATCGAAGACAGCAAGCTCAAGCTGAGCAGCAACCGCATCAGCGAAGCGCAGTTCGGTTTCAACCACGGTCGCCGCATCGGCAGCGCCTTCGTCAACTTCGACGCCGGCATGCAGGAAGGCATCGGCGCGTTCGACGCGCAGGGCAGCCACGATCCAGGCCCGGGCGAACCGGACGCACGCTACCGCAAATACACCGCAACCCTGAGCTACCTGCAACCGTTCAAGGTGTGGGGCGAATCCTTCACCTTCAGTAGCCTGATGACTGGCCAGCGCAGCGAAGACGTGCTGTTCAGTTCACAACGCACCAGCCTCGGCGGGCTGTCGTCGATCCGTGGCTACAAGGATCAGTCGTTGTCCGGCGACAGCGGCGGCTACTGGCGCAACGACCTGCGCTGGAGCCGTCCGATCAACGTCGAATGGCTGCGCCCGGTGTTCGCTGAATACGGCACCAGCCTCGGTTACGACCAGGGCGTGATTCGTGGCGATCGTTACAACGGTGATCAGCACGGACGCATGTCGAGCAACTCGCTGGAACTGTTCGCCCGTGGTCAACACGTGGCTGCCAGCGTGACCTTTGCGCATTCCCTCGAGCGCCCGGACGTGCTGACCGAGCGCGAAGCGCCGATCTATTTCCGCCTCGACTTTTTCATCTAATTCAAATTCTTCGAGACCATCGACATGGATGTTCGTCAGTTCGCCTTCCTTGCAGGCCAACCTTCTGCGGCCGTAAAAAACCGTGAGTCGTTTCTGGGCATGCCCAAGCGCGGGCTGGCGTTTCTGCTGGCGAACGTCATGTTCTGGCAACCGATGTGGGCGCAGGCCGACGGCATTGTCGTGGCCAACCCGAACACCGCGCTGGATCGGGCCGGCAATGGCGTGCCGATCATCAACATCGCCACGCCCAACGGCAGCGGCCTGTCGCATAACCAGTTCCACGATTACAACGTCGGCGCGCAGGGCGTCATCCTCAACAACGGCTCGGCGCAGACCTCGAACACCCAGTTGGCCGGGCACATCATCGGCAACCCGAACCTGAAAAACAGCGGCTCGGCGCAAGCCATTCTCAACGAAGTCATCAGCGGCAACCCAAGCCAGTTGCGCGGTTACACCGAAGTGGCGGGGCAGTCGGCGCGAGTGATTGTCGCCAACCCGTATGGCATCACCTGTAATGGTTGCGGCTTCATCAATGCGCCACGGGTCACGTTGACCACCGGCAAACCGGTGCTGGATGGCGCGGGGCGGCTGGATCGTTTTCAGGTTGATCAG
This sequence comes from Pseudomonas sp. MWU347, assembly GCF_017947305.1. Classification (NCBI taxonomy): domain Bacteria; kingdom Pseudomonadati; phylum Pseudomonadota; class Gammaproteobacteria; order Pseudomonadales; family Pseudomonadaceae; genus Pseudomonas; species Pseudomonas sp. MWU347. The sequence goes on from NZ_JAFGZB010000009.1 coordinate 248,226, forward strand.
GGTTCTGTGGCCATTGAAGGCGCCGGGCTTAACGCGACCAACGTCGACCGCTTCGAAATCATCACCCGTAGCGCCAAAATCAACGCTGAGCTCCAGGCGCAGAACCTGACCATCGTTGCCGGGCGCAACGACGTCAACGCACAGACCCTGAATGCCACGGCCCGTGCCGATGACGGCAGCGCCAAACCGCAACTGGCGATTGACTCCTCGGCGCTGGGCGGGATGTATGCCGGGGCGATCAAACTGGTTGGCACCGAGGCCGGGGTCGGGGTGAAACTGGCGGGCAACCTGGCTGCCAGTGGTGGCGATATCCAGATCGATGCCAACGGCCAGTTGACCCTGGCGCAGACCTCGGCAGCCACTGCTGTGAACATCAAAGCCAACAGCCTTAGTGCCCAAGGTCCGGTCTACGCTGGCACCGCTCTGAACGTGCAAACCCAAGGCGATCTGAGCAACCAGCAAAACCTCGCTGCACGCGACAGCATCAGCCTCAGCGCCGGTGGAACCCTGAGCAACAACGGCATCATTGAAGCCGGGGTCAACGCCGACAACAGCCGTAACAGCGCTGGCGACGTGAACCTGAGTGCGCAGAACCTCAACAACAGCGGCAAAAGCGTGATCGCCAGTCGCAACCTGACGGCGACCGTCGCGCAAACCCTGAGCAACCAGGGCGGTACGTTGAGCGCCCAGCAGGATACGCGCCTCACGGCCACCACTCTGGACAATCAGAACAAGGGCAGCGTCCTCGGCAACTCGACGGTGCAGTTGAACGCCAGCAAGGTCATCAACACCCAGGGCGTGATCAGCAGCAACGGCAGCCTCGGCGCCGATCTCGGCGATCTGAATAATCACGATGGCGAGATATCCAGCGCCGGCACCACCCGTATCAACGCCATCACGCTGGACAACAGCGACAGCCAGGTGACGGGTGACGTAGCGCTGAACATCGGTTTGATCGGTGCGCTGAACAACCGCAACGGTTTGTTGGGTTCGGGGGTGAATGTCAGCATCACCGCCGCCAGCCTCGACAACAGCCAGCAAGGCAGCCTCGTCAGCGACGGCAGTCTGACCGCGCGCATCACTGGCTTGTTCGATAACCAGAACGGTGAGCTGAGCGCCAAAGGTGCAGTCGATGTCCAGAGTGGCAGCCTCGACAACCGTGGCGGCAGCGTGGTTGGCAAGGATCGCCTGACCTTGCGCAGCGATTCCGTGGACAACCGCGGCGGTAAAGTTCGCGCGACCAAAGACCTGCAACTCAGCGTTGGCGCACTCGACAACCGCGACAAAGGTCTGCTCGATGGTCAGGCCGCCGTCAACTACAGCGGCACGCAACTGGATAACCGTGGCGGTTTGCTCAGTGCGGCAGGGCCGATGATTCTCGGTGTGACGCGCATCGATAACAGCGCCGGGCGTATCTCAAGCAAAGCCGATCTGAACGCCAACGTGACGCAATTGGTTAACCAGGGTGGTGAATTGGTCGCCCAAGGTTCGTTGTTGCTCAGTGGCCAGTCGCTCGACAACCGTAAGGCCGGTCTGGTCGGTACCACAAAAGCGCTGAAACTCACGGTCGGCGAGATCGACAACCGCGGCGGTGAAATCTCCAGCACCGTCGATGTGAACGTCATCGGTCAAAGCCTGAACAACAGTGACAGCGGCAAAGTCCTCGCCGGAACCACCCTTGGCCTGACTGTGGCCCGGGTCATCAATCAGACCCTCGGACAACTGTTCAGTGTGGGTACCTCGACGCTGATCGGGCAGAGTCTGGACAACAGCGGCGGTAATTTCGTTACCCGACAGGGCAATCTGGATATTCGTCTCGACAACGCCTTGAGCAATATCGAGGGTCTGATCAGCAGCGAAGGGAAGCTGACTGTAAACGCGGGCAGTCTCGATAACACACGCGGTCACTTGTCGAGCGCCGGCGCGCTGGCGCTGACCACCACGGGTAGCCTGAACAATCAGGCGGGCTCAATTGCCACTGACAGCGGGCTGATCCTGACTTCGCAGAGTCTGGACAACAGTCAGGGCGGCTTGATCAGCGCCAAGAAAGCCACCGCGCTGACCACCGGTGCCTTCAACAACGCCTCCGGCGGCAGCCTGGTCAGCGGTGACGCCCTCACGCTCAACGCCGGCGCAGTGAGCAACGGCATCGGCAGCCGCATCGCCAGCGACAAAGCCCTGACCGCAACGGTCACCGGCTTCGATCAGCAGGGCGGTCAACTGTTCAGCAAAACCTCCCTGAGCCTTGACCTCAACCACGGCCAATTGAACAACCGCAACGGCCTGATCAATTCGCCGCTGCTGGTGCTGAAAAACCTCAAGGACATCGACAACCAGGGCGGTGAAATCTCCAGCGCCCAGGCCTTCACCCTGACCGCGCAAAACCTCGATAACAGCAACAACGGCAAGTTGATCAGCAATCAGGACCTGACCCTGCGCATCGAGCAACTGCTGGCCAGCGTCAAGGGCCTGATTTCCGCGCAGAGCGTGGATGCCAAAAGCGCTCGCCTGGACAACAGCGGCGGCCTGATCACCAGCCGTGGCACCCTCGGGGTGACGGTGGACGGCCAACTGGTCAACCAAGGCGGTACGCTGATCGCTGATGATGAACTGAATCTGAAAGCCGACAGCGTCGACAACAGCGAAGGGCATATCGCCGGCAAAGCCGACGTTATCGCTAACGTCGCGACCCTCGATAACCTGCACGGTGAACTGGTGGCAACCGCCGGGCTGAAGCTCACCGGCAACAGCCTCGACAACCGTAACGGCGGTCTCGTCGGGGCGAATCAGGCGCTGCAACTGACGGTCGATGCCGTCGACAACCGTGGCGGCGAGCTGTCCAGCCAGGCTGACGTAACGCTGGTCGGCAGTCGTCTGGACAACAGCGACGGCGGCAAGCTGATTGCGCAGGGTGCGTTGAGCCTGACCGTTGATGAAGTGCTCAACCGTGCCAAGGGGCTGATTTCGGGTAAAACCGACCTGACCCTGACCGGCCGCAGCCTCGACAGCACTGCGGGTGCGCTCCTGAGCCAGAGCAACCTGAAGCTCGACCTGAGCGGTGACCTGAAAAACAGTCAGGGCCTGATCAGCGCCGAGGGCAGCCTTGGCGTGACAGCGGCGAGTCTGACCAACAATCTCGGCAGCCTGTCGGTTGCCGGGCCGTTGACATTGAACACCACCGGCGTGGTGCTCAACCGCGGTGGTCAGATCGTCACCGACGCCAGCTTCAATCTCAGCAGTGCCAGCCTCGACAACAGCAACGGGGGTAGCCTCAGCGCCAAAGGCGCGGTAGTGGTGCACACCGGTACGCTGGATAACAGCCACAACGGCAAGTTGAACAGTGGCGATACGCTGGACCTGAAGGCGACCCAACTGACCAACCAGGATGGCGGTCGTATTGTCAGCGTTGCTGCGCTGACCGCGAACGTCACCGGTCTCGATCAGCAGGGCGGCCAGTTGTTCAGCAACATGTCGCTGGACCTGGACCTCAATCACGGTCAACTGAACAACCAGAACGGCCTGATCGGCGCGCCGTTGCTAATGCTCAAGAACCTTGAGGACGTCAACAACGACGGCGGTGAGATCTCCAGCACCCAGGCGTTCACAGTGACGGCGCGCAGCCTCGACAACAGCAACGGCAAATTGCTCAGCAACCAGGCCGTGACGCTGCGCATCGACCAGGCGCTGACCAACATCAAAGGCCTGATTGCCGCGGCTGCGCTGGATGTCAAAGCGGCCAGCCTCGACAACAGCGGCGGCACACTGACCAGCCGTTCGAATCTGGACCTTAACCTCGACGGCCCGCTCACCAACCAGAACTTGGGGCTGATCAATGCCACCACTGGCCTGACTGTCAACAGCAATGGCTTGAACAACCAGAACGGCTCGCTGCTGGGCAGTGCCATCGCCATTGATTTCGGCGCGGCCGCTGCTGATCTGAACAACGACGGCGGCCTGATCACCACTGAAGGCCAGTTGAGCATTCAGCACCTGCGTGACCTCACCAACCGCAGCGGCGAAATCTCCAGCAGCCAGAGCATCGGCCTTAAAACCCGGGCCATCGATAACAGCGGCGGCAAACTGATCAGCAGCAACCTGCTGAGCCTCACGGGCAGCCAACTGCACAACCAGAACGGTCTGATCTCCGGTTGGCAAGGTCTGGACGTCAATGCCCAGAGCCTCGACAACCGCAACAGCGGCACGCTCTCCAGCAAAAGCGGCAGCCTCGATGTGACACTGAGCGGGGACTTGCTCAACAGCGGTGCCGGTGCACTGGTCAGCCAGAAAGCCCTTAACGTCAACGCCGCGAGCCTGGATAACAGCGACAAGGGCGTGGTTTCCAGTGGTGAAGCACAGGCTCTGACCGTCGCTAGTCTTTTGAATAACGCTGCAGGTGGTTCGATCTACAGCGGTGCTACCCTGACGATGCAGGCGATGACGCTGGGCAACGCCGGCGGCAGTGTCAGTGCCAAACAGGACCTGAGCTTTGTCGGCACCACACTGGATAACACCGGTGGCATGGCGGCCAGCGATGGCGCCGTAACCCTCGACCTGCTCGGCGCATTGACCAACACCAACGGCAAGCTCGCCAGCGGTGGCGCACTGCTGCTGCAACGCGCCACACAGATCAACAATCAGGGCGGCCAACTGGCCAGTCAGGGTTTGATGACCCTGCTCAGTGGCGGCCTGGACAACCGCAATCGCGGCACCGTCGCGGCCAATGACGTGTTGACGATCACCACGCCTGGCGTCATCCAGAACAGCGCCGACGGTTTGATCTACAGCCAGAATGGCGATTTACAGATCCGGGCGGCCAGTCTGGCCAACGCCAAGGGCACTCTGCAAAGCAAGGGCGCACTGACCCTGACCACCAGCGGCGACATCGATAACCAGAGCGGCCGGATCATTGCCGATGCCGGGGACCTTACCCTCGACGCTGGCAACCTCGATAGTCGTGGCGGCGTCCTCGCCAGCCTGAAAGCTGCGTTCTCTGCGCGCCTGACCGGTGCGCTGAAGAATGGCTACGACCTGAATAACAATCGCCAGGGCGGTGTGATTCAGGCTCAACGCGTGAATCTCGTCGCACCGGGTGGACTCGATAACTACGGCGGACGCATTTCGGCGCAAAGCGGCGATGCAGTCATCACTACCGGCAACTTCGACAACCGCAATGGCGGCCTCTACGCCAAAGGCAAAATCAACGTCACCGGCAACAACTTCGACAACAGCGGCGACAACGACGGCCAGATTGCCGGCCAGCAGATCGACCTCAATCTGACCGGCGCGTTGAATAACCGCCTGGGCATCATCGAAAGCGACAGCACCCTTGCCATCAAGGCTGCTAGCCTCGATAACCAGACCGGCCAGTTGCGTGCCCTCGGCAGCGGCGGCAAAACCAGCTTCCAGATTGGCGGCCTGGTCGACAACCGCAACGGCACGCTGGAAACCGCCAACACCGACCTGACGCTCGGCACCGGCAGCTTCCTCAATACCGGCGGCAGCCTGTTGCACGTCGGCACCGGCACGTTTGATATATCCACCGCCAACCTGATGAATGCAGGGGGGGCGCTGGTAACCCGTGGCGGCCTGACGATCGGTGCTGACAGCTGGACCAACAGCAGCGTTATCCAGGCCGGGCGTCTTACCGTCAATGTCAACAGTCTGACCCAGACCGCTACCGGGCAATTGCTGGCGTCTGACAGTTTCACCGGCAATGGCGTCAATTGGCTCAACGACGGGTTGATTGCCAGTGACGGCCGGATGAATGTCGGCCTCGGTGGCGCTTATTGGGGCGCGGGGCGGCTCAGTAGCCTGGGTACTCTGAATCTGAGTGCCGCGCAGGTGAGTCTCAGCAGCGCGACATCGAGTATCGCCGGCGGCGGGGACACCACGCTTAATGTCGGTGGCCGCCTGGACAATGGCGCTCGTCTGACCTCGGCAGCCAACATGACCATCAATGCCGGAGCGGTCAACAACTTCGGCACGCTGGCTGCGGCACAAAATCTGACACTGACCAGCGGATCACTGCTCAACACCAATGCGTTGATCACCAGCGGCGGCGACATGCGCCTGCAGGTTGCGAACCTCAATAACTCCTATGGCCAACTCTACGGGCTGAGCAACGTTTACATCGGCAGGGATTCCGGAACTGGCAAAGCCGATCTGCTGGATAACTCTTCCGGTGACATCTACAGCGCTCAGAACCTGACCATCAATGCCCTGACCATCAACAACGTTCGGGCGATCCTGGAATACACCAAGCAAGAAAAAAGTTCAGTTGTCATCACGCAACTTGATTGCAATCTGGTTCCTATCGTTGGCTGTGACTTCCGTAGTGGAGGGCGGCGAAATGGCCTGTGGGAAATCGCTGAAACCGATCGTTTGAAAGTCAACGCCAGCAGTGCGGCTGCCAGCATGACCAGCGGCGGCGACATCTCGATCAATGCGTCGACGCTGAACAACACCAGTAGCACGATTGCCGCCACCGGCAACATCGTGGCCAATGCCGACACTATCAATAACACCGGTTTGCAAGAGCAGGAGATCGTCACCAAGCGCACGTACTGGAACTATGTGAAGCAGATCTTCGGGGCAGTCGCCGCAGCAGATGCGTTCAACAAGAAAAACGGTGGGACGCCGTCACCCGACGTCGAAGCGGATCTGAGCGCCTTTATCAAGTTGATGGGCGGGGGCGAGCTCACCGGCCCGGAGATTACGGTAACAGGCTCGACCAACGCCTACGATGCGGTGATTCAGGCGGGCGGCAACATCACACTCAATGCCACGCAGAAAATCAGCAACAGCGTCGAACGGCCTTACTACGCCTATGTCGCAGCCGGCCGCAACAAAACCGAAACAGGTGCGGGTAGCGCTTATTCGACACCGATTTACATCAACGCACAGCTGCCACCCGATCTGGCTCAACAGCAAGTCAACCCGTTAGCGCTGCCCGGTTTCAGTCTGCCCACCGGGCAAAACGGCTTGTTCCGTCTGAGCGGACAAGGCAACAGCACGCCGACCGCCACCGGTCCGGATAGCTGGACCATGGGTGGCGCCGCGATCAGCCCCGCCAATCGCCAGCAAACCTTGACCGATACCCAGCCAAGGAACATCCAGCTGGCAAACAATGCTCAGGCTTCAGGCAGTACGGTTGACTTGAAGACGGCTGATCACAAGGCAGGCGAAACGGGTGCGACGGCCAGCGCTCTCGACGTCAGCACACCCGCTGCCGACACCAGTGGCACGGCATTGCCTGGCCGCTCCACCGACTTCACGATCAATCGCGTACAAGGCTTGCCGGTGACCAGCAAGTCATCCAATGCACACAAGTATCTGATAGAAACCAACCCGGTATTGACTGACCTCAAGCAGTTCATGGGTTCGGATTATCTGCTGTCGAACCTTGGGTACGATCCTGACAAGAGCGCCAAGCGATTGGGCGACGGGCTCTATGAGCAGCGCCTGGTCCAGCAGGCGGTTGTGGCACGTACCGGCCAGCGCTTCATCGATGGTCAGACCACCGATGAGGGTCTGTACAAGTACCTGATGGACAACGCCATCGCCAGCAAAAATCAGCTCAATCTGGCAGTGGGAGTCAGCCTGACATCCGAACAGGTCGCGGCACTGACTCACGATATCGTCTGGATGGAAAACGCCGTGGTAAACGGCGAGCAAGTGCTTGTCCCGGTACTCTACCTGGCCAATGCCAATAATCGCCTCGCAGCTAACGGCGCGCTGATTCAAGGCAGTGATGTCACGCTCATTGCCGGCAAGGATCTGGAAAACGCCGGAACATTGCGCGCCAAAAACAACCTTTCAGCCACCGCCGACAACAATCTGGTCAACAGTGGCCTGATTGAAGCAGGCAATCGTCTTGATCTTCTCGCAGGCAATAACCTTGTAAACAAGGCTGGCGGCATTATCGCCGGGCGTGACGTCTCGCTGACTGCCACTCGTGGCGACATCATCAATGAACGCAGCGTCACCACCCATGAGAGTGGTGTTGGCGACATGAACGAGCGTTCGGACTTCATCGACAACGCTGCGCGCATCGAAGCGGCCAACGATCTGACGCTCAAGGCTGGACGAGACGTCATCAACACGGGGGGTGTTCTGAAGAGCGGCGCAGATACCACGATCAATGCCGGTCGCGATGTGAATCTGGTTTCCGCTGAAAAGGCCTTCAGTTCTCAGCGTGGACTGCATACCAACGACAACGTTACCCAGTACGGCTCAACCGTCGATGCCGGGCGTGATCTGAACATCACGGCCGGACGGGACCTTTCGGTCATCGCCAGTCAGATCGATGCCAAGCGTGACGTGTCGATGTCTGCGACCGAGAACCTGACCATCGGCTCGGCTGCTGATGAGGAGCACTCGCTGTACAAAAGCAAAAAACTCACGATGCAGGAGGACCATGTCAGCCAGGTCATGTCCGGCATCACCGCGGGTGGCGACGTCAAACTGAATGCCGGTAAAGACCTCAGCGTGATCTCCAGTCGCGTGACTGCAGGCGACGAAGCCTATCTGGTCGCGGGTGACAACCTCAACATTCTTGCAGCGCAGGACACGGACTACTCGCTGTATGACATGAAGAAAAAGGGCAGCTTCGGCAAGCTCAAAATGAAGCGGGACGAGGTCACCGACAACAAGTACATCGGCTCCGAGATCAAGTCGGGCGGCGATCTTACGCTCAAGAGCGGAGGCGATCAGCTTTATCAGGTCGCCAAACTGGACAGTGGTAACAACATCACGCTGGACAGCGGTGGAGCGATTACGTTTGAAGGGGTCAAAGACCTCCATGACGAAAGCCACACCAAGACCAACAACAATGCCGCGTGGGTGTCGTCCAAAGGTCGCGGTAATACCGATGAAACCCTGCGTCAGACCCAGATGATTGCCAAGGGCAACATCGTGATCAAGGCCGTGGATGGTCTGAAGATCGACATCAAGGATGTCAACCAGCAGTCCGTCAGCCAGACCATCGATGCGATGGTCAAGGCTGATCCGCAGTTGGCGTGGTTGAAGGATGCCGAGGCGCGTGGGGATGTTGATTGGCGGCTGGTGAAGGAGATTCACGAGTCGTTTAAGTACGAGAACTCGGGAGTTGGTCCGGCAGCACAAATCGCAATTGCGATCATGATGTCGTTCGTGATGGGCCCCGGAGGATTGGCCTTGGTCAGCGGCGGTGCCGGCGGTGTAATTGCCACCTCTCTGGCGACCACCGCCGTGACCAGCACGATCAACAACAAGGGCAACCTGGGCGCTGCTTTCAAGGAGACGTTCAGCGCTGACAGCCTCAAGAGTGCGGCCATCGCAGGCTTTACGGCCGGCGTGCTGAACTACGCGGACGCGAATTGGTTTGCGGGTGGAACCAGCAAAACAGCAAATATCCTGACCAGCAGTAATTTTACCGACGTCGCTATCCGCACGACAGGTCGGGCGATCATTTCCAGTGGCATTTCCACCACCATTGGTGGTGGAAGTTTTGGTGACAATTTTGGTGCAGCGTTGCTGGGTGAGGCGGGTAGTGTCGCCATGGCCACCGGGTTCAATTGGGTTGGTGACAACACAATCAAGTTCCCGGAAGGCAGTGTTGAGAAAGTTGTAGCGCATGCGCTGATGGGTGGCTTGCTTTCCGAGGCAATGGGCGGGGATTTTGCTACCGGTGCGGCGGCTGCCGGGTTGAACGAAGCGGCTATGAATGTTCTTGTTGATTTCGTAGGCGATAACAAAGAACTGCATCAAATGCTTTCGCAGCTTACTGGTCTAGTTGGGGCGGCAGCTGTTGGGGGGGACTTCCAACTGGGTGCCGATATCGCGGGAAATGCAACGCGGTACAACCACGATTTGCACGAGGGAGCAGCGCGGGATCTCGCGAAACAGGCATTGGGTTTCTGCAATTCAAATCCAGGTAGCTGTGACGTTGGTGTTGATGTTTCAGGACTGACAATCGAGGACGTTGTTGACGCGATGCGCGTCGAGGGCTTGCACGGTGCTGGGATTGATAGCGTGAAGCCTGAGGCGATTGCATTCTTGGATGATTTCATATTTTCAAGAATTCCCGGGTATAGAGACACCCTTTACAGCCCGACAGAGTCGGAGGCATCGAGACTCGACACCGAACAGAAGTTTACACTGGCTTTTTCGATACTCAACCTGGGCCAGGCGGTCAGAAACTTTGGTAACACTTTGCAAGGACTGGTGGGTCTTGAAGCGGGTGGCGCAGTTATCGTTAAGAATGTGGAAGAGGCTGTCGCGGGTAGCCTGCCAGAAAAAGCGGTAGAAACGATTAAAGCCCTGCCAGGCCCTCGTCAAATTGATGCGGCCTGGGGAGCCCTCAGCTATAAAAAAGGTGGCCTTATGACGGGGATTGAACACGTAATGTACCGCCATGGGCCTGATACAGGATTCTCGGAAGTTAGCAAATTCTCCAAAGGAACGTCGATGAAGGATATTTCTGCTTATGTCGACAGTGCGCTGAGATACGGTAAAGTCTCTCAAAATGGGCCAACGGGCTACGCTATTGAATACAATGTCGGAAAAGTAATTGGTACTGATAATCTAGGTAATTCGACTAGTATTTTGAAGGTTAATGTGCGCGATGGTGTGATTCATACCGCGTTTCCACTGTGAGGCTTTGATGATGAGTGAGTTGTTTCAGCGTTTTTTAATTGAGGAGCTTAATGAAAGTACTCGTGAGCTATTACGTAGAGGGATTTTAAGTGCGCAAGATCCCGGTAGTGTTATGTGTATTCGCGAGTTTAATTTTAATTTATTTGATGTTTTGATTGACTTTGAGAGGCGGGTTGTGGTAGTCCAAGACGTGCTGCTCCCAGAAACTGATCCAGGTTTAGTGATGTCGCTGGATGAATTTAGAAACTTATGTGGGATTTGAGGAAAGTGCGGGTCTCATTTATTGAGACCATCTCAAAGAGGTGAATGACCGACCCTGAGCATTAAGAAATCATACTGAGAGGCGCAAAAATAAGGAAAAGGGAAAAGGGAAAAGGGGAGTGATTTATTTTTATCTGCGCTGAATTCGCAGGTGAAAATACATCTGTCCCTGATAGATCCCTGGTGGAGAATGCCTGATCAAGGGTTGTGTGCCAGCCGACTATATTAAAACGGTAAAGAAGTAGGATTTCGCCTATATTGGTGGTAGAGCCGTTGAATAGGTTGGTGGGAAGTGGGTTGAATTAAAAGCGGCTCCAGGGGGTAGTCTAAATTCGAGCAGTGCAATCACAGCTGCTGAATCAGGCATTTTAGTAGAAAGAAAAGTTGTAAGCGGTGCAAAAGTTAGCATGGACGCGCCCAAGGGCGGTTTTGGACCTGTTTATCGGCCAGCAGATAGTGAGCAGTTTGAAAAATCCTGACTTCGTATTACGGTGCAGATAAAACTGGTAGTCGAGTCGGGAACGGTGGATTGGCTGACGCAGTACGTTATGAAAAAGCGACAGGTGACATGTTGTCCCCGGCAGGACATGAACAAAAAGCGATTGAGGTTAGCAATAGATTAAGCGATCTCATTCGTAATGCTGATAATCAGCCTCCCGGCAAGTACCCCTATAGTCAACGAGACATTGATTTTGCTAAACAGCTGGTAAAGGATATCGACAATGCTATTGGCCGATGAGTGCTTCAAATTATTTATTCAGTGGTTGATTTCTTTGCCATTTTTTTCTGTCGGGGCTTTGGAAAGGGCATTAGAAGAGTTTGGTGGGGTGGATGGTGTTATAGAAAATTCATACTACATCTCTGCATACGAGTACCTAGGATGTGCCCTGGTGCAGGAAAACTCATTTGAACTCATCCTGGAGTTTTTCCGTGATTACGAGTCGGAATTGAGCCAAAACCCTGAATGTTTGTATTATTTCATTGAGTCCATGGTCGACCACTCTGTGGTTCGCGGTGATGATCCTGCTAAATTAATCAGTACAGCCCCCGATAGCTACAAAGCTTTTTTACGTAAGCGTTTTTTGTAGGAATAAGACGGTTGCGTTGGTGCAAAAAGTACTCCTGCTTGGGACAACGCTATATCTAAAGCTGACGGAGACTTCGGGTATCTCCCACCTGTCCGACAAAACTATGTTAAAGATGTTTACGACTTGCAAGGTGCTGTGGACAAAATGCGTGCCGGCGGCGCTAGCGCAGAAGAAGTCGCAAAATATGCACGAGTAAACGGGGACAGACCACGTTTAGAAAGCACTCCGAAAATGTGGTCTATCCCCGTTAACCATCGCGCAATATCGGGGGGGGCTCATTTCAACGACGAAGCCGGGAATCACCATGACTACTAAAATTAAAATCTTAAGAACATTTGATATTTCTCTTCCCAATGAGGTATTCAACCTGCATGAAGATAAAAAACATGGTGAGTTGAAGCTATCGGCGGCTAGTCTTACGGTGTCAGAAAAGTCTTATGAAGCATCGGTAGTAGTATTGGATTTTATTTGTAAATCTGCTGTTATAAATATGCCAGAATGTGCATTCTGGCTGCTATTAGGTAATTCGGCTTGGCAACCAAACACGAGGCTTGTTAGGTACTTGGGACTATGGGGTGGTTTGAGATCACGAGGAATCGAAATGCCCCAGGGTACTCGTTCGGTAGAACGTATCGTTGAGCGTGATGGGAGGTTAAGGTTTTTTGGAGCTATGTGTTTGTCCGATTTTTCGGATCGTAAATCAATAGAAGTTCTTTTAACTGAACGATGTTCTTATATCGCTATTTTACCCAAGGATTTTGACATAGAGTTCGTCTTGGATCTTGGTTGGTGTGGCGGACTCTCTGAAGACCAGACGCTGTGTGCTTATGTAGGTGAGCGAAAAGGACTGCTGATAATGCGGGTTGGTGAATTTGATGATCCTGATAACGGATTTGTGTCAGTTGGGGAACAAGGCGTACTGAACGATCTGCTGAACTTGTGAAAGGGACGGTAAAAGTCACAGACTCGTTTTTTGGTAGGAAAGGTCACAGATCTAACCGAAAACAAGGTAAATGGGGACAGACCACGTTTAGAAAGCACTCCGAAAATGTGGTCTGTCCCCGTTGACCCGTTAACCCCCTCGTTCAACCCTATTCCTAAAGGGGATTGGGAACAGCATATTAAAAATATTAACCCGGGCGGAGTGTCGATCTTTGATAAGTTGAAGGGGTTGAAGTAATGGGTGTGACTAGGATTTTAGACTCGGAAGGTGAGCTGCTTAATATTCTTCATGACTTGAATGCACTTGAGTGGAGAAAGTATGGGCAACGTAATCCAGAGGTCTGGATCTGTGATCATTTTGAAAGAGAGGATCGTTCGAGATTTCCTCCATATATAGCTTTTCGATTTGAAAAAGAAAATGAATATGTTATCTCTATTTTGAATGAGGTGATTGGTTCATATAATGGCTTTATTTCTTGGGTGCTGACAGGTTGTGAGCGTTATGCGTCCTCTGGCATGAATTGGGTAGTTGAGCCTGCATATATTAAGGAAGTAGAGGCTAAAGCCAAATCTTTAGGGTGCTCTTCTGAAAGCTATCTTGCCAAGTATGAGCCTGAGTTTGGCTCTATTGCCTTTGAAGACTTGGTTGGGTTAACTGAGTATATTCGTAAAAAATTCTCAGAATTGAATATCTCTAGCCAATGAACTGTAGAAGTCTTGGCTTGTATTGGCACTTCCGACACCGGCCTAGCGCCGGTGTTTTTGCACCCGATCTGCACCATTTTTTCTATCTATTTACATCTTTTTTGCTCCTAGGTAAATGGGGACAAGGTAAATGGGGACAGACCACGTTTAGAAAGCACTCCGAAAATGTGGTCTGTCCCCGTTAACCCTCCGTTAACCCTTTCTCGGGCATTGACCGCAATGAGCTTACAACGGTTTATCCTCCTTCGATGGACCCTGGATTTCTGGCCAGAGAAGCGGGGATTGGCGTTGGTAAAAACGCTGTTGCTCTGCCAGGTGAGGCAGTCAAGACAGCGGAATCGATCTGGAAGGCCGTGTCATCACCTTTGGACACGATTAGTGCAATCGCTGGCGGCATAGGTGGGTTAGCGCTAGGGTTCAAGGACTGGATTAGTAGTCCGATCCCGTCGCATGCGTTGGAAAAGCAGTTTGATAAAGTAGCGACCACGTCCGCCCAAGAGTTGGGTGGTATGGCTTTTGATGCGGCCACCGGGCTTGTCACCGCCTATATTGGTGGTAGAGCCGTTGAATGGGTTGGTGGGAAGTGGGTTGGTGCAAAAGGTACTGCTAATACCGCATTGAAGCTTGGCGAAACCCAAACTATTAATGATGTAAGCATGACTCGTGTCGGGAGATGGATGTCTCCTGATGAGCTGGCACAGATGCAAAGTAGTAACAAAATTGTTCAGGGAGGCGGCGGGCAAACCTTTATCTCAACTAACGGTGCCGCTGATTTTAAGGGGGCTGCGTCTAAAGGTTCCGTCTATGTCGAGTTTGATGTTCCAAGTAGTGGATTGTTGCAGGGTGGTAAGGAAGGCTGGTATAAAATGATTGGTCCGGACGCAAGTAAATTCCAGCAGTATTTGCTTAATAAACAGGGTGGAGAACATCTACCTGAGGTAAAAAATATTACTGTGCTAGATAGTAAGTGAGAGGGGTTATGGATGCTTTTCAGTTTAATAAAGAAGTTAAGCCTCTATTGAAAGGCTACTCCGTAGAGTATTCAACATTCGCCAACGGGGATTTTGGTAATCTTGAGCGGATAGAGCTGGAAGGCTTTAATAAGCTGGCGACCGTAGAATTTTGGTCGGAAGGCTGGATAGGCATTGATATATATGACTGTGCTTGTGATGAGCAGGTCATGAATATTTTGCTTTCTCCAGAGGAAAAAGATCTTGTCCCTAAAGCATTTGAAAAGCTTCTGGATACATTAAATCGAAATAGTTAATAAGTATCTCCGGAAACCCAGGGTGCTTATTTATCTGTAGATCCCAGCCTCGATTTGACACCGGCCCTGCGCCGGTGTTGTTTTATCTGCTTACTGCAAAACCTCCCGTCCTTCGCTGCTCGCTTTAGTCGTGGCCTGAGCGATCAGGGCATCAAGCATCTGCGCAACGAATTTCTGTTGGCTCTTGGGTAGTTGGTCGATGGCCTCCAATTGCTGCTGCCATTTCGAAAGGTAAATGGGGACAGACCAAAAGGTAAATGGGGACAGACCACGTTTAGAAAGCACTCCGAAAATGTGGTCTGTCCCCGTTAACCTTAAGAGTTTAAAAATGGTAAATTGCTACAGATCGAGATTACGGTTAAGCCCGGTGTCGGCACTCGTGAGGGTACCGTTGGTGATATGTGGGATAAACTCAACGGAGTTCGCTTGCCTGGCGGAGGGCATCAGGTGAATTTTATGGATAAGATACCCCGAACCAATCCGGAGCTGTATGAAGTAAATTTCGAGTCGGTAAGGGCGCTAAAATGACAGTGCTAATAAATAAAGTTGTTACTGTTGTAGAGTTGGATGATGGGGTCGTCTTTGAGCGCTTTGTAAGTTGGGATGAGGGCACTAATTTTGAAGATGTTAAAAAATATATTCTCTATTCTGAAAAGCGCAGCGTAATAAAGCGTCGGCAGTTTTTGGTTTTAGAAGGGGGGGTGGAAGTCGATATTCCAATACTTGAGGTTCTGAATATATTGCCGGATAGAACTGGGTTTTTGGTGGTTTTTGAGAAGGAGCCCTCGAGATTCAGTGTTCCAGTAGCGCCTTGGTTTTTCAGCTATCCTGATAATGCTGCAGTATATAATTCTGACGGCTCGTTGCGTTTTCAGTTACATAATATTTATGGGCAAGATAGTTTTATAGGTGCCACGCACTCTGGTGCGATTCCCGATCATTCTGATAAGTTGGGTGTGTTAGTCGGTACAGTTGGCCATGAACCGGAATGGCTTTATTTGGTCGATCCGAATAGTCCGGAGTTAATTTTCACCGGGAAATGGATTCGTTATTAGCATCGCGGGAGGGGAAGGGGTAATGGGGATAAACCACCTTTAGTTCAATTGGCTGATGCAATGAGGTAAATGGGGGACAGACCACGTTTAGAAAGCACTCCGAAAATGTGGTCTGTCCCCGTTAACCTGCAAAGAACTATCAGTCAACGGCGCCACGAGATCTGAATGAGCAGATTTTGTGGAATAGAATGATAGAGAACCCCTCCGCTGGTCGTGATACGAAATTAGCGGGCGATAAAGACTTCTTGCGGAGTGAGGGATGTAGAAAAATGGAAGTTAGTCATCGTCTGCCAAGCGGAGAACATATAACCATTCACTACCAGTATAAGTTCGTTACCGATAAAGCATAGGATATGAAAATCACAACGCCGCAACAGCTGCCGCCTGTGCTGCAGCCCGGAAGGACTATTGAGTGATGTGGATATGATTGTTCGAGAAATTGGGCGAGAAGAACCTGTGCAGGTGTTTGGTATTTACTGGATAGATAGCGAGCGCTTTTACTGGGTCATTCCTTATGATGGTTACGATGGCCTGATGGCGCTCAGTGATAGAGAGGTCAATGTCGTTGACTCTTCTTTGTCAAGTGATCTCATCCTCTGCAAGGATGGGGAGGGAGGGGACATGATTCTGCATTGGGCAGCGGAAGATTTGATTGAAGAGCTTGTGGAGCGTGATCCACAGGCAATGGCCGAGTTCTTGGAGCGCATGAAAGGCTGATGGAAGATAAATGGGGACAAACCACGTTTAGAAGCACTCCGAAAATGTGGTCTGTCCCCGTTAACTCGCAAGGCAAGAACCCGTCCTCCCTTCTTGGAGGTTGGGCCACAGAAACTCCTATAAAATCTGTGGCAGACGTTCGAAATAAACTTGCAGTTTCTGAAGAGTTCAAATAGGGTCAATTATTCCAAGTCGAATTTACGGTGAAACCAGGTGTCGGGATTCGTGAAGGAACTGTTGGTGATATGTCGAATGCGAAAAAGGAAGCTCGCTTGCCTGGTGGTGGACATCAAGTTAACTTTATGGATAAGTCTCCCCGAACTAATCCAGAGTTGTATGAGGTTAATATGGGGTCGGTGAGGCCGTTGCAGTGAGTCTGTTGATTAGTGAAATTAGAACAAAGTGGGAATTCGATGATGGACTGCTTTTTGAGCAGTTTGTCAGCTGGAGCGGGGCATGTACCAGTTTCGAAGATACTAAAAATATAATGCTGTATGCGCAAAAGCACGCCGTCGTACGTTTTGAACGATATTTGGCCTTTGAGAACGGCGTGGAACTATGCATTCCCGTCAGTGAGATGCCTTACATTCTTGCTGATAGAACAGGGTTTTTGGTCGTCTTCAATGAGGTACCATCAAAATTTGGCATGTCTGAATTTCCTTGGTTTTTTAACTGTCCAAATAATGCGGCGATTTACAACTCTGATGGTTCCTTACGCTTCCAATTAAAAAGCGCTCATGGTGTGGGAAGCTATATTGGTGCTGTGCACTATACGTTAACGCCGGCAAACCCAAATGCGTTAGGTGTTTTGGTAGGAAGCGTAGGGCATGACCCAGAGTGGCTTTATTTGGTTGATCCAGATAGCCCGGAATTAATTTCTACAGGGAAGTGGATTCGCTATTAGTCTTAAATAAAAGAGAGGTAAATGGGGCAGACCTTGTAAAGGTAAATGGGGATAGACCACGTTTAGAAAGCACTCCGAAAATGTCCCCGTTAACCTGTCACAGATTTATTTTTACCGAAGGTTGTAATCGACAAGGTGAACGCTTTCTGGAATAAGAAATGACTCCAATAAAGGTCAAGTTTCGTTTATACCCAGTGCTGGTTCTCAAGGCGGCGGTGTTTTTTTACCTCGTCGGATTGCTTGGAAGTTTGATAGGCGCGGTTATTATCTATTGTAAACTTGGAGTTTGGGGTTTTAGTGGTGAGGACCTGTTGATTTCTTTGAGATTTTCGCTTATCTACGGTTTTTTTGGTGGAAGCGGTATCTGGATTTTCGCAAAAATGGAGGAGATCAAAAGGCGAAAGAAGGAGAAGGTTTAAGCCTTACCGATCCGCGAGCACGATCCGAGGCTTTGCGCCTGATGATGATGCCCCGTCATGCAGAGCTTTTTGGGTAAATGGGGACAGACTACGTTTAGAAAGTCCTCGGGAAATGTGGTCTGTCCCCGTTAATCTCTCAGGCGGTTCTGCATAGCTTAAGGTTGAAGTGATGAAAATTTTTAAGGGTAATATTGCTAAAGAGTCATTGAATTTATTTGCTTCGAACATCAGTTCCGGGGAGTTTTTTTCGTATGTAGGAAATCTTGTTTCGTTGGAGCAAACCATTTCTGTTCTAGGTTTGCTTTCTCCTGATTTTATTGAGTTTGAAGGCCATGTTTTTTGGTTGCCTAACGCTGAGCAGTTCGACATGCAAAAGTTTTCTTTAAAGGGGCTGGTTGAGATGGAAGCTGGCGTGTTGGAAAAAAGTGAATTGCGTAGAGACGTTGAGCGATACAGAAATAATTTTTCAATAAATCAGTTCTTTTCAAAATGGGAAGAAGCGCCGGACCGCCCCGTGTTTAAGGTCGGTCTGTCGGAAGAAGACTATCGTCTTTGTCACTTGTTTGCCGAGCAGCTCACTGGATATTGGAAACGCGCATTATCAGATTGCTTTCCAGATAAGGTGTTTCAGTTTGAAATCGCTGACGATCTTCTCGATGAATATGGCGTTTGTCTAACATTCTGGCAGTTGTAGTTGTAGTTGTAGTTGTAGTTGTAGTTGTGGTCTTCAACAATTAATGGGGCGGATCACGTTTATAAAAATACTTTGAATAAGTGTTCTGTCCCTCTAATGTGCGGTGGGTAGGTGCTTCTAGGTAATTAGAAATGAAAGCTTTTTCTTACTATGATGCGTGCCAGGAAATAAAGGGAAATGGGGACAGACCACGTTTAGAAATCACTCGGAAAATGTGGTCTGTCCCCGTTTTCCTTCCCCGTTTTTCTAAGAGTTTAATAAATGACCGTAAATGAAGTGATTTTTGATGAACTGTGGGACGGCGAAAAAAATATCTGTTTTTTTGTTCATTCTGAAAAATGCTTCTGGGTTGTGGATGAAAAAGATAATTTTACTTTGGATATAGATATTAGTCTCAGTGCCTCTCTGGAAAGTGGAGGAATTCAAAAGGAACAATATGAACAGTTTCGCCAAAACTACAGGGGAGGGCTTGCGCAGTTGACTTCGGAGAATTTTCCGAAGTATCTTGATGATTCGCGAAAGAAAATACTATCGTTGTTGGATTTGCAGGGCTTTGTTGGGGCGGATGAAACTGTCTTTGAGGCAATTGAGAGTTACTACCTGACAGGTAAAGGTTTGAGCGCCGATTTGTATAAATTGGCCAACGTTGTTAGTTCGCGCCTTCCAACTTTCTATATAAATTTTGATCGAAAGATATTTATGCATATGGATGAAGGTTGGTTTCGCGAGAAATATGTTTATGCGGATTGGATTTCTGAGTGCTATGATTTTAGTTTTCTGATTCCCGCGCATGAAAGATACTGGATAGTGGATGGCAGGGACTATTGGAAGTTACGCTTTGTATGATCGTAGGCAATTAGGTGGTTGTTAAGTTGCAAGGCTACATACCTTGGAAAGGGGTAAATGGGGACAGCCTACGTTTAGAAAGCCCTCCGAAAATTTCGTCTGACCCCATCAACCACGTTAGCCCAGACCCCGTTAACCCAATTTTTCGGGTGCGCAGGACATTTGGGATCATATCGTTAAAAGAACTGTCGATGCCTATAACAAGTAAATCAATAACCAGCTTGCTATTTAAATGCCATGACTGGGTGGGGGTGGGTCTAATGCTCGCAGCACTACTCAATGGCTACTTTCAGTTCAATGGCAGTTGGGGGCGTTTTTTTACGATACTTGCTGTTCAGTTATGGTTTGCTCAAGGTGTTTATAACTATTTAAGAGGGGCAACGGTTGCCATTGCACCCGGTGGATTAGGCAGGGATGCTGACCCCGCCGGGCGGGCGGCATTGGCAATTTTTGCTTTCTTTTTGTATGCGATATTTTTCTTTTCGGATTACCAGTATTGAATTGTTGATTGCAAAATTTCCTTTGATATTCGAACTGTTTCGGAGACACCTATAAAAAAACCGGGCTGATGCCCGGTTTTTTACAAGTCAGCTCAGCGAAACGCCGGCACCACATCCCTGATAAATAACTCCAACGACTTCTTCTTCTCCGCATGCGGCAGACTGTTGTCACACCAGAAACTAAACTCATCCACCCCAAGTTCCTGGTAATACTTGATCCGCGGAATAATCTCCTCCGGCGTACCGATCATCGCCGTCTTGTGCAGGCTCTCCAGTTCAAACTCCGGACGCCCGGCAAACTTCTCTTCAGGGCTTGGAGCGAGGAAGCCGTTGACCGGTACTTCCTTGTTGCCAAACCACGCATCGAAGGTTCGATAGAACCGTGAGATCGCTTTGGCGCCGACTTTCCAGCCGTCCGGATCGTCAGCCGAATGCACGTGGGTGTGCCGTAGCACCATCAGTTGCGGACGCGGGACGTTGGGGTTGTTGTCGAGTGCGGTCTGGAATTTGTTCTTCAGGTCGACGACTTCTTCATCACCTTTCATCAACGGCGTGACCATCACGTTGCAGCCGTTGGCCACGGCGAAGTTGTGCGAATCCGGGTCGCGGGCGGCGATCCACATCGGTGGATTCGGCTTCTGAATCGGCTTCGGCACGCTGGTCGAGGTGGGGAATTTCCAGATGTCGCCCTCGTGGGCGTAGTCGCCTTGCCACAAAGCGCGGACTACGGGGACCATTTCGCGCAGGGCCTGACCACCGCTGGAGGCGGGCATGCCGCCGGCCATGCGATCGAATTCGACTTGATAGGCGCCACGCGCCAGGCCAACTTCCATACGTCCGTTGCTGATGACGTCGAGCAGCGCGCATTCACCGGCGACCCGCAGCGGGTGCCAGAACGGCGCGATGATGGTGCCGGCGCCGAGGTGGATGGTGGTGGTTTTGGCGGCGAGGTAGGCCAGCAGCGGCATCGGGCTCGGCGAGATGGTGTATTCCATCGCGTGATGTTCGCCGATCCACACGGTGCTGAAACCGCCGGCCTCGGCCATCAGGGTCAGTTCGGTCAGGTCTTCGAACAGTTGGCGGTGGCTGACGCTTTCGTCCCAGCGTTCCATGTGGATGAACAGGGAAAATTTCATGACGCTTCCTCGGATCTTTTATTGTTGAGGCTACAAAACTGTGTGGGAGGGGGCTTGCTCCCGAAAGCGCTGGATCAATCGACATCTCTGGTGGCTGACACATCGCCTTCGGGAGCAAGCCCCCTCCCACAGTGGATTTGTGTGGGGTTGAAGTTTTGCTCAGGCCAGAACGGGCAGGGCGCCCATCTTGCCGTGGCAATACACCAGCGGCCCGGTGTGCTGCTCCGGGACGATCAGATTCTTCACCGCGCCGACCATGATCGCGTGGTCACCACCTTCATATTCGCGCCACAACTCACACTCGATGATAGCCGTCGCATTGGCCAGGATCGGGTTGCCCAGCTCGCTCAACGTCCACTCGATGCCTTGTGCCTTGTCCTTGCCTTTACGGGCGAAGGCGTAGGCTTCGCTCTGCTGGCCGCCGGACAGGACGTGGATCGCGAAGCGCTTGTTTTTGATCAGCACAGGGTAGGAGTCGGAGCTGTAGTTGGGGCAGAACAGCACCAGGGCCGGGTCCATCGACAGTGAACTGAAGGCGCTGGCGGTGAGGCCGACGATCTGGCCGTCATCGTCCAGCGTGGTGATGACGGTGACGCCGGACGGAAACGAGCCCATGACTTGTTTGTAGATGGCAGCATCGATCATTGGACGGTCCTCGGGTGTTGTGACGCGATTTTTATGTATTTGTTGGTCTGATGGTATACCAGTATTTTTTCTTTGCAAGGGCTTTTAGGCTGAACCGATAAACGTGGTGCTTTCGTCGGAAACTCAGCATTTATTGGGTTTCTGGCTGGCCTGCAGGCCGCAGAATCAGGGAGGATGGCGGATCAGGTAGCGCCGTAAACTACGGATCAGTCTTGTGAAATGTTTGGAATACCATAATATGGTCTGCATCTGAGGGGCGACCCAGAGTCCCCCCGGTTTGGCTTCATACAAAGATAAGAACAGACAAACTCGAGTTCATGAATATGTCCCAGATGTCCCGGCAAGATCCGTTGATCGAGAATCACACGGTCGACTACGTCCCACTCGCGGAACGCCACGGGAAGGCCCGCGACCTTTTCACTTTATGGTTCAGCACCAACATCGCGCCACTGCCCATCGTCACCGGCGCCATGGTGGTTCAGGTGTTCCATCTCGACTTGCTCTGGGGCCTGCTGGCGATTGCGCTGGGGCACCTGATCGGCGGCGTGGTGATCGCACTGGCCTCGGCGCAGGGGCCGCGCATGGGCATTCCGCAAATGGTTCAGAGTCGTGGCCAGTTCGGGCGTTACGGCGCACTGCTGATCGTGTTTTTTGCGGCGCTGATCTACATCGGCTTTTTCATTTCCAACATCGTGCTGGCCGGTAAGTCGATTGTCGGCATCGCACCTTCGGTACCGGCGCCGCTGAGTATTCTGATTGGCGCACTGGCGGCCACGGCGATTGGCGTGATCGGCTACAACTTCATCCACACGCTCAACCGCATCGGCACTTGGGTGATGGGCAGTGCATTGCTCGCCGGTTTCATCTACATCTTCGCCCACGACTTGCCGGCAGACTTCCTGACGCGCGGCAGCTTCAACCTGTCGGGCTGTCTGGCAACGGTGTCGCTGGGGATCATCTGGCAGATCAGTTTCTCGCCGTACGTGTCCGATTATTCGCGTTATCTGCCGGCGGATATCGGTATCGCCAAACCGTTCTGGGCCACTTATCTGGGGGCGACGCTGGGGACGATTCTGTCATTCAGCTTCGGTGCCGTAGCGGTTCTGGCAACGCCTGAAGGCACCGAAGCGATGGCTGCGGTCAAGCAGTCCACCGGGTGGCTGGGGCCGATTCTGATGGTGCTGTTTCTGCTCAATATCATCAGCCACAACGCGCTGAATCTGTACGGCGCGGTGCTGTCGATCATCACCTCGATCCAGACCTTTGCCAGTCAGTGGACGCCAAGCATCAAGGTGCGCGTGGCGTTGTCGAGTGTGGTGCTGGCGGGTTGCTGCGTGGTGGCGCTGGGTGCCTCGGCGGACTTCATTTCGCAGTTCATCGGGCTGATTCTGGCGTTGCTGCTGGTGTTGGTGCCGTGGGCGTCGATCAACCTGATCGACTTCTACCTGATCAAGCGCGGCGCGTATGACATCACCTCGATTTTCCGCGCGGATGGCGGCATTTACGGGCGCTTCAATCTGCACGCGATCATTGCCTACTTCATCGGGATCATTGTGCAGCTGCCGTTCGCCAATACCTCGTTGTATGTCGGGCCGTACGCCAATCTGGTGGACGGTGCGGATCTGTCGTGGCTGTTCGGCCTGGTGGTGACGGTGCCGCTGTATTACTGCCTCGCCACACGTGGGCAGACCCAGAATCAACGTGGCGAGGGGATTTATCCCCGATCGGCTGCGAAGCAGTCGTGAAATCAGCGAGTGCGGGCCCCTTTGAGATATAAAGGGGGCCGCTTCGCGTCCCATCGGGGATAAATCCCCTCACCACAAGTGATGTTTGCCAAGCCCTTGTGCATTCGTGCGGTCATTCAAATTGGCCATTTCGATCCCCTTTTGGCCCATCCCCCACTGTGCCGCGACTCCGCGGTCGGCAAGAATCAAACCACAACAAAACGCTGGACTTTGCTTGCCCTTGGCTACCTTTACAGCCGCTGCCGTGTACAGAACATAAAAACCATCGATCTCACGTCGCATTCCGGGGAAACAACCATGGTCACTATGAAACGCATTCTGGGTGCCACCGTGTGTGGGCTGACGCTGCTGGCCAGCGCGGTACACGCCGAACAGCGCGAGCTGCGGGTGTACAACTGGGCGGATTACATCCTGCCGTCGGTGCCCAAGGATTTCGCCGCGAAGACCGGCATCAAAGTGACCTGGGACACCTTCGACACCAACGAATCGCTGGAGGCCAAGTTGCTCACCGGCAACTCCGGCTACGACCTGGTGGTGCCGTCGAACCAGTTCATCGACACTCAGATCAAGGCCGGGGTATTCCAGAAACTCGACAAGTCAAAACTGCCGAACTGGAGTCATCAGGATCCGGCGCTGCTCAAACTGCTCGACGCCAATGACCCTGGCAACCAGTACGGCGTGCCCTACATGTACGGCACGGTACTGATCGGTTTCAACCCGGCCAAGGTCAAGGCAGCGCTCGGCGACAACGCGCCGGTGGACAGCTGGGATCTGGTGTTCAAGCCGGAGAACATGGAGAAGCTCAAATCCTGCGGCGTGGCGATGCTCGACTCGCCGTCGGAAATTCTGCCGCTGGCCCTGCATTACCTCGGCCTCGACCCGAACAGCCAGAACCCGGCCGACTATGAAAAGGCCAAGGACCTGATGCTGAAGATTCGTCCTTACGTGACCTACTTCAACTCGGCCAAGTACATGACTGACATCGCCAACGGCGACATCTGCGTGGCCATCGGTTACTCCGGCAGCTTCTATCAGTTCGGCAACCGCGCGAAAGAGGCGGGCAACGGTGTGGTGGTTGACTGGCGTTTGCCGAAGGAGGGCGCGCCGATCTGGTTTGATACTTTCGCCATTCCGAAGAGCGCGAAGAATGTCGAAGAGGCGCATGAATTCCTCAACACCTTGCTCGATCCGAAAGTCATTGCGCCGATCAGCGACTTCCTCGGCTACCCGAACGTGAACAAGGACTCGATGCCGCTGGTGAATAAAGACATCACCGGCAACCCGAACCTGACGCCAACGCCTGAGGCCCTGAAAACCCTTTATGTAGTCCAGCCACTACCTCAAAAACTCGAACGGGTACGCACGCGGGTGTGGACCAGCATCAAGTCCGACAAGTAGCCGCACACCCTCTGGAGGAGTGAGCCTGCTCGCAAAGGCGCCGGACCAGGCAACATGGATGCTGAATGTGCCGGCCCCTTCGTGAGCAAGCCCACTCCCACCCTTTGATCTCGGCCAGCTCCGGATCCTCCATCCACTGACTATCACCTGTGGGAGCGGGCTTGCTCGCGAAGGCGTCGGGTCAGCCGACACCTTTATTGAATGTCGCACCGCATTGTGAGCAGGCTCACTCCTACAGGTTTTGTGGCGCGTTTTTACTCATCACCAGACTCAACACCACCGACCCCAGAATCACCCCGCCCACCACCGCCAGTGACCATTCCACCGGCATGTGAAACCAAGGCATCAGCGTCATCTTGCCGCCGATGAACACCAGCACAATCGCCAGTCCGTACTTGAGCAAATGAAAGCGATCGGCCATGTCTGCCAGCAGGAAGTACAACGCACGCAGACCCATGATCGCGAAGATGTTCGAGGTGAACACGATGAACGGATCGGTGGTGACCGCGAAGATCGCCGGGATGCTGTCGACCGCGAACATCAGGTCGCTGGCCTCGATCAGCACCAGCACGAGGAACATCGGCGTGGCCCAGCGCACGCCGTTCTGCAGCACGAAAAAGCGCTCGCCGTGAAAGCCCTGGGTGATCCGCATGTGCCCGCGCACCCAGCGCAGCAGCGGGTTTTTGTCGAGGTCCGGTTGCTGCTCGGCGAACATCAGCATCTTGATCCCGGTGATGATCAGGAACACCCCGAAGGCATACAACAGCCACTCGAACTGCGACACCAGCCACACCCCGGCGAAGATCATCGCCGCGCGCATCACGATCGCCCCGAGTACGCCGTACAGCAGCACCCGGCGCTGCAATTCCGGTGGCACGGCGAAGTAGCTGAAGATCATCACGAAGACGAACATGTTGTCGATCGACAGCGATTGCTCGATCAGATAACCGGTGAGGAATTCCAGCGTCTTGCGTTGGGCAATTTCGGCGCCGAACTCGCCGTTCAAGTACCACCAGAGCAACCCGGCGAAGGCCAAGGCCAGTGCGCACCAGGCGATCACCCAACAGGATGCTTCCCGCACTGAAACGCGGTGTGCCTTGCGTCCGCCGAAGACGAACAGGTCCAGTG
Source organism: Pseudomonas sp. MWU347 (assembly GCF_017947305.1). Lineage (NCBI taxonomy): Bacteria > Pseudomonadati > Pseudomonadota > Gammaproteobacteria > Pseudomonadales > Pseudomonadaceae > Pseudomonas > Pseudomonas sp. MWU347. Next base: position 274,311 of record NZ_JAFGZB010000009.1, read on the forward strand.
CAAGCATGGCGAGGACGAAGACGATAAACGCGCCCCACATCCACGGTTCGCCGATATTGATATTGTCAGTGGGCATGGCAATCTCCCTGTCTTTTATGTCGTTGGAGGCAGACCGTGACATGCTAGCGAGGAGTGAATGCCAAGGAAAAATCGTATATTCCTCAGGTAAAGTTCGATAAAAACGAAGTGTCTGGCGTTTTTTGCGGCAGGCATCTTTGCAATGGCAAGCGGCATTGATGCGTTTATACGAGAGAAATTTCAGTGCGAGTTAATTTAGAAGGCAGAGTTGCCAAACACTGCGGGCAGGCACTTACCCGTTTGGCATTGATGCGTGTTTGCGAATGACTTTCCTATTTTGGAGGATTTTAAAGAGGACCCGTCGCCAGCAGTTCTAATATGCCCTTTACTTTGTAAGATGTTCCACTGGACTCTATTTGAAAATCAAATTCTGCGTATATCGATTCCTTTATGTTGTCTCGCTTAAGTTTGATTTCGCCCTCGTCACTCGAAATGATCCCTCCAGCGGAAATGACGTTGGCACGCACAAGGCTTTTGTCATCTTTCTTAATCAGGTATGTGCCGCTTTCGAGCTTCTGATCAATGATGATAGTAATCTGGTAGAAATCGTCCGCTGTGTGATATCGGCCGATGACACTGACTGTGCCGGGAAACAAGGAAGCATAAATAAACAGATTCGGTTCGAAAATCGGAATGGACGGAAAATCAGGATTGAATTTGGCGTTGTAGTATTTGCCAACGGGTTGTTGCTTTACTTCGATGGGTAATGGCTTCAAGTTTTCATCGACGCCATGTTGTTTAAGCAGAATGTCATTGCTCATGGTTGCGTTCCTTCAGTGCTCAACGGTTTCAGGGATTTTCCAAATGGAAGTCCATCGAGCGAGAACGTTACTCGCCGTCCTGTTCGACCGCTACTGTCAGAACTGTCAGTTGCCAGTTAGGGGAGAGTGTGTTGGCAGGGTTGTATTGATGCAGAGATGAGTGACAGGGCAAGGCAGCCGAAAGCGGATTGAGACCCTTTCGAGCCTCAATCCAACCCACCTTGTTACTTGCGGGCAGCCAACGGCGGAGTACGCGGCGGCACCTGACGCTTCGAACCGGTCGCCTCGAACGCCGAGGCCAGACGCAACAGATTCGAGTCATCGTAAGCACGACCGGCGAAAGTCAGACCAACCGGCATGCCGATGTCGGCCATGATCCCCATCGGCACAGTGACAGTCGGCACACCGAGATGCCGGATCGCCAGATTGCCGTTGGCGACCCAGACGCCATTGCTCCAGGCGATGTCCGCCGATACCGGATTGATATCGGCATCCGCCGGGCCGACGTCGGCGTTGGTCGGGAACAGCACCGCGTCGAGTTTCAGCGCATCCATCCAGTCTTCCAGATCAAGCTTGCGGGTCTTTTCCAGACCGCGCAGGCCGTCCGGCAGCGTCGGGATCTGATCCCACGGAGTGATGCCGCGTTGGGCCATGCGCACGTATTCGTCCATGCCGGCGGCCAGATCGCCTTCACGGTTGGGCAGGGTGCCCGGGTCGTGCGGGAAGATCTTCGGCCCGTCGACATCGGCCAGGCGATTGAGCTTCGGATCGTCGTTGGCGCGCAGGAAATCATCGAAGGCCCAGGCCGACAGATCCCACAGTTCGTGGTGCAGGAATTCCTTGGAAACGATGCCGCGATTGAACACGGTCGGCGCGCCGGGGCGGTCGCCTTCGCAGTTGGAAACCAGCGGAAAATCCACTTCGATGACGTCGGCGCCGGCCGCTTCCAGAGCGGTGCGGGCCTGGTTCCACAGGTCGATCACCGAAGCGCGGGTGTTGATCCGCTGCCCGGTCGGGCCGCCGATACCCGGTGCTTCACTGGTGCCGGCTTCAGGGTCGGCGTTGATGTACATCTTCGGTACACCGAGGCGTTTACCGGCCAGTGCATTGGGTTTCACTGCCAGTTCGGCGTAGGACGCCGGGCGTACCGAGGCAACGCTCGGGATCGGCACCCACGGCTGCAGGCGCCACAGATCGCCACGGGTGTCGGGGTCTTCGGCGACCACCACATCGAGCACTTCAAGCAGATCGGCCATGGTGCGGGCGTACGGCACCACCACGTCCATCGTCGGCGTCAGCGGCCAGTTGCCGCGCACCGAAATCACCCCGCGTGACGGCGTGTAGGCGCACAAACCGTTGTTCGACGCCGGGCCGCGACCGCTCGACCAGGTTTCTTCCGCCAGGCCGAACGCTGAAAAACTCGCGGCAGTGGCGGTGCCGGCACCGTTGGACGAGCCGGAAGCAAACGGCGCGGTCAGGAAGGCCGCGTTGTACGGACTTTCGGCCCGGCCATAGACGCCACGCTGCATGCCGCCATTGGCCATCGGCGGCATGTTGGTCTTGCCCAGGCAGATCGCCCCGGCGCCGCGCAGGCGTTCGATGGTGAAGGCGTCGCGATGCGCCACCAGATCGGCGAAGGCCGGGCTGCCCGAGGCGGCGGTCAGCCCCTTGACCAGATAACTGTCCTTGGCGGTGTAGGGGATGCCGTCGAGCGGGCCGAGGGTTTCGCCCTTGGCGCGGCGTGCATCGGACGCCTGGGCCTCTGCCAGTGCTTGGGGATTACGCACCACCACGGCATTCAGTGCGGTGGCGGTGTTCGGGCCGTCATAGGCGTCGATCCGGGCCAGATAGGCCTGCACCAGTTCAACCGCGGTGGTCTGGCCGGCGTCGAGCGCCGCGCGTAATTGAGCAATGGAGACTTCAGTGACTTCGATCATGCTGTTACCGCCGACAGGTTCGCTAAAGGGGTGGGTCATTATGGTTATCGTCGAAACGTGTGAAGAATTACCGATGGGCGAAACTCTACCCTGAAGTTTGCCGAATGGCATGTGCTAATTCGATAAATATCGACAAAGCTCAGCGAAAAAATTCCCCCGGTGTCTCGCCAAACTGTTGGCGGAAGGCTGCGATGAACGCCGAGGTCGAGTCATAACCGCAGGCCAGAGCCACGTCGGTGACCCGTTCGCCGCGTTCCAGCGGGGTCAGCGCGCCCAACAGACGCAGGCGCTGGCGCCAGGCGCGGAAGGTCAGGCCGGTGTCGCGTAAAAACAGGCGGCTGAGGGTTTTTTCGGTGACGCCGAATTTGTCGCTCCAGTGCTGCAGTGTGGTCTGCTGCTCCGGATGTTGCTCCAGGCTTTGATAGATCTGCCGCAGACGGCTGTCCTGCGGCAGTGGCAGCATCAGGTCGATCTGCGGCGCCTCAGCCAGTTGATCGAGGATCACCTGGGCCAACCGACCATGTGCGCCACTCTCGTCGTATTCCACCGGGACCAGACTGAACGCGCGGATCAGTTCGCGCAGCAGGTCGCTGACGCCCAACACATGACAGCGCTCCAGCGCCCAGCCGGCCACGCTGCAGTCGATGTACAGGCTGCGCATTTCGGTGTGCGGCGAGCTGAACACTCGGTGCGGCACGCCCGCCGGAATCCACACCGCGCGCTCCGGTGGCGCGACGAAACGCCCGGCGCCGGTCTGCACTTCGAGCACGCCCTGAATCGCGTACGACAATTGCACCCACGGGTGGCTGTGACGCCGGGTCAGTGCGCGATTGGGCAGCGATTCGGTGCGTCCGTACAGCGCACGGGGCAGGCTGGGCAGCCCGGGAATGCTGCGCCTGAAGCTTTTTTCATGTCCTTTAGGCGGCATCTGTTGGCTCTTCGGCGTTAGTCGGTAATTTCTGCTCACGTTAGAGTCGCAGTCACGTACTGGCAACCCCCGGATGAACAAGCCCATGACTCGCCCAAGATTCCTGCCCGACAACTTCACCCTGACCCTGATCGGCGTCGTGCTGCTGGCCAGTTTTCTGCCGGCCAGCGGGCAGGTCGCGGTGGGGTTCGGCTGGCTGACCAATATCGCCATTGCGCTGCTGTTTTTCCTGCATGGCGCCAAGCTCTCGCGTGAGTCGATCATCGCCGGTGCCGGCCACTGGCGCCTGCACCTGTTGGTGTTCGGTCTGACCTTTGTGCTGTTCCCGCTGCTCGGGCTGGCGTTGAAACCGCTGCTGTCACCGCTGATCGGCGACAAGCTGTACATGGGCATGCTGTATCTCTGCGCGTTGCCCGCCACCGTGCAGTCGGCAATTGCCTTCACCTCGCTGGCCCGAGGCAATATCCCGGCGGCGATCTGCAGTGCAGCGGCGTCGAGCCTGTTCGGGATCTTTCTCACGCCGTTGCTGGTGACGCTGCTGCTGAACGTGCACGGCGACGGCGGTTCGACCCTGGATGCGATCCTGAAGATCAGCGTACAACTGCTGCTGCCTTTCATTGCCGGGCAGATCGCTCGGCGCTGGATCGGCGCGTGGGTCGGGCGCAACAAGAACTGGCTGAAGTTTGTCGATCAGGGGTCGATTTTGCTGGTGGTGTACGGCGCGTTCAGCGAGGCGGTCAACGAAGGTATCTGGCATCAGATTCCGGTAGTCGATCTGCTGGGGCTGGTGGTGGTCTGCTGCATTCTGCTGGCGCTGGTGCTGTTGGCGTCGACCTTGCTGGGCAAGGCGTTCGGTTTCAGCCAGGAAGACCGCATCACCATTCTGTTCTGTGGTTCGAAGAAGAGCCTGGCCACTGGCGTGCCGATGGCACAGGTGTTGTTTGCCGGCAGCACGATTGGTGTGTTGATTCTGCCGCTGATGCTGTTCCATCAGATTCAATTGATGGTCTGCGCGGTGTTGGCGCAGCGCTATGCCAAACGGCCGGAATCGGTGCCGGAGTTAATGGCACAGGTTGATCCGTAAACGCTGCATTCCCTGTAGGAGCTGCCGCAGGCTGCGATCTTTTGATCTTGAAAGTCAAAAGATCGCAGCCTGCGGCAGCTCCTACAGGGGGTTTTCTTTCAATCTTGAGTCACGTGTTTCGGCCCGGCCAGTGCCCAGGCAATCAGGCCAAACAACGGCACGAACACGATGGCGATAATCCACACGCCTTTGTTGCTGCCTTTGCCTGCGCTCTTGCGCACGCGGTTGATCGCCCACAATTCAACGATCACGAGAACGACGGCGAGTACGATCCAGACGGGTTCAATTTGCATGGGCTACCTCCTGATGGTCTTTCAGTTAGGTGAGTCCAAACGCGCAGGGTTCATTTAAATTGCGCCGCTGCTTCCCGAATACTTCACCGCAGCGGCTGCCCGCGACGGCACATTGAGCGTGCGCAGCAACGACGACACATGGATGCGCACGGTGAACGGCGAGATATCCAGTTCCCGGGCGATCTCCTTGTTGGTCTTGCCTTGGGCGATCAGCCGCAACACATCCTGCTGACGCGGGGTGAGGGCGGTGCCGGTCTCCAGCGGCAGCAGCCCGGAAGGCGCGAACCTGACCAGCACTTCGCCTTCGCGGATCGCCAGAATGGCCTCGCCGATCTCATCCGGGGCGATGTTCTTGCCGATGAAACCGTCGATGCCGGCCGCCATCACTTCGCCGATCAATGCCTCGTCGTCGACCATCGACACTACGATCAAAGTGGTGCGCGGCAGTTTTTTGCGCAGCTCGGCGAGTTGGCTGATGCAGGTCAGGCCGGGGAAGCGCAGGTCGAGAATCAGTGTGTCCGGCTCGCTGCCGTCGGGCAGCAAGGCCAGCACGGCGTCGAGGTCGCCGGCCTCCTCGATAGTCGCCTCGGGCAACAGGCGCTGCACGGTGCGCCGCATGGCTTCGCGAAACAACGGGTGATCGTCGGCTATGATGATGCGGCATGTCATGACGTGACCCTCCCTGGATCAGCGTGGTTTACGGCATGCACCTTAGCACCGCGTACGCAGATTGCCTGCCGGCCGCTGCTGAATCTGACGACTGTCGCACAAGGACGTTGCCCATGAAGTTCGAGAAAAACACCGAGCTGGATCAGGCCAATCTGCGGATCATCATCGCCAGCATTGCCATGGTTTACATCTGCGTGCTCGGTGTATTGCCGGGTCAGCACTTCGATGTCTATCTGCCGGTGGTGGTCTACATCACGCTGTTTCTGCTGGCGTCGATTGTCTTGCGCCAGGCCATCGCGCGCTGGCCGGGGCATTACCCGGCGCGACGAATATTCGCGATGATCCACGATTACACCGGCACCTGTTTCGGCCTGGTGCTCGGCGGTGAAGCGGCGTTGCCGCTGTACGCGGTGATCATCTGGGTCAACCTGGGCAACGGCATGCGCTATGGCTCGCGCTATCTGGCGATTGCCACGGGGTTGGCGCTGCTGGCGTTGCTGGCGGTCTATCGGTTGACGCCGGTGTGGCAGGCGCAGCCGTACATGGTGCTGATGTTGATGCTCACCAGCACCGTGATTCCGTTCTACGCGCACTTGCTGCTGGAGCGCACGCGCAAGGCCTCCGAAGAGGCGGTCGCGGCCAATCTGGAAAAGTCGCGGTTTCTCGCCCAGGCCAGCCATGATCTGCGCCAGCCGATTCATTCCATCGGGCTGTTTACGGCGTGCCTGCGTGAGTCGCGGCTGGGCGAGCAGGAACGGCAACTGGTCGACAACATCGACCGTTCGCTGCTCAACGTCTCGCAGTTGTTCCGTTCGATTCTTGACCTCTACACCCTCGACAACGGGCGCATTCTGCCGAGGCTGCAGGTGTTCAATCTCGGCGAGTGGCTGGCCGACCTGATCCGCCAGAACGCCGAGGCGGCACGCTGGGCCGGTGTGGAATTGCGCCTGCGTCCGTGCCAGCACTGGGTGCAGAGCGATCCAGCGTTGCTCGCGACCATGGTGCAGAACGTGCTTTCCAATTGCTTCAAATACGGCGCGCAACGCCCGGTACTGATCGGCGTGCGCAAGCGTGGCAACGGGCTGGCCATCGTGATTTATGACCGCGGCAACGGCATTGCCGAGGAGCATCTGTCGAAAGTGTTTGAGGAGTTTTATCGGGTGCGTCAGGTGCGTGACAAGGACGTAGAAGGCGTCGGCCTCGGACTGTCGATCGTCAAGCGTCTGGGGCAGTTGATCGGCGTCGATGTGGCCTTGCGCTCGCAGCTTGGGCGCGGCACGGCGGTCTCCCTCTATGGCTTGCCGGTGGCCGTGGCGCCGCAGTTGCCGGTCATGCGTGACGATGTGCGGCAGGCCGGCCTGTTGACCGGGCTGAAGGTGTGTCTGGTGGAGGATGACCGCAACGTCTTGCTGGCGACCTCGGCGCTGCTCGAGCGCTGGGGCTGCGTGGTGCAGGGCGAATTGAGCGGGCAGGGGCTGGTCACCGATTGCGACATCATCGTCGCCGATTACGATCTGGGTCCACATTCCACGGGCATCGAGTGCATTGACGAGGTGCGGCGCCAGCGGGGTTTTGCGGTGCCGGCGATGATCATCACCGGGCATGACATCGAGAAAATACAGGCGGCCTTGCACGACCGCCAAATTGCCATACTGTCCAAACCGGTACGCCCGGCCGAGCTGCGCGCGACCTTGCGCAGCCTGCGCGACCGGCAAACCGAGCCGGCCGAGCAGGTTTGACTCAACGCTTGCAGAGGTAGTCCTGAGTGATGGTGGTTTGCAGGCAGTTGAACTGGCCCATGGTGCGGCAGATGTTCTTCTCGGAACCGGTCACCTCGGCGTTCTTGTAACCCCAGGTCTTGCAGCGCTCCATCGCCACAGTCAGGCCTTGCGCGGCGTTGGTCTGGCCGCTTTCGAACTGACCCAATTCGTAGGAGACCTGGACCACGCCGTCGTTCTTGCTGCCACCGGTGGCTTCCCATTGTTTGGGCGTGGCGCAGCCTGTCAGAGCGAGGGCGGTTAGAGTGAGAGTTGCGATCAGGATTTTCATGATGGAACGTAGTCCTTTACCGGGGATGAAGGTTTACTGGAACGGAATCGGCGAGGCGCCTTTGGGCAGGCACGACAGCGGCGGGGTCATGATGCCCATGCTCGCCACCGCGATAATCGCGCCGCTGGGCAACTCGCAGTTGTACTCGCCGGCGGGGGTGTACGCGGTGTAGTAGGTGAGGGTGCTGTCGCTGCGGATGTTGTCGATTTTCGACACCGGTTTGCCGATGACTGTCTGGGCGCGTTCTTTCATGCTGGCTTCGGTGGGTTTGGCGGTCTGGCAACCGCTGGCGCCAAGCAGCAGGGCGCTGACGATCGCCACTTTGAGAAGGTTGGAATGCAGTTTCATGGTGTTTCTTCCTTGGTGTTGTTCTGATTTCCAGGCACAACGATCCCGCGCACTGCACAGCGGCAATGTTGGGGAACATCGGGGGTTGCGAGGGAATATAACGCCGGGTGGCGGGGCGGTCGATTAGCACAAATGTGCTAGTGCGGCGGAGGGAGAGGCGACCCAATGGGTCGCCTCGCGCCGATTACTGAGGGGAGTTGAACTGGTCGGAATAGCTGCCGGTCATCAGCGCCGAAGCGACGCGATCAGAACCGACGCCGACGCGTGAGTAGGCATAGCGATTGGCGCCGACCTTGTCGGTGCCGTCGGAAGCCAGTGCGCCTGCGCCGACGTGATCGGAGCCATCAGAGGCGACTGCGCCAGCGCCGACATGATCAGAACCATCGGACGCCACTGCGCCTGCTCCGACATGATCGGAACCGTCCGAGGCGACAGCACCAGCGCCGACATGATCGGAACCGTCCGAGGCGACTGCTCCAGCGCCGACATGATCGGAACCGTCCGAGGCGACTGCGCCAGCGCCGACATGATCGGAACCATCCGAGGCGACTGCACCAGCGCCGGCGTGATCGGAGCCATCAGACGCCACTGCACCGGCTCCGACATGATCGGAACCGTCTGAGGCCACTGCGCCAGCGCCGACGTGATCGGATCCATCGGACGCCACTGCACCGGCCCCCACATGATCCGAACCATCAGAGGCCACAGCCTGCGGCTGCGCAGCCCAAACCGGTGGCAACATCACGGTCGCCGCGACCGCAAGAATGGCGCCTGATAAAAGCGTGTGTTTCATGATTTTCTCCACGACCCATCAGCCACACAGCATTCGTTGGCCCGGGGTTGACCAGGTTGGCAATTGGCACGGGCGCGCTCGATGGGCGCACGGGTGTCGACGTTTTTGCATGAAACCGCGTTAGCGAACTGAAAAGTATAGATCGGCAAAATGCAGGCGCAGGTGCGACAACATGCAAGCGATAGTCGGTTAACTTCCTTGCACAGGGGCGCTAGAAGGAAATCAGTCTAAAAACACCACCCGCGACTTGATGGCTTTTGCTAGCCTCAAAGGTGTAGGCGAAGACGCAGACTGATGCGCAAGCGGATAGCAAGGGGACGTGGGGCGCGTTCCGAAGGGTACACGGTTAGAAAGATCTCCGCGCTGAGATCCAGCCCTTATGCCGTGTGAGGCAGCAAAGCACCGCTCTTTTTCCATGGTTGCTTTTGTACTGTGAGAGGCCCGATAAACCTTGTAAGCCAGAGACCAGCACTGGCCGCCTACTCGAACACCAAAGCCCGCATTGCTGCGGGCTTTGTCGTTGTTGCAGGGTCAGATTTTGGTCAGCGCGTACGCCAGATCGGCGCGCAGGTCTTCGAGATCTTCGACCCCCACCGACAGACGCACCAGGCCATCGCCGATGCCCAGTTTGGCGCGGGTTTCAGCGGGAATGGTCGCGTGGGTCATGATCGCCGGATGCTCGATCAGGCTTTCGACGCCGCCGAGGCTTTCGGCCAGGGCAAAGATCTTCACGTTTTCCAGAAAGCGCCGTGCGCCCTCCAGATCACTGTTCAGATCCACCGAGATCATCCCGCCAAAACCATGCATCTGCCGTTTGGCCAACTCATGCTGCGGGTGCGACGGCAGGCCCGGGTAGTAGACGCGTTTGACCTGTGGCTGCTGCTCCAGCCACTTGGCCAGTTCCAGCGCGTTGCTGCAATGACGCTCCATGCGCAGCGCCAGGGTCTTCACCCCGCGCAAGGTCAGGAACGCGTCGAACGGGCCGGAAATCGCGCCAACCGCGTTTTGCAGGAAGCCGAGTTTGTCCGCGAGTTCGACATTCTGCCCAACCACCGCGATACCACCGATCACGTCGGAGTGACCGTTCAGGTACTTGGTGGTCGAGTGCAGCACGATGTCGAAACCCAGCTCCAGCGGGCGCTGGATATAGGGGCTGGCGAAGGTGTTGTCGGCAACGCTGATGATCCCGCGTGCGCGGCAGATGCGCGCAATCGCGGCCAGATCCGACAGGCTCAGCAGCGGGTTGGTCGGCGACTCGACAATCACCAGGCGGGTGTCGTCCTGCAGCGCCGCTTCGAACGCCGCCAGGTCAGTCAGATCGACGTAGCTGAAGCGATGCCCGGCGCTGCGCTGGCGCACCTTGTCAAACAGACGGAATGTGCCGCCGTACAGGTCATTGCCGGAGATCACGTGCGAACCGGCATCGATCAGTTCGAGCACGGTGGAAATGGTCGCCAGCCCGGAAGCGAACGCGAACGCGCGGGTGCCACCTTCCAGATCCGCCACGCAACGCTCCAGGGCAAAACGCGTCGGGTTGTGCGAGCGCCCGTAGTCGAAGCCCTTGTGCACGCCGGGGCTGTCTTGCAGGTAAGTCGAGTTGGCGTAGATCGGCGGCATCAGCGCACCGGTGGTCGGGTCAGGCGTTTGCCCGGCATGGATCACCCGGGTCGCGAAGCCTTGGGATTTATCGTCGTGCTGACTCATGCGAGGGATCTCCGTAATTGGTTGAGCATGTCGGTGCGGGTAATCAGGCCGTGGAAGCCCGAAGCATCGGCGATGATCGCGACGAGGCCGCGACTGAGCACCGCTTCCAGCTCGGCGAGGTTGGCACCGGGGGCGAGGGTTTGCAGTTTGTCGGTCATCACGCTGGACACCGATTGACTGAAGCGCGCGGCGTCTTCGTGCACCGGCAGCAGGATGTCCGACTCGTCGATCACCCCGACCAGTTGTTTGCCTTCAACCAGCACCGGCAGCTGCGAGACATCCGCCAGGCGCATGCGCTGAAACGCGGTCAGCAGGGTGTCGTCGGGGCCGACGCTGATCACGCGGCCGTCTTCGAAACGGCGGGCGATCAGATCACGCAGGTCGCCATAGCGTTTGCGCTGCAACAGGCCCTGATCGGTCATCCACTGGTCGTTGTAAACCTTGGACAGATAGCGCGTGCCGGTGTCGCAGACGAAGCTGACCACGCGTTTCGGCTCGGTCTGTTCGCGGCAATAACGCAGCGCGGCGGCGAGCAAGGTGCCGGTCGACGAGCCACCGAGAATGCCTTCGGCGCGCAGCAACTGGCGGGCGTGGTCGAAGCTTTCTTCATCGCTGATCGAGTAGGCGTGACGCACGCTGCTGAGGTCGGTGATCGACGGAATGAAGTCTTCGCCGATGCCTTCCACCGCCCACGAACCGGGCGTCGGCATCGTGCCGTCGCGGCTGTACTGAGCCATCACCGAACCGACCGGGTCGGCGAGGACCATTTGCAGATCCGGCTGTACCCGTTTGAAGAAGCGGCTCAGCCCGGTTAGGGTGCCGGCGGAACCGACGCCGACCACGATCGCGTCCAGATCATGTTCGGTCTGCGCCCAGATCTCCGGCGCGGTGCTGCACTCGTGGGCCAGCGGGTTGGCGGGGTTGTTGAACTGGTCGGCGAAGAACGCGCCGGGAATGTCTTTTGCCAGGCGTGCGGCCACGTCCTGGTAATACTCGGGGTGGCCCTTGCCGACGTCCGAGCGAGTGATGTGCACCTCGGCACCCATGGCTTTCAAGTGCAGGACTTTCTCGGTGGACATCTTGTCCGGGACTACCAGCACCACGCGGTAGCCTTTGGCCCGGCCGACCAGCGCCAGACCCAGACCGGTGTTGCCGGCGGTGGCCTCGACGATGGTGCCACCCGGTTGCAGGCGCCCGTCGCGTTCAGCGGCATCGATCATCGCCAGACCGACGCGGTCCTTGATCGAGCCGCCGGGGTTTTGTGATTCCAGTTTGAGAAACAGTGTGCAGAGGCCGGTATCGAAGCGGGTAACTTGTACCAGCGGCGTATTGCCGATCAGCCCAAGTACGGCAGGGCGTGAATCCTTTGACATTTCTTCACCTCTTGTAGTGGTGTTGATCGCGTTCCATTCGCGGGGAAAAGCTCGCGTGCAACATAGGCTTAGACATGATCCGTCGCAACCTTTAACCCGCCGCTGCGCCAGCCATTTCGATCTAACCATAGAACAGAATCGCAGCCTGCAGGGCCCGGTTTCAGAGGGTTTACATCAAGGCGCCATCGAGTATTGAAAGGGCGTCGCAAGCGTCCCTCAAAGCTTGATCTGCGTAGGAATATCCTGCAGGGCGAATCGTGTTTTCAGCGGGCATACGGCCGACAACTGATCATGAGGGAAACTTGTGATCATCAAGATTAAAATGAGTTTGTCTCACTAGAGGCTGATCCTGACAATGGCCGCCATCAACAAGACATTGGAGTTGTTTGTCATGGCATTGGCCCATTCCCTCGGATTTCCGCGCATCGGTCGCGACCGCGAACTGAAAAAAGCGCAAGAGGCGTTCTGGAAAGGAGAACTGAACGAGGCCGGCCTGCGTGAAGTGGGTCGTGAATTACGCAAGGCCCACTGGGACCTGCAGAAAAACGCCGGCATCGAGCTGCTGCCGGTAGGCGATTTCGCCTGGTACGACCAGGTGCTGACCCACTCGCTGATGTTCGGCGTGGTTCCCGAGCGCTTCCGTCCGCATGACGGCAAGGCCAGCCTGCAAACCTTGTTCGGCATGGCCCGTGGTGTCAGCGACAGTTGCTGCGGCGGTGCCCATGCGCAGGAAATGACCAAGTGGTTCGACACCAACTACCACTATCTGGTCCCGGAATTCAGAGTCGATCAACAGTTCCAGCTCGGATGGGAACAGTTGTTCGAAGAAGTCGAAGAGGCCCGCGCACTGGGCCATAACGTCAAACCGGTGATCATTGGCCCACTGACTTATCTATGGCTGGGCAAGGCCAAAGGCGCCGAGTTCGACAAGCTGGAATTGCTTGATCGTTTGCTGCCGCTGTACGGGCAGATCTTCGCCCGGCTGGCCGCACTCGGTGTGGAATGGGTGCAGATCGACGAGCCGATTCTGGTGCTCGACTTGCCGCAGGAGTGGAAGAATGCTTTCGAGCGTGCGTACAACCAGATCCAGCGTGATCCGCTGAAGAAACTGCTCGCCACTTACTTCGGTGGTCTGGAAGAGAACCTCGGTCTGGCCGCCAATCTGCCGGTCGACGGTTTGCACATCGACCTGGTGCGTGCAGCGGAACAGTATCCGACCATCCTTGATCGCCTGCCGGCCTACAAGGTGCTGTCGCTGGGTGTGGTCAACGGCCGCAACGTCTGGCGCTGCGACCTGGAACATGCGTTCGCGACGTTGCAGCATGCGCATGAGCGTCTGGGGGATCGGTTGTGGGTAGCGCCATCGTGCTCGTTGCTGCACAGCCCAGTGGATCTGAACCGCGAAGACCAGCTCGATGCCGAGCTGAAAAGCTGGCTGGCGTTTGCCGTGCAGAAGTGCGAGGAAGTCGCCGTGCTGGCGCAGGCGGTCAGCGAGCCGGAAGCGCCGAAAGTGCTGCGCGCCTTGGCCCAAAGTCGCTCGGTACAGACCAGCCGCGCCGCCTCGCCTCGTATTCACAAACCGGCAGTGCAGGCCCGTGTGGCGGCCATTACTGCACAGGATAGCCAGCGCCAATCGCCATTTACCCAGCGCATCGCCCAACAGCGCGCCGGTCTCGATCTGCCGCTGTTTCCGACCACCACTATCGGATCGTTTCCGCAAACTGCGTCGATCCGCCTGGCGCGTCAGTCGTTCAAGCAGGGCAAACTGAGCGAAGCCGAATACACCGAAGCGATGTACAGCGAAATCCGCCACGCCGTGCAAATCCAGGAACAGTTGGGCCTCGACGTACTGGTGCACGGTGAAGCCGAGCGCAACGACATGGTCGAGTACTTCGCCGAGCAGTTGGATGGCTACGTGTTCACCCGTTTCGGCTGGGTGCAGAGCTACGGTTCGCGCTGCGTGAAACCGGCGGTGATCTTCGGTGACTTGAGCCGCCCGCAAGCCATGACCGTGGAGTGGATTCGCTACGCCCAGGGCCTGACCGACAAGGTTATGAAAGGCATGCTGACCGGCCCGGTGACCATGCTGATGTGGTCGTTCCCCCGCGAAGACGTGTCCCGTGAAGTGCAGGCGCGGCAACTGGCGCTGGCGCTCCGTGACGAAGTGGTGGATCTGGAGTCCGCCGGGATCAAAATCGTGCAGATCGACGAAGCCGCATTCCGCGAAGGCCTGCCGCTGCGCCGCGCGCAATGGCAGCACTATCTGGACTGGGCCACCGAAGCGTTCCGCCTGTGTGCCTCCGGTGTACGCGACGAAACGCAGATCCATACGCACATGTGCTACAGCGAGTTCAATGATGTGATCGAGTCCATCGCCGCCATGGACGCCGACGTGATCACCATCGAAACCTCGCGTTCGGACATGGAACTGCTCAATGCCTTTGAAGCATTCGATTACCCGAACGAGATCGGGCCGGGCGTCTACGACATTCACTCGCCACGGGTGCCGGATGCTTCGGAGATGGCCAACCTGCTACGCAAGGCAGCCCAGCGGATTCCGGCGGAGCGGTTGTGGGTCAATCCGGATTGCGGCTTGAAAACCCGTGGCTGGCCGGAGACAGAAGCGGCGTTGGTACACATGGTCACCGCCGCCCGCCAGTTGCGCAAAGAACTGGCGTAAAGCGCTAACTCCTTCTCTGTGGGAGCGGGCTTGCTCGCGAAAGCGGAGTGTCAGCTAAATAATTTTCGACTGACACTCCGCCTTCGCGAGCAAGCCCGCTCCCACACGGGAGTGTGCAGGGTGTCAGTGACGGCTCATCAAGCCGTGCAACACACCGAGGCGCAGCCCCGGTTCCGACGGCACCATCTGCGAAATGCCAAACACCTTGAACGCCGCCAGCATCAGCACCAGCCCTCCCGGGAGGATGCTCTGGCGATGCGGCTGCAAACCTGCCAGCTTCAATTGCTGAACGTTCTTCACCTTCAGCAGCAACAGCGACAGGCGCAACAACCCACCATAGGTGATGCCATCCTGACCGAAGTCATTCAAGCGATTAGCCTTGAGCACCTTCGCCAGCATCCGCGCCGTGCCCGACGAGCCAATGGTTTGCTGCCAGCCCTGCGCGCGATAGCGGCGGGCGACTTTCTCGAATTGCAGGATCGCCACTCGTTCGGCTTCCTGCAGTGCGCCGGGAGCAATGCGCCCGTCGGGGAAATAGCGTGCGCCCAGGCTGCCGCTGCCAATGGCGATGCTTTCGGTGAGCAGCGGTTGCGACCCTTGGCCGAGAATCAGCTCGGTGGAACCACCGCCAATGTCGACCACCAGCCGCATGTCCTCCGCCCCCGGCAGGGTATGAGCGACGCCGGCATACACCAGTCGCGCCTCTTCATGGCCGGAGATGACGTCGATACGAAACCCCAGATGGCGTTCGGCACTGTGCAGAAACAACTGCGCATTGTCGGCCTCGCGTACTGCGCTGGTCGCCACGGCCCGCACCTTGCCGGCCTCGAATCCGCGCAGTTTCTTGCCGAACCGCGCCAGCGCCTGCCAGCCACGATTCAGCGCCATTTCGTCCAGCGCACCGCCGTCGAAGCCCTCGGCCAACCGCACCGGTTCACGCAGGGTTTTGATCTCCTGAATCATGAAACCCTTACGGCTGCGCACCGACTGACCGATCATCATCCGAAATGCATTCGAACCCAGGTCGATGGCGGCAAACAGCGAGGCGTCTTCTTTCATGGGAATCCCTGCAAATCATCCGTCGAAGGCTCAAGACGGTTTGCGAGGATTCTGCGGTGCGCTTGATGACATCCTGATGACGGGGCAGGGGCGGTTCAGTGAATTGTTGGCTGTCATGACACTGTCATTATCCGGCGTCTATCCTGAGCCCAATACATCGCGTGTTCTTAAAGTTTTTGCTGCCTCTTTGGGCAGCTTTTTTTTGCCCGCGATTTGGCAAGCCTTGCGCAAGGTTTGCAATCGTGGGCGTCCCTTGGCTAATATACGATCCATATACACTTCGTATCGGATTCGGATATGGGCATCGTAAAGATTTCAGAAGACATGCACGAGAACCTGCGCATCTCCAGCAACGCGCTCAGCCGCTCGATCAACGCGCAGGCCGAGCACTGGATGCGCATCGGCATGCTCGCCGAGCTGCACCCCAACCTCGACCACAGCGCCATTTGCCGCTTGCTGATCCGCGCCGAACAGAACGGCGGGCTGGATCTGCATCAACTGACTCAGGAAGCCGTCAGCGCATGAGAAATCAGATCAAGATCAATACCCCTGCGGAAATCGCGAAGTCGCGTGCGGCGGGCAAACTCGCCGCCGAAGTGCTGGCGATGCTGGTGCCGCACGTCAAGGCTGGGGTGACGACCGATGAGCTGGATCGGTTGTGCAACGACTACATCGTCAACGTGCAGAAAGCCATTCCGGCCAACGTCGGTTATCACGGCTTCCCGAAAACCGTCTGCGCCTCGGTCAACGATGTGGTGTGCCACGGCATCCCGTCGGGCACGCCGCTGAAGGATGGCGACATCGTCAACCTCGACATCGCGGTAATCAAGGATGGCTGGTTCGGCGACACCAGCCGCATGTACGTGGTCGGCGAGGCGACGCCTGAAGCACAACACCTGATCAAGACCACCTACGACGCGATGTGCGCGGGCATCCGCATGGTGCGTCCGGGCGCGACACTGGGCGACATCGGTCATGCGATCCAGAGCCTGGCGGAGAGCGAAGGTTTCAGCGTGGTGCGCGAGTATTGCGGGCATGGCATTGGCAAGGTGTATCACGATGAACCGCAGATCCTGCATTACGGTTTTCCCAATCAGGGCATGAAGCTCAAGGCGGGGATGATCTTCACCGTCGAGCCGATGCTCAATGCCGGCAAGCGCCATGTGAAGAACATGCCGGACGGCTGGACGGTGCTGACCAAGGATGGCTCGCTGTCGGCGCAGTGGGAGCATATGGTCGCGGTGACCGAAACCGGTTTCGAAATTCTCACGGCGTGGCCGGATCAGATTGAAGGATTTGCACCGATTAGCTGAGCGCCACAAAAAAACTGTGGGAGCGGGCTTGCTCGCGAAGGCGGTGTGTCATTCAACATAAACAGTGACTGACACACCGCCTTCGCGAGCAAGCCCGCTCCCACAAGGGGATTTGCGGGGTTACCGAGATCCTCAGTGGGCGCCGGCGGCTTTGTTGAGGTCGCTTTCAGCCCATTCGGTGTAGACGCAGGCATCCGCCGTGGCCCAGCGCACTCGCACCGGGTCGCCAGTCTTGAGCGGCATGCCCGCCGCCGACAGCGCTTTAACCGTCATCGAAGTACCGCCCGACGTCACCACGCTGCACGTCTGGCTTTCGCCAAGAAACAGCACCTCCACGACCTTGGCCGACACTTCATTCCAACCCGCTGCCAGCGGCTCCTCGCTCGCCTGCTGCACGCTCAGCGCCACAGCTTTTTCCGGCCGCACCATCAGCAGCACATCCTGCTCGGTGTGCAAGCCGGCAGTCAGGCGAATCGACAACGACTGCCCCTCAAAACTTGCCGCCGCATTGCCTTGGGCCTTGAGCTTGAGGAAGTTCGAGTTGCCGAGGAACGACGCGACAAACGCATTCGGCGGATTCTGATACAGGTCATAACCGCTGCCCAAACCAACAATCTTGCCGTGACTGAAAATCGCGATGCGTTGCGACAAACGCATGGCTTCTTCCTGATCGTGGGTCACGTAGACGATGGTGATGCCCAGGCGCCGATGCAGCTGGCGCAGTTCATCCTGCAGGTCTTCACGCAGTTTTTTGTCCAGCGCACCGAGCGGTTCGTCCATCAGCAGAATGCGTGGCTCGTAGACCAGCGCCCGGGCGATGGCGACGCGTTGCTGTTGTCCGCCAGACAACTGCGAAGGGCGGCGATGGGCGAATTGTTCGAGCTGCACCAGTTTCAACATCGCATCGACACGCTTGTCACGTTCGGTGGCGGCGAGTTTGCGGATCGCCAGCGGGAAGGCGATGTTGTCGCGCACCGACAGATGCGGGAACAGCGAATAGCGCTGGAACACCATGCCGATGTCGCGCTTGTGCGGCGGCACGTTGACCAGCGACTGACCGTTGACCAGGATCTCGCCGCTGCTCGGGGTTTCGAACCCGGCGAGCATCGACAGCGTGGTGCTTTTGCCCGAGCCGCTGGAACCGAGGAAGGTCAGGAACTCGCCGTCCTTGATGTCCAGCGAGATGTTGTCGACGGCGGCAAAGTCGCCGTAGTGCTTGTTCAGATTGCGCAGGCTGACCAGGGGTTTGTCGTTCTGCTGGGATGCGTCTTTGATCACGGCACTCATGTCGTACTCCTGGGCGCTCAGGCGCTGATTTCGTTGCGCCGGCGCAGCGCGGCGGCGATCACCATGACCAATACCGACAGGCCGATCAGCAGCGTCGAAGCGACGGCGATCACCGGGGTCAGGTCCTGGCGCAAAGTGGTCCACATTTTTACGGGAAGGGTTTGCAGGGTCGGGCTGGCCATCATCACGCTGAGCACCACTTCGTCCCACGAAACCAGAAAGGCGAAGAGGGCGCCGGCGACCATGCCCGGACGGATCGCCGGGAACGTCACCTTGAACACCGCTTGCAGGCGTGAGGCGCCGCAGATCACCGCCGCGTCTTCAATCGACTGATCGAACAGCTTCAGCGAGTTGATGATCGAGATGATGGTGAACGGCAGCGCGACGATCACATGGCTGACCACGAAGGCAAACATGGTCCCGGTGTAACCGAGCTTGAGAAATAGCGCGTACACCGCCACCGCGATGATCACCAGCGGCACGATCATCGGCAGGGTGAACAGGCCGTAGAGCATTTCCCGACCGGGGAAGCGCCCGCGTACCAGAGCAAACGCGGTTGGCAGACCGAGGGCCACGGCGCAAATCGTGGTCAGCACGGCAACCTTGAGGCTGGCCGCCGCAGCGTTCATCCAGTCGGCGTTGGAGAAGAACTGGCCGTACCATTTCAGCGTCCAGCCCGGCGGTGGGAACACCAGCCACTGCGACGAGCCGAACGACAGCAGGACGATGAACACGATCGGCAACAGCAGGAACAAACCGATCAGTCCGGTGGTTGCATACAAGCCGAAACGCATCCGGCGGCTCATGGCATTGGGAGTCAGGAGCATCTCGGCTTACCTCGCGTTGCTGGCGCCAACCGGGGATTCCGGCTGAAGCTTCAGGTAGAAGTAGAACAGCACCAGGGTGATCGCGATCAGCAACGCGGCGCCGGCACTGGCCAGGCCCCAGTTGAGGAACGATTGCACCTGCTGAATGATGAATTCCGGCAGCATCATGTTCTGCGCCCCACCCAGCAGCGCCGGGGTGACGTAGTACCCGAGCGACATCACGAACACCATCAACCCACCGGACGCCAGACCTGGCCGGCACAGCGGCAGGAACACCCGGAAGAAGTTGGTCCACGGACTGGCGCCGCAGATCGAGCCGGCCTGCAGGATCATCGGGTCGATGGCCTGCATGGTCGCCTGCAGCGGCAGGACGATGAACGGGATCATGATGTAGCTCATGCCGATCACCACACCGGTCAGGTTGTGCACCATTTCCAGCGGCTGATCGATGATGCCCAGCGCCATCAAGGCCTTGTTGATCACCCCCGAGGCCTGCAGCAATACCAGCCACGAATAGGTGCGGGCGAGCAGGCTGGTCCACATCGACAGCAGCACGATGTTGAGGATCCAGCGGCCCCAGCCGCGCGGTACCAGAGTGATCGCCCAAGCCAGCGGGAAGCCCAGCAACAGGCTGAAAATCGTCACCAGCCCGGCCACCGAAAAGGTGTTGAGCAGCACCCGTGCATACGCCGAGTTGGCGAACAGTTGTTCATAGTTGCCAAGGCCCGGGGTCGGTTCCAGTACGCCGCGCAACAGCAGGCCAATCAACGGCGCGAGAAAGAACAGGCCGAGGAACAGCAGTGCCGGGAGCAAGTTGCCGGCACCTTTCCAGCGTTGTCTGAGGGAGGGGGGCGAGCCGGCAACGCCGGTGGCGCTCCCGGTCACCGTTGCAGGACGGGGCGCAGTGGCCGCCATTTTCATTTGACCAGCCATTCGTTCCACCGTGTCGCGATGGCTTGACCGTTCTTGGCCCAGTACGCGAAATCAAGAGTGATCTGATCCTTGGCGTAAGCCGTCGGCAGGTTCGGGGCCAGCACCGAGTCCAGGCGCGCCACGCTGTCGACGTTGACCGGGGCGTAGGCGGTCAGGTTGGAGAAGTCGGCCTGGCCTTTGGCACTGCTGGCGTTGGCCAGAAACTTCATCGCCGCGTCCTTGTTTTTCGAACCCTTTGGAATCACCAGAATGTCGGCCATGACGAGGTTCTGTTTCCAGCTCACACCCACCGGCGCGCCGTCTTCCTGCAGAGCGTGAATCCGGCCGTTCCAGAACTGACCCATGCTCGCTTCACCGGAGGCCAGCAGTTGCTGCGACTGCGCGCCGCCGCCCCACCAGACGATGTCTTTCTTGATGGTGTCGAGTTTCTTGAAGGCGCGATCCAGATCCAGCGGGTAGAGCTTGTCGGCCGCTACGCCGTCGGCCAGCAGCGCCAGTTCGAGCACGCCGGGGCTTGGCCATTTGTACAGGGCGCGTTTGCCGGGGTAGGTCTTGGTGTCGAACAGCGCGGTCCAGTCTTGCGGCTTGGCCGCGCCGAGCTTGCCCTCGTTGTAGCCGAGGACGAAGGAGAAGAAGAACGAGCCGACACCGTAATCGCTGACGAAACGCGGGTCGATCTTGTCGCGCTGGATGACTTTGAAATCGAGGGGTTCGAGCAGGCCTTCAGCGGCGGCGCGCAGGGCGAAATCGGCTTCGACATCGACCACGTCCCATTGCACGTTGCCGCTCTCGACCATGGCCTTGAGTTTGCCGTAGTCGGTCGGGCCGTCCTGCACCACGGTGATGCCACTGGCCTTGCTGAACGGATCGGCCCAGGCCTGTTTCTGCGCATCCTGGGTGCTACCGCCCCAACTGACGAAGTTCACGCTTTCGGCGGCCATTGCAGCCTGGCCGGTCACGCTCAGCAGTCCCGCAAAAAAGATTGCGGTTGCAGCTTTGTTCAACACCATTTTTACGCCCTCATTGTTGTGTTTTTGAGCGGGCTTGCGTTGTTGCCCGCCTGTCGGGAGCAGTAGCCGGACGGTTTTTCAGGTCGTCCGGTCTATGGAATATCATATTATGGTATTCCAAACTTTGTGCAAGCACTTTGCCTTACCGGTTATCTGTTGATTCTGGTTTTTTGCCTGTGCTCGGCACGAGTCATAGGGCGCACTTTAGAACCAGCCCCTCACCCCAGCCCTCTCCCAAAGGGAGAGGGGAAAGGGAGCCGATTTCCATGCTGTTTAAAACTTGAGTTCGACTCGCAGTTTCAGGTCGATGTATAGCGGTAGAACAACTCGGTCGGCTCCCTCTACCTCCGGGAGAGGGCTGGGGTGAGGGCAGTGTTATTCGCTGAAGGGGATGCTCTCGACCACTTCCAGGTCATACCCGGTCAACCCCGCATACTTCAGCGGCGGCCCAAGATGCCGCAGCTTGCCCACCCCCAGGTTCTGCAGAATCTGCGCCCCGGTGCCCACCTCCGAATAAATCCGCGATTGCGAGCGACTGAACTGCCGTGGCGGCTGGGTCAGTTGCGGCACGCGCTCGAGCAGCGCCTGCGACGATTCATGATTGGCCAACACCACCACAACCCCATGACCTTCCGCCGCGACCCGTTGCAACGCCGCCCACAACGTCCAGTTGCTCGGCCCGCTGTACTCGGCGCCGACCAGATCACGCAGCGGATCGATCACATGCACGCGTACTAACGTCGGCTCTTCGCGGCGCAGATCGCCCATGACCATCGCCATGTGCACGCCACCCTCGATGCGGTCTTCGAAAGTGATCAGACGAAAAGTGCCATGCACCGTCGGCAGCTCACGTTCGCCGATGCGTTCGATGGTGTGCTCGGTGCTGAGGCGATAGTGGATCAAGTCAGCGATGGTGCCGATCCTGATCCCGTGCTTGCGCGCAAACACTTCCAGATCCGGACGCCGGGCCATGGTGCCGTCATCGTTCATCACCTCGACGATCACCGAGGCCGGGGTGAAACCGGCCAGGCGGGCAAGGTCGCAGCCGGCCTCGGTGTGGCCGGCGCGGGTCAGCACGCCGCCTTCCTTGGCGCGCAGCGGGAAGATGTGCCCGGGTTGCACCAGGTCTTCGGCGCGGGCGTCTTTGGCCACAGCGGCCGCGACCGTGCGGGCGCGGTCAGCTGCAGAAATGCCAGTGGTGACCCCGACCGCCGCTTCGATCGACACGGTGAACGCGGTGCTGAACACGCTGCCGTTGCTCGGCACCATTTGCTCAAGGCCCAGGCGCTGGCAGTGGTCGTCGGTCAGCGTCAGGCAAATCAGCCCGCGCGCCTCACGCGCCATGAAGCTGATCGCCTCCGGTGTGCAGCAGTCGGCGGCCAGCAGCAGGTCGCCCTCGTTTTCTCGATCTTCGTCATCGACCAGCAGGACCATTTTGCCGAGGCGATAATCTTCGAGGATTTCTTCGATGCTGTTGAAGGCCATGCTGGACTCTCAGGGTTTGTTGGAAATATATTGGTATACCATAATACAAAATAAACAAAGAGGTCACTATGAAGGCGTACTGGATTGCCCACGTGGATGTCGACGATGCCGAGCATTACAGCCAATACACCCAGCGCGCACCGGCGGCCTTCGCCGCGTTCGGCGCGAAATTTCTGGCCCGGGGCGGACGCAGCGAAGCGCTGGAGGGCAGAGCTACTCCTCAGCGTAGCGTGGTGATCGAATTCGAGAGCTATGAGAAGGCCGTGGCGTGCTACCACTCGGCGGCGTATCAGGAGGCGAAAAGTTATCGCGAGGAATGGGCGAGGGCGGAGATCGTCATCGTAGAAGGCATCGCACCACTTTAAGCAACACCGAATATCCCCTGTGGGAGCGGGCTTGCTCGCGAAGGCGGTCAATCATTCAACATTTCTATCGACTGACACACCGCCTTCGCGAGCAAGCCCGCTCCCACAGGGGCGAAGGTGATCCTCAGCGGATGAAGTGGATCTTGCCGCTGTCATCATTGCCCATGTAGATCCCATACACCCCGGCCTGACGCTCCTCGATGTAACGCTCGAGAATCTGCCGGATCGCCGGGTAATAGATCTGCTCCCACGGAATGTCTTCAGGGGCGAAGAACTTGTAGTCGAGGGTCTCAGGGCCGAACTGGCCGGTGATCTCCAGCGCGATCGCGCGGAAAATGATGTACACCTCGCTGATCTTCGGCACGCTGAAAATCGAATACGGCGAGACGATTTCCGCGCGCACGCCGCTTTCTTCCCAGACTTCACGCAGCGCCGCCTGCTCGGTGGTTTCGCCGCTTTCCATGAAGCCTGCCGGCAGCGTCCAGGTACCCGGACGCGGTGGGATCGCCCGTTGGCACAAAAGGTATTTGCCGTCCTGCTCGATGATGCAGCCGGCGATGATCTTCGGATTGACGTAGTGGATGTAGCCGCAGCCGCGGCACATCAGGCGCTCGTGCGTATCGCCCGGCGGTACCTGCTGACCAAGGTCAGGGCCACCGCATTTCGGGCAAAAGCTCGGGCTGAACATGTCAGTGACCTATGCGCGGTTCTTTCAGCGCGATCGGCAGAGTGATGTTCGGCGTGGCGCCGGTCTCTTCCTGTTTGCGCTTGAGATAATCGAGGGCCACGGCCGCAGCGGCGCGTACGTGATCGACACAGGCCTGATGCGCCGCCAGTGGATCGCCGCTCTTGATCGCCTCAACCATTTTTTCCATCTCGTGGTTACTCGCGCCGCGCCGGTTTTCCTGGGACACCGAAGTTGCCCGCAGGTAGCTGATGCGCGCTTGCAACTGGCGTAATTGAGTGGCCGCAACGTGGTTGCCCGAGCCTTCGAGCAGTACGTCGTAGAAGCCCTGCACCGAGTCGATCACCTGTTGCAGTTCGCCGTCCTTGAGTGCCTTGCGGTTCTCGTCGAGGGCTTTTTCCAGGGCCTTGATGTCCTTGGCTTTGGCGCGCAGGGTGAACAGCTGGACGATCAGGCCTTCGAGCACGCAGCGCAGCTCGTAGATGTCGACTGCATCGGCGAGGGTGATGATCGCCACCCGTGGGCCTTTGGCATCGGCGAACTCGACCAGACCTTCGGACTCCAGGTGACGCAGGGCTTCGCGCACCGATGTGCGGCTGACACCGAGGCGATCGCACAGATCGCGCTCGACCAGACGATCGCCGGGCATGAGCTGAAAATTCATGATCGCGCTACGCAGTTTATCCAGCACGATTTCGCGCAGGGTAACGGGGTTGCGATTGACCTTGAAGCTGTCGTCGAGTGGCTGGCGTTTCATGGGGTCCGCTCTTTACTGTGGCTGTCCATGCCAGACGGGCATCAAAACAGCCGAGGGGTTAACTGGAGGCCTCGGCGTCGGCTTCGGCGAAGGCTTCACGGGCGAGCCGGAAACTGTCCACGGCTGCCGGGACGCCGCAATAAATACCGACCTGAAGCAGAATTTCGCGTATTTGCTCACGACTCAGGCCGTTACGCAAGGCGCCGCGCACATGCAGCTTGAGTTCGTGCGGGCGGTTGAGCGCCGAGATCATCGCCAGGTTGATCATGCTGCGCTCCTTGAGCGACAAACCCTCACGCCCCCAGACATGGCCCCAGCAGTATTCGGTGACCATTTCCTGCAACGGGCGGGTAAAGTCGTCGGCGTTCTCTATTGAACGCTGCACGTAGGCTTCGCCCAGCACCTGGGTGCGGATCTTCAGGCCTTTTTCGTACTTTTCGTTACTCATCATTCCTCCTCACAACAGAGACCCCCTTTTGGAATGAAACCTGTGGTGAGGGGATTTATCCCCGACGGGGTGCGAAGCGCCCCCAAACCTGCAACCGCGAATTGCCAGACACACCGCGTGCAAGGATCTTACGACTGCTTCGCAGCCGGTCGGGGATAAATCCCCTCACCACAATGGGCAGTTCCACAGTGGGATCTATGTATCCATCAGGCCAGGGTTGGCAACGGCCCGAGCTTGCCCTTGTGATAAATCATCGGTGTCACCGGTTGCTCGGGCAGGATCAGGTTCTTCACTGCGCCGACAATGATCGCGTGATCACCACCGTCGTATTCTCGCCACAACTCGCACTCGATGATTGCTGTGGCCTTGGCGAGGATCGGGTTACCGAGTTCGCTCAAATGCCACTCGATGTGCTTGGCCTTGTCCTTGCCTTTACCGGCGAAGGCGTAGGCTTCAGCGGTCTGGTCGGCGGACAGCAAATGGATCGCGAACTTCTTGCTGTCGCGCAGCACCGGGTAGGTGTCGGAAGCGTAGTTGGGGCAGAACAGCACCAGCGCCGGATCAATCGACAGCGCGCTGAAGGCGCTGGCGGTGATGCCGACGATGCCGCCCTCCGGGTCGAGGGTGGTGACCACCGTGACTCCGGACGGAAACGAGCTCATGACGTCTTTGTAAATGCCGGGTTCGATCATGTCGCAGGACTCCTAGCGCATCACAAACGGATCAGGCATCGGGGCCTGAGAGAGATTGATCCACACCGTTTTCAGTTCGGCGTAGGCCAGCACCGAATCGATGCCGCTTTCGCGTCCATAGCCACTGTTCTTGAAGCCGCCGATCGGCGCCATCGCCGACACCGCACGGTAGGTATTGACCCAGATGATCCCCGAGCGCACATCCCGCGCCAGGCGATGGGCGCGGCCCAGATCGCGTGTCCAGATGCCGGCGGCGAGGCCGAACTGCGAGTCGTTGGCGATTGCCAGCGCCTCGGCTTCGTCTTTGAAGCGAATCACCGATGCCACCGGGCCGAAGACTTCTTCCTGCATGATCTTCATCGAGTTGCGGTCGCACTCGAACAGCGTCGGCTCGTAGAACCAGCCGTCACCCAGATCCGCCGGACGCTTGCCGCCCGTGCGCAACCGCGCACCTTCAGCGATGGCATCGGCCACCAGCCCTTCGACCACCGCCAGTTGCTGCGCAGTGGCCATCGGACCCATTTCGCTGTGATCTTCCTGCGGGTTGCCGATGCGGATGCGCTGGGCGCGTTCGACCAGGCGGTTGACGAACTCGTCGTAGATTTCGTCCTGCACCAACAAACGTGAGCCGGACACGCAGCTCTGGCCCGAGGCCGCATAGATCCCGGCAATCGCGCCGTTGATCGCGCTGTCCAGATCGGCGTCGGCGAAGATGATGTTCGGCGACTTGCCGCCCAGTTCCAGCGACAGTTTGGCGAAGTTTTCGGCGCTGCTGCGCACCACGTGCCGGGCCGTGGCCGCGCCGCCGGTGAAGGCGATCTTGCGGATCAGCGGATGACGGGTGAGGGCGGCGCCGGTGCTCGGGCCGTAACCGGTGACAACGTTGACCACGCCCGGCGGAATCCCGGCTTCGAGGGCCAGACGTGCCAGCTCAAGGATGGTCGCCGAGGCGTGTTCGGAAGGCTTGATCACGATGGTGTTGCCGGCGGCGAGGGCCGGGGCCAGTTTGATCGCGGTCAGGTACAGCGGGCTGTTCCACGGAATGATCGCGGCAACCACACCCATCGCTTCGTGCACGGTGTAGGCAAACAGGTCGGGCTTGTCCAGCGGCAGGGTGCCGCCTTCGAGCTTGTCGGCCAAGCCTGCGGTGTAATGGAAGAACTCCGGCAGATAGCCGACCTGACCACGGGTTTCGCGGATCAGTTTGCCGTTGTCGCGGCTTTCCAACTGCGCCAGTTGTTCCTTGTTTTCTGCGATCAGGTCACCGAGACGGCGCAGCAGTTTGCCGCGTGCGGTGGCGGTGAGGCCGCGCCAGGCCGGGCTGTCGAAAGCCGTCTGCGCCGCTTGCACGGCGCGTTCGACGTCAGCTTCACCGGCGTCAGGCAGTTCGGCCCAGGCTTGCGCGCTGGCCGGGTTGAGGCTTTCGAAGGTCTTGCCGGAGAGGGCGTCGACCCATTCTCCGCCGATGCACATCTGGAAGCGTGCGAGTGTCATGCAACGATCCCCTTTATAGGGTTTTGTCGGGAGTGTGCGTATTCGAGGAATTCCAGCAGCGTCTGGTTGACCAGGCGCGGCGACTCTACCGGCATCATATGCCGTTGCTCGGGCAGCACCGCAACCTTCGCGTCGGGGATGCGTCGGGCCAGTTGCTCGGCCATTTCCGGGGTGGAACCGGGGTCGAGTTCGCCGGTGGCGATCAGCGTCGGTGCCTGAATACTGCCCAGGTCGTCGGCGCGGTACATGTCCTGGGTCGCGAACAATTCGTAGGTGGTCAGGTAACCCTGCGGATCGTTGCCGGCCAGGGTCTGGCGAATGGCCGCGATCTGCGCCGGGTTGGCCGCCTGATATTCACGGCTGAACCAGCGTGACAGCGCCGCTTCGGCGTTGGCATCCGGCCCGTGTTCGGCCGCCTGCGCGGTCCGGGCGATAACCCCGGCACGCTGTTCTTCGCTGCGGTTGAACACACTGTTAAGCACCACCAGGCTTTGCAGGCGCTCCGGGTAGTGCAGGGCAAACGCCCGTGCCACCAGTCCGCCCATGGAGAAACCGATCACCGCTGCCTGGGGCAGATTCAGGTGATCGAGCAGCTCCAGCAACTGATCGGCATAACCGAGCAGGCCGGTGCCGCTGGCCGGGCGCGGGCTGGCGCCGTGGCCGAGCATGTCGTAGGCGATCACCCGGTATTGGGCAGACAGGCCAACGATCTGGCCGCCCCACATTTCTTTGTTCAGGCCCACGCCGTGGATCAAGACCACGGGCTGGCCTTGGCCGGTCGCCAGGTAACTGGTGCCAGCCGGGGTGAGTTCAGCGGTGAGCCGAATCATGGAGCGCTCCTGCAATGCCTTTTTATTGTGATTACTGGGCTTTTTCGGCGGCCAGTTCTTCCAGATCGATGTAGCGGTTGCCGATGCGCGGGTGCAGGCGACCACCGTCGGCGCAACCGAGCACCACGACGATTTCGTCGGCACGCGGCGCGTCTTCGATCTGCATTTCCAGGGTGATGTAGTGCGAACGCAGCCCTTCGTCGTCCTTGTGCATCATCGGGATCTGGATCGAGGTGCCCGGGCCGCCGCGCTTGTTGGTGAAGCTCAGGTAGCTCTTGGCCTTGACCGCTTCGCGGTAGTGATTGCCGAAGCGCAGGGTGTGGATCACCGCCGAGGCGTGTTCGATCTCGCCGTCGGCGCCGACCACTGCCGCTTTGCCGTACGCCTCGATCTTCTCGGCGCCGCCGATGATGCCCACCAGACGCTCGACCATCATGGCGCCGAGGTCGGAGCAGTTGGCGCGGATCTGCGGTTTCAAATCCTCGACGAAGCCGTTACCGACCCACGGGTTCTTCA
Organism: Pseudomonas sp. MWU347; assembly: GCF_017947305.1. NCBI lineage: Bacteria > Pseudomonadati > Pseudomonadota > Gammaproteobacteria > Pseudomonadales > Pseudomonadaceae > Pseudomonas > Pseudomonas sp. MWU347. The sequence continues at coordinate 302,709 of NZ_JAFGZB010000009.1, forward strand.
TCACCACAGCCAGCCCGACCATGGTCACTGGCTTGTCAGTGACCTTGCCGCCTTCGATGAAGGTTTCTTCGACATAGCTGACGATCTTGCGAATTTCGAAACTCATGAGCTGCTCCGTAGGGGGATTGAGAGTGTCTGTGCGTCTGATGGTATACCATAATACCGATCGTGCAAGTCCCTCACGCAAGATTTGCCGCATCCATCCGGCGAATGGCGGTGTATTCACTGCCAGCCCCAATCTCACAAACACCATTACACCCTGTGGGAGGGGGCTTGCTCCCGAAAGCGGTGGATCGGTCGACATCTCGGGTGCCTGACACAGCGCCTTCGGGAGCAAGCCCCCTCCCACGATGGAAATCACCGCTGACAGGAGGGTCATCCGGTTAACAAAAGATAACGTGGCGCCGATTGTCAGACGTTTCCAAAGCCCGATAGGATGAGCCAGCTTCCCAAGGCGCTCTGGACTGCGGGTTTCACGGCTATGCTTGTGACCTGTCAGTTACCACGAGCACCCTTGCGGCGCCCTAAGGCCCAATGGCCTAACAATAATAAATAGGGGAAGGTCTATGAGTCGTTGCCGCCCGCCGGCGTTTCGCAACACCGCGTTGCTGGCCACAGCCCTCACACTGCTGGGCTGTGCTGCCTTGTCGGCACCCGTGCTGGCCGCCGAAGCGCCCGCCGACGGGGTGTATTCCACCGAATCGGCCAAAGCCGCCAAAAGCCTGATACTCGATGTTGTCCACGCCGGCACCCGGTTGGTGGCGGTGGGTGATCGCGGGCACATTCTCTATTCCGATGACCAGGGCAAGACCTGGACCCAGGCCAAGGTGCCGACCCGGCAACTGCTGACGGCGGTGTATTTCGTCGACGACAAGCACGGCTGGGCGGTCGGTCACGACGCGCAGATTCTCGCCAGCGAAGACGGCGGCCTGACCTGGAGCAAACAGTTCGAAGACCTCAAGCGCGAAGCACCGCTGCTCGACGTCTGGTTCCAGGACGTTAATCACGGTGTTGCGGTCGGTGCTTACGGTGCGCTGCTGGAAACCACCGACGGCGGCAAGAACTGGCAAGACGTCAGCGACCGCCTCGACAATCAGGATCAGTTCCACCTCAACGCCATCGCCGCCGTCAAGGACGCCGGGCTGTTCATCGTCGGCGAGCAGGGCAGCATGTTCCGCTCCCCGGACTGGGGCCAGACCTGGGAGAAAATCCAGGGCCCGTATCAAGGCTCGCTGTTCGGCGTGATCGGCACCGCGCAGGCGCAGACTCTGTTGGCCTACGGCCTGCGCGGCAACCTCTACCGCTCCAGCGATTTCGGCAGCACCTGGCAGCAGGTCGAACTCAAGGCCGCGCGCGGTGCGCTGGAGTTCGGTCTGTCCGGCGCGACCCTGCTCGCGGATGGCTCGATTGTGATCGTCGGCAACGGCGGCTCGGTGATCAGCAGCAGCGACAACGGCGAAACCTTCAGCGTGTTCAACCGCCCGGACCGCATCTCGCTGTCCTCGGTCACTGCGGCCGGCGACGGCAATCTGATTCTGACCGGGCAGGGCGGCGTGCACACCACGCAGCCCAACGGCGCCGAGATCAATAATAAGAAGGCGGGGCTATGACTTCCTTGATCACTCCTCAGCAGGACAAAGCGACGTTCCTCGAACGTCTGATTTTCAACAACCGCCCGGCCGTGATCTTGATCTGCCTGGTGGTCAGCATCTTCCTGTTCTGGCAGGCCACGCTGATCCGCCCATCCACCAGTTTCGAAAAAATGATCCCGCTCAAGCATCCGTTCATCGAGAAGATGATGGAGCACCGCAACGATCTGGCGAACCTGGGCAACACCGTACGGATTTCGGTGGAAGCCAAAGACGGCGACATCTTCTCCAAGGAGTACATGGAGACCCTGCGGCAGATCAACGACGAGGTGTTCTACATCTCCGGCGTCGACCGTTCCGGCCTCAAGTCGCTGTGGAGTCCGAGCGTACGCTGGACCGAAGTGACCGAGGAAGGTTTTGCCGGCGGTGAAGTGATTCCGCAGAGCTACGACGGCTCGCCGGACAGCCTCGACATGCTGCGCAACAACGTCCTAAAGTCGGGGCAGGTCGGGCGTTTGGTGTCCAATGACTTCAAGTCGAGCATCGTCGACATCCCGCTGCTGGAGTCCTACCCGGACCCGCAGGATCAGGGCAAGCTGCTGGCGCTGGACTACCGCCAGTTCTCCCATGAACTCGAAGACAAGATCCGCAACAAGTTCGAAGCGCAGAACCCCAACGTCAAGATCCACATCGTCGGTTTCGCCAAGAAGGTCGGTGACCTGATCGACGGGCTGGTGATGGTGGTGATGTTCTTCGGCATCGCTTTCGTCATCACCTTGATCCTGCTGCTGTGGTTCACCAACTGCCTGCGCAGTACCGTGGCGGTGTTGAGCACCACACTGGTGGCGGTGGTCTGGCAGCTCGGGCTGATGCACTTCTTCGGTTTCGGGCTGGATCCGTACTCGATGCTGGTGCCGTTCCTGATCTTCGCCATCGGCATTTCCCACGGCGTGCAGAAGATCAACGGTATCGCCCTGCAATCGAGTGAGGCGGACAACGCCCTGACTGCGGCGCGGCGTACCTTCCGGCAACTGTTCCTGCCGGGGATGATCGCGATTCTCGCCGACGCCGTCGGCTTCATCACTCTGCTGATCATCGACATCGGCGTGATCCGCGAGCTGGCAATCGGCGCGTCCATCGGCGTGGCGGTGATCGTGTTCACCAACCTGATCCTGCTGCCGGTAGCGATTTCCTATGTCGGCATCAGCAAGCGCGCCATCGCCAAGAGCAAGAAGGACGCGAATCGCGAACATCCGTTCTGGCGCTTCCTGTCGAACTTCGCCAGCCCGAAAGTCGCACCGATCTCCATCGCCTTGGCGCTGATCGCTTTCGGCGGCGGCCTCTGGTACAGCCAGAACCTGAAAATCGGCGACCTCGATCAGGGTGCGCCGGAGCTGCGCCCGGACTCGCGCTACAACAAGGACAACAATTTCATCATCAACAACTATTCCACCAGTTCCGATGTGCTGGTGGTGATGGTCAAGACCGCCACCGAAGGCTGCTCGCGCTACGAAGCGATGGCACCGATCGACGAACTGATGTGGAAGATGCAGAACACCGAGGGCGTGCAGTCGGCGATCTCACTGGTGACCGTGTCCAAGCAGATGATCAAGGGCATGAACGAGGGCAACCTGAAATGGGAAACCCTGTCGCGCAACCCGGATGTGCTGAACAACTCGATCGCCCGCGCCGACGGCCTGTACAACAACAGCTGTTCGCTGGCGCCTGTATTGATCTTCCTCAACGACCACAAGGCCGAAACCCTCGACCGTGCGGTACACGCGGTGCAGGAATTCGCCAAGGCCAACAACAAGGACGGTCTTGAATTCATCCTCGCCGCCGGTAACGCCGGGATCGAAGCGGCCACCAATGAAGTGATCAAACAGGCCGAACTGACCATCCTGATCCTGGTGTACATCTGCGTCGCGGTGATGTGCATGATCACCTTCCGTTCATGGGCGGCGACCCTGTGCATCGTCCTGCCGCTGGTGCTGACCTCGGTCCTGGGCAACGCGCTGATGGCGTTCATGGGCATCGGCGTCAAGGTCGCGACCCTGCCGGTGGTGGCGCTGGGTGTGGGGATTGGCGTGGACTACGGGATCTACATCTACAGCCGACTGGAAAGTTTCCTGCGCGCCGGGCTGCCGTTGCAGGAAGCCTATTACCAGACCCTGAAATCCACCGGTAAAGCGGTGCTGTTCACCGGTCTGTGCCTGGCGATTGGCGTGTGCACCTGGATCTTCTCGGCGATCAAGTTCCAGGCCGACATGGGCCTGATGCTGACCTTCATGCTGCTGTGGAACATGTTCGGTGCGCTGTGGCTGCTGCCGGCGCTGGCGAAGTTCCTGATCAAACCGGAAAAGCTGGCGGGGCAGAAGGGCAATTCGTTGTTCGCCCACTGATCCGGATGCCTGAAACGACGAAGCCGCAACCTTAGGGTTGCGGCTTTTTTATGAGTCAAGATCAAAAGCCCCTCACCCTAGCCCTCTCCCAGAGGGAGAGGGGACTGACCGAGGTGTGCGGCTTGATACATCGACCTGGAAATACCGAATCGATTATGGATTCACAGCAAATCATGAGATTTGAGATACCAGCCGATTATGGATTCAAAGCAAATCGTTCACGTCGGTGTAGGTCGTCAATATTCCCGGATCGGTCCCCTCTCCCTCGGGGAGAGGGCTAGGGTGAGGGCAAGCGGTCTCAAGGCTTACGAAAGATCCGCCCCAAGCACAACACTCAAGGCACTGCGCGCATCATCCAGCTGAACCAGCGTCGCGTGGCGGGCGCCAAGGGCATCACGGTTCTCAATTGCGGTGAGAATCGCCTTGTGCCGCGGCAACGCCAGTTCATGCAGATTCGGCCGTTGATTCGAATGCTTCAACGCCTCGGCAATCGCCACCGAAAGCATGTTGCACAGGTTCGCCAGCAGATCGTTATGGGTCGCGTCGGCGATGCGGCTGTGGAAGTCCAGATCCGGTTGCAGCAAGGCTTCCGGCGTCGGCGCTGATTCCATGCGCTGATAGGCTTCGCCGATGGCGGCGATGTCGGCCTCTGTCGCGTGCTGGGCGGCGAGGGCGGCAGCGGCCGGTTCGATGATGCTGCGCACGCTGGTCAGCACATTGAAGAATTCATTCTGCGGACTGCTTTGCATCAGCCAGTGCAGCACGTCCGGGTCGAGCATGTGCCACTCGCGACGGGCCTTGACCACCGTACCGACGCGCGGTTTTGAATACACCAGCCCCTTGGCCACCAGCACCCGCGTGGCTTCGCGCAACACCGGCCGGCTCACCGCGTATTCCTCGCACAACAGCGCTTCGGCGGGCAGTTTGTCGTCGGGCAAAAAACGTCCGGAGACGATCTGCATGCCCAGTTCCTGGACAATGCGCGAGTGCATGCTTTTACGGTCGGAAGGTTTGCGGTAATCCATGGGGAACGGCGCGATCCTGAGCGATGGAGATGCCGCGCATCATAGCAGGCGTGCGGCGATCTTGAGGCTGATGCATAGCAAATGTAGGAGTGAGCCTGCTCGCGATGGCGGTGTGTCAGTCAGCATCGATACCAACTGGCGGACCGCTATCGCGAGCAGGCTCACTCCTACAGTAGATCTGCGGTGTCAGTGAGAATGACGCGGGACTTCCGCCCCTCGGCAACCCACCAGGAAGTCGAAGTCACAGCCCTGATCCGCCTGCAGCACATGGTCGATATACAGCTGACGATAGCCGCCGACCAGTAGCTGCTGCGGTGGTTGCAGATCTGCCATGCGCGCCGCCAGTTCGGCATCCGGAATATCCAGATGCAAACGCCCGCTGGCGCAATCCAGCTCGATCCAGTCGCCTTCCTGCACCACCGCCAACGGCCCGCCGGCTGCCGCTTCCGGGGCGACGTGCAACACCACCGTGCCGTACGCGGTGCCGCTCATTCGCGCATCAGAAATGCGCACCATATCGGTCACACCCTGCGCCAGCAGCTTGGCCGGCAAGCCCATGTTGCCGACCTCGGCCATGCCCGGATAACCCTTCGGCCCGCAGTTTTTCATCACCAGAATCGAATCTTTATCGACATCCAGTTCCGGATCATTGATCCGCGCCTTGTACATGTCGAAGTTTTCAAACACCACCGCACGGCCACGATGCTGCATCAGCTCAGGCGTAGCGGCGGACGGCTTGAGCACCGCACCGAGCGGCGCCAGGTTGCCGCGCAGCACGCAGATACCGCCGTCAGCGCGGATCGGATTGTCAAGGGTACGGATCACTTCGTCCTCGCCGTAGATCGGCGCGTCCTTGGTGTTTTCGCCCAGCGATTTACCGTTGACGGTGAGGGCATCCGGATTGGGGATCAGATTAGCCTCGCCGAGACGGCGCAGCACCGCCGGCAAGCCGCCGGCGTAGTAAAACTCTTCCATAAGGAAACGCCCGGACGGTTGCAGGTCGACAATGGTCGGCATGCCGCGCCCGATACGCGTCCAGTCGTCCAGATCCAGCTCGACACCGATGCGCCCGGCGATGGCTTTCAAGTGGATCACCGCGTTGGTCGAACCGCCAATAGCCGCGTTGACCCGAATGGCGTTTTCAAAGGCTTCCTTGGTCAGGATCTTCGACAGGCGCAAGTCTTCGCGCACCATCTCCACCGCGCGCATGCCGGACATGTGCGCCAGCACATAACGCCGCGCATCCACCGCCGGAATCGCTGCGTTGTGCGGCAGGGACGTGCCCAGTGCTTCGGCCATGCAAGCCATGGTCGACGCGGTGCCCATAGTGTTACAGGTGCCCGCCGAGCGTGACATGCCGCCCTCGGCCGCGAGGAAGTCGTCAATGGTGATAGTGCCGGCCTTGACCTGTTCGCTGAGCTGCCAGACCACGGTGCCGGAGCCGATGTCCTTGCCCTTGTGCTTGCCGTTGAGCATCGGCCCGCCGGTGACGACGATCGCCGGCACGTCGCAACTGGCCGCGCCCATCAGCAGCGCCGGGGTGGTTTTGTCGCAGCCGGTCAGCAGCACCACGCCGTCAATCGGGTTGCCGCGAATCGCTTCTTCGACGTCCATGCTCGCCAGGTTGCGGGTGAGCATGGCGGTCGGGCGCAGGTTCGACTCGCCATTGGAGAACACCGGGAATTCCACCGGAAAGCCACCAGCCTCGATCACCCCGCGTTTGACGTGCTCCGCGATCTGGCGGAAATGCGCGTTGCACGGGGTCAGTTCCGACCAGGTGTTGCAGATGCCGATGATCGGCTTGCCATGAAACTGGTGGTCGGCGATGCCCTGATTCTTCATCCAGCTGCGGTACATGAAGCCGTTCTTGTCGGCAGTGCCAAACCATTGGGCCGAGCGCAGGGTGGGTTTCTTCTCAGACATGATCGATTCTCTTATTGTAAGACTATTGTTTGCGAGTCACGGCTAAACATAAGCGCAAAATCGCCGCTTTGGAAGTGTTGTTGGGTAATTAGTATTACTATATAGTCGTTTTCGACGGAGGGATTGGCCCTGGCGGTTTTCCGCGAGAGGCGTCCCCCGAGGTTCCATAAAAACAACAATCGGAGACCGATCCCATGAGCCAGGAACTGCGGCTTGTTCGCCGCATCACGCTGAAACTGATTCCCTTCCTGATCCTGCTGTACCTGATCGCCTATGTGGATCGCTCCGCCGTCGGCTTCGCCAAACTGCACATGGGCGCCGACATCGGCATCGGTGATGCGGCCTACGGTCTCGGTGCCGGGCTGTTTTTCATCGGCTACTTTCTTCTCGAAATCCCCAGCAACCTGATGCTTGAGCGCTTCGGTGCGCGGCGCTGGTTCGCGCGGATCATGATCACCTGGGGCGCAATCACCATCGGCATGGCGTTCGTCCAGGGCCCGCACAGTTTCTACGTGATGCGCTTTCTGCTCGGCGCGGCGGAGGCGGGGTTCTTCCCCGGCGTTCTCTACTACATCACCCAATGGTTCCCGGTGCGCCATCGCGGCAAGATCCTCGGCCTGTTCATCCTCTCGCAACCCATCGCGATGATGATCACCGGCCCGGTATCCGGCGGCTTGCTGGGCATGGACGGCATCCTCGGTCTGCACGGCTGGCAGTGGCTGTTCATCGTCATCGGCACCCCGGCGATCCTCCTGACCTGGCCGGTATTGCGCTGGCTGCCCGACGGCCCGCAGAACGTGAAGTGGATGGATCAGGCCGAGAAAGACTGGCTGACCGGCGAACTGAAAAAGGATCTTCAGGAATACGGCCAGACCCGTCACGGCAACCCGCTGCATGCGCTCAAAGACAAACGCGTGTTGCTGCTGGCGCTGTTTTACCTGCCGGTGACCCTGAGTATTTATGGCCTCGGCCTGTGGCTGCCGACGCTGATCAAACAGTTCGGCGGCAGCGATCTGGTGACCGGTTTCGTCTCGGCGGTGCCGTACATCTTTGGCATCGTCGGTCTGCTGATCGTGCCGCGCAGCTCCGACCGCATGAATGATCGCTACGGCCATCTGGCGGTGCTTTATGTACTGGGCGCGCTGGGCCTGTTCTTCAGCGCGTGGCTGACCCTGCCGGTGGCGCAACTGGCGGCGCTGTGCCTGGTGGCGTTCGCGCTGTTCTCCTGCACGGCAGTGTTCTGGACCTTGCCCGGGCGGTTTTTTGCCGGTGCGAGTGCGGCGGCGGGGATCGCGCTGATCAACTCGGTGGGCAACCTCGGCGGGTATATCGGGCCGTTCGTGATCGGGGCGTTGAAGGAATACACCGGGAATCTGGCTTCGGGGCTGTATTTCCTCAGTGGGGTGATGGTGTTCGGTTTGATTCTTACCGGAATCGTCTACCGCGTGCTTGAGCGCAAACACGTGCTGCCGGTCGAGCAGTTCGCCGCCAGTGCACGCGGTGCCACCCGAACCTGAATCTGCAGAACAACATGGAACCCATGTGGGAGCGGGCTTGCTCGCGAATGCGGTGGGTCAGCCACCCTCATCGTTGAATGACACACCGCTTTCGCGAGCAAGCTCGCTCCCACAATGGATCGGCCTCGAACTCAAGACTGGTTTACAGGAGAGGACATATGCATCTGGTTCAATTCGAATTGATTAACGGCGAGCGCCGCGTCGGCGTGGTCGACAACGGGCTGATCCGCGAAGTGCAGGACGCCCGCAGCGTACGCGATCTCGCGCTGGCCGCGATTGAGGCCGGCGGCACTCTGGAGCAGCAAGTACAAACCCACGGCCTGGGCATCAGTCATGACTATGCGCAGTTGCTCAAAGACCGGCGCATCCTGCCACCGCTGGATCACCCGGACCCGGCGCACTTGCTGGTCAGCGGTACCGGCCTGACGCACCTGGGCAGCGCTTCGGCGCGGGACAAGATGCACCAGCAGGCCGGCGACGAAGCGCAAATGACCGACACCATGCGCATCTTCAAATGGGGCGTGGAGGGTGGCAAACCGGCGGCGGGGCAGGCGGGCGTGCAGCCAGAATGGTTCTACAAGGGCGACGGCAGCATCGTTGTGCGTCCGGGCGAGGCCTTTCCGTTGCCACCGTTTGCCGAGGATGCCGGCGAGGAACCGGAAATGGCCGGGCTCTACGTCATCGGCCACGACGGCAAACCGTATCGCCTCGGTTTCGCAGTGGGCAACGAATTCTCCGACCACGTCATGGAACGCAAGAACTACCTGTACCTGGCCCACTCGAAACTGCGCAGTTGCAGCTACGGCCCGGAACTGCGCACCGGTGAATTGCCGCAGCATCTGGCCGGCACCAGTCGCATCCTGCGTAACGGCGAAGTGCTGTGGCAAAACGAATTTCTCAGCGGCGAGGCCAACATGTGCCACAGCCTCGCCAACCTCGAATACCACCACTTCAAATACCGCCAGTTCCTGCGTCCTGGCGACGTGCACATCCACTTTTTCGGCACCGCGACCCTGTCGTTCGCCGATGGCATCCGCACCCAACCGGGCGACCGGTTTGAAATCAGCCAGGCCGAATTCGGCGCACCGCTGGTCAACGGCATCGCTCCGGCAGCAGCGGCTTTTCAACCGGACAGCATCGGCACCCTTTAAGGAGCTCCCATGACTCAGATTCTTGGCCACAACTACATCGGCGGACAGCGCAGCGCAGCAGGCGATGTCAAACTGCAAAGCGTCGACGCGACTACTGGCGAACAGCTGCCGTACGATTTCATTCAAGCGACTGAAGCCGAAGTCGATGCTGCCGCCAAAGCCGCCGCCGCAGCGTACCCCGCTTATCGCAGCCTCAGCGGCGAACGCCGCGCGCAATTTCTCGACGCGATTGCCGATGAACTGGATGCCTTGGGTGATGAGTTCGTCGCGCTGGTCTGCCGCGAAACCGCGCTGCCTGCGGGGCGGATTCAGGGCGAGCGCGGGCGCACCAGCGGGCAGATGCGCCTGTTCGCCAAAGTCCTGCGGCGCGGAGATTTCTACGGCGCGCGAATCGATTTGCCATTGCCGGATCGCCAGCCGTTGCCGCGCCCGGATCTGCGCCAATACCGCATCGGTCTCGGCCCGGTGGCCGTGTTCGGTGCGAGCAACTTTCCGTTGGCGTTCTCCACGGCCGGTGGCGATACCGCTGCGGCGCTGGCCGCCGGTTGCCCAGTGGTGTTCAAGGCCCACAGCGGCCACATGGCAACCGCTGAACTTGTTGCCGACGCACTGATTCGTGCCGCCGAAAAAACCGCGATGCCGGCAGGCGTGTTCAACATGATTTACGGCGGTGGCGTTGGCGAATGGCTGGTCAAGCATCCGGCGATTCAGGCAGTCGGTTTCACCGGTTCGCTCAAGGGCGGTCGGGCACTGTGCGACATGGCGGCGGCGCGGCCGCAACCGATCCCGGTGTTCGCCGAGATGTCGAGCATCAACCCGGTGATCGTTCTGCCCCAAGCCTTGGCTGAGCGCTCGGAAACCATTGCCCGCGATCTGACCGCTTCAGTGGTGCAGGGCTGCGGCCAGTTCTGCACCAATCCGGGATTGGTCATCGGTATCCGCTCGCCGCAGTTCAGCGCCTTCGTCCAGCAAGTCGCCGGGCTGATTGGCGACCAACCGGCGCAGACCATGCTCAACGCCGGCACCCTCGGCAGCTATGGCAAAGGTCTGCAAAAGTTGCTGGCGCATTCCGGCATCAAGCATCTGGCGGGTAATCCGCAGCAGGGCAGTCAGGCGCAGCCGCAACTGTTCAAGGCAGACGTCAGCCTGTTGATCAACGGCGATGAAGTGCTGCAGGAAGAAGTGTTCGGCCCGACCACGGTGATCGTCGAAGTGGCCGACAAGGCCGAGCTCAGCGCCGCGCTGTTGGGGCTGCATGGACAGCTGACGGCGACGATGATCGGCGAACTGGTCGACTTCGAACGCTTCCCGGAGCTGACACCGCTGCTCGAACAGAAGGTCGGGCGGATCCTGCTCAATGGTTATCCGACCGGGGTCGAGGTGTGTGACTCGATGGTGCATGGCGGGCCGTATCCGGCGACATCCGATGCGCGCGGAACGTCGGTGGGGACGCTGGCGATCGACCGGTTCCTGCGCCCGTTGTGCTTCCAGAATTACCCCGACAGCTTGCTGCCGGAACCGCTGAAGAATGGCAATCCGTTGCGCATTCAGCGGCTGGTAGACGGCAAGCCCTCGCGCGACGCGTTGTAAATCGCGCCGCACACCCCCTGTGGGAGCGGGCTTGCTCGCGAAGGCATTCTTTCAGTCAGTGATTGATTGCCTGACACACCGCTTTCGCGAGCAAGCCCGCTCCCACAGGGATCTCCAGCGACAATGAGCTATCATTGGCCCTTTCCCCCCTAAGAAAGACTGTTTGCCATGACTGCCCAAACCCTTCTCAACGCCCTCGAACACTGCGGCATGGTCGAAATCGACGGCTTGCATGCCTTCGAATTCGCCCTCGACGAAGACGACAACCTGCACATCGAATGCATCGATGGCCGCACGGCCAAGCATTGGGAGTTCACCCCGGCGCAGGTTACGGCGGCGACGTTTGACGAAGACCTGCAGAGCTGGCTGATCATTGGCTACGCCAGCGACACCAAAACCACCGGCGAGCACCGTCTGGTCTGCCTTGGTGATGTAGTCAGCAGCAGCGACGACGAGGAAGATGATCAATGAACATGCGTAAATTCTGGCCGCTGCTGATGGCCGGCAGTGTCGGTGCGATGGGCCTGTCCAGTGCCAGCGCCGAGACTTATCAATTGCTGGTGGGCTCCTACACCGCAGGCACCAGCCAGGGCATCTATCGAATGAATTTCGATAGCGCCACCGGGCAGATCGACGCCAAGCCGCTGCAAGTGGTCAAGAGCGAAAACCCGTCGTGGCTGACCTTGTCCAAAGACCAGAAGCATCTGTTCGTGGTCAACGAAAACGGCCCCGGCCAGAAAGATCCGGTCGGCCGCGTCAGCAGCTACTCGATCGATCCGAAGACCCACACTCTGACCCTGATCAATCAAGTGCAGAGCCTGGGCAACGAGCCGACCCATTCGAGCCTCAGCGGCGATGCCAGCCATCTGTTCGTCAGCAACTATTCGGTGGTGGAAGATCCGGGCGGCACCCTCGCGGTGTTGCCGGTCGGCGCCGATGGCAAACTCAAACCCGTGGTGCAGATGAGCGCGCACCCGGCGAGCCGGGTCAACCCCGAGCGTCAGGCCTCGAACCACGTGCACTCGACAGTGTCCTCGCCGGATGGTCGCTACGTGTTCTCCAACGACCTCGGGGCGGACAAGGTCTTCATCTACCAGTTCGACCCGAAGGCCAACCCGGACCTGCCGCTGACCCCGGCGAAAACCGCTTCGGTGAGCCTGCCGGCCGGCAGCGGCCCGCGTCATCTGCTGTTCAGTGCCGACGGCAAGCATGCCTGGCTGACCATGGAAATGAGCGCGCAGGTCGCGGTGTTCGACTACCACGACGGCGTGCTGACCCAGACGCAAATGGTCGATCTGGCCGCCGGTCAGCCGACCTCGGACAAAGCCGCCGCCGCGCTGCATGCGTCGGCCGATGGCAAGTTCCTCTACGTCAGCAATCGTGGCACCGCCAATCAGTTGCTGGTGTTCAGCATTGATCCGGCAACCGGTCAGCTCAAAGAGCTGCAAAAACGCTCGGTGGAGGGTGATCACCCGCGCGAATTCAGCCTCGATCCGAGTGGCAAATTCCTGCTGATCGCCAACCAGAAGAGCAACGCAATTGTCGTCGTCGAGCGCGATGCCAAGACCGGTCTGCTCGGCAAAACCGTGCAAAAACTACCGATGGACGCCCCGAGCGATCTGAAGTTTCTAGTGCGACAATAAGCCACAGGCCCCGGTTTGCGGGGCCTGTCTCGTTGTATTAATCGCGCTGATATCCGGTAATGCTACAAAGCATTTCAAGCGATCAACCCTCGAGCGTTAAGTTTGCTTCACGGCCCAACCGGGCAAAGTAAGCCAACCGAACACGAGGGTTACCGCCATGAACTTCAATCTCTTCTCGATCATCGCCGCTTCCGCCATCTCCGCCACCGTTGCATTGCCAGCCAGTGCCAACGCTGAAATCAGCAGCAAAAAATCCCACACCCAGAGCTACACCCAGAAATACCTGCAACAGAGCGCCAACTTCTATGCCGCACTGGATCACAAAGCCCAACACTGAAATGCCCGCTTCGAACAACTCCCTGTAGGAGCTGCCGAAGGCTGCGATCTTTTGATCTTCAACGTCAAAAGATCGCAGCCTTCGGCAGCTCCTACACGTATGCGTGATCGAAAAATCTCCGCTCGATAGGTTTCCTTCAACGCCGAGATAGACCGGCTAAATAATCAACCAAGCTGATGTTTACTATGGCAAACCCTGAGTGGTTACCGCGGCTTTTTTGATTGATCCTGACGGCACTGAAACATGCCCACGGAGCACATCATGGCCAGTTCAATCATTACTTCAGCCAAGCGCGGCGCCTACCTGGCCATCGGTCTTTACCTGGCCTTGGTGCTGTTTGTCAGCATCGCCGCGCAAACCCAACACAGCTTCGACGCACCGATCCAGGTCGCACACCCCGGCATCCAGTTCGAACACCGCGCAGACGTGCTGGTTGATCGCGCTGAACTCGCAGGAGTGGGCGGCGCATGAAAGGCTACAGACTCTGGGTCATCGCCGGGCTGGCACTGATGACCAATGGCGCCGCGTTGCTCGGCTTCGGCCAAGGCTCGGTGGGTGCGCTAGCGCGGGCCATAGAGGCCAATCACAGCATTGCGCACAATATCGAACGGGCCAACTCCCAAGGGTTGCTGGCCGGCAATCCGCCGATCAAGGCTGAGGTCGATTTCCTTGGGCCGTTTGAAGTGGATTGCTCGGCACTCGGTATGTGCGCCGTGCTGGCTTAGATTGAGCGAACCATTGTGGCGAGGGGATTCATCCCCGATGGGCCGCGAAGCGGCCCCAGACCCGGCGAACCGGATTATTCTGATACACCGAGGTGTCTGATTTCAAGGCAGCTTCGCCGCCCATCGGGGATGAATCCCCTCGCCACAAGGAGTTCGGTACCAGGAATTCGGGTTACTTCTTCATGATCGTCGTGAACAGCTCGGACTCAAGGAAACCTTGCAACCACGCCTGCAACCGCACATAAGGCGTCTGCGCAAACCACTCGCGATCAACATGCGCAAACTGCCGAACGAACGGCAGCAACGCGATATCCGCGAGACACGGATGATCACTCAGCAAATAATCCCGACCTTCAAGCAACTCATCCAACTGCTGCAAAAACAACGCCCCCTCAGCCCGATAAACTTCCATCGGCTGCTCGGGATAACGCTCGGCATATTTATAGCGGTTCAAATGCACCTTGAATGCCTGATCGTTGGCTTCGATCAACCCGGCAATCCGTGAATCACCGCCAAGCACCCAGTTGTCAGGATCATTCTGTGCCAACGCCCAGCGCATGATCTCCAGGCTCTCATCGATCACCCGACCCTGCGCATCCAGCACCGGTACCGTGCCTTTGGGCGAGATCGCCAGCATCGCGGCCGGTTTGGCCTTGAGGCTGACTTCGACAATCTCCACCGGCACCCCCGAATAACGCAGGGCCATTCGCGCGCGCATCGCGTAAGGGCAGCGGCGGAACGAATACAGCGTGTTCATTTCACCTCCAGTGTGCTCAAACCGTTGCCTTGGCGTTGTACCTGAATCTGCACCGGAATCCGTTCGTGCATTTCCTGCACATGGGAAATCACCGCGACCTTGCGCCCCTGCGCCTGCAAGCCGTCGAGTGCATCCATCGCCAGTTGCAGCGATTCCGGATCGAGGCTGCCGAAGCCTTCGTCGATGAACAGCGATTCGATTTTCAGCGTGCTGGAGGCCATCGATGCCAGCCCCAGGGCGAGGGCCAGCGACACCAGGAAAGTCTCGCCGCCGGACAGCGAATGCACCGAGCGCAATTCGTCGCCCATTTCGGTATCCATCACCAGCAGGCCGAGCATGCTGCCACCGCGTTTCAAACGATAGCGTTTGACCAGTTGGCGCAACTGCACGTTGGCGTGATGTACCAGCAGGTCGAGGTTGTAGGCCTGGGCGATCTTGCGGAAGGTGTCGCCGGTGGCCGAGCCGATCAACGCATTCAGACGCGCCCAGCGCTGGTACTCGGCATAGGCGTCGGCGATCTGCTGCGCGAGTGCCTGATTGGCATTCTGCCGGCGCTGATCTTCAGCTTGTTCGGCGCGCAGTTCGGCGCACTGTTGCTCACTGAGGTTGAACTGGTTCTGCAGCTCGGCGAGGGCGCTGGCAAGTTGTTCGGCATCGAGATTGCCGTTGTGCTGCGCCTGATGATCGGCCAGACGCTGATCACGTTCCTGCAGCAGCACCTTGGCCTGTTCGATGGCTTTTTCGTTGTGCTGCAAGCGCTGGCGCAATTCGCTGAGCTGCGTGTCATCGACGCGCAGCAGGTCTTCGAGACCGCCGTCATCCAGTTCAGGATGGCGTGCGCGCCAGTCGGCAATCTTCTGCGTCAGGTCGCTGTCTTCGCTTTGCAGCGCCTGTAAGCGTTCCTGTTGCGCCTTGAGTTCGGTACCAATTTGCACAAGTTGCGTACGCACGCTCTGCAGTTCCGCAGCGGTGCTGGTTTCGGCGTTGCGCGCCTGATCCACAGCCTGTTCCAGTTGCTGCTGCCAGTGCTCGGCGCTGCTGTGTTCGCCCAACAGTTGCGCCAGTTTCGCCTGACTGGCCTGCTGCTGCTCGGCCAGTGCGCTGAATTGCTGCTCGGCGCTTTGCAGCTGCTGGACGCGGCTGAGCTGGCGATCCTGTTCCTTGTCCAGCGTCTGCTGGCGTTGTTGCTGTTCGGCCAACTCTTCCTTCTGCTGATCAACCTGCGCCAGACGTTCGGCAATCTGCCGATCCAGCTGCATGAAGGTTGCTGCCGGCTCGATGCGCAAGGCCTCGAGGGTTTCGACTGGCAGCAAACTGGCGAACGCGCTGAGCTCTTCGTCGAGACGCTGACGGTCGCTGCTCAGTTCGCGTTGTTGGTTGCTCAAGTGTTGCGCCGCTTGCTGATGCGCAGTTTCGGCATTGCGCAGTTGCTGGGTCAGGCGCGCCGCGTCCTGTTGCAGGGTGAGCAGGGCGCTCTGGCGTTGTTCGTCCTGAGTGATGCTCTGATTCAGTTGATCGTTCTGCCGGGTCAGCCAGGCGTCACGCTTGTCGGCGTCCTGATTGAGCAACTGAGGCGCCAGCGGATGCGCCTGCAGACTCGGCGCCAGTGCCTGAAGCTGGGCGGTCAATTGCTCCTGCTGTTGCAACAGCTCTTTCTGCCGGGCGATCACGCCACCGACGTCGGCGCGCAGCTCGGTGAGTTTTTCCTTGAGCTGATCCACCGCTTGCTGCGCGCTGGCCTGCTCGGACTCATCGTGCCGGCCGAGGCTTTGCAGCAGCGCTTCCGGCTGATGATACGGATGCTCGTTGCTGCCGCAGACCGGGCACGGCTGATCGTCCTGCAACTGCGCGCGCAGCTCTTCGACACTGGCACTGCGCGCCAGACGCTGGCGTTCGAGCAGTTCTCGGGTGACGTTAAGGGTTTGTTCGGCGACGGTCAGCTCGGCCTTGGTTTTCACTCCGTCCTGGGTCAGGCGCTCGCGTTCCTGCTGTGCATCGAGCAGGCGCTGTTGCAGCTCGGCGCCGCGTTTTTCCAGCTCCTGCTGACTGGCCCAGAGTCGTGTCAGGTCTTCGATGGCGCGCAGCTGTTTGCGGTTGTCCTGTAACAGAGTGCCAAGGATGCCGATCTGCTCGGCGACGGCATCCGGCTCGGCGCCGGCCTCTTTGAACAGCACTTCCAGTTGCTGCTTTTGCGTGGCCAGCGCTTCGGCGCTTTGGCTTGCATTTTGTTCGAGGGTCGCCAGTTCGGCTTGCCCTTTGTTCAGTCGATTACCGATCAGCATCAACTGTTGCAGGCGATCGCGGTAGGCATTCCATGCATCGCTGAGCGGTGCCAGATGAGCGCTTTGTTCGAGCTCGGCGGCCATTTTCTGCAGGCGTTCAGCAACTTCAGCCTGTTTTTCCTGCAAGGCTTGAATGGCGCTCTGGCCTTGCGTGCAGGCCTGCTCGGCGGCTTGCCGGGCGTCGGCGCTGAGGGCGGTGTCTTTGGCGAGGCGGGCGAGGGTGCTCTGCTCTTCGAAAGCCTGACGCAGCAGCGGGGCGCTTTCGCTGTGCCGTTGCTGCGCTTCGGTCAGGGCGATTTTTGCCGCATCGAGCGCCTGCTCCAGTTGCGTCTGACGCTCATTGAGTTCGCCGTGTTGTTCGGTGTGCGCGGCAATCTGTGCCGCCAGCGGCGTCAGTTGCGCATCGAGTTCGGTCTTGCGCGCGAACTGGTGACGTTGCGGGGCGAGTTGTTCCAGGCGCGTCAGTTTCAGGCGCTCGCCGGCCAGACCTTCCCACTGTTGCTGCGCACTGTGCAATTGTTCGGCGGCGGCTTGTTGCGCGTCCTGCAACTGGCGCAAATCCTTGAGCCAACTGTGCTGTTGTTCCAGTTGCTTGAGCTGCGCTTGCTGCAACTTCAATTGCTGCTGGGCAGCGTTGAAGCGTTCGTCCAGCTCGGCGCGGGCTTCGGGGGCCAGTGGAGTGACGCCAGTGGCCTGATCCTGCAGCAGCTTGTGCGCTTCGCGGGCCTCTTTGGTCTTGTCGAATGCGCGGCGGCCGAGGCGGGTGTAGAGCGCGGTGTCGGTGAGTTTTTCCAGCAGTTCGCTGCGGTCGTTGTCGTCGGCCTTGAGGAACGCGCTGAACTCACTCTGGGCCAGCAGCACGGCGCGGGTGAATTGTTCGAAATTCAGGCCCAGCGCGGCTTCGAGTTGGGTCTTGTATTCGCCTTTCTGGCTGGCGAGCAGTTGATCCTGATCGATGTCGCGCAGGCTCTGCCGGCTGGCCTGCAACTTGCCGCCGGCCTTCTCGCGGGCACGGTTGGCTTCCCAGCGCGCACGGTAACGGCGGCCATCGACGCCGACGAAATCCACCTCCGCATAACCTTCACCGGTACCACGGCGCAGCAAGGTGCGCGGGTCGCCGGTGGCGATTTCGCCGTCCGCATCCGGAACCTTGGCGTCACGGCCAGTGTTGTTCAGGCGCGGCACGGCGCCGAACAACGCCAGGCACAAGGCGTCGAGCAGGGTACTTTTACCGGCGCCGGTCGGCCCGGTGATCGCGAACAAACCGGCACTGGCCAACGGTTCGGCGGTGAAGTCAATCTCGAACGGCCCGGCCAGCGAGGCGAGGTTCTTCAAACGAATGGCGAGAATCTTCATGGCTGCTCGCCCTCCATCTGTACGTCCTGCAGCAGTTCGGCGAAGTCCTTGAGCGTCTGCTCATCGACCTCGTTGCCATAGTTGTCGAGCCAGGCGCGACTGAACAGTTCTTGCGGAGTGAGTTGATCCAGTTCGACCAGCGCGCTGCCGTCGTCGCTGCCCTCGGCGCCACGGTTGCCGGCGTACTCGGCGGCGATCCGCACCAGACGCACGGCTTTGCCTTGCAGAGCGTTTTCCACCTGATGGCGCAGATCCGGCTGCGGCTCATCGAGGGTTACGCGCACTTCCAGCCATGGCTGGCGCTGGGTTTCGGCGAGCAGATCGATGTTCGGCAGGTCGGCCAGTTGCAGCAGGATCTCCGCCAGCGGCGCCGGGCCGATGCGTTGCAGGTTGACCGAGCGCGGGATCAGTTTCGGCTCGACGCTGACCAGGGTTTCGCCATCGAGGGTGATGTCGAGAATCTGATGCTGATAGCCGATCTCCGAGAACGACAGCGGAATCGGCGAGCCGCTGTAGCGAATGCGTTCTTCACCGTTGACCTTCTGCGGCTTGTGCAAATGGCCGAGGGCGACGTAGCTGATGCTCGGCCCGAACAGGCTGGCGGGCAGCGCTTCGGCGTTACCGATGATCAGGCTGCGCTCGGAGTCTTCCGAGACCGAACCGCCGGCCATGTGCGCGTGGCTGATGGCGACCAGCGCCTGACCCGGCTGACGCTTGGCATTCGCCGCTTCGATCAGCCATTCATGCACCTGACCGATACCGCGCAGATAGTTGTCGCCCAGATGCGCACCGGTCACTTCAGCCGGACGCAGGAACGGCAGCGCCAGGCACCACGCAGCGATCTCGCCTTGGGCATTCGGCAGCGGCAGCAGCAGACGTTCGGCGTCGAGCTGGCCGTCATCCAGCCACAACACCCGCCCCAGCGCATGGGTCCGCAAACGGCGCATCAACGGCGCCGGCAGCTCGATGCGCGAGCCGGAATCGTGGTTGCCGGCGATCATCACGATGGTCAGCAACGGCTGCTGCTCGTGAGCGCTGACGATGAAATCGTAGAGGCGTTCCTGGGCTTTGACCGGCGGATTGACCGTGTCAAAGATGTCCCCGGCAATCAGCAGCACATCCGGCTGCGCCAGTTGCAGTTGGCGCAGCAGCCATTCGAGAAAGCACGCATGCTCGAAATCGCGCTCCTGGCCATGCAGGTTTTGCCCAAGGTGCCAGTCGGAGGTGTGGAACAGACGCAAGGTGGACTCCGCTACATAAACAGGTGATGGCCGCGGGGAAATGATGGGCGGCTAAAGAGGGGGGAGTTTACTGGCAAACGGGCGGACTTGCCCAAAGGCTTGAAAAATCAGGAGGTCGTGGCGGATGCCGTCTGTCGCTACTGTCAGATCTGACAGTAGTCAGCTATCAGCACCGAGTGGTGGGATTGCCGCTGTCGCCAGGCTGTCAGGCCGGGTTGTCTGCCACTCACGGAGTTGCTTGCATGAAAACGAAATCAACATCTGAAGCCACGAA